>CAWBTF010000037.1:0-67390 GCA_963791595.1 uncultured beta proteobacterium | reverse complement strand
CGCGAGTCGCGAACGACCGAACGCGGCGGCGTCGCGCCGAGATAGCGTCCGGCGAGCGAGCGCGGCCGCTGCAGAACCCAGATGTGATCGCGCGAGTCGACCGCGATTCCGCCGGTCTGGCCGACGACCCAGAGATTGGGAAGCGTCTTGGGCCACGCTGAGTATCCGGTGCCAGCCCACTGTCGCGATTCAATCGTCGTCGTGCCCACGCTCGTCGTCATCGTCGCGATCGTCGGATCGCGAACCGCGCACGCTGAAATCGCGCTTGTCATGCTCGCCGTCGACGCAGACGAAATTTGCCGCGTTGTTGGTGCTGCCCAGGCCCGTCCACTTGGCAGTCTTCGGATACGTGCACAGCGGCCGGGTGCGCACGACGCCCGCGTCGGTGCGCGTCGCCAGGATGCGCTCGGGCGCAATGCCCTTCTCCACCCAGTCGACCACCGCCTGCAGCGTGCCCACCGGATTCGGGCCATTGCCGCCCGAGCAGTGCGCGACGCCGGGCGCCAGGAACAGGCGCATGAAGTCGTCGACGCGGCGCGCGCCGCCGTTGTCCTGCCGCACGCGGTGCAGGTAGTTCACCGTGCCGCGGGGCATGATGAGCTGATCGGCCTCGCCGTGCCACATCAACACCTTGCCGTGCTGCTTGCGAAAGCGGTGCAGGTCGGTTTGATCGGTGCCGATCACGTCGTTGAACTTGCGCTGCGAGATGCGGAACAGGCCTTCGAAGTCGGCCTCGAGCAAGCTGTGCCAGTCGAAGCTGGCGTCCTGCTTGACCCAATACGCCATGTGGGTGGTGGCGATGGCAAACGGGCTCGCTCCGGCCAGGCCGGCGAGCGACGCGCCGCGCTCCAGGCCGAACCACAGACGCCGCTTGCCCTTCGCGTCGGTCGGGCCGTCCCAGACCTTGCGCATCGCGTTCGCTTCCTGCGGCGTCAGGCACTGGGCTGGGTTTTCGCCGGGCAGGCAGATCGACTGGGCAGGGTCGTAATCGCACTTTCGCGGGTCGTTGATCACGCCGTCGGCCACGCCGTCGGCCGCGTCGCACGCGGCCACCGCGTCGGCCGTCACCGCCGTGAGCTTCGTGGTGGCGATCGGCGCGCCGAGCTCCTGATTCATCACGATCTGCGGCCAGAGTTCGGCCGGGATGAAACGCTCCCAGTTGATCGCGGGCGCGGCGATCACGAGGCCGTCGTATTCATCCGGAAAGCGCTGCACCGCCATCAAGCCCTGGCGCCCGCCGGTGGAGCAACCCGTCCAGTACGAATACTTCGGCGCGGCGTCGTAATGCGCGTTGATGAGGCGCTTGGCCTTGCGCACCATCTGGTACAGCGAGCGCTCGGCGAAATCCTCGATCAGCCCCCAGTTCAGCGTGCCGTCCGGGTTCAGCGCAAAGGTGCCGCCCACCGCGGACAGGTGGCCGGTGTCGGTGCTCGCCGTCGTGTAGCCCTCGCGCAGCGCGGTGGCCATCGCGGCGTACGAGATCACGCCGGCATAACCGCCGCCGCCCACGCCTTGATAGCGCTCGTTCCAGACTTTGGGGAGCCAGACCTCGATGTGGATTTGCGGCGCGACGGTTAGCGCGACGCGGCAAAACGCCGGCAATGGGCCACCCGCCAGCGGCGTGGTCGCGCCGGGCGGCGTGAACGGGCCGGCGGCCACCTCGACCGCCGCGGTCACGGTGGTGTTGCGCAGCGGCAGGTTGGCCAGCGCCGCGCACGCCGTGGCGGCCAGCGTGGCCGCGGGAAACAACGCGGCGCCCGCGAGCGACACCGCAGCGAATGCGATTCGGATTCGGTTCATTTGCTCTCCAGGGGTTGGGGGTTGTGGCGGTGGGACTTCAGTCGTCGTGCCTGTCGTGCTCGTCGTCGTCGTCATCACGGTCCTGGTTCAGCGACACCGCGCGCCCCGGCGCCGGGTATGTGAGCCAGGAATCCTTCAGCGCGCGCTGCTTCACGCCGCGCTTGCTCCAGTCGCATACGCCTTCGGGGAAGATCGACTTCAGCCGCGCCATTTCATCGGACGTGAAGACCACCGCGTAGCCCGCTGCATTGACGGGTTTGAGCCGGCACTTCAGGATGTCCCCCGAGCGCGGGCCACCGGCGGCGATGCGCGGATCGGCGTGCACCGGGTACAGCGTGTTGCACAGGCCCGGCGCGCTGGGGCTGGCGGGCTGATCGTGGCGCACGCCGGCGGCGTCCCAGCAGCCGTGCGTCAGGCTGACGGGTTTGTTGCGGATGACCTTCTTCGCATACGGCGTGTCCGATTGGTCGTTCGCGATGTTGGTCAGCCACTCGTCGTGCGCGAGCAGCGCCATGCGCATGAAGTTCACGGTGCCGGCGCTCGGCATCGTCCAGCGCACCAGGTTCGCCGACGTGCCGTTCTTCTTCTCGAGCCTGTCGATCAGCGCGAAGCTGCGGTGGTAGCTGTGGATGTTGTTCTCGAAGTCGACATAGTTGCGGTAGTGGATGATCGGCAGCGTCAGGTTCTCGCCGTCGTTCAGGCGCCCGGTCGTGTACGAGCGCTCGATCGCCTTCAGGTTGCCGACGCTGCGCGCCGCGACGAAGGCGCCGTCGACGTCCAGCCCGCCGATCTTCGCGTTCAGGTCGAGGAACTCCTGCTTCGTGATGGCGCCGCTGTTCAGCGCGTTCAGGCCGTACTGCACGCCGACGTTGTCGTAAGGCTGGCCGGCAAAGCCGGTGGCGGGGTCGATTCCGAGCGAATTCACCACGCCGTCCTGGTACGTGCCGCGCGCGCCTGTGCGGTTGGTGACCGGGTCGTAACGCGCCGCGAGCGGAACCACGGCGTCAAAGCCGTTGGTCGGGCCCGGCCAGTCACGCGCGAAGGCGTTCCAGCCGTTGCAGTTGGTCAGGCCGTTCGGGTCCACCGGGTAGCCGTCGACCTTGGAGCGCCTTGTGCCCGGCCACTGCCCCGGCGGCGCGACGGTGTCGAAGTAGTTGTTCAGCAAGCCGCAGTCGATCACGTCGGTGACGACGCTCACCAGGTCCGGGTACGAGCGCACCGGCGTGATCGCGTCGAGCAACCCCGGATAGTTGTGTGCGATCAACTGCTGCTGCATCGCGCCGCCCGAACTGCCGATGCTGACGGTGTACTTCGGCAGCCCGTACTGCTCGATGAAGCGCTCCTTGATCATCATCACCGTCTCGGCCGAGACGATGTCGTTGCCTCCCGTGCCGAAGGTGTTGCGCGTGCCGAACGCAACCGCGTAGCCCAGGCGCAGCGGTTCGTCGCGAATCGACACGGTGTCGGATATGTTGACCGCGGTGGCGAGCAGGTTGCGCCCGGAGCGGAAGCCCGGACCGGCGCCGCCGATGAAGTGATAGAACAGCTTGCCGTTCCAGCCGGGCCCGGGCTTCTTGCCGCCCGCCGACCAGGGGTTGGAGATCGGGCTCGTCGGATCGTCCAGGATCGCAATGCGGTAGATCGACTCGTTGATCGTTCCGGACTCGACGCGCACGATGAAGTTGACGGTATGGCCGTCGATCGTCGTCGTCTTGGCCACGTCGGCCGGCAGCGGCCCGGCGGGCAGCGGCAGCAGCGCGCCGCTGGTCGAGCGATAGAGCCACTCGTAGATCGTCGGCACGACGCAGGGGCCGCTCGCCGGCGGCGCGCCCAGCCCCGACGCCGCCGTCTCGCACACCCACGGCCGCTGGTGCGCGCCGAAGACTTCGCCGTGGATCGGGTGGTTGGTGATCTCCAGGCTGGCGGAACGGGCGCCTGCGCTGTTGTTCGCGCTCAGCGTGTTCTTGCCGAGCTGCAGCCCGGTCACCAGGCCGGTGAGGCTGCGCCCGCTCGCATCGGCGACGAACTTCGCGGTCACGTCCTGGCCATTCAGGCGCACCGCCACGCTGCCTGCGCCGCGCGGTACGCGCACCTGCACGAGGGCGTCGCCGCCGCTGACGGTATTGGGCTTGCTGGACAGTACGGCGATGTGAATGCCGCCGCGGCCGTGATCGTCGTCATCATCGTCGTCACGGTCGCCGCCGGCCGCGGCACCCATCGTGAAGCTGCACAGTGCCGCAGCCAGGGTCAGATTCGCAACGCGCAAGAACCTCATGTCGCACCCTTTCAATCGATGTCTTCGCTGATGCTCCCTGACGTACTGTTGTTGTCGATGGAATCATGGCCCGTCCGGCGTGAAACGCCGCACGGGCCAACGGTCAAGCCCTTCGGTCAGTCGATCACGAGCCAGGTGTCTTCCAGCCCCTGCTGCTCGTAGCCGCGCCGGTTCCAGTCGCACACGCCGCTCGGGAAGGTGGCTTGCAGGCGCGCCCATAACGCCGGCGTGAACGTCACGGAGTAGTCGCTCGCGCGCAGTTCCTTGCGCTTGCATTTGATGATGTCGGCGCGGATGTTGGCTCCGGCCACTTCGCGCGGGAACGAGTTGCTCGGGTAGAGCGCATTGCACACCGTCGCGCGCTCGCCTTCGCGCACCTGCTCCTCGGCGATGAAGACGGCCGGTGACGTGATCACGCCGCGCGGGTTGCAGCCCTCTTTCAGGTCGGCCGGCTGGTTGCGCACGATCTTGTCGATCTTGCGGCCGCGGCCGGTGTCGGCGTTGATCGCGGTGATCCAGCGGTCCATCGTCAGGATCATGCGTTGCAGCAGAGGGCTCGCGTTGCTGTACAGGCCGTAGCCGTCTTCGACGACCATCACGTGGTTCTTCGAGTGGCCGTTCGCCTTCTCCAGGCGCTCGCGCAGCGAGAACGAGTGGTAGCGCACGTGGATGTCGGCACTCGGCAGGTCGTCGATGTAGCCGCGGTAGTCGATGATCGGAATTCGCGCCAGGCCACCGCCGGCGTTGGTGAGCCGCCCGGTGCGGTACGCGGCGCGCGCGGCTTGCAGGTCCCCGACGGTGCGGCTCGGCACGAGGTTCGCGTCGTTGTCGAAGCCGCCGATCTTCTCGTTCAGGTCGACGAACTGCTCGGGCGTGATGCTGCCGTTGTTCAGCATCTTCAGACCGTACTGGATGCCTTCGTTGTCCAGCGGACGCCGCGCGAAGCCGGTCACGGGGTCGCGTCCGTAAACATTGACGGTGTGGTCGAACACGGTGCAGCGCACGCCGGTCGGGTTGGAAGCCGGGTCGTAGCGCTGGCCCACCGGAACCGCGTTGCAGCTCGTGCCGAGCTGGGGGACACCGTTGATTGGCGGGCGCGTCACCGGGTCGATGCGGCGTGCCGCGGGCAGCACGCTCGTCACGGTCTCATACCGGCTGAATCCGGTGACCTTGACTTTCTGCTCGGGCGTCCACGCCACCGTCGTCTTGTTGAAGTAGCTGTCGAGCAGCCAGGCGTCGGTGATGAAGCTGATCGTCGCGAAGCCGACTTCGGGGAACGAGCAGCCCGGGATGATGCCGTCCAGCAGCCCGGGGTAGTTGTCGGTGATCTGGTGCTGCGCGTACGAGCCGCCCGAGCAGCCCCAACCCTGCGTGTGCGCCGGCGGGCCGTATTTTTCGATGAAGCGCTCCTTCACCATCATCATCGATTCGGCGGCGGTGAGGTCATTGCAGTTGTTGCCGAAGACGTTGAGGGACGACGAGGCGAGCGCGTAGCCGTTGCTGAGCATGAAGTCGTCGAGCACGCCGCCGGTGCTCGCGCCCTGCCGGTACCAGCCGCCGAAGCAGCCGCCGCCGAAGGTGTAGATCAGGCGCTTGTTCCAGTTCGCCGATGGGTGCTGCCAGTTCGGCGCCGCGTCTTTGAGCGGGTCGTGCAGCATCGTGACCTGGTAGATCGCGCGGTTCACCGTGCCGGTTTCCATGCGCACGATGTAGGGCTTGCCGGTGGCCGAGGTGGCCATGTTCGCCGGGTAGGCGGTGGCGTTCGTGGGCCACGCCACGAACCCGATCGGCGCGGTATTCGTGCGAAAGATGTAGTCCACGCGCGTGGGCACGTGGCAGTTCGGGTCGGTGATCGGGTTCGGCGGCGGCGTCAATGTGCCCAGGCCCGCGCCCAGATTGAACTGGTGCGTCGCGCAGGCATAGGGTTGCTGGTGCGGGCCGGAGAACACGGGCCCCTGGATCGGATGGTTCTGGATGCGCAGGTGGGCGCGGTCGTGATCGCCATCGTCATCATCGTCGCGGTCGCGGCCACGGTGCTTGCGCAAGGTGCCGGCCTCGAGATCGTTGGCCCCCAGAACCATGCCGGTGACCAAGCCGGTCAGGGTGCGCGCGGCGCTGTCGGCGACGAAGGAGGGCGTGATGTCCGTGCCGTTCAAGGTGATCCGCACGTCGGCCAGCGCCACCTTGCTCTTCTTCACGCTCACCCGCACCAGTGCGTCGCTTCCGGCCACGCTGTCGGGCCGGCCGGAAAGCACTTCGATCCGGTAGTCGCGCGAGCCGTGATGGCGACGGCCGTCGCGGTCGCCGTCATCGTCATCGTCGTCATCGCGATCGTCGTTGTCGCCCGCATACGCCGCACTCGGCGTCGCGACCAATGCCAATGCGCCGAACATCGCCGTGCCGGCCACGAACGCGCAGACCAGGCCGCGCAGCCAACTTCCCGGAACTGTCATTGAGCGTCTCCTTGTTTTATCAAAGTCATGGCCGTTCGGCGCTCGCCGTGAGCGCCGCGTGCCGCGTGTCAATCGTCGTCGTCGTCATCGTCGTGCTTGTGCCCATGGCGGCCGCGCAGCACGCGCGCGTCGTGCACGATCTTGCCGCCCACCACTGTCAGAACGGAACGGATGCGCGCAATCTCCGCATCCGGGACGCTGAAGAAGTCGCGGTCGAGAACGACGAGGTCGGCGTGGTTTCCGGCCTCGATCGAGCCCACATCCTCTTCACCGATGAACCACTTGTTCGCCGCGGTGGCAAGCCAGAGCGTCTCCCAGCGCGTCAGCGTCTGCCCCTCGTTGACGAGGACGCCCGCGAGGTTTTTGCCGGTGATCGTGGTGTAGAAGTTCAGCCACGGGCTGATGACGGTGATGTCACCGCCGTCGGAGTGCCATCCGAGCGGGATGCCGTTGTCCAGCAGCGTGCGGTAGGCCGGCCCGATGATGGGAGCACCTGCGGCGCGGTTGCGCGTCGGGCCCCAGCCGACGAGCAGCCCGCCGCCCAGCGCCTTGAACCGGTTCACCGATTCTTCAGTGGTCCCGGGAACATGCGAAATTCTCCAGCGCAGCTTCGAAATGCCGTCGACGAAGCCCTCCGCCACCAGTTGGTCGTGCGCCGACTGCCGAAGATTGACCAGGTTGAGGAAGCCGTTCAGGTTCAGCGCGTGGTCTTCAGCGCGCCACCCGGCCTTGCCGATCGCCACCAGCCCCGCCAGCCCGCCGCCGGTGAACTCGCCGATTCCGGCGCTGCGCATCCAGTCGTCGCCGAAGAACGGGAACGAATTGCGCAGGCGCGGCGCGAGCGTCGTCAGCGCCGTGTCGGTGGCCGCATCCTGGTGCAGGTAATCGAAGCGCAGCCGCGCCGGCAGGTTGCCCTCGCGGTGCAGCGCCATGAACGGATGGTGCATCGTGTACGTGTTCTCGTTGGCGATGCCGTTCGACGCCAGCTCGGAATGGAAGGCTCCCGAGTCGCCATGCGTCGTGATGCCCAGCGTGGTGAAGTACTGCAGCGACTCGAAGGCGGTGCGCTTCCTCGTCTCCGGGGTCAGGAACTTCTCGCGCAGCGTCTGCAGCGCCGGGCCGGTGACGGCGCCTGTGTCGGCGACGACAACGGCCGGGTTGTTGATCGAGAACCACGCCTTGGCGGCGCTGTTCGCGCGAATGCCGCCCTGCGCCGCCTGGATGTAAACCGGGCGCGAGATGGCGTCCAGTTCGGTGAGGGTGGGCAGGCGGTTCTCGACGAGCTGTTGCGCGGCGATCGGGCCGATCGTCGTGATGAACTGTTGGTGCGGCACACCGGCAGCGTCCAACGCGGCGGCGCGCGCCTGGTAGGCGGCAATCGCCTCGGGAATGGTGGCCACATGCTCCATCGGCGTGTGGTAGCCGGGGCGGTTGCCGACCAGAACGATGTGGTTGTGGGCGTCGATGATTCCGGGGATGACGGTGCGCCCGCGGACGTCGATCACCTTGACATTGCCGCTCCTGCTGACATGCCTGCCGGCCTGGGCGATCCGGCCGTTCTTGATGAGGACCTCGTCGACCACCCGGTTCGACGCGTCCATGGTGTGGATCCTGCCGTTGGTCAGGATCAACCCGTCGTGCGCGCCCTTCTTCTTGCCGTGGTCCCGGTCGTCGCCCGCGAACGCCGACGCGGCCAGCGTCAGCGCGCCCGCGCTGATCAGCGCGGCAGCGAAGATCCCGCGGGCCGACCGCAGACTACTGGTTCTCATGGACCTTCCCCCTCTTTCGATTCATGCAAGCGATCAATCGTCGTCGTCGTCATCGTCGCGATGCTTGTGCACGTGCAACACGCCCGCGTCGTGCACGATCTCGCCGCCGACGACGGTGAGGATCGGGCGGATCTTCTTGATGTCTTCGTCGCGCACGCTGAAGTAGTCGTCGTTGAGCACGAGCAGGTCGGCGAGCTTGCCCTTCTCGATCGAGCCGATCTTGTCTTCCATGCGCAGGAACCAGCTGTTGCCGCGCGTGAACAGGCGCAGCGCTTCCTGGCGCGTCAGCTGCTGGCCCGCGTTGACCTGCACGCCGAACGAGTTGATCCCGGTCGTCACGTAGTAGAGGTGCAGCCAGGGGTTGAGCGGCGCGATGTGCACGCCGTCGCCATGCATGCCGACCTGCAGGCCGATTCGGTTGGCGTGGTCCAGCGTCGTGCGAAACGGCGCGCCGACGCCGGTGGCCGTCGGCCCCGAGGTGACCCAGCGAAACGCCGCCATCTGGATGCCGCAGCCGAGCGCCTGAAGGCGATTGAGCAGGTCTTCGCTGACGAAGGGAACATGGTGCACCATCCAGCGCAGGCCCTTGATGCCGAATTCGGCGTCGACCTTCTCGTACGCGTCGACCACCTGCGCGAGCTGGGCCAGGCTGCCGACGCTGTTCTCGTTGCGCCAACGCGCCTGCGCGACCAGGCGCTGCGCTTCGAACCAGACCGCTCCGGCGCCGATCGGCGCGGCCCACTCGCCGATCGAGCCCGTCATCAGCATGTCGTCGCCGAAGAACTGGAACTGGTTGCGAAGCCTCTCCTTCAACTCGGGCAGGTTCGGGTCGCTCTGGTTGTGCAGGAAGTTCATCTGCAAGCGCACGATGGTCTGTTGCTCGCGGTGCAGCTCGAGCCACGAGTCGTACATGCGGTAATGGTCCAGGTTGGACAGCACCTGGTGCGGGTGCAGCGGCCCGGGGGTCGGGAACAGCACGTGATCGAGGTGCGCCGTCACGCCGACGCTGGCCGAGTAGGCCATCGCGTCGCGCGTGCTGCGCTTCTTGTCTTCGAAGGTCTGCAAACGGCGCAGCAGGTAAAGCGCCGTGATCGCGGGGCCGCCTCCGGTGAAGCCACCCGCGGCAATGCTGCCGTCGGCACCGGCGTTGACCTTCACCGCATCCGGATGCGGCAGCGGTCCGGCGTCGATGGAGTCGAAGAACGCCTTGCCCAGGCTGTTCGTGACGGCGGGGCCGGTGAAACGCTCGAACAGGAACACCGGGCGGTCCGGAACCGCCGCGTCGAGCTCGGCGAGGGTCGGCCTGCGCCGGAAGTCGACCCACTGGTTCGGATGCCACCCGCCCATCGACGTGATCCACTGCCCCGCCGGGACGTCCGGCCGCCGCGCGGCCAGTGCCTCCTGGATTTCGCGGATCGTCGTCGTGCTCTCCAGCGGCACGTGGTAGCCGGGTCGGTTCGCCAGGCTGACGATGTGCACATGGCCTTCAACGATTCCCGGCACGACGGTGCGGCCTCTGAGATCGATGACCCGAGCGCCCGAACCTGCGCGGTGGCCGACGCGAACGAAGCGCCCGTTCCTGATGGTGACGGACGAAGCGACCGTGTTGCGGTCGTCCATCGTGTGGATCCGGCCGTTCACCAGGACCAGGTCTTCGGTGCGAGCGTGCGGCCGGTCGCTCGCGTTCGCGACCCCCGCGGCCAGCCCGGCGCCTGCACCGGCCACCGCGGCGACACCGGCGGCGGCGCTTGCCTTCAGCAGGTCGCGACGGCTGTTGCCTTTCGGCGCTTCATTCCTGCTCATGGCAACCGCCTTTCCCGGATCATCGTGTCCGCGTGCTGGCCTGGGGCCGATCAAGCCTCAATGCTTGTGGTCGTCGCCGCCTTCGCGCTCGTCTTCCTTGCGCATGCCGCGGCCGCGCAGCTGCCCGCGGATTTCACCCCCGGGCGAGATCGTGGTGTGCACGTTCGCGTAGGCGACACCGGCGCGCATCGCCGCCAGGACTTCGGCCAGTTCGCCCGCGGTGATCTGCTGCGTTGCCACGGTCAGCACGTTGGCCGACGTCACGTGGCCGGTGATCGTTCCCGACTGCGGGCAGACCTGCGTTCCGGCTGGCCCGGGGTTGGCCGTCGTGCCACACAGCCAGATGACGATCGCGCCGTTCACGCTCTTCTGGCCAAAGTGAATGTGCGCCTGCAGCACATTGCCCTGCAGGCCGCTGTACGTCAATTCATAGTCGAAGGACGAGCCGTCGGCAGCGACGTCGGCAACGAAGCGGCCGCTGGCCGCTGTCGACACCACCGGCACTTCCTGGTAACCGGTCAGGCGCGCGCGAATCCTGTCACTGCCGTCGGCCATTGCGCCCGACGCGGCGACGCCCAGGACCGCTGCCGCCACCATCAAATGCGTTTTCATTGAAGTCTCCTGATCGCGATTGCACGTGAAAGCCACGCCACGCGTATACGTTCGACTGAGGCTGATCCTATGAGCGACGCCGGCCCGGTTGCCGCGTGTCACGAATTAATGTCGATATTCCGCGAGAGATAGCGAAAAACCTAAAGTCCCGGGCTTGCGTTGGATGGCGATCGATGTGCGTGCATCGTCGGCATCAGGGTTTTCTCGAATGTGCACGGCAACGCTGCGCACGCTGCAAAGCGAAGAGGAGCCGCATGGCTCCTCTTCCCACCTCGGCGCAGGGCCGCTGCGCGAGAGCCCGCGCAGCCGCGCTTCATCCTTCAGTCGTCATCGCGATCGTCGTCGTCATCGTCATCGTCGTCTTTCCCGAGCCCGATCTTCTTCGCCTTGCCGCGCAGCTTCAGGATGTCGAACCCGGCGCCGTTGCGGTCCACGGCGAGGATGTAGCCGCGGTTGTCGACTTCCAGGTTGTTCGTCATGTAGCCGGCGGGTTCGGTCAGCGCATTGCTCTGCGGCACGTAGAACCCCACCTCGACCGGCGCATGCGGCTCGCGGATGTCCCAGGCGCGCACGCCGCCGGTGAAATAAGCCATGAAAGTCACCCTGCTGTAGAACGGATTGCGGAAGTTCTCTTCGCTCGAGTGCACACCGAAACGCGCGCCGCGCGTGCAGTAGTTGCCGCGCGGATAGCTCTCACCGGCACGCGGGTCCACGTGCATCGTCGATAGCACCATCGGCCCTTGCCACGGGTTCGGCAGCGCGCGACGCGCTGGCGGCCCGGCCGAATCGGCACGCGAGTTCTCGACCGTGACGTCGATGATGAAGCTCCAGTGCGGCGCTTCATTGCACAAGTCGGCGGTCGACTCGGACGCGAATATGACGATGTCGCGCTTCTGGAATTCGGTGAAGTTCCCATAGCTCTTGGGCGTAACGCCGAACACGGGCAAGCTGGTGTGGCCGCCCTGGTCGGGCGAGCTGGCAAGGACCGAGGTCTGGGCCGATTCCAACTGCGCGTTGGTCGGGTCGTCGGCGCTGCCGGTCCAGGTGCCGTGTGGGAACGGCAGGGTCTTCTTGCGATCGAGAATCTGCAGCACGCCGTCGTCGCCGACACCCCAGGCGAGATAGATGCGGTTGCCGATCACGTCGTCGGCAGTCGCGCCGCGCGCGAGCCTGCCGGCGGCATTGGGATGCTCATGCGCCGAGATCGCGCCATGCAGAGACGTCGGCACCGGCCCGGTTCCGCTCGGCTGCGCGCCCGCCAGCCCGTGCGTGCGCAGGTACACCGGCGCGGCGGGGCTGCCCCAGTCGGCAATCACCATCGACTGCCCCTGGCGCCAGCGCGGCGTGGCCATGCTGCCGGGCAGATAGGCGATGCCGGTCTTGCACTCCCACCACGGCTTGTGGGTGTTGCGCATGTTGCGAATCGCGCCGGCCAGTGTGGGCGCACTCACGTTGGTCACGTCCCAGACTTCAAAGCCCGAAACGGCCAGGTTGCCCGTCTGCACATTGCGCAGCAGGTAGACGTGGCCGGGCGTTCCGCGCGGCAGATCCGAGCCCAGGCACATGCGGTTCGATTGCGTTTGCGCTCCGCCGACTGGGATCGGCCCGGGGATGTGGAACTTCTCGACCGGCTGCCTCGGATTCGTGATGTCGATGATCATCGTGCCGTTCGCCTCGATCGCACCGCCCTTCAGCGGATTGGGCTTGGGTAGGTTGCTGTCAATCGTGGTGGGTGGAACCGTCGGTATCGCGCTGCTGTGCGTCCCCACGAAAGCGATCACCCGGCCGTCGGGGTAGGTGATGAAGTCCGGGTGATACGCCGCGCGCCCTTGCAGGTCGGTGTGGCCGACACGGCGCATGTTCTTCTGCTCGCCGCTTTGGCTGATGCCGTCGGCCAATGCGCTCACGCTACCCAGGCCGAGAGCGACGCTCGCCACCGCGGTGGCGATGAGCTTGCCGCGGCGTCCTTGGTCTCCAATGCCAATTGACGGATGCATGTCTTGTCGTCCTTCCATGGTTGCTGGATGTGCAGGGAACCTGCGCTGCTCGGCGAGCCGAGTCATCCTAGGCGCGACACCTCCGTCTGTCTTTGCGATTCTTGCGAGAACCTTTCTCGCCTTGCGTCTTTGTCGCGGCGCCGGCAGCACGGCGTGCTTCGGCGCTCGCTCAGTGATGCCGCCGAAACGCCCTGGGCGACATCGCCTCAGCGTGATGGAACAGCGTGGAAAAGTGGCTCTGGTTCGTGCAGCCCACGCGATGCGCGACCTCCGCGATCGGCAGGTCGGTCTCGCACAGCAGCACCTTGGCGAGCTCGACGCGGCGCGCCATCAGGTACTGATGCGGCGCGATTCCGCTGGCTCGCTTGAACAGATGTGCGAAGTGGCACGGGCTCATGCCGACGCACTCTGCAATTTGCGCCAGCGAGAGGTCTTTGCCGAGGTGCGCATTCATGAACTGTTCGGCGCGGCGCAGCTGGGAGGGCGACAGCGCCCCCGCTGCTGCGGCGCGCAGACGCGCATCGCCGCTTGCCGCGCGCGCATGGCGCCGCAGCAAGTGCACCGACAACTGGCTTGCGAGCGCTTCAACGTACGCACCGCTGCAGCGCTGCTCGTTCTCCAGCTCGGCGACGAGGGACTCAGCGATCTGCTCGATCTGCGCGTCGCGCAGGTCGCAGGTTTCGATCAGTTCGATCCGGTGCGCCGGGCCGTGCTCGCCCTGCGCCGCGATTCTGTCGATCAGCGCTGGGTCGAGCCACAGCGCGTGGAACTCTTGCGCTCGGCCTTGCATCTTTGCATGCCACGGCCGCCCCGCCGGAATCACGCTCACCTCACCGAAGCGTGCCCGCGCATGGCCTGGCGATTCGCCTCCGGTCGATGCAGGGGCGCCACTGGGCGCCGCGCGCAGCGCGAGCAGAACCGCCAACGATTGCAGCACGAACTCCGCGCCCACGCTGCGGTAGCGCTCGACAACGAGCCCGCGCCAACCGCGCCCGCGGCTCGACGCGACGGGTGCCGGCAACGAGCCGGCGAGCACCGTCGGTTCGGGGATGGCCTCGCCGCAGTGCATGGGCCCGAACATGCTCGCCCCTCGAATGACGCCTCAGTCGTCCTTGTCTCGCAGCGAATGTCCGCCGTGCCTGGACTCGCGGCACGCGCGGCGCGACGTGCCGCCTTCGCGGTAATCGAGCCGGCCATTGACCTCGTGCTTGTACTTCACGAGCACGCTGTCGCACACCTCTTCGCGCGTCTCGAGGTTGCCGCCACAGTGGAAGCTGGTGGCGTCGTCGGTGTTGCCGCTGCCGTTGTAGATGGCGGTCTGAGGGTACGGGCACAGCGGCCGCGTGCGCGTGACGACACCGCCGGTCGTGATGGTGGCGGTGATGGTCTCGGGCGCGACCCTGTTCTCGACCCAGTTGACGAGCGCATCGAACAGGCCCTGCGGCTGCGGGCCGGTGCCGCCACCGCAATGCGCGACGCCCGGTGCGCGGAACAGCCGGTAGAACTTCTGTACGCGGCGGAAATCGTCATCGTCGTGTCCGCCATGGCGCTGCGCCATCTGGCGGTAGAAGTGCAGCACGCCTTGCGGCATGATGAGCTGGTCGTTGCCGCCGACGAAGGTGAGCAGCTTGCCGCCGTGGGCGCGGAATTCGTCGAAGTCGTCGATCGTGTCGGTCACGTCGGCGATGTTGCGCGAGCCCTGTTGCGCCACGTCGGCGTAGCTCAGGGTCGACACCGTCTTCCAGTCGAACACGGGGTTGTGCGTGTTCCAGTGGAACTGCGTCACGCCCAGCGCGAACGGATTGGTCCCGTTCAAGCCGCCGAGGTTGGTGCCGCGGTCCAGGCCGAACCAGATGCGCTTGCCCTGCGTATTGCGCGGGCCGTCCCAAGTGCGGTCGATCGCCTCGGCCTCGGCGGCGGTGAGGCAATTCGTGGCGGGCGCTCCGACCGCGCCGCAGATGTTGGCCTTGGCGCTGAAGGTGCACGCGCGCGGCTCGTCGATCACGCCGTCCGCCACGCCGTCGGCGGCGTCGCACGCCGCCACCGCCGATGCGGTGGTCTGCGTCAATTTGGCTGCGGCGATCGGGCCGCCGACGAGGTCCTTCATGACGATCTGGCCCCACATCTGCGCCGTCTGGAACCGCGTCCAGTAGATGGCGGGGGCGTTGGCGAGCACGCCGTCGAGCTCGCGGCCGAGTTCCTGCGCCAGCAGGTAGCCCTGGCGGCCACCGGTGGAGCAGCCGTTCCAGTAGTTGTAGGCCGGCCGCACGCCGTAGTAGCTGGCAGCGATTTGCTTGGACAGCAGCACCTGCTGCTTGATGCCGTTGCGGATGAAGTCGTTGATGAACTGCAGGTTGTAGGTGCCGTCGGCGTTCACACCCGGCTCGCAATTGCCGCCCACATGCCCGGTATCGGTGCCCGAGCCCACATAGCCGGCGTTCACCGGCGGATTCACGTTCACGCTGCCCGAGCAGCCTCCGCCGCCGATGCCCTGCGTGCGGCCGTTCCACGCGCCGACCACGCCGCCGATGCCGCCGTCCAGCGGCCCGAGCGGCAGACCGATCCGCACGTTGATGTTCTGCTCGGGCAAGGTGCCGTACAGCACATCGACGCGGCAGTGTGCGAGGTTCGCACCGGCTGCTGGAATGATGCTCGCGGCGACCGTCTTGATGCCCGGCGCGCCGACGAGCCCGCCCTTCGCACCGGCGAGCTCGGTGCACAGCAGCGGTGGACTGGTCGGCGCGGGTGAGCGGTGCCTGTCGTGGGCGGTGGCGGGCGCGCTTGCCAGCACAACGGTGCTGACGAACAGGGCGGCAGGCAGGGATGACAGGTAGTTCATGTGGTGGTCCCGATCTGATGCAGTGGGCTGAGCCGACACGAGCGGCAGTCAGTGAAGCGACCCGGCATGGCGCCGGATCGCCTTCCTTCAAACTTGCGCTCAGGCCTCAAGGCTTGGGCGTGCAGACGCTCGGCGTGGCCGGTGTGGTGGCGGTGGCCGGGGTGCCCGGAATGAACGGGTAGCACAACACGTCGCTGCCCACCGCCTGCGCGATCAGCGCATCGCGGTCCGCGGCGAGCAGGTAGCCCTTGTTGAACGCGTTGTGCGCCGCCGCAGTGACCGCCGCCACGTAACCGGCGTGGTTGCCGTAGCGCTCTTCGAGCGACAGGCGCGGGTCACCCGCCGCCAGGCGCTGCGCCTGGGTCTTGAAGAACGGCACCATGCCGCCGGTGTAGTTGCACACTTGGCCGGCGTGGAACGGGCGCGGGGCAGTGACGTCGTAACCCGGGTCGCCGGGGCCGGCGGTGATGTTCCAGCCCAGGTACGTGCCCAGTGGTGCGTCGTTCTGCACCGTCGGCACGCCGCCCATCTCGTTGCCGTCTTTGTTCACGCGCGGCACGAGCGTCTTGATGACGTGCTTGATCGGCGGGGGCAGATTCGTCGGCACGCCGTTGGCTTCGCTGTGGTCGTACTGCGGGCCCCAGTCGTAGTCGAACACCGGGAAGACAAAGTTCTCGGGCTTGAAGATCGACTCGGGAATTCCGGGAACACCCTTCGGGAAACCCATCGCCTTCATCGTCGGCTTGACGAGCAGCGGGCGCCATTTCTTGCCGTGGTGGTTGTCGCGGTCGTCGTCATCGTCGCCGTCGTGGTCGTCGTCGCCACCGTGGCCTTTGCGGTCGTGGCGGTCGTCGTCGTCATCGTCACGGTCGTGCGCGCCGGGGTGCTTGATGGGCTTGAGCGTCGGCCATTGGCTGGGCGGTGGCGCCGTGTTGAACATCACCCACTCGCGCAGCGACGCTCGCACCTTGTTCACCAGGCCGGTGGCGGGCACCGGGCTCTGGCGCAGCGTGCCGCTGCCCCAGTTGTTGCCCGGGCAGTTGACGCGGTTGGCGATCGTGATGGCGGGCGGGTTCTCCGTCGTCACGCCGTTGCCGCCGCCGTGGGTGGAACTGGGCAGGTAGTAGCGGCGCACGTTGCTGGGCAGCGGGATGTCCTTGTCCGCCGAGCTGCCCACCCACGACATCGTCATCTTCAGCGCGAACACTTCGGCGCCGCCGAAGGTCTCGACGACCTTCGGGCAGGTCTTGGTTCTCTTGCAGCGATCGAGGATGCCGCTGTCGGGCAGGTCGCGCACCTCGTCTTCCCAGCGCGCCCACCATTGCGGACCTTCGCTGCCCATCTGGTAGAGCTCGAGCACGCCGTCGGGCTGGCCCCAGCGCGAGTTGTTCGCGACGCGTCGCCCGGCGATCAGCGGCCACGCGCCTTCGTGCACGATGCGGCCGGCTTCGTCCTGGTTCATGCCGAGGTGGATGAAGTGGCGCGTGAAGTTGCCCGACTGCGATGAGCCGCGCACGATGGCCCAGCTCACTTTGCCGGCCACCGGATTGGGAGTGCCGAAGTCGTCTGCCGACGCATAGCGGAAGAACGACTGCACGTCGCGAAACGCCGCCGTGCCCGCGCCCAGCACGTACGGGTCTTTCACGGTGTACGTCACCTGGTAGAGCTTGGTGGGGTCGAAACCCGCCTTTCATGCACACGTTGACAGGCAATGTCGTGACCGGCCGCGGCGAATCGAACGTGCTTGTGATTTCGGGGACTGCCGGAGTCGGTGGATTGGCGTTTGGGTTCGCAGGTACGCCGGGAACATGGGTTCCGCAGAATTTCCAGTCGCTGTTCGGGATCGTCGGGCCGTAGGTGACCTTGCCGTTGATGGTCTCACTCAGCACGGTGCGCATCAGGGCGCTGGCGTTGCTGTTCACGTCGGCCGGAAAATACGGAATCGGGTTGCCCATCACGTTGAGCGGCGCCGCATTCAATCCGCTGCGGTTGATGATGCGGCCGAGCATCGTGCCGGTGACGCCCGTCAGCACCGGCGTCATCACGTAATGGTTCGCGAACGTCGGTGCCGATGCGCAGGCGGTTCCCGCCACATAGGGCGGCAGGCAGGTCACGCGCGCCGGCACGGCGGTGGCGCCGGCGTTGTCGCCCTGCCAGCCGCTCAGCAAGTGCAGGTCACCCGCGGTGAACAGATCGGTGTTGAGCGCCACGTTGCCGCCGCGGTTGGGCACGTCGTGCCACATCAGGCCGCTCGAGTTGGCCATGTCCACCGGCTTGCGGACGCGAAAGCTCGCGATGTACTCGACGTTGCCACGCGCATTGCGTGGCGCGAGACTGAGGTCGGTGATTTCCTTGTTGTGGCGATCGCTCGGATTCAGTTCGCCGAAGGCGCGGCCGGTCAGTTCCTGGTAGGGCTTGGTGGCGTCGGCGGGGTTGGCCAGCGCGGCGGTCGTGTCGATGACGATGCGCGTCACGCGCGCCTGCGCGAACGTGCACGCCAACGCGGCGCAGCCTGCGAGAACGGTGATTCGAAGTTTGTTCATGGGTCTGTCTCTCTTCCTTCTACTTGAGGATGGAACTGGCTTGGGCGGAATCGATGTAGCGCTGCACGTCGGCCTCGAGCAGCAGGCGGCGCTTCTGCAGCTTGCGCGCCGCGGCGGTCACGGCCTGCACGTAGCCGTCGTGCGTGGCGTAGCGTTCGGCGAGCGATTTGCGTGGGTCGCCCGCGGCCACGCGCTCGGCCTGCGTCGTCTTGAAGGCGATCCACTGGCCCGACGCTTCGCAGCCGTCCATGTGGTTCGCGCTGCCGCCGAAGGCCGCGCTGCGCAGCGCCCAGCCACTGGTGGTGGCGATCGGCGCCGCCACGGGCGGCAGGCGGATGCCGGCGATCTCGTTGCCGTCGGCGTCGACCTTGCTGACGAACGACGGGTACACCGGGCCGTGGAAGTCGGGCGGGTTCACGTCGAGAATGCCGTCCGCGAAGCGCGGCCCGAAGTCGAACAGGTGGCGCACCGTGATCAGCCCCGAGTAGTTGACGCCCGGGATGTTGGGCCAGCCCAGCGCCGCCTGGGGGATCACGCCCACGCCGTTGCCCACCGGAATCGAGAACACGCTGTTTCTGCGCTTGGGCACCTGGCTCTTTGGCGGCTTCACGCCTTGCGCGACCCAAAGGTCCAGCGCGACGAACAGCGCGCGCAGCGCGGGGTTCGGGTCCGTCGTGTTGCGGGGCTGCTGGCACGGGCCCGGCGAATTGGGCGCCGAGCCGGCCACCGTGTGCTCCACGCTGGACAGCAGATAGAAGCGCACGTTCTTCGGGTCCTCGAGATCGCGGCCTTTCGTGTCGGTGTGCAGCAGCGAACCCGTTTTCACCCAGTATTCGTTCGCCGAGTTGACCTCCAGCGCTTTCGGGCAGGTGTTGCGGCGGTGGCCGCGGTCGTCGCCGTCGCCGTCGTCGTCGCGGTCGTCATGGTCGTCGTCATGGCCATGGCGATAGCGCTCGCCCCGGCACGCGACGCCGCGCCCGTCAACCTTGCCGGTGAATTGGTCGCGCAGCTTCTGGTACGCGAACGGAAACGGCGCCTCGGCGTAGCGATGGTTCTGGCGGTTGCGCTCGGTGCGTGCGGGTTGGGCGAAACGGTAGTTGATGCCCACGCCGTTGCCCGCGCCGATCCAGTTCAGGATGCCGTCGATGACGCGCCGGCCTTGCTCGTCGGCGTTGAAGCCGTACCACTGGAAGTCATTCAGAAAGCGCGCCGGCTGCGACACCGTGAAGCTGTAGGCCTGCTGCACCGCGCCGGCCAGGGGATTGGCGGTGCCGAAGTCGTCTGCCTTGGCGTGTTTCAGGAACGAGATGAAGTCGCGCGTGGCAGCCATGCCGAGGCCGGCGACGACCGGGTCTTTCGCGCTGTACGAGAACTCGTAGATCGCGCTTTGCTTGAAGGGGACGGCGGTGCCGGCGGCGTTGACCAGGTTGATCGCCGTGCCGGCGGCGTTGTAGCTCCAGCCGGCGGCCGACACGGGCACGGGAGCGTCCATCAGATGGTCGCGCACCGTGAGCGTGGCTTTGCTCTTGTCCAGGTTCGCGGCAGGGTAGGCGAGCACGCTGCTCAGCGTGGTGGCGTTGTCGAACACGATGTATTCATACGACGGGCCCGTGATCGCCGAGCCGTCGGCGTTCTTCAGCGGCGCGCCGACGTCGATCGTGAGCCGGTCGCCGCCCGGCGCGGCGGAGATGTCCCAGCCGCTCCAGGCCATGCTGTAGCCCTGATTCATCAGGAACGCGTCGCCGGCGTCGGCGGCGGTCGTCGGGTTGTTGCCGCCGCCCGAGCCGTTGAAACCGCCGAACAGCTTGCCGCCGCGGTTGTTCACTTCCATGTACAGCTTGCGGTTGCCCTGCGCCAGATTCACCGGCTTGAGGATGTAGATGTCGGTCGAGTACTCGACCATGCCCCGGGCATTCTTCGGCGCGAGTTCGATGTCGGTGATGACGGCGTTTTGCGGGTCGCGCGGGTCGACTTCGCCGTAGGCCTTGCCACGCAGCTTTTCATAGGCACCCACCGCGCCGAAACTGCGCGCGGCGCCGGCGGGGGTCTCGCGGAACGTGGGCGACTCGACGCTGGTGATTTCGATCTTCGTGATGCGCGCCTGCACGGACCCCGCACCCAGCAGCACGCACGCCGCAAACGCGGCCATCCACTTCAGTTCCATGTTGTCTCCAGTGCGGCCTCGTCTGATTCGGCGCTGGGTGGGCCGTTGGCGCCAAGCCGTCATTCATCGTACGAGGCACATCGCGGCAGACGCCATTTATGCGCCAAGTAATGTCGATTTTTCGAAAGCCGAAGTGAGAAACCTATAGCTTTCCGAAATCGAGACGGGTTCGCCGAGCCATGGGCGCTCTATCGAGCGCAGCGCATTGCCCGGGCCGACGCGGCTGGAGCGGATGATGTGCGTCTGATCGATCGCGCAGGGCCTGCCGAAGTCGTCGAATCCGAACAACCTGCCCGACGTATTGGGGCGCGTGCACTTCCCGTGGAACCCGGCGCTGATCGGGTTGCCCAACCTGAACTCGAACTCCCACATCGCGCATTACATGAAAGACGTGTATCTGGACAGCCAGGTCACGGTGGCGCGCTACGGCTGGCTGCGATCGAGGGCTTGAGCGGCCCAGAACAGAGTTGGATCCAGTTCGTCGGTGAGGCCCGCAGGCGAGTGCTCTTACTGCGCGGCGAGCTCGAGCACGCTATCGGCAATTGGCCGCAGGAGTTGCGGAACCGGGTTCACGGCGCGAATGTAAAAGGGCAACTCGCGGCGCCTGGTCGACCTTCGGCCTTGTTATCCTGCCGCCATTGACACTGCCCATGCCACCCGTCGCCCGTTCGATCACCCACCCCGACGACGAGGGCCGCGGCTTGCTGACCGGTCTGCGCGTCAAGGTGCATAACCTGCGCTCCGATCACAGCCTGCGCGGCCTGCTCGGTGAATGCCGGCGGCTGCTGTCCGAGCGCGGGCAGGCCAACAGCCCGGCGATCGCCAAAGGCATCGTCGAGCGCATTGACGCGTTGCCCGACGACCTGCTGGCGCGCTTCTTCGACCATCTGTCGCGCGAATTCAGCCCCGACCCGAAGGCGGTGCTCGCCGCCGCGCAGGCGTATGCGGCGACGGCGAACGCCGAGCACCTGATCCACCTGACGCAGGTGACCGAGCCGCCGCGGCAGGAGCTGTTCCGCCGCCTGAGCCGCACCGACGGTGGCACCGCCGCGCTGGTGCGCATGCGCCGCGCGCTGCTCGAGCGACTGCCGCGCCAGCCGCAGCTGCAGGCGCTCGAGAACGACCTTCTGCATCTGCTGTCGAGCTGGTTCAACGCCGGCTTCCTGCAGATGCGCCGCGTCGACTGGAATTCACCGGCGCAGCTGCTCGAGCAAATCATCCGCCATGAGGCGGTGCACGAGATCGACGGCTGGGACGACCTGCGGCGGCGGCTGCAGCCCGACCGTCGTCTGTTCGCGTTCTTCCATCCGCAACTACCCGACGAGCCGCTGATCTTCGTCGAGGTCGCGCTGGTCGCCGAGATGGCCGATTCGATCGCGCCGCTGATCGACAAGAAGTCGCCGCCGCTACCGGCCGAATCGTTCAAGGTCGCAGTGTTCTATTCGATCAGCAACTGCCAACCGGGGCTGCGCAACGTCTCGCTCGGCAACTTCCTGATCAAGCGCGTCGCCAACGAGCTGAAGAGCGAGCTGCCGCAGCTGAAGACCTTCTGCACCTTGTCGCCGATCCCTGGACTGATGGGCTGGCTGTCGAAGCTGCGCAGCCTCGACACGGTGCTCGGGGTCAAGCCGGCGCAGGCAGAGGCGGCCGCCGCCGCGCTGGCGCTGCTGCACCACAGCTGCGGCAACGACCTGTCAGGGCTGACCCATGCCGGCACCTTGATGGCGCTGCCCGCCGCGGCGCGCCAGGCGCTGACACGGCTCACTGCGCTGTATCTCGTCCGGCTGTCGCCGACGCCGGCAGGCGACTCGGTGGCGCGCTTTCACCTCGACAACGGCGCCCGTCTCGAACGCCTGAACGGCAATGCCAACCTCTCGCCCAAGGGGCTCAAGCAGTCGGCCGGGCTGATGGTCAACTACCTGTACGACTTGGCGCGCATCGAGACTTGCCATGATCAGTTCGTGCATGGCCGGGTGGTACATTCGCGCGCGCTTTCTGCGCTGCTGTAGGCCGGGCGCGCCGCGGTCGACGCCTACGCTCCGAGGCCAAGCTCGACCAGTCGTCTACTGAACCCAGCACCGCTTGTCACTGCCAGGCCGCGGGGCTGGCGTTCGTTACCGGCGCGCCTTCAGTCGCGATCCGCGTCGTGATCGTCGCTGAACAAGCTCAGCTTGACGCCATCGGCCATTCACCTTGATGCCGCGTGCCCGCGCCCGCTCGACCAGCTGGCGCACGCCGTAGGCCACGTCGTCGGCCAGGGGCGGCTGCGTCGCAGGGTCGGGCAGGGTCGCGGTCGACCCCAGGTCGTTCACGCCGTCGGGTTCATGCGTGTCTCCTCGTGGGCTTATCGAGTGCGCCGCTTCGCGCGCTCTTCAATCGTCGTCGTCGTGGTCATGATCGCGATCGTGGCCGCCGTGGTCGTCGTCGTGATCGTCGTCGTCATCCCGGCCGTGATGACGATCCGAGCGGCCGAGTACGTCGAACACCTGGTTCACCGGCGACGGACCGTACGAGGCCCACGGAACCTGCTTCACCTGCTTGACACCTCGCTTCGTCCAATCGCACACGCCGTCGGGAAAGATCGTGCCCAGCCGGGCGCGCTGCGCGTCGGTGAACGGCACCTTGTAATCCGCACTGTCGATCGGCTTGAGCTTGCACTTGATGATGTCCAGCGCGATCGGCGCGCCGGCCACGTACTCCGGCGGCACGCCGCGCGGGAACAGCGTGGTGCACTGGCCGGTTCCTCCGAGCGTCTGCGTCTCGGCGATCTTCACGCCGGCGGTGGTCCAGCAGGCGTCGACGACGTCGGCAGGTTTGTTGGCGACAACCTTGTCCGCGCGTGACCGATCTGACGTGTCCGCAACCACCGCGCTCAGCCACTGACCCATGTGATCGAGCAGCAGCTCGGCGGGGGCCAGGTTGCCGACGATCACATGGTTGTTCGCGTGGCCGTTCGCGTTGATCAGCCGCTGGCGGATCGAGAACGAGTGGTAGCGCAGATGCACGTCGCCCTGCACCAGCAGGTCGTTGCCGGCCGAGCGCGTGATGATCGCCGTGCGGGCCAGACCACCGCCACCGCTCAGGATGCGCCCGCCCTGGTAGGCGCGGCGCGTGGCGTTGGGGTAATGGACCGTGCGGGCCGATATGCGGTTGAAGTCGATGTCGACGCCGCCGATGTTGGCGTTCAGGTCGAGAAAGTCCTCGACGCTGATCTTGCCGTCGTTCATCGCCCCCAGGCCGTACTGCACGCCCACGTTGTCCAGCGGCCTTTGCGCGAATTTCGCGGCGCCGGGGAAGGGCGTGTTGCGGATCAACCCGTAGACGTTCACGGTGTGGTCGTAGACGTCGGCGCGCGCGCCGTACGGATTCGTCACGGGGTCGTACCTGAACTGCGGGCCGACGCCCACCAGGATCTCCGGTGGAAAATCGATCCGCGGATCCATGCGGTCGCCGCGCACCCGGCTCATCTCGTTGATCTGCCCCGGGATCGAAAGGTAGCCCGTCATCGCCTTCACCTGGTCGACGCTGTAGCGGCCCGGGCGCGAAGCGAGGTAGAGCTCGAACAGGCGCGAGCTGTGCATCGGCACCATCCCGGTGGTCACATCCGGGAAGCTGTTCATCGTCACGATGCCGTCGAACGTGCCGGGGTAGTTGTCGCCGGTCTGGTTGCTCTGGTAAGCGCCGCCCGAGCTGCCGGTGCCGATCGTGAACTTCGGAACGCCGTAGCTTTCGATGAAGCGTTCCTTGACCATCAGGATCGTCTCGGAGGAGAGCAGGTCGTTGCAGTTATTCCCGAACGTGTTCAGGCTCGCCGAAGCCACAGCGTGGCCTTTGCTCAGCCAGTTGTTGTTGAGCGGCGTGACGAGGTCCGGACCCTGCGTGTACCAGCCGCCGATGCAGCCACCACCGAGCGGGTAGATGAGGCGCCCGTTCCAGCCGGCGGGTGGCGCGAAGGGGCTGGGCGGCGGGCCATTCGGGTTGTGCAGGATCGCGGTCTGATAGATCGCGCGGTTGATCGTTCCGGTCTCGAGCCGCACGATATAGGGCACCGTCGCGCCGGCCACCGTGGTCGTGTTCGCCAGATTGGCCGGCAGGGCAGGCAGTTGCGCCATCGGCAGCGGCGCGAAGGTGTTGGCCGTCGTGCGGTAGACGTACTGCACGCGCGTCGCCACCGAGCAATCGGCATCCAGCGGCGCACCCAGCGCCGGGCTGCCCGGGAACGGCACGAACGTCGTCGTGGTGCACGCGAACGGATACTCGTGCGGGCCGGAGATGATCGGCCCCTGGATGGGATAGTTGGTCAGCGTGATCTCGGCGTCGGCGCGGCCGCTGCCGTTGCCTTTGGCGTCGACTTCCAGCTCGTTCCTGCCCAGGCGCAACCCGGTGACGAGGCCGGTGAGCGTGCCCGCGCTCGCGTCGGCGACAAACGCGCCGGTGACATCGGCGCCGTTCAGTTCGACGCGCACGCGGCTCAGGCTGACGTGTTTGCTTTTCGGGCTGATCCGCACCAGCGCGTCGCCGCCCGAGACCATGTAGGGCCGGCTCGACAGCACCTCGATCCTGAAGTCGTCGTCGCCGTGGTGGCGGTCGCCGTCGTCGTCGCCGTGGGCGTACACCCAACCCGAGGCAATCGCGCTCGCCAGCAGGGTGCAGGCCAAGCTGCCAGAGGACTTACGCAAGGGGTTCATCAGCTTCATGCCGTCTCCTTGTATGTCGTTGGACCCGCGGTTGTGCCAACTGCACGCACGCGCGTCGACGATGGTAGGGGCGGTGCCGCACGCGTCACCGGCGCCGTGAAACTAATATCGATTTCGCGAAAGCGAGGTCGAAAAAGCTAAAGGCATTGCGCAAGGCCTGCGATCCGAGGCGCACCCTCGCTGACCTGCGCGCGACTCGCGCAAGCGCCTGATTCAGCGCTTCTCCACTACCTCTGCGCCGATTCGCGTGCGACGCGTCCCGCCGGCTCGGGCCGCGCACGGCTGCGCACGATCCACACCAGCGCTCCGATGAACACGAGCACGCTGAAAGCCAGCGCCAGCGTCGTCCAGGTCTGCGCCCAACTTGGCCAGTCGGCCTCGCGCAGCGCCTGCGCGCGCTCGAGCATCCAGTGCCACGCGGTGTGGCCCAGCAGCAGCGATGCGATCACGGTGATCGCGCGTTCCTGCGCGCTCGCCCGATTGAACAGCCACACCAGCGGCGGCAGCACGATGCCGAGCACGAGCAGTTGGCCGAGTTCGATGCCGACGTTGAACGCGAGCAGCGACGTGAGCAGGTGGTCCCCGGCGAACTGGAGTTGCGACTTGAGCAGGAACGAGAAGCCGAAGCCGTGCACCAGGCCGAAGGCGAAAGTGATGAGCCAGCGGCGCTGCAGGTTCGGCCGGAACACGTTCTCGACCGCCAAGTAAAGAATCGACACCGCGATCAGCACCTCGATCAGCGGCGGAAACCACGCCCCGGACGGAACGATGCCGTACGCGGCGGCGATCAGCGTCACCGAATGCGCCGCGGTGAACGAGGTGATCACGCCCACCAGCGTCCAGCCGATGCGCCGGAACGGGATTACCAGGCACAGCAGGAACAGCAGGTGGTCGATGCCGTCCAGGATGTGGGCGAAGCCGAACTTGATGAAGGCCCACGCCGCCTGGTGCCAGCGCGGATCGAGCATCACGTGGCCGGCGTCGCCCGCGAGCTGGTAGGCGCGCGTCGTTCCGTCGGGAGGGAGAAACCGGACGATCAGCTTGAGCCGGCTCGCCAGCCCCGGCGCGAGGCGCATCTCGAGCGAAAAGTCGGAGCTCGCGGAGCCGATCGGGTATTCCAGGTGCGCGTCGAAGTAGCCCTGGTTCCAGAAGACCTCGGCGCTGCTCGGCAGCTTCGGGCCTTCGATGTTGGCGAGCGCTTTCGGATACGCCTCGAAGCTGCGGTCCGAAGCCGCCGAGATCCGTGTCGTCATGCGGCCGGGTTTGAGCAGCGTGCCGTTCTCGTAGAGCTCGATGTCCTTGGCCGCCAGCCCCGCCGCGGTTTGCAACGGCGCGTCGTCGATGTTCGCGAGGTCGAGGAACCCCGGGCCGCGCTTGGGCAGGTTGAGGTTGAGCAGCATCGCCAGCGGCAGGCGCACCACGAAGTGCAGCCGCTGCCCTTCGGGCTTGATGAAACCGTGCAACACCAGTTGCTCGGGAATGTCGTGCGCCGCGGCCGGGCCGAGCGCGGCAGCGAACATGAACGCGATGCAAACGATGAGCTTGAACATCGGATCACCACCCGCAAAAAAACCGGCGCGCCACTCGACACGCCGGCCCATTCTGTTGCGCGGGCCGACCCGGGTCTACCCGGGTCTACCCGGTCCGATCAATCGCGGTCGCGGTCGTCGTCTCTGTCGTCGCCGTCCTGCAGCACGAACCGCTGTGCACGCTTGGCCGTATCCACTTCCGCCGTGTACAGGTTGCCTTGCGAATCGGCATCCATGTTATGCACCCAGTGGAACTGGCCCGCGCTGCGGCCATTGCGGCCGAAGGTCGAGAGGATGGCGCCCGTCTGGCGATTCAACACCGCAATGTGATTGTTCGACCCGTCGGCGTTGTAGAGGTACTTCTCCTTGCGATCGGGCGAAGTGTCGATGTCCCACGCGGCGCCGTTGAGGAGCGTCTCGCGATCGAGGAAGAACTCCTTGATGAAACCGCATGTGCCCGGGCCCGCCGGAACGCAGTTCGCCCGGCCCACGACGGCCTTGTCGAACACCTGGATCCTGTTGTTCACGCGGTCTGCCACGTAGACGAGCCCGTCCCTCGTGATCTTGATCGCATGTACGGGGTTGGCAAAGTTCGGCGACGGCGCCTGGTTCTTGATGTACGCCGGAGGTGCAGTGTCGGAGACCGGCCTCTGGCCGTACGCACCCCAGTGCCGCTTGTACATCCCGGTCGTCGCGTCGACCACGATGACGCGATTGTTCGTATACCCGTCGGCGATGTACATCTCGTTGGCGGACAAGTCTCCCTCCATATCCGCAGGCTGCGCCAGCAGCGGCGTGCCGTTGACGCCGCCGTCGGTCTTGTTGTTGGCGCGTACCGGCGGCGTACGGCGGCCGATCTGCAGCAGGAACCGGCCATCCGCGCTGAACTTCAGGACTGCGCCACCCGCTTGCCCGCCGAGCCAGACATTCATGGCGTCGTCGACATAGATGCCGTGTTCGGTATTGGGCCACTGGCAGGTTGTCTCGAAAGCTCCAGCGGGGACGGTGGTCTCGACGCACTTGCCCGGGTCGGCCGGGCCGCCCCACGCGCGCAGCAAGTTGCCTTTGGGATCGAACTGCATGACTGCGGGCGCGGGCAGGCAGCAGTCGGCAATCGCTCCCTGGGGTCGCGCGGCACCGTCCAGTGGGGGAGGTGAGGGGATGGGCGCGACCGGGATGTCGAATGCTGACGCGGCGCGCTCGTCGTTGGTCAGGGTCCGCGCACGCTGCACGATCCAGATGTTGTCGTCCCGGTCGACCTGGATGCCCGGAACCTGCCCGATCAGCCACTTGTTGGGCAGCGCCTTGGGCCATGACGCATCAACCTTGAAGCGCGGGCCCGGGTCGCGGTCGGCGCGTGCGCTGTTCATCTGCGAGAACGACAGGGCGACCACCGCCACGCCGGCGGCAACCGCTAGACCTATCGCAGGAATTGAACGTCTCATCAGCTTCTCCTTTGTATGGTGCTCGCACCTGTTGATTCGCCGGTGCGCCACAATTGCCCGGCATGAGCACAAGCCGCGGCGCTGCGCGATCCTGATCCAGACGCGCGCGCAAATCAATGCTCCGATCGACGCGGGCTTTTCGAATATCGATTTCGCTTTCGGGAAATCGACATCTTTTTGTATCGGCCTCGGCTCAAGCCCGGCGAAACAGGCGCGCCATGGTCGAATGGCCGCGTCATCAACGAGGAGACTGAACACATGGCATCGAGCAGGCAAGAAACCAGTGGCGCGCGGACGACCCGATGCGCCGCCCGACTGCTGTTCGCCAGCGGCGCGCTCGCCGCGCTCGCGCCGGCCCACGCACTGACAGCGGCGCAATGTGTCGCGCTGAAGAACGTGTCGGTGCCGGCGACGACGATCACGGCCGCGGCCATCGTTGCGGCCGCGCCTGGAGTTCCCGAGCACTGCCTGGTGCAAGGCTTCGTCGACACGGAAATCGCCTTCAACCTCGGCCTGCCGAGCAACTGGAACGGCAAGTTCTATCACGCCGGCGGCGGCGGATTCGTCGGCTCGATCCCACCGATCAGCGGCGGCCTGGCGCGCGGCTACGCGTCGGTGGCGACGAACACCGGGCACGTGGGCAGCGGCGTCGCGGCGCTCGACGGCTCGTGGGCATTGAACCGCCTGGACCGGCAGGTGAACTTCGGGCATCGCGGCGTTCACGTCGTCACGGTCGCGGCCAAGCAGATCGCGACGCTGGCCTATGGCAGCGCGCCGAAGTACGCCTACTTCGAAGGCTGTTCGAACGGCGGGCGTCAGGCGTTGCAAGAAGCGCAGCGCTATCCGCACGACTTCGACGGCATCATCGCCGCCGCGCCGGCGCTCGACTGGACCGGGCTGATGATCGGCTTCAACTGGAATTCGAAAGCGCTGCGCGCCGCGCCGATCCCGCCGGCCAAGCTGACACTGATCGCCAACGCAGCGGCGCAACGCTGCGACGCGAACGACGGCCTGGTAGACGGCCTGATCGACAACCCATTGAAGTGCGATTTCGATCCGGCGAGCCTGCAGTGCACGGGCGCCGACGCGCCGAACTGCCTGACCGCGGCGCAAGTCGGCGCCGTGAAGAAGGTCTACGCGGGCCCGAGCAATTCGCGCGGGCGGCAGTTGCACCCGGGCTTCCCGCCGGGTGCCGAGGGCGGCGACACGCCCGGCGCGGGTGCGGTTTCGGGCTGGCAGACGTGGATCAGCGGCCCGAGCATCCCGCTGCCGCCGGTGGACAACAACCCGCTGCAGTTCACGTTCTCCGACCACTACCTGCGCTACTTCGTGTTCTCCAATCCGGCGTACGACCCGATCGCGAGTTTCGACTTCGACCGCGACCCGCGCGCGCTGCGCGAGACCGGCAAGTTCATCAACGCCGACAACACCGACCTGTCGGCGTTCCGCAAGGGCGGCGGCAAGCTGCTGCTGTGGCACGGCTGGTCCGACCACGCGCTGATGGCCGAGCGCACGATCGAGTACTACGAAGACGTGGTCGACCGCGTGGGCAGCCGCAAAAAGGCGGACCGCTTCACGCGCCTGTACCTCGCGCCCGGCATGCACCACTGCGCGAACGGCCCCGGGCCGAACGTGTTCGACATGCTGACACCGCTGGAGAAATGGGTCGAACAAGGCATAACGCCCGGGCCGGTGGTCGCGACCAAGTACGCCAACAACAATGTGGCCGCTGGTGTGGTGGAGCGCACCCGGCCGCTGTGCGAGTACCCGAAAGTCGCGCGTTACATCGGCAGCGGCAGCATCGATTCGGCGGCGAATTTCGAGTGCCGCAAGCCGAACCGTCACGGTGACGACGACGATGACCATGGCGACGACGATGACGATGGGGGCCACGACGACTAGATCGCACCATTGATACCCAGGCCGCGCTTGCGGGCTCCTGGCCCGGTGCGCGGCTTTTTGTTGGTTCGCACAGCCTGTCTTAAGTCAAACAGACAGTCCCGTAACAGACTGCGGTCTGGTTTTCCCTGAACCCCCAACGCCGGCCCAATGGCAGTATGAGTGCCGCGCGGGCACGATCTGCCGGGCAGGGGCAAAGTCGCCCTTGCAGCACATGTCTCAAGGGGGAACCATGGCGCCAAAGTCGTCAAGTGTCGGAACACGCGGCTTCACGCTGCTCGAACTGCTGGTGGTGATGGTCATCCTCGGCCTGCTCGCGTCCTACGTCGCGCCGCGCTTCTTCGCGCAGATCGGCAAGAGTGAGGTCAGCGTCGCGCGCACGCAGATCGAAGGCTTCGAGAAGGCGCTCGACCAGTTCCGCATCGATGTCGGGCGCTACCCGACCACCGAGGAAGGCCTGGCGGCGCTGAACACGAAGCCCGGCGACATGGCGAAGTGGAACGGGCCGTATCTGAAGAAGGCGGTTCCGCTCGACCCCTGGGGCAAGCCTTACACCTACCGCGCGCCCGGCGCGAAGGGCGACTTCGAATTGCTGAGCTTCGGCAAGGACGGTGCGCAGGGCGGCGCGGGCGAGGCGGCGGACATCACGAACCAATAGGACCCAGGGTCTATTCCAGCAAGCCTAGACTCGGCATCCCAATTGCCCAGGCCATGCTCTACGAAGTCCGCGCCGTCTCCAGCGACAACCGCATGAGCACGCTCGTCCTCGAAGCGCAGGACGAAAGCGCGGCGCGCGCGGCGGCGGGGGAACGCTCTCTGCGCGCGCTCGCGGTGCGGCCGGCGGCGCGCGGCGCGGCGCGGCGTTCGCGCGCGGCGTTTCCGGTGGTGCTGTTCAGCCAGGAGCTGCTGGCGCTGCTCGAGGCCGGGCTGACGATCGTCGAGTCGCTCGAGTCGCTGGCGGAGAAGAGCACGCCCGGCGTGTCGCGCGACGTGTCCGCGGCGCTCGCCCACTCGCTGCAGCAGGGGCAGCGCTTTTCGCAGGCGCTGGCGGCGTTTCCGGACCACTTTCCGCCGCTTTACGTCGGCATCGTGCAGGCGGCGGAAACCACGTCGGACCTGCCTGCGTCACTGGCGCGTTATGTGGAATTCGAGACGCGCATCGCCGGGGTGCGCGCGAAGGCGGTGAGCGCGGCCATCTACCCGGCCATTTTGCTCGTGGTGGGCGGCGGCGTCACGCTGTTCCTGCTCGGCTACGTGGTGCCGCGCTTTGCGAGCGTCTACGCCGAGGCCGGGCGCGAGATGTCGTTCCTGACGTCGCGTGCTGCTCGCGTGGGGGCAGTTCGTCGCGAACCACACGGGAGCGATCCTGTTCCTGATCGCCGCGCTGGTGGTCGGCGCGGTGCTCGGTTGGCGCGCCATTCGCGAGAAGGTGTCGGTGTCCGACGTGCTGGCCAAGCTGCCATGGGTCGGCGAGCGCGTGCGCACCTACGAGTTGTCGCGCCTGTACATGACGGTGGGCTTGTTGCTGTCGGGCGGCATCGCGCTGGTGCGCGCGTTGCAGATGGTCGAGGCGACGGTCGGCGCCGGAACGCGTGCGCAGTTGCGCCTGGCGGCGCAGCGCATCGCCTCTGGGGAAACGTTTTCTTCGGCGATGCACGCGAACGGCCTGGCCGAGCCGGTGGCGCTGCGCCTGTTTCGCGTGGGCGAACGCGCCGGCAACCTGGGTGAGATGCTGATGAAGGCGGCGACGTTCTACGACACCGAAGTGACGCGCCTGATCGACCGCTTCAGCCGCGCCGCCGAGCCGATCCTGATGGCGGCGATCGGCATTGTGGTCGGCACGATCGTCGTGTTGCTTTACATCCCGATCTTCGAGCTTGCGGGTAGTTTGCAGTGACGCTCATCGGCCCCTCACCGCAACCCTCATCCCGGCGCACGCCGGGATCCACCCTCGGATTGCCTTCCTGGGTCTCCCGCTGGCCGGCGAGTGCCTGGGTGAGGGGCTGCAATGAAGCCGAGCACTTGCCCTTCGTCGTCAACGACGCCATGATCGCCGCGGCGCGCGAACGCTCCATGGTCACCGGGCGCAACGTCGCCGACGAAATCGAGGCCGCGACCGGCCAGGCGCCGCGTGCCGTGCTGCACGCGCTGGGCGAACGCGTGGGAGTGCCGGTGCTCGAGACCGGCGACATGGAGCGCTACGAGCCGGCGTTCGAACTGCTGCCGCTGGCGCAGGCGATCGAGCGCGGCGCGGTGTTGCTGCGCAGCGCCACCGAGCCGAACCGGGTGCTCGCGGTCGCGCCCGATCCGTTCAACCTGGACCTGCGCACCTGGCTCGAAGCGCACGCCAAGGGCGGCGCCGAGCTCGCGCTCGCGCTCGCCGCCGACATCGCCGCGTACCTGGGCAAGCAGGAAGCGGCGGCGCGCGCGGTGCAGACGATCCTGAAAGACACGGGCAACGGCGCGCCCGAGCGCGACGTCGCCGCGGTGATCTCGTACGCCAGCGCGACGCAGGACGCGAGCGCCGCGGTGAAAGTCGTGAACTCGACGCTCTACGACGCGCTGAAAACCGGCGCGAGCGACATCCATTTGGAGTCGACGACGGAAGGCCTCACGGTGCGCTACCGCATCGACGGCATGCTCGATGACGTGGCGTCGGTGAAGGGCGAAGAGCTCGCCGAGCAGATCATCTCGCGCATCAAGGTGCTCGCCGAGCTCGACATCGCCGAGCGCCGCGTGCCCCAGGACGGGAGCTTCCGCGTGCGCAGCGGCAACCGCGACATCGACCTGCGCATTTCCGTGATGCCCAGCGTGCACGGCGAAGACGCGGTGATCCGCATCCTCGACAAGCAGGCGATGGTGCGCGAGACCGGCACGCTGACGCTCGACGTGCTGGGCATGGACGCCGACTCGATGAAAACGCTGCGCGGCCTGCTCGCGCAGCCCTACGGCATGCTGCTCGTCACCGGGCCCACCGGCAGCGGCAAGACGACGACGCTCTATGCGGCGCTGTCGGAGATCGACCAGCGGCGCGACAAGATCATCACGATCGAAGACCCGGTCGAATACCAGATCAAGGGCATTCTGCAGATTCCGGTGAACGACAAGAAGGGCCTGACGTTCGCGCGCGGGCTGCGCTCGATCCTGCGCCACGACCCGGACAAGATCATGGTCGGCGAAATCCGCGACAAGGAGACGGCGGAGATCGCGGTGCAGGCCGCGCTCACCGGCCATCTGGTGCTCACCTCGGTCCACGCGAACAACGTGTTCGACGTGTTCAGCCGCTTCACACACATGAACATCGACCCGTACGCGTTCGCCTCGGCGCTGAACGGCATCTGGGCGCAGCGCCTGGTGCGCCTGGTGTGCCGGCATTGCGCGAGCCGGCGTACCGCCACGCCGCAGGAGATGGTCACGCTCGGCCTGGGCCAGGGCGAGCCGGCGCCGATGCTCACCCAAGGCAGCGGCTGCGGAGACTGCCGAGGCACCGGCTACCGTGGCCGCAAGGCGATCGCCGAGATCCTGAAGCTCGACGACGAGATTCGCGAAATGATCGTCGACCGCAAGCCCCCGCGCGTGATCCGCGCCGCGGCGCGCGCCGCCGGCACGCGCACGCTGCGCGAGGCCTGCATCACGCTCGTGCTGCGCGGCGAAACGACGGTGGAAGAGCTGGATCGGGTGACCCTTCATGCGTGAACCCGACCTGCTGGCGCTGAGCGCCGAGGCCTGCGCCTACGCTGCCGCGCGGCGCGGCCGCGAGTGCGGCTGAACGCGTGCCGCTGCTGGAACGCGCCACCTGGCCGGCGCAGGCCTTCGCCCGTTTCGGCGTTCGCGCCGCGCCGTTCGAGCTGGTGCTCGCCGACAGCGCGGTGAAGTACTACGTCGTCGCGCCGCCGCAGGGCTTGCAGCGCTTCGCTGAACTGCGCGACCTCGCGGCGCTGCGCCTGGAAGAACTGTTCGGCACCGCCAGCGCCGCCTGGCGCATCAGCGCCGACTGGAACTCGCGCCGTTCGTTCTTGTGTTGCGCCGTCGCGAACGACCTGCTGGCGCCGCTCGAAGCCTTTGCCGGCACGCGGCTGCTCGGCGCCGCGCCGGTCTTCGTGCGCCGCTTCAACGCCGCGGCGGCGGCGCTGGGGCGCACGCCCACGTGGTTTGTCTGCTGCGTCGGCGGCTGGGTGACCGCGGCGTATTTCGACGCCGGCGCGTGCCACTGCGTGCGCTCGACGGCCCTGCCCCAGCCTGATGCATTGGCGCGCTGGCTCGGCCACGAAGCGCTGCTCGCGAACCGGCCGCTCGCGCAAGTGCATCTCGTCGCCGCGGACTCGCAAACGCTGACGATCGCCGGCGCGAACGTGCATCGCATCGCCGCGACGCCACGCGAGATGCGCGAGCTGCAACTGCTCGCCGCGCTCGCAGCATCCCCCACTGCCGTGGCGGCGTGATGGCGCGCAAGTTGCCCATCGACTTCGTGCGCCGCCCCTGGCGCATCGACCGCAGCGCGCTCGCGCTGTTCGGCGTGGCCGCCCTGCTTGGCGCCGCAGCGATCTGGCAGGTGCGCGCCGGGCGCGAGGCGATTGCCGAGCTGGAGGCCGAACTCGCATCGCAACAGCGCGCCGGCCAGCAGGCGGTGGAAGTGCGCGCCCAATCGACGATCGGCCCGGAGCGCACGCGCGCGATCAACGACGCGATCCGGCGCCTGAACCTGCCGTGGGAAGACATCCTCGTCGCGCTGAACAAGGCGGCGAGTCCGCAGGTGGCGCTGCTCGCGCTGGAACCCGAGCCGTCGAACAGCATCATTAAGCTGCAGGCCGAGGCCAAATCGTTCGAGGCGATGCTCGGTTACCAGCGCGACCTCGAAGCGCTGTTCCCCGAAGCGATCCTGACACGCCACGAGGTGCTGCTGAAGGAACCCGGCGCGCCGGTGCGGTTTTCGATCCAGACGCGGTGGGCACCATGAACCGCTGGCTGCTGCCGATCGAGCTGCTGCTGGCGCGCGGCCAGGCCGCCGTGTTGCTCGGCTTCACGCTCTGCGCCGCCGCGCTCGCCGCGGGCGGGTGGCAGATCGCGGCGACCATGCGCCACGGCGCCGAGCTGCGCGCGGCGTTGCAAGAGCAGCGGGGCGCGCAAGGCCAGCCGCGCGCGTCGAGCAACGCCGAGCGCGGCGCGGCGTTCGAGCGCCTGCTCGGCCGCGGCGAGGAGCTAGAGTCCTACCTCGGCAAGGTGTTCGCCGCCGCGAAGCGCCATGGCGTCAGCCTGACAGTGGGTGAATACCGTTTGGCGCTGGATGCTGCCGGCGGCTTTCGGCGCTACCACATGGTGCTGCCGGTGAAGGGCTCGTTCCACGCGATCCAGGCGTTCAGCCAGCAAGTGCTGCTCGACTTGCCGTTCGCCGCGCTCGAAGAGATTTCGTTGAAGCGCGCGAGCATCGATTCGACCCAGGTCGACGCGAAGACGCGCTTCGTGCTGTTCCTGCGCGCCACCAGCGGCGGCGCCGCGCCGGCGATTCCCGCGGCGCCGGCCTCGGCGGTGGAGCGCCAATGAAACCCGCGCTGCGCTGGGCCATCCTCGGCGTTGCGCTGCTCGGCGCCGGCTGGCTCGCGCTGTTTTCCGAACCCTATGACGCGGGCTCGAATGGTCCGGGCCGCGACAGCGCGCGCAACGGTCAGCGCGATGCTGGCGCACGCGACGCCTCGCGCGACCCAGCCGCGAGCGCGCGAGACGCGTCACGTTCCGCCGGGCGCGACTCGGTGCGCAGCGCGCAGAGTCCGAAGCCGGCCGCCAAACCCACGGCCGAACGCTCGCGCAGCCAGCGCGACAGCAGCGAAATCCTCGAACTGCGCGTGCGCACCGCGAGCTCGGAGAATCTGAAGTCGCTGTTCGCCGCGGCCAACTTCGCGCCGCCGCGGCCGGTGGCTGCCGCGCCGCGGCCCGCGCCGGCGGCGAGCGTCGCCGTGGTCGCCGCCGCCGCCGCCGGTGGTCGCGCCGCCTCCCGCACCCACCGCACCGCCGCTGCCCTTCATCTTCGTCGGCAAGCACCACGACGGCACGCGCTGGGAAGTGTTCGTGAGCCGCGGCGAGCAGACGCTGATCCTGCGCGCCGGGCAAAACATCGACGCCAACTACCGCGTCGAGTCGGTCGCGCCGCCGCGCATGGTGATCACCTACGTGCCCTTGGACGAAAAGCAGACCCTCAACATAGGCAGCCCGCAATGAAGCCCCCACGCAAAGTTCTTCACCTCGCCGCGCTCGTTGCCGCCCTGCTGCTGGGGGCCTGCGCCACCGACAAGCCCTACCGCGACGCGCAGGCACTGCTCGCGCAGGGCCGCACCGACGAGGGCCTGCGCAAGCTGCAGGAGGCGATCGAGGCCGACCCGCGCAACGTGCAGCTGCGCGCCTCGTACCTGCAGGCGCGCGAGAACCACACGCAGCAGCTGAACGAAAAGGCCGACGCGGCGCGCGCCGCCGAGCGCTGGGACGAAGCGGCACAGCAGTACCAGCGCGCGCTCGTGTTCGACCCGAACAACATTCGCGCGCGCAATGGCCTGGCCAACGTCGAGCGCGACCGGCGCCACGCGATCGTGCTGGTGGAAGGGCAGCGCGCCGAGGATCGCAACGACCTCGAAGTCGCCGCGGCACGGATGCGCCAGATCCTCACCGAAAACCCGGACCACGCGGGCGCGCGCGCGCTGCAGCGCAAGATCACCGAAAAGGCGAACCGCCCGCCGCCGCCCAGCCAGCTGGCGGCGGCGCTGCGCCGGCCGGTGACGATCGAGTTCAAGGAGACGCCGCTGCGCCAGGTGTTCGAGGTGCTGTCGCGAACCTCGGGCTTGAATTTCGTGTTCGACAAGGACGTGCGCAGCGACGCACGCACCACCGTGTTCCTGCGCGGCGCGAGTGTCGCCTCGGTGATCAACCTGATCCTGTTGACGAACCAGTTGGAGCAGCGCATCGTCGACTCGAACACGATCATCATCTACCCGAACACGCCGCCGAAGGTGCGCGAATACCAGCAGCTCGTGGTGCGCTCGTTCATGCTCGCGACGGCGGATGCGAAAGTGGTCGCGAACACGCTGCGCACGATCGTGCGCACGCGCGACGTGGTGGTCGACGAAAAGCTCAACATGATCATCGTGCGCGACAGCGCCGACGCGGTGCGCATCGCCGAGCGGCTGGTCGCGCTGCACGACGCTCCCGAACCCGAAGTGATGCTCGAAGTGGAGATCCTCGAGATCAAACGTTCGCGCCTGCTCGACCTGGGCGTGCGCTGGCCGAGCCAGGTGACGCTGACGCCGCTGGCCACGACGAGCGGCGGCGCGCTCACCTTGTCGGACCTGGGCAACCTGCGGCCGAGCACGATCGGCGCAGCGGTCGACCCTTTGACCATTACCGCGCGCCGCCAGCTCACCGACACCAACCTGCTCGCGAACCCGCGCATCCGCGCGCGCAACCGCGAGAAGGCGAAGATCCTGATCGGCGACCGCGTGCCGACGATCACGACCACGTCCACCGCGAGCGGCTTCGCCGCCGAGTCGGTGACCTACATCGACGTCGGCCTGAAGCTCGACGTCGAACCCACCGTGTACCTGGACGGCGAAGTGGCGATCAAGATTTCGCTCGAAGTCAGCAACATCGTGAGCCAGGTGCAGACGCGCACCGGCACGCTCGCCTACCAGCTCGGCACGCGCTCGGCGTCGACGACGCTGCGCCTGAAGGACGGCGAGAACCAGGTGCTCGCCGGCCTGATCCAGGACGACGAGCGCAGCACCGCGAACCGCATTCCGGGGCTGGGCGATGCGCCGATTCTGTCGCGCCTGTTCGGCTCGCAGGCCGACGACAACTCGAAGACGGAGATCGTTCTGTCGATCACGCCACGCCTCATCCGCAACATCCAGCGCCCCGATGCCGCGCTGGCCGAGTTCGACGCAGGCACCGAATCGAGCATGCGCACCCGGCTGCCGGAGTCGGCGCTGCCGATCGCGATACCGCCGAGTTCGATGCCGAGTTCGTTGCCGGGCCAGACCGAGTCGAGCCCGTCGGGCGACCCGGACACCGCGCCGGCGCCTGCCGTGCCCGCGCCTTCGCCGCAGTCTTCGCTGAACCCTGGCACGCCGGGCGCGCCGTCGAGCAACGTGCCGAGCTCGATTCCGCAAGGCGTTGCGCTGCCCGCACCGCTGCTGGCGTGGCTCGGCCCGACCGCCACGACGGTGGGCAAGGACATCGAGGTCGACCTGATGATGCAAAGCGAATTGCCGATCCAGAGCCTGCCGCTGACCTTCGATTTCGACGCGCTCGCGCTGCGCATCAACGGCGTGAAGGAAGGAGACTTTCTGAAGCAAGGCGACGCGAAAACGGTGTTCAGCAACCAGGTCGACCCGGCGGGTCATGTGTCGGTGGTGCTCACGCGCAGCGCCACGAGCGGCGCCACCGCGCTGAACAAGGTGCTCACCGTGACCCTGCGCACCTTGCGCGCCGCCGAGGGCGCGCGCCTGCAGTTGACGCGCGTCGGCGCGCTCGGCATCGACGGCCGCGAAATCGCGCTGGCGCTGCCGCCGGCGCACACGATCCGCATCACACCCTGATCACGCCGTGGCCACCATGCCCGCCTTGAACCGTGTCATCCCGGCGCAAGCCGGGATCCAGTGCGCGCATCGCAGCGTGGATCCCGGCTTGCGCCGGGATGACAGTGGCATTGCGTCGCGTGCACGCGGCTTCACGCTGATCGAGCTGATGGTCACGCTCGCCATCCTTGGCGTGCTCGCGTCGATCGCGTTGCCGCTGGCGCAGGTGAGCGTGCAGCGCAGCAAGGAGCAGGAACTGCGCATCGCGCTGCGCGACATCCGCGGCGCGATCGACGCCTACAAACGCGCCTCCGACGAAGGGCGCATCCGCAAGGCTGCCGAATCCACCGGCTACCCGCGAACGCTGGCCGTGCTGGTGGAAGGCGTGGAAGACCAGAAGAGCCCGAAACACGCGAAGATCTTCTTTCTGCGCCGCATTCCCGCCGACCCCACGTTCACCGAGCGCGAAGCGCCTCCCGAACAGACCTGGGGCAAGCGCTCGTACGCGAGCGAGGCCGATGAACCGCGCGAGGGCGACGATGTCTATGACGTGTATTCACAATCCGAAAAGGTGGGGCTCAATGGCGTTCCGTATCGCAAGTGGTGATGCCACACCCGCGGCCACACCCGCGCGCTCCGCGGCACGCCGGGCGCTGCGCGGATTCACGCTGATCGAGCTGATCGTCGTGATGGCCATCGTCAGCCTGCTGCTGACGCTCGCGCTGCCGCGCTACTTTCAGAGCATCGACACGTCGAAGGAAACGGTGCTGAAGGAAAACCTGCGCACGGTGCGCGAAACGATCGACAAGTTCTACGGCGACACCGGGCGCTACCCGGAGAGCCTGGAAGAACTGGTCGAGCGCAAGTACCTGCGCGCCATTCCGGCCGACCCGATCACCGAGACGCGCGACGCGTGGGTCATCGTCGCCCCCGACGGTGACGCGAAAGGCCGCGTCTACGACATTCGAAGTTCGGCGCAAGGCAATACGATCGATGGCAAGCCGTTCTCCGAACTTTGATTCGCCGTGCCGGGCGCGCGCGGCGCGGGCCGGCTTCACCTACCTCGGCCTGCTGATCCTGATGTCGATCATCTCGATCGCGGCCACCGCGTCGATCCAGCTCGGCGGGGTCACGCAGCGGCGCGGCGCCGAACAGGAACTGCTGTTCCTGGGCGCGCAGTTTCGCGCCGCATTGACGAGTTACGCGAACACGACGCCGGTGGGCCAGCCGCGCTTTCCACGCACGCTGGAACAGCTGCTGCGCGACCCGCGCGTGCCCGGCGTGCGCCGGCACCTGCGCCGCGTGCCCGTCGACCCGCTGACCGGCAAAGACGAGTGGGGCATCGTGCGCAGCGCCGACGGCTTCATCGTCGGCTTCCACAGCCTGTCGGAAGCGGCGCCGATCAAGCGCGGCAATTTTGATGCCGAGTTCGCTGAGTTCGCCGATGCATCGAGCTATCGAAGCTGGGTCTTCAAGGCGACGCCGCAAGCCACCGCACCGCGCCGCGCCACGCAGGAAAAGCCCGCACCGAAGAAGTGACCGCTTCCCGACGCGGCGGGTAAGCGCATCGCCGTCTCGCACCGAACGGGCGTCACATGATCGACATATTCAGTCCAGATTCTGGACAGGCCTTGACTTAAGAAAAGCAGCAGCGCGTGGATAGGGTTCAGCACTCGCCTCACTAGGTGTTTTCGCGATGTTGTGGCGAGCAAGGATTGATAGAGTTTGCGGTCGATCCACCACCACGACAGGCGCGCGGAACCCACATGCAACGACTCGATGTCACGGCCCTGCCGCCCACATCGGCCGGGGCCGCGGTGGCGCTCAGCAGCGGTACCCAGCCGGATTTTCTGATCGGCGCGAACAACGGCTCCGGCCTGATGGCCGCACGCTGGCGCCGCCGCCATGTGCAGTTGAGCGAACCCTTGCGTCTGGACGATCACGTGTTGTCGTACTGCGCTTCCGGACGCACCGAGACCACGCTCGTGATCGACGGCGTGCCCATGCATATGCGGCAACGCCTGGGCTCGATCGCCTTCGTACCGGCACAGCGCGAGGTGCAGTGGACCATGGACGTCCGAGGGCGAATCGGTGCACGTGCACCTGTACATCCCGCGCGATGCGATCAGCGTGTCCGATCGGCGCGGCGCCGACGGCCAACCGCAACAGGCGGTCGTGAGCCTGCGAGACCCGTGGATCGAAAGCTACTTTCGACTGATGCTCGCCGAAGTCGACTCGTGCACGCACGAGTCGCGCCTGGAGGCCTCGCAGTTCCTCGACGAAACCGGCAGCCTGCTGATTCGCCACCTGGAGACGCTGCTATCGGAGCACCCGGGATCGGCCGAGAACCCGCCGGACAACGCCTCGAACGTCACGCCGCTGCGCCCGTTCATCGTGCGCCGCATCGAAGACTTCGTGAAAGCGCGCCTCGACGGCGACATCCGCCTCGAAAGCCTGGCCGAAATCGCATCGATGTCGGTCGGCCACTTCCTGCGCTCATTCCACAAGGCCACTGGCGCGACGCCGCACCAGTACGTGCTCGAGCGGCGCCTGGATCGTGCCTGCGAACTGCTGCACAGCAGCGCCGACCAGGTGTCGACGATCGCGCTGCGCTGCGGCTTTTCGAGCGCGGCGCACTTCTCGGCGATCTTTCATTTGCACCGCGGCTGCACGCCTTCGCAGTACCGAAGGGCGAAGTAGTCTTGTCGCACTCACGGTGACTGCGCACTCCGCGAGAGCGCGAGTGTTTGGGTAATATTCACCGTTACATCTCGGGAAACTCCGCAATCGAACAGTTGTGACCCGTCGGTACATTGAACGTCAGATCAGTGTGAGCAGGCCGTCATGGCCCCAGACTCGTCGGAGGAAATTCAATGGGCTGGCTGTGGCGATTTGGGCTGAGGTCCACTTCGGTGGCGCGATGGCTCGGTAGCGATCGGCCCGCACTGCGAGCCTTCGCGACCCTGTTCGCGCTCTCATTCTTCTTCGCTGAACAGTCACTCGCCCAATCGGAGATTGCCCAATCACGCGGCCTGGACTGGCTGACATCGCAGGTTTCAGCCGACGGCAGCCTCGCCTCCGAGGGGAACTCAGTGGCCACAGCGTTTCAAGCGCGCACTGAAGCCGTTCGCACGATCAGGGATGCCGGCCGAACAGTCCCGCCGTCCCTGATTTCGGCACTGCAATCCTTACCCACCATTGAAGCGGATGCCACCGCGCGCAAGGCGTTGGCGTTGCGCTCCGCGGGCATCGACGCAAGCGCGCTGGACGCCCAGTTGATTGCCCTGCAAGGCCCCGACGGCGGCGTTGCGGCGCATGCCCAGGCCGGCGCAACCGTGCTCGACACCGCCTGGACCCTTCGCGCCTTGCTGGCTCCCACAGCGCACGCCGATCTCGCCGTGAGCTGGCTGCGGCTGCGCCAGGCGCCCTCCGGCACGTGGGACGCATCACCGCGTTCACCGCTCGTGACCAGCTCAGTTGCCCTGCGCGCATTGCGCGACGCGGCGCCCCGCAATGCCAGCGCCGCCGCTTCAGCGATGCTCGCCGCCAACTACCTGCTCGGCGCGCGCCGTGCCGATGGCCTGTGGGATTCGACCGTCTGGGTCAACGCCCTCGTGTTCGAAGCCGTGCACGACTTCCTCGGCACCGACCCCACGCCTCGCGCAATCGTCCGCGACGCGCTGCTCGCCACCCAATCCGCCGACGGCAGCTGGAGCCAGGATCCCTATACGACCGCGCTGGCGATTCGCGCGCTGCGCCTGAGCGGCATCGCATCGAGCCCGCCGACCCAGGCCGCGCTCGCACTGCAAGTCGCCGACAGCCAAACCGGCGCGTCCCTGGCCGGGGTGAGCCTGAGCCTGCAGGGCCCCACGGTCACGAGCGCCACCTCGAACATGGAGGGCCGCATCTCGGTCACAGGCCTGGCGCCCGGCAACTACAGCGCCACGCTGACCCTGGCCACCTACACGCAGCAACTCTTCAACTTCGCGCTGCTGGCCGACCGCACCATCGACCTCGGCCGCATCCTGCTCAGCCGCAGCACTGCAAGCACCACCACCGCCAGAGTCGGCGGGCGGGTCCTCGACAACACCGGGCTGCCGCTGGCAGAAGCCACGGTGACGCTCGGCGCGCTTCCCGCGCAGACCACCGACGCGCAAGGCCGCTACATGTTCAGCAGTGTCACGCCGGGCAGCTACATCATCACGGCGGGCAAGGGCGGCTACCTCAACGCGTCAGCCGCCATCAACGCCGCTGCTGCGACCGAATACGACTTCTCGCCATCGCTGCAGTTGACGAGCGCGGGCTCAGGGTCGGACACCCAGGGATGCCGCATGTACGGCTATGTGCGCCGCGGCACCGACGCAACGCCGATCTCCGGCGCAAGCGTGACACTGGGTGGGGCCAACGTGCGCAGCGCCGTCACCGATGCGGCTGGCGCCTTCCTCATCGGCAGCTTGGTCACCGGACGCACGACCGTTGCAGTTGCCGCGGCAGGCTATGACGGCGTGAGCGGCGCCCACAACCTCGCCTGCGACGCACCCAACGCCTACGACTTCTCGCCCAACTTGTACGCCACGGCAACCAGCCCGAGCGGCGCGAACACGGCGTCCATGTCATTCGCACTGGTGAGCGCGGCGACCGAACAGCCGCTGGCCGGCATCTCCGTGCGCGCCACGCCGGTGGGGCAGGCCATGCGCAACCTCGTCACGGCGCAGGATGGGCGCTTCACGGTATCCGCGCTATCGGTGGATTCAGTGCTGATCGAAGTCGCCGCCGCAGGCCACGACCCGGTCTCGGTGACTTACCAGGTCGAGCCGCTCGAGTCCAAGGACATGGGTCAATTGCGGCTGCGCCCCAGCGGCACCGACGCACTGCTGCCTGACTTGAAACTCGTGTCGGTCAGGCGCGGCAGCGCGGTGACTGACGCGCAAAGGTTAACCGTCAGCGGCTCGATCGCCGTTGAGGTCACCAACGCCGGGCGCGCCCCGCAGCCGCGCGAGGCAAGGCTGATCGCCTTCGTCGACCTGGACCGCGACGGGCGCTTCGATGCGGTCGTGGACCGCCAGATCGGACAGGCGACGCTGACGACATTGCTGCAGCCCGCGCAGTCGATCACGTTGAGCATCGCGGTAACGGGCACGCTGCCCTTCCGCGACGCGCCGATCCATGTCTGGATCGACAGCGAGCAGGCGATCGCCGAGATCAACGAGGCCAACAACATCAAGTCCACCGCTGACGCAGCCGAGGTGCAGCCGGCAATCGGCACTTTCAAGCCCAAGCTCAAGTGGCATTGGAGCGGATCGAGCGTCCATCCCGACTACAACCAGGTGATGATGGCCCCGGTCATCGGGCGCCTCATGGACACCAATGGCGATGGCCGCGTCGACGTGCTCGATGCTCCCGTGGTCGCCTTCGTCACCTTCCCGCCTTTCGGAACAACATACGTTGGGGAAGGCGTACTGCGCGTCGTGCACGGTGCAACAGGGCAAGAGTTGCTGACAATCCGCGACACCACTTCACGCATCTCCGCCTCGTCGGCACTCGCGTTGGCCGACCTAAACCGCGACGGCAAGCCTGAAATCATCGCGACCACAGTCGACGGCCGGGTTGTGGCTTACCGCAACGACGGATCGCGCCTGTGGGTCAGCGACACCTGGGTTGTGGCTAGCCAGGCCCCCTTTGCCGGGATATCGGTCGCCGATCTCGACGGCGACGGTTCGCCCGAAGTGCTTGTTGGCCGGACTGTCTTCTCAGCCACTGGAGCCCGCAAGTGGGTAGGCAGCGGTTCCGCCGCCGGTAGCAGCGTGGCCGGCTCTTTGCTCTCCGGCGTTGCTATCGCTGCCGACCTCGAGCGCAGCGGCCAGCAAAACGTCATCGTTGGCGGCTCGGTCTACTCGTCCACCGGCCAATTGCTGTGGCACCAGCAGGACGGCTATGCCGCCGTCGGCGACTTCGACCTCGACGGACACCCCGAGATCGCACTCGTGAGCGAGGGCACGGTTGCCCTCTACACCCGCCAGGGACAGTTGAAGTGGAAGGTGCCGATTCCGGGTGGTGGCCGCGGTGGCCCACCGACGGTCGCCGACGTCAACGGCGACGGCAAGCCCGACATCGGGGTCGCGGGCGCCAATGCATACACGGTGTTCAACGGCGACGGTTCGGTTCGGTGGTCGCGCACGTCACAGGACTTCTCTTCGCAGATCACCGGGTCGACCGTGTTCGACTTCGACGGCGATGGCGCGGCGGAAGTGCTCTACGCCGACGAGCTAAAACTCCGTGCATATCGAGGAACGGACGGCGCCACGTTGTGGGAAATACCCAACTCGTCAGGCACGCTGATCGAGTACCCGCTTGTTGCGGATGTCGACGGTGACGGTCATGCGGACATGGTGATCGCAGCCAACGATTACGCGTTCAGGATCGTGCACGGCATCCGCGTGTATCAGGACGAGAACAACAGCTGGGTCAACGTGCGTTCGTTATGGAACCAGCACGCCTACAGCATCACCAACGTCAACGACGACCTGACGATTCCGGCCCGGCCGCAACCCTCCTGGCTAGCGCACAACACGTTCCGCGCGAACAAGCGCCTGGACATCTCCGCCACGGCGGTGGCCGACGCGACCGCGTCCTACCTGCGGGTTCGCGACGGCGGCGGCACAACGCCCTCGCGCATCACCGCGCGCATCGGCAACGGCGGCGCGTTGTCCACGCCTTCGGGCCTGAAGGTCGCCTTCTACGGCGGCACGGCCGGCACCACCCTGCTCGGCGTCGTGCCTATCCCACGCGCCCTGTCCGCCGGCGAATATGAAGACCTGAACCTGGACACGAGCAGCTCGCTCGCGACGATCGCGACAGTTCGCGTCGTCGCCGACGACGACGGCACCGGCCGAAGCGCAATCACCGACTTCGACCGCGGCAACAACAGCGTGCAGGCCGACCTGAGCACCATCGCCGTGTCGCTGGCCATCGCCGCCGCCACCGACAAGCCCGTCTACACCGAACTCGACACCGCCCAGTTCAGCGCGAGTGTGGCCAACAGCGGCAGCTTCAGCCGCGCCGCGCAAGTGCGGCTGAGCGTCGAGACTGCCTCCGGTGCACCGGTGGACACGCTGGCCCTGCCCGCATCGCTCAACGTGGGTGCAGGCCAGCAGAGCAGCCTCACGGCCCCCTGGCCCGCGGCCGGCGTGCTCACCGGAGCCTACCAACTGCGCGCCGAGCTGATCGACTCCGCCGGTCTGGTCTACGCCACGGCTCTCGCCCCCTTCGCGGTAGAAGCCAGCCATACCGCCCACGTGGGCTCGCGCATCGGCGCCGACCGCGTGAGCTACAACGCCGCGCAGACGGTGCAATTGCGCTCGCGCGTGTTCAACACGACCGCCAACATGCTCATCGACGAGCTGAGCGCCACCACGGCAATCGCCAACGCCCAAGGCCAGCAGGTCTGGAGCCAGACAGAGCCTATCGCCCAGCTCGCCCCCCAAGCCAGCCGCGAATACGGCTACAGCGTCCCCGCCAGCACCCTGGCCCCCGGCGAATACACCGCCACCCTCACCGTGCGAGACAACCTGGGCGGCCTGCGCTCGAGCAGCATGCTGCGCTTTAACGTCCTGGGCACCGACTACAGCGGCATCGGCTTGCGCGGCGCGCTGGACGTTCCAAGCGTTGCAGTGGCCCTGGGCGAACAAGCCAGCATTGCCTTCAGCGTCCTCAACGCCGGCAACACCGCGCTCGTTGCCATGCCGCTCAAGCTGCGCCTCGTCGACCCCGCGGCCAACGTGCTGCGCGGTGAATACTCCTTCACCGCCAATCTGGCGGTGGGAGAGACCTGGCTGAGCGGCGTCAACTGGACCGCGGTGGGCGTACCCGGCGACGTGGTCGCGGTCCTGGCCGCGGTGATCGGGGGCCGCGAGGTCGTTCTCGCCCAAGCCGCCTTCAAGCTCATCGAGTCGCCGGTCCGCATCGACCTGGGCGCCAGTGCGCGCACCGCGGCGGATGCACGCATCCTCGTGCTCGTGTCCTGCCCAGTGAACAACGGCGGCAACGATGACCCGGCCTGCGTGCAACAGCGGAGCATCGCCATCGACGCGGCCTTGACCGCATTGAACTTCCCGCACCGCATCGTCAGCAGCGCCGCAGCTTTCGAAGCAGAGTTCCGCTGCGGCACCTGGAACGCCTACTGGGTCAGCGGCGGCGCGATCAAACTCTCGATCCAGCTCGCCAAGGAACTGCGCGAAGCCGTGCGCCGTGGAGAAGGCTTGATCATGGACGGCGTGCACGACTCGCGCAATCAGTTGCTGCACCCCGTGGCCGGAGTCAAGCAGATCGGCAAGCTGCCGGGTCAGGGCCACGGCGCGACCATCGAGCCCGGCAGCGTGTTCGACGCCAGCCTGCCCGATACCCTGCCCACTTTGGGCCAGCCCACGCGCTTCCAGCCCACCACGGGCCAGGTGGCGGCAACATTTGGCACCGACCCGGCGATCGTTCTCGACGCCTGGGGCGAAGGCCACAGCGCGCTGTTCGCGTTCGACTTGGCCGGCATGCTTGCCGCGCCGGGAGGGAGCAGCAACGCCCAGCACCTGGCGCTGCTGGAAGCGGCGATCGGCACCATCGCATCCAAGCCGCCGCTGACCCAAGGCGACGTGACCGTGCTCGCCACCGAGGTCGTGAACCGCGGCAGCCACGCGGTAGAAATCGAAGTGCGGGCCACGCTGCCCACGGGCGTGAGCTTCATCGAAGGATTGCCGCAAGCCCAGTTCACGCCGGCCACGGCCACCAGCCCGGCACAAGCGACCCGGCACACCACGCTGCCGGTGGGAGGCAGCGCCGAGTTCAGGCTGCGAGTTCGCATCGACGCCGCAACGGGAACGCTGGGCTTCCCCGTCCAGGTGTACAGCATTTCGGCCATCGCGCCGCCCAAGCTGCAAGCCATGGCCTCACACAGCCTCGTGGTGCAAGGCGCGGCACAGATCATCGACGACGCGATCGGGACAATCGAACAACTGTCCCCCAGCGCCGCCAACGACGCCCAGGCACGCAACCGGGCCCTGAGCGCCGCGCAGCAGGCCAGGCTCTACACGACCCAAGGCAACGCCGCGGGCGCGCTCACGGAGTGGATCAAGGCGGCGGACGCACTGGCCGGAATCGCCAGTGAAGACATCGCCACCCTGTCCGCCGCGCAACTGGGCGTGGCCAGAGCGATCGAGGCCAGCACCGACAGGCTGTGCACGCCATGAAGCCAACCACCCCGCCCACCGACATCCGACATGCCACAGCGCCAACACCGCAGGGGAGCACGATGCAACCGAAGCGAGCCGCCAACCCCATCGTTCGCGCCATCGCACGCGGCGTGATCGGCGTGCTCGTGTTCAACGCGCTCAGTCCCTTGAGCGTGATCGCGCAGGACAAGGGCACAGTCAACCCGGCGGCGCAGAGACAGTTGCAGCAGCTCAGCGCACTGAACCAGCGAATCGAAGCGGCCAAGCTGGAGAATTCGCGAAGCCCGGCGGACCGGGTGAGCGAAGACCTCAAGCAAGCACAGGACCTGGTGCGCGGTCTGAGCAGCGACAGCGCGGCGAGAAACCCCAAACCAAAGCCAAGCGGGAGCGATTCACCTTCAAGCGCCCCGCAACTACGCGCCATCGGCCCGAACATGCGCATCGAGGTGCAGGGCAGCGCGATTCGCCTTCCCGATGATCGCCGCGCCGAGCATCAGGCGCGCCTGGAGAGTCACCTCAAATCGATCCGCAACGGCCAGAGCAGCGTGCGACAGGAATTCGAGGCCACGGGCAAAGATCTCAGGGCGAAGAAACTCCCCGCAGAGATTGAAGCGCGCCACCATGAGGCCGTCAGCCCAGTTCGAACAACGCTCAGCCGAGTTCGACCGCCTGAGCCAAGCGTGGCAGCTAGACCCGAACGACAGCAACCTCGCCGCGCTAGACGACTTCTTCAAGCGCCACCCCGCGCAAAGACGAGCCGCGCCGTTCGACCCGAAGAAGCTGCCGTGGAGCACACCAAAACCCACGACGCGCCAACCCGCAACGACCAAGACCGCGTGGTTCCAGCAACTTTACGGCAAGTGAACAGGTTCGGCTTGCGCAAGCCAGCAACGTCGGCCCGATCAACTTCCAGGTTCCGCCCGAGCCGGGGCAAAGCCCAAGCGAAGCCGATCTTGCCGCCACCGAGGATGCCCCGATCTCCGACCTGATCCGCGCTCAAGCCGCGGCGCTGGGCAACAACCCGGTGAGCATCCTGCGCTGGGCCCACAACAACCTCGTATGGGTTCCGAGCTGGGGTTCGATCCAAGGGGCAGAAACGACCCTCGTGATGCGGCGCGGCAACTCGACCGACATTGCCAGTGCCACGGTCGCGCTGCTGCGCGCCGCAGGCATCCCAACCCGCTACGTGGTCGGCACAGTCGAACTCGACGCACCCAGACTCACCAACTGGATCGGCGGCGCCGATAGCCCGCAGATCGCGCTCGACCTGCTCAATCAAGGCGGTGTGGCAGCCATCGGCGTCGTATCAGGTGGGCGCATCATCAAAGTGCGCATGGAGCACGTCTGGCTTCAGGCCTATGTCAACTGGGCGCCCAGCCGCGGCGCGCGGCAAGGGAGCAGCACCCAGCACGTCAACCCGGTGGGCCCGCACAACGCATGGGTCGACATCGACCCGAGCTACAAGCAGCACATCTTTTCCACGCCGATCGACGTGGCCACGGCCGTGCCGCTGGACCCGACAGCCGTGCGCAACGCGGTCACCGCCGGTGCGGTAATGAACACTACCCAAGGCTTCGTGAGCGGCATTGCCGAGTCTGCCACCATCGACCAAATTCGCGCCTACGGCCAAAGCGTGCAGGCCTACTTCGACAGCCAGCCCGAATTGCAGTTCTCCGATCTCGTCAAAACCCGCGAGATCATCTCCGACACGAACGAGCAGTTGGCCGGTGTCTTGCAGCACCGCGTGCTCGGCGCGCAAGTCATGGCCGCATTGCCGGCAAGCTTGCGCCACACCGTCACGGTCAAACTGTTCGCTTCCAGCTTCGACCGCGCCGATGACAGCCCGGCGCTGAGCCAGCGCATCAGCATCGCGGCGCTGAACTACCGGCGCCTGGGCGTGACCTACGAGCCGGCTTCACCCGCCGACGCGCAAGTCATCGACAGCGCAGTCGCCGCGGGCGCAGCCTCACTACCGGCCTACGTCATCAACGTGCGCCCGACCCTCAAACTCGACGGCACGACGTTGGCCACCGGCCCCACGCTGCGCATGGGCAGCGCGCAATACTGGACCGTCAGCTTCGAGGCCCCCGCGGGTGCGAACAACTCGGATGCGAACTTCAACAACATCGCCGGCGACGAGATCGTGTTCGGCCTGAACGGCAACGGCGTCACCGCGGATCTGGTGGCTAAGCGCTACGTCGAAGGCTCGCCCGAAACCGCCGGCGGCAACCTGGAACAAGCCGCGCTGATGTACTGGCTGGAGCACGATATGCTCGACCAGATGGCGGCCAACATCGCCAAGGTGATGACGATGCGCATGCCCTCCGTAATCCAGTTCGCCGCGCCGCTCACGGTGAGCTACTTCTTCGGTGTCGCGCGCTCGGGCAGCTACAAGGGACTCAGCGGCGACGGCCAGCGCGTGCTGGTGGCGGCCGCGGGCAAGGACTTGTCGGCCACCCGGCAGTTCCTGTTGATGGCCGGAATTCAGGGCTCTGCTGTCGAGGGTTCGGTGCTGGACCAGATACTGAGCCGGCCCGAGGAGACATCGGTCTCGACCACACAGTTCTTCGCCATCGCGATGCGCCAGGGCTTGAAGCTGTATTCGGTGACCGCGGAAAACCTCGTCACCGCACTGCCGCAACTGGCGGTAGGGCAGTCGGTGAAGGACGACATCGCCAACGCGGTGGCCGCGGGGTTCGTCGCATTCGTTCCCGAGCGCGAGAGCGTGCACAACGGCTATGCGGGAATCGGCTACCTGCTGCTCAACCCGGCAACGGGCGAAGGAGCGTACCTGATCGACGGCGGGCGCAATGGGGTGAGCATGCCCTTGTGCAAGAGCACGGCCTATGCGCCGGGTGGGGTCTTGGCAGTCCAGTCGCTGTTTGAAGCGGAGAAGGTTTCGAAATCGATTGTGGGCCTCACCGACACGGCGGGCAGCACATCTGCGGAGCAAGCTGCCAAGAGGGAGGCCGCGAAGGCGATCGAAAAGGCGATGAAGTCCAGCGCCGAGCGAGTGGCCAAGCGCGTGGGGCCGAGAATTCTAGTGGGCCTGCTGGCGCTGCCGCCCGGCGTCAACGTGGCGATCGCCGTTGCACTGGCAGTGGTGATCGCCATCGAGATCTTCATTCTCGTGCTCGAGATCAAGATGATCTTGGCGGAACTCGAACTGCAAGCCGTATCGCGCACCGAGACGGACAAGCGGTGCAGGTGCGAGGTCGAGCCTACTGATCCTGCTTGCGAGTGCAAGAAGGTGCCGTTTCCGCACAGCCCAGCGAGAGCCATCCCGCAAATTACGGTCTACGACAGGCGAGTCGATGTTCATCACACGTGCGCTGATGCGAGTGGGAACTCGTATGGCGGGATGGATGTGCAGTTGACGGACAAGAACGGCGACAGCATTTCGGTGGACCTGTTTTCCGAGCCCCTGCAAATGGCGTGCGAGGTGAAGACTAGCTTTAGGAATGAGCCGTATGACGCCTTTACGATGCAGCGGTGGAGGACCAAGACACTTGCTCAGATTTCTGAGCAGAAGCGGATCGCAACGAGTTGCCAGTGGAGCCACTGCGTGATTGTCAACAAGGCCTGGATGAAAAGCGAGCTGGATGGCTTGAATTTGGGATACGACGTCCGGTTGAACGAGACCTGCGGATCAGCGACGATTCCGCAAGATCCATTTGAAGTTCCATCCACACCGCTCGACTAAGCTAATGGTGCAAGCGATTCGTGGGTTTAACTTGAAGATGGTGTTTGCATTTGGTGGGCTCGACCCGACGCGAGGACAAGTCGTCGTTGACGCGCTCGAGCAATCATCAAGGGCGGGGCGTGCGCCTTGGGCCGTGAAATGCAGGGAAACCAAGGGTAGCGATTCGGTCATCGTCGAAGCGCCTCCTTCAGCGTTGTTTTTCTCTGTGGCGCAGGGGAGCATGCAGGGCTTTCGGATGGTGCGGACGACTCTGCTAGCGCCACCTCAGCCGCCTGGGGGCTATAGCGAAGAGTCGATTCGTGTTGTTCGGCTAACGGATTCCATCAGCGATGTAGTTGAGGTTGAAATTGATGCGCAGATTTCGCCAGAAGATCAGCGGCCGCTGTTTGCGCGGCTCTGCCACTTACTTGGACCGCGACATTGTTGGTACGTACCGCTCTATGATGGACCTGTAGGCTCTCAGGACATGATTCTGGAGATGGCCCTGGAGCGGGACTACGCGATGTACGGCCACCGTCCTCAGTTCCCGAAAGTCAAACTCGCCAAGACCGTCGCCCCCCTCTTGCCTCGACTGAGTTTTTCGATTTTCGATCCAGAAGGATTGCCCAATCGCCTCGGCTGGCTCAACTACTGGCATCCTGACGTCGCGAAAGAACTGGGGTTTCCCGATCCCGAAAAAGACGCGCGCATCCTGCCACTGTGCCACCGCACCGAGTCCGGTGCGTGGAGCGTCAAGCTCACCGAGGAATCCCTCGACCTGACGCGCCCCGATCATGTCGAGGCCATCGCCTGGGCCTACTGGCGCTTCGACAAGATCGGCAAGCGCATGCAGCCCACCGCGAAGAAGATCAAGCCGCGCGTCAAACAAGCCGAAGCCGATGTTGCGACTGCACTGGGATTCAAGATTTTCGTGCTCCGCGAACGTGACGAGAACGGCCAGTGGTGGGACGCTGCTGTCGAGAACATTCGTGCCAAGAGCGCAGAGGACGCTCTACGAATCTACCTCGCAAGAAATGCCTACGGCCGCGCGCCCAAGGCCAGCGAGAGCACCCGCAAGCTGCGCGACGCATACGACGGCGTGGCCGCCGAAGTTGGCTTGACACGCAGCGAGAACATCGATGCAGTTGAGGCCGAGCGGTGAATTCATCGGCATCGACATCTGCAACGTCAACAACGTCGCCGACGACGAGATCGTCATCGGCGTGAACGGCAACTTTCGCGGCAACAAACAGCACCGCCGTTGCAGCGCGGCAGGCGCTGCCCGCAGAGGCCCGCAGTGGGCGTTTTCTGTGGCGGCGAGCAGCGCAGTCTCTGGGATCGGCGCGCGCAGCGCGCATCCAGAACTGACTCGCCGCGCATGTTTGAGCGGAGTGAGCGAGGCGAAGGATAGCGCACCGCCGCAGCCATGAGCCGCGCGCTGCGCGGCCCCCCGGGTAGCCCTCTCCGCGCCGCACGGATCCGCTAACGCCGCACGAACATGGCCTGCTGACGCTAACGTCAGCAACGGGCCGAAAGGCATCCTTTGCACGTCGCCGACTCGTTTCATGCGTCGCGAGTAGGCGCGCAGCACAATGAAGAACCTCTGACATGGTGCACGCCGCCGCACGGCAGAATCGGGTTCTGTCAGGAGGACCGACGATGAAACTGGTGATCGCCCAGATGAAGCACGAGACGAACACGTATTCGCCCGTGCCCACGCCGCTCGCGCGCTTTGCCACCGGCGGCGGCGTGCCGCCCGAAGGACCGGCGGTGCGCGCCGCTTACCAGGGCACCGGCGCGGCGATCGCCGCGTTCATCGACCTGGCCGACGCGGCCGGCGCCGAAGTGGTGCTGCCGATCGCCGCCAACGCGTGGCCGAGCGGCCTGGTGCACGACGTGGCGTTCGAGCACATCGCCTCGCGCATCTGCGACGCCGTCGCGCAAGGCTGCGATGCCGTGCTGCTCGACCTGCACGGCGCGATGGTGACGCAGACCTATGAAGACGGCGAAGGCGAACTGCTGCGTCGCATTCGCGCCGTCGCGCCGAACGTGCCGATCGGCGTCGCGCTGGACATGCACACGAACTTCTACGATGCGATCGGCCAGCACGCGACCGCGATCGCCGGCTACCAGACCTACCCGCATGTCGACATGTACGAGACCGGCCAGCGCGCCGGCCGCGCGATCCTCGCGCAGCTTGCGGGCCGGGCCCGGCCCACAATGGCGTTCGGCCGCAAGCCGATGCTGCCGCACGTGATGCGCCAGGGCACGGACGATTCGCCGAACCGCGAACTGCAGGCGCGTTGCCGCGAGATGGAAGCCAAAGGAGCGCTTTGCGCCAGCGTCTTCGTCGGCTTTCCCAACGCCGATATCGAGTATGCCGGCCTGTCCGCCGTGGTCGTCACCAACGGCGACGCCGGCCTCGCGCGCCGCTGGTGCGATGAGCTGCTCGCGCTGGCCTGGGAGGCGCGTTCCAAGTTCGTCTACAAGATTGAACTCCTCCCAGCCTCGATGGCGCGGGCACAAGGGCTCGCCGCCGTGAAACCCGCCGGCAGCGGCCCCGTCGTGCTGCTCGACCACAGCGACAACTGCGCGTCGGGCGGCACGATGGACACGATGACGGTGCTCGGCGCGATGCTCGACGCCGGGCTCGAAGACGCCGCCGCGTTCGCGATCTTCGATCCAGCTGCCGTGCAGCAGCTGATCGCCGCGGGCGTGGGCGCCGAAGTCACGCTCCCGCTCGGGGGCAAACTCGACATGCCGGCTATTCGGTTGAAAGGTGAGCCCAGAATCGTGACCGGCCGCGTGCGCCTGATCTGCGACGGGCGCTTTCGCAACCGCGGGCCGATGGGGCGCGGTGAGATGAACGACATGGGGCCGAGTGTCCTGTTCGACACCGGCAAGGTGCAGATCGCCGTGATCTCGAACCACGTCGAGCCGCACGACCTGGCGGCATTCACGGCGCTGGGCATCGCGCCCGAGACGAAACGCTTCCTGATGCTGAAGAGCCGCATCCACTGGCGCGCCGGGTTGAAGAAGCTGGCGCACGCGGTCGTGGAATGCGCGGGAACGGGCGTGTGCACGTCGGACTATGCGGCACTGAATTTCAAGCACGTGCGCCGCCCGATCTATCCGCTCGATTCGATCTGAGACTGCACACGGCAGTCGGAACGATCGTTCGCGGCGTCTCGGCGGCAGCACGGCGTCGACAAGATGAGCATCATCTGATGCTACATTCGATGCTTCTCACGCCATGGAGAACCACCAGGCATGCGCACCACCATCAACATCGACGACGAACTGTTGGCCAAGGCCGCCAAGTTGGCCGGACCGCTGGACCGCTCTGCCGTCGTGCATGAAGGTCTGAGGGCCCTGATCCAGCGGGAAAGCGCCCGACGTCTGGCGCGTTTGGCAGGCACCCAACCAGCGCTGAAGGCGGCACCGCGTCGACGGGTCGGGACCAAGTCTTGATCCTGGCGGACACGTCGGTGTGGGTCGACCACCTGCGCCGCGGCGATGCGCGCCTCGCCGCGCTCCTCGAAAGCGCCTCCGTCATCATCCACCCGTTCATCGTCGGCGAAATCGCGTGCGGCAACTTGGCGGATCGGCACATGCTGCTCGAACTGCTGCAGGACCTTCCGATGACCGCCGTGGCTGAGCCCGAAGAACTGCTGGCCTTCATCGAACGCCATCGCCTGTACGGCAAGGGGATCGGCTACGTCGACGTGCACTTGCTGGCCGCGGTGGCATTGACCGAAGGCGCGACGCTCTGGACGCGCGACAAACGGCTCGGTGCCGCGGCGCAGTCTTTGGGGAGATCGTTCGCCGATCCGGGCGCACACTGACTCGAACGTTCGGCATCGGCCAGCGAATCCCTCACGGCATAATCGACCCCGGTCGGCAGTTCACCCAGGCGTTGCCGCGTGGTTCGCTCCACGTGCTAAACCTGCCATCGAAACATCAGGCCTCCCATGCGTCACCCCGCATGCGCCAGGCCGGAAGACGGCAACCACCGGCGCCCTGAACCTTCAGGGTCTTCACGCGCGTGCTTGGACGTTTGTCCGGCAGACTTTGCCGGTTTGGAGACCCGCCATGCCCCGAGAAGCCATTGCCTTTGCCGTTCCCGACGTGAGCGCGTTCGCGCGCGCGTTGGGCAAATCGCTCGCCGAGCGCCACGCCCGCAAGCCCGCCCCGCCGAGCCACGTCGAGCTGCTGAACATGCTCGCCCGGGCCGCGGGCCAGCGCAACATCCAGGCGCTGCGCGCGGCGCCCGCGGCTGCCTCCGTCACCGTCGCGCCACCGCGCCGGCCCGCAGCGAGCGACACGCCGCTGAGCGCGAACGCGCGCAAGGCGCTGGCGCAGTTCGACGAGCAAGGCCGCTTGCTGCGCTGGCCGGTGAAGTACTCGGTGCAGCGCCTCGTGATGTGGACGCTGTGGACGCGCTTCGACGCGAAACGGATCTACACCGAGAAAGAAGTGAACGCCGTGCTGAAGCAAGCGAACGACTTCGGCGACCACGTGACGCTGCGGCGCGAACTCATCAACCACCGGCTGATGCAGCGCAAGAGCGATTGCAGCGAGTACCGCAAGCTCGCCGCGCGGCCCGACGACGAGGCGCGCGCGCTGATCGCGGCGTGGCGCAAGCTGCACACGTAAGATGCACGACCCTGTCACTGCCGGAACATCGCCATGAACCCAGACGCCTTTGCCAAGGGCCTGAAAACGCGCCGCGAGGTGCTGGGCGCCGATTACGTGGACAACGCGCTGAAGAGCGCCGACGATTTCAACCAACCGCTGCAGGAGTTCGTCACCGAATACTGCTGGGACCAGGTCTGGAACCGCCCGGGGCTGGATCGGCGCACGCGCAGCCTGCTGAACCTGGCGATGCTGACCGCGCTGAACCGGCCGCACGAGTTGAAGCTGCACGTGCGCGGCGCGCTCAACAACGGTGTCAGCAAGGACGAGATCCGCGAGGTGTTCATGCAGACCGCCGTCTACTGCGGCGTGCCCGCAGCGATCGACAGTTTTCGCAGCGCGCGCGAGGTGTTCAAGGAACTCGGCATTTGAGCGAGGTGCGCGTTTCCAACGAGGAATGAGCCTGGCGAGGGCGTCGCGGACCGGTTCAGTCGGCGAGGTAGCTGAGGCGTCCATCGGCCACTCGGATCACGCTTGCGCTCTGCAGCCGTTTGATGAGCCGTTTGACTTCCACTGGCGCCGAGGTGCCATCGATCTTGGCCTGAATGTGGCGTTCCAGGGCTGAGAGGCTTGCCGGGCGATTCGTGCTCTGCAAGTCCTTCAGCACCTGCTCATAGATCATCTCCGGCGCCTTCTTGGTCGCAATCTTCTTCGTCGGCGCTGCCTTGACAGGTGCTTGTGCCTTCCCGGCTGGCGTGGTCTTCTTCTTCGAGGCGCGCTGCGCCACTTTCTTGACGGCCGGCGCGGCGGCATTCTTTGGTGCCGCCTTCTTCACCGGCGCCTTCTTCTGCGTCGCGGTAGGCTTCGCTTTCGGGGTGGGGCCGGCTGGCTTGGTCGTCTTCGCCTGTGACGGCTCTCTTGCAGGCGGCGATGCATTGGCTTTCTCCATGGCCTGCAATCCAGGCCTTGCCGTTGGCTCCCATCCACGCCGCCACCGCGGCAGCGGTGGGCTGAACATTCTCCAGGTCGACGAGCAGGTGCATGGGTTGCGTTGGCGTTGATGACGAATAGATCAAGTCATGCCGACGCGAACGGTAGCAGGCAACTTCGGATTCGGAGCGGGTGCAGTTCCAATTTGCCGGCCCGGGCAGCCGCGAGCTGCAACCCCGTCGATTCGCTACGCAGCGCGGAGCGAATTCGCTGATTCCGCCGCGCACCCGGCGCCCGACGCGCCTGATTCACGCCGATGCCGTCTGCGCCAGTGGCACGCTCTCCAAGTACACCGAGTCCGGGTCGAGGTCAATGCCCCCGGGCCAGCTTACCGTCCCGTGGTCGGCCTGAACCAGCGCAAAGAATCCCGGTTCACGCAGCCGTTCGAACACGGGGTAGGCCAGGTAGGGGCTCACGTCCATGCGGCGTTGCTCGCCATTGTTGAAATGCAACAGCAAGGCTTGGCCTTCGATCGGGGTGACAGCGGTGACTCGCGGGTTCATGGTGGGATACCTCTTACTTCAATGGGTCGATGGGGAACACGGGCTGGCCCTCTACTGCAAGCGACCAGTCAGCCATCAATTCGTCGCGGTGAATCTCTATCCAGGCTTGCACCATCCGTGCTTGCCGGCGGGGCAATGTGCCGTCGAGCGGCTCGCCGCTTTCGATGCCGAATACGGCTTCGTCGCCCGCATACATCGCGTGAATGTGCGGCAGATGGTGCTGGCGGGTGTCCAACCAGTACAGGTAAATCAAGACACCGTAGAAGCTGCTGATGAGGGGCATGGCCGACTCGGCTGGCTGCGCGCCCCTATTGTCGCGCCAGTGCAGCGCCAAGCAAGGCCTTGAGCTGATGGCGCAGCGGGACCTCGCGAAGAACCTGCTCGATCACGTCCCGCCCGGCTTGCACCAGAGCCGGGCTGATGAACTTTTCGCAGATGTCGGTTTCGCTGAGCTTGCTCTTGTCCAACCGCGTCCCTTCATGGCGCGCCGGTGTGGTTACACCGGCGGCGCGTGAAATCTACCTGCGCGCGTTGCACGGCGCCGGTATCGCGCCGCGCGCCGCGCGGAATCGAATCGTGAGATTCGCGAAGCAGTGCTCGCCTGCGTCGGCCCGACGTGCTTACCATGCAGTCACGCCAACTCAGTTTGGAGCATCCGATGAATCTGCGCCTCGAGTTGTACCAACTCGCCGCCGAGCAGCGCCTCGATGCGCGCGCCACGCAGCGCCTGGAGCGCCTGGCCGGGCTCAATGATGAGCCCGCGGGGCTGAACGTCTGGCTGCCGCGTGGTGTCGCCGTGCTCGCGGCGGCGCTGTGCGGCCTGGGCATCATCTTCTGGGTCGCCGCGAACTGGGAGACGCTGGGGCGCTTCGGCCGCTTCGCCCTGCTCGAAGCCGTGGTGCTGATCATGTGCCTCGGCGCTTTGCGGCCCGGCGCCGCGCGCGCACCGCTCGCGCTGCTGGCGCTGCTCGGAATCGGCGGGCTGTTCGCCTACTTCGGCCAGACCTACCAGACCGGCGCCGACCCGTGGCAACTGTTCGCGCTCTGGGCCGCGCTCGCGCTGCCGCTGTGCTGGGGGGCGCGCAGCGACGTGCTGTGGGCCCCCTGGGCGCTGGTGGCGATGAGCGCGGTGGCGCTGTGGGTGCATGCGCACACCGGGCACCAGTGGCGCGTCGAACCGCGCGACCTGCTGGCGCATCTGCTCGGCTGGGGCGCGGCGTTCGGTGTCGTCGGCGCGCTCGGTGGTCCGCTGCGGCGCTTCGCCGGCGCCGGCATCTGGGCCTTGCGCACGGCGCTGACGCTGGCGGTCGTGATGCTCACGCTCACCGCGCTCGGCGGCCTGTTCCATTCGCCCATCGCGATGCACTACGCCCTGGGTCTGGCCCTGCTCGTGGCCGCCGCGGTGGTGCTGGTGCAACCGCGCGGTTTCGAGGTCTATGGGCTGAGCGCCGTCGCGCTCGGGCTCAACTCGCTGCTCGTGGCAGGCCTGGCGCGCCTGCTGTTCGATCGCCATTCCGGCGGCGACCCGATCGGCCGCCTGCTGCTGCTGGGCTTGGTAGCGGCCGGGCTGCTCGCGGCCAGCGTCGCGCTGATCCTGCGGCTGTCGCGCAGCTACGGTGACCCGATGGCGAGCACGGCAACCCTCCGGGGAGAGCGGCGATGAGCGACGAGCGTCTGCCTCGCATCATTCACGCCGCCGTCGCCGAAGGCGTGCTGTCGGCCAGCGTGGCCGCTCCAGCCGTCGAGGAACGCCCCTGGCCCGTGGTGCTGCTCACCGGCCTGGGCGCGTGGCTCGCGGCGCTGCCGCTGCTCGGCGTTGTCGGCTCCTTGTTCGGAGAGTTCATCAACCGCGGCCCGGGCCTGTACGTCGTTGCCGTGCTGCTGCTCAGCGGCGCGGTGGTGGTGCTGCGCGCGCGCGATGTACCGCTGTTCGTCGAGCAGCTTGCCGTGCCTGCGCTGCTGGTGGGCGGCGCATCGCTCGGTTTCGCCCTGGCTCGCGACTCGAGCGTGCCGCGCGGCGCCGCGTTGCTGTGTGGGGTGGCGCTCGGCGTCGGCGTGGGCATTGCCCGGCCCTGGTTGCGCGTGCTGCTCGGCGCGGCCGCGGCCCTGGCGCTGTCGATCGCGTGCGTTCCCGAGCATGGCACCGGCATCGGCCGGGCGCAGGTCTTCTGGTTCGCGTGGCATGTCTGCATCGCGGTCTGGTTAGGCGCCGCGTGGGTCCAGCGCCGAGTGCTCACCGACGGCGCGCGGGCGCCGCTAGCCGCTGCGATCGAATCGCTCGGCGCCGGCTGGATGCTCGCTACGCTCGCCGGGCTGGCATGGTGGTCGGGGATGACATTTCTGGTGGGCGCCAGCGCGGGCGGCGGCTTTGCCGGCGAAGTGATTCGCGAGACCGCGCGGCGCGCCCCAGGGCAGGGGCTCGTGCTGCCGGCGGTTTCTCTCGTTCTGGCGGCGGCAGCGGCGTTCTGGGCTGCGCGCCGCTGGCCGCGGCTGCGCACTGCAGTGAACGGCGGCGTTGCGCTGGTCATGTTGGCGCTCGCATGGTTCATGCCGGCCTTGGGTGCCGTGCTGCTCGCGCTGGCATTGACCGCGACGACCCTGCGCTGGCGCTTGGCGATGGCCGCGGCGCTGACCGCTGCCTGGATCGTCGGCGCCTTTTACTATCAGCTGCAATGGCCCTTGGCGAGCAAGGCGCTGCTGCTGCTCGCCGCCGGTGCGGCGCTCGGGGTTCTGGCGTGGTTCGGCTCGAGGTCAGGCCAGCCAACTGCCTCGCGGCAGCCTGCCGCTGCCCGCGCACCAACCACAGCCGGCACGCGCGCGGCGATCGTCGCGAGCGCGATCGCTGTGCTGGCGGTGGCGAACTTCGCCATCTGGCAAAAGGAGGACTTGATCGCGAATGGGCGGCCGGTGTTCGTCGAGCTCGCACCCGTCGACCCACGTTCGTTGATGCAGGGCGACTTCATGCAGCTGAACTTCCGCGTGCCCGGCGACGTGCGCGCAGGCGTCGGCGGCGCGCTGAGCGCGATGCGGCCGCGCGTGGTGGCTCAGATCGATGCGCGCGGCGTCGCCACCTTGCTTCGCATCGACGAAGGCGCTGCGCTCGCCGCCGACCAGCTGCGCATCGAGCTGACACCCAAGGCCGGGCGCTGGACCCTCGTGACCGACGCCTGGTTCTTCAAGGAAGGCGAAGCGAAGCGCTGGGAAGGCGCGAAGTACGGCGAGTTCCGCGTCGAGCCCGGCGGCCGCGCACTGCTGGTGGGGTTGCGCGGGGCGAAGCTGGAGCCACTGTAAGCGCACAGGCTTGGGCTGTCGCCTCGCGCTTCAATCCGCCGTGCGCAGCTGCCCCGAAGTGTCGAGATACAGCTCGCGCACGAAGCTGACGAAGCGCGGCTGGAAGATGTCGTTGTGGTCGGGGATCAGGTCGGCGTCGGCCAGGATGTTCAGCACCGGCGCGCGCAGCCGCGCATCGCTCACCACCGGCAGCAACACCGTGCCCGCGCAAAAGCCGCGCGCGGCATTCACGTCCCATATGCCTTCATTGACGGCGCGTGCGTGCGCCCGGTTGCTCGACCATTCGGCAGTCACGGAGCCGATGAAGTTGCGCTCGACATCCCATTGTTCGCAGTTGCCATGGCGCTTGGGCAGCACCGCGCCGGCGCCGGCATCCCTCACGTAACCCTCGAAGGTCTTGAGGTGGTGCGTCACGAAGTTCGCATCGTGGCCGAAGGTCTGGCGATCGGCGTTGCGCTCGTCGCCGTTGACATATTCCTCCAACAGCGTCGACACGAACCGACCCGCGGTGAACGCGTACCTCGTCGCCCAGTCGCCCTTGGACGTGATCGAAACGAGTACCGGGGCGTGGTGGCACTGGTCCGTCCAGGCGCGCGTCACCGCGGCCAAAGGCTGGAAGCGCGTGCCCTCGACGGCAGGGTTGATCAGCACGATCATGTCTCCGTCACGGTTCAGTTTTGGCCAGTCGCAGTTGGCCCGCGCCTCGCCCGGCAGCGAGCGCAGCCTTTCGTCGAACGCCGCCATGTCGCGCAACACCGATCCGCCCAGCGCGGTGAGCAGGATGTGGCCGCCGAAGCTGTGGCCCAGGTACATCACGCGCACCCGCTTCACGGCCGCCGCGGCGCTCGGGTCCGGCGCCCTCTGCGCCCTGGCCGCGGTGCCGCGCAGTTGCAGCCAATTGGCGTTGGCGCTGTCGGCAATGGCGTCCAGGCGCGCGAACAGTTCGCGCACCGTGCCCTGCGCCACTTCGGCGGCGGTGTTCTTGCGGTCCCAGAACGTGGCGCTCTTGATCGGGTCGGGCAGTCTCAGCGAATCGCCGCGCCATCCCACGTACACGCCGACGACCTCGCGGCGCGAGCCGGCGCCGTTGTCCTCGATCGTCGAGACCTGCCTGAGCAGTGCGCGGAAATTCTCGACGTTGCTGTCGTCGGCGCCGGCGTTGTGCTTCCAGCCGTGGACGTAGACGACGATCTGCAGGTTCGGCGGCGCTGCGCCGGAAGCATTGCGCTCGAGCCTGGCGCGGATCGCGTTCAGCGCACTGTCCATCTGCGAGACCTGGGCTCCGGGCAGGTACCGGCTCCAGCCTTGATCGTCGAACTCGATCGTGTGCAGCGTGTAGGCGTAGGACGGACCAGCCGTCGCGCTCGCCCGCTCGGTTGACGCACTCCGGCAGTCGAGCGGGGCCGAAGGTCCTAGTTTTCCGCCCACCTCCTGCGGTACGCAGCCCTCGACGACTTCAACGCGGCTGCGGTACGCGTCGGTCGGCGTGCACGAAAACGGCAGCCCGATCGCGAGCAGCGCGAACAGCGCCGCCCCGAGCTTCCACGGCATCGGCCAAGGACGGGTCATGATGGGATCTCCTGCGCGGTAACACGACCTCAATATCCAATCGCCGCGCCATCGCTGCGCGGGTCGGAGCCGCCCAGCCGCAGGCCACTTTCAGGATCGATCGTGATGCCGTGCGCATGGCCGGCGAGCTCATGCCAGTCGCCCCAACGGTCCAGAGGATGGCCGCGGCGCTCCAACTCGTCGATGGTCTGCCTTGGAAAGCGTGCCTCGATGTGCAGCGTGTCGCGCGCCTCGCCCAGCCCGAAGCGCCCAGACAACCAGCGCGGCGCTTCCACCGCGTCCTGGATGTTGCGGCCGAAGTCGATCATGTTCACGTAGGTCTGCGCGTGGATCTGCGGCTGGCCGTCGGCGCCCATGCAGCCGACCACGCCCCACAGCTTGTCGTCGCCGTGCTTGTCCTGACGGAACGCCAGCGACGCGATCAGCGTGTGCAGCGGCGTCTTGCCCGGCGCCACGCAGTTCGGGTGCGCCTCGTCGAGCGAGAAGTAGGCACTGCGGTTTTGCAGCATCACCCCGGTGTTGCCCGCCACCACGCAGGAACCGAACACGCCATAGAGGCTGTTGATCAGCGCGGCCGCGTTGCCCTGTGCGTCCACCGCCGCGATGAACACCGTGTCGCCCTTCAGGCTGCCGTGCGACGGTATCTTGTCCCACGGCAGCGCGCGCGCCGGGTCCATCAGCGCGCGGCGCTCGTCGGCGTAGGCCTTGGAGATCAGCTTGGCCATCGGCACGCTGGCAAAGCGCGGGTCGGCGAGGAAGTTGTCGCGGTCGTGGTACGCGATCTGCTTGGCCTGCACCATCAGGTGCGCGTGGTCGGCGCCGAGGTAGCCGCGCTTGTGCAGCTCGAACGGTTCGAGCAGGTTCAGCATCTCGAGCACCGTGAAACCCTGCGTCGGCGCGGGCGTCTCATAGATCGTCACGCCGCGGTAGCTTCCGCGCAAAGGTTCGCCCCAGCGGGCGTCTTGCGCGGCGAGGTCGGCTGCCGTGAAGAAGCCGCCGCTCGCCTGCGAGAAGCGCGCGAGTTCGTGCCCCACGTCGCCTTCGTAGAAACCCGGCGTGGCCGCCTTGTGCGAGTGCGCCGAGCGTGCGCGCGAGGTTCGGATTCTTCAGCGTGCTGCCGGCGCGCGGCGCGCGGCCCTGCGGCAGATAGATCGCTGCCGATTCGGCGTGTGGCGCGAGCTCGGGCGCGACCGCCTCGATCCAGCCGGCCAGCCGCTCGGTGACGGGAAACCCGTCGCGCGCGTAGCCGGTGGCCGCCTCCAGGCAACGTGCGAACGGCACGCGCCCGAATTCGCGGTGCGCCTCGACCCAGCTCGCCACCGCGCCCGGCGTCGTGAGCGTTGCGGGCAGCACGCCGCGAAACGGAATCTCGCTGTGGCCGCGTTCGCGAAACCACGTCGCTCTGGCGCCGGCCGCGGCGCGCCCGCCGCCGTCGAGGTAGCGCACCGCGCTCGATCTTCGCATCGTAGATGAGCCAGAACGCATCGCCGCCCAGCCCCGTCATGTGCGGGTAGATCACGGAGAGCGTGCTGCTCGCGGCAATCGCCGCATCCACCGCCGAGCCGCCGGCGCGCAGCACGTCCACGCCCGCGCTGGAGGCGAGCGAATGCGGGCAGGTGACCATGCCCGAGGGTGCCATCGTCACGGGACGGCCGGTGGTGATATCCATGAGGTTCGCGGTGTTCGAGACAAGCGCATGCTGCGCGGCGGGCACAGTATCGGTGACGGGCAGTGCACGGCGCGGCGCGCGAATCCCGAACAATTGCGGGCATCATTGCGCCGATGCTTTCCGACTTCTCCAGAAGCTCGCTCGGCCGCCGCTCAGCCCACTGGAGCCCCACCACCCGCGGCCTGCTCTGGGTGTGTGCGGCGGGCTTTCTGTTCAGCATGCTCAACGCCTTGATGCGCTGGCTGACGCTGCAGGTCGACCCGTTCCTGTCGCAGTTTCTGCGCTACTTCCTCGGCTTCGTCGTGCTGCTTCCGATCGTGCTGGTGCGGGGCATCCGGCACTACATGCCGCGCCAGGTGGGAGGCCAGTTCACGCGCGGCGCGTTGCATACGCTCGGCCTGTTTCTCTGGTTCATCGCGCTGCCGAAAATTCCGCTGGCCGACATGACGGCGATCGGCTTCACGACGCCGATCTTCATCCTGATCGGTGCCGCGCTGTTCTTTCGCGAAGCGATGCGCTGGGAGCGCTGGGTCGCCGTCGCGATCGGATTCGCCGGCGTGATGATCGTCGTGGGGCCGCAGCTCTCGGGCAGCGGCGGCGCTTACCACCTGGTGATGCTGGCCTCGGCGCCGATGTTCGCCGCGTCGTTCCTCGTGACGAAAGCGCTGACGCGCTACGAGACCACCGGCGTGATCCTGTTCTGGCAGGCGATCACGGTGTCGATCTTCAGCCTGCCGCTGGCGCTGCTGCATTGGCAGCCGCTGAGCGCGTGGCAGTGGCTGGGTTTTCTGGTGTGCGGCGTGCTCGGCAGCGCCGGCCACTACTGCGTGACGCGTTCGTTCACGGTGGTCGACATCTCGGCCACGCAATCGGCGAAGTTTCTCGACCTGGTGTGGTCGGCCTTGATGGGCTGGCTGTTGTTCACCGACGTACCGAGCCACACCACGCTGCTCGGCGGCACCGTGATCAGCGCGGCGACGATCTGGGTGGCGCGGCGCGAGAGCCAGGGGCCGGGGAGCGATGGTGTGATTGCGGCTTCTTGATCGGTGCTGCCGTTTTCTTCGACCCGTTTCCGGTTCGCATCTGGTGCTGGGTCTTGTGTTCGCGGACGTGCTGCACGCCTACGTCCGCGCGGCAGGGCGGTGGCGGCACCCCCGTTCTCCGGCCCACGCTCGCGGGGTACCACCGAGCCGGCATCACGGCCATTCTCGTCATCACCGCCAGTGCCGCTGGATGCGCTTGCGGGCCACCGCGAATGGGGCCTGCGAACGGGGGCACCACCACCGCCCTGTGCAAACGTGATTGGCCCGGCACCTCGTGGTGCCCCACCTTGGGCGCAGCCGCAGGGGCTTTGGATGCAATCGGAAACCGCATGCGCGGCGGACCCCGGAGCATCTGGAACATCGAACAACGCCCTGGGGGGGACGCGGATCGCACTGGAGGCAGTGATGCCGAAATTTTTGGGTCAGCCATTGCGCCAAGAACTCAAAGCGCCGGATACTCAATCTCCGAGCTGAAGTAGATGAAAGCGACCCCGGAAACGAGCCGTGCTAGGCCAACCCGCCGCGCCGCCGGACGCCCGCTCAACTAAACGTTAGCCACCACAACATGCTCCCTACGCATGTCCTCAGCGCAAGGCTCCATAGTGCGGTCGACTTTCTGAAGTCCCCGCTCGGCGCCTTCCTCTTGGCAGTTGCCGGAATCGCGCTCGCCGTCTACGCAACTTGGTTCAACGAGAAGAAGACTGAAGTGAGCGTCACGCTCCTGGTCGCAAGCAACGTCCTAAACGACCAAGCCGCTGTCCCGTCACTGGAAGTCAGGTTCCAAGGTAGCCCGCTTGATCCCCGAAAGACGCCTCTCAAAGTTGCGCTTGTCCGAATCTGGAACTCCGGCGACACGACGATCCGTCAAGCAGACTACGACCCGAAGGAGCTTCTTGGTTTTCGCATCCCGAGCGCGACGCTTCTCTGGGTCGGCCTCGATCAGTCATCCTCTGACTATCTGAGTCGGAATGCTGTCCCGAAATCGAGCGGCGGCGATACAGTGACACTTCCGCCCGTCATCTTTGAACCGAAGGATGTCGTGCTCGTCAAGGTCATTGCTGTGCAATCGCAGCCGGGGCCACTCGAAGTCAAGCCGCTTGGCAAGGTTGCCGGCGCAGCATCAATAACCGAGCGAATCACTGTCCGGCACCCTGCCGGCTACATAGAAGCGTTCCGTACGCCGACCGAGGATCGCATTCGTCGCTCCTTTGCCCTCTTCGTCTTGATTGCGGCGTTCCTCAACCTTTTCTTCGTCCTCATCCGCGACTGGCGGAGAAAACGCAAAGCACAAACGCAGAGCCCCCAACGAGAGCCGACAAGTGGGGGCTAACCCGTCGCTGCAGCCGACCTGCTACGGCCTGCAGCCTCCGCAGGCGGCTGAGCTCCAACGTTAAACACCGCGAAGACGTACCTACTTCCTCCTCGCGCACACAATGCCCCTTGGTACTGACTTGCACTTCTCTCGAGTAGTAGTCCTCGAGTCCCTTGAGGCGCACGAAACCAAGACCGGTGCCGTCACAGCTGAGTTTGTCCGCGAGCTGGATACAGTTCGTAGTCTCTCAATAGACGTTGAGTACCACACGTGCGAACACGTCACTGCATTCGCCGAACATCTTCGATCGCTCACCCGAGCCGCCGCATCAACGGGCAGCATTCCCTTGCTGCACGTCGAGTGCCATGGCGGAGCTGACGTCGGGCTTGAGTTCGCCAACGGAAGCGTTCTCTCCTGGTCGAACCTCTCAGACCTCCTCGTCGATCTCAATAGGGCCACTCGGTTCAACTTGGTTGCCGTCTTCGCAGCCTGCTTCGGCGCACATTTTCTCTCCCGCTTGTTCAACATCGACCCAGCGCCCTGCTATGCCATGATCGCGCCTACGGAATCAGTCCGCGCCTACGAGCTCCTCGCCGGCTTCCGCAAGTTCTACTCGATCATGTTCGCAGGCATGGATGCCGGCGTCGCTGTCGACGCCATGATCCGCACAGATCTAGAGGTCGGCCGCTGGTTTGCCCAACAGTCAGAGCATTGGTACGAGAGAGTCGCTGTTGGCTACGTCGAGACTCAATGTACCCGAGCCGAAATGAAGGCACGAGCACTGCGGACGCAGAAGAGGCTGCGAGAGCAAGGCACCGACATACCCATCGGGAAAGTGAAACGGGACTTGCAACGATTAAACCGAGAGAACCTGCTCGGGAGGTACTTTGACTGCTACTTCATGACCGCCGCAATTCCTGAAAACGTGCAGCGCTTCCGCTCCGTGCGACAACGCATGGAGGCTCGCATCGTGCAAATGCAGAAGACAGGCCGCTTCGGCATCTAGGGTGCGCACCACATGCTGGCAAGCACTGGAAAACGATGTCTAACCATGCATTTCAGCGGACAGACTCCGGCGGCCGCTGAATTTAAACA
>CAWBTF010000036.1:0-237160 GCA_963791595.1 uncultured beta proteobacterium | reverse complement strand
GCGCTGCCGACGATGAACGCCACCAGTGCCACGGCGTGCAGCGCCCCGCCGAGCGCGCAGCAGATCGAGCGACCCGGTCGCATCACCACCCAGACGCACGAACAGCGAAACGTGCAACAGCGCCAGCGGCGCGTAGAAGCTCGGGTGGTATGGCAGGTTCACGTTCAGCACGGCCGGCAGGATGATCGGCGCGTGGCCGAACACCATCGAGAACACGAAGCCCACCAGCAGCGCGTGCAGCGCGGCGTCGTACGCGGCGCTGCCGGGAAGAAAACCGCCGCTCACCAGCGCCACCGCGGCGCCCAGCGCGAGCCAGAAGTAGCCCGACAACAGCGCCACGGCGATGAAACGCGTCAAGCCCTTGCCGCGAACGGTGCGCATGGCGAGGTCGTGACGCGCGAGCCACAGCGCAAAGCCGAGCAGCGCCGCGGCAAAGAGCGTTGGCCCCCAGACCCACCCCTGCCAGCCGCCGATCAGGCCGGCACCGCACGCGACGAGCAGCGCCGCGAAGCTGCGCGCGGCGCCGCGCGATTGCGGCAACAGGCGCGACAGCTCGAGGCGCTCGCCGGCAATCGTCAGCACCAGAAAGGCGAGCCACCACGGCACGGCGTCGCGCACCGGAAACCCGTAGGCCCAGAGCGCGCTGCCGGCGAGCCAGGCGAATGCACCGAGCGCGAGCGTCCAGGTGAACAGCGCGGCATGGCGGCGCACGATTTCAACCGACGCCGCGCTGAGCACGGCGCCGCCGGCCACATACAACCAGGGCGCCGCGTGCTGCCCACCGGCGAGCAGCGTCAGCGTGGCCAAGCCGGCGGCCAGCGGCGCCGCATAAGCCCAGAGCGCGCGCAGCGCGACCGCGCGTTCGAGCGAGATGACGACGCCGAAGAAGCCGCAGATCAGCAGTACGCCGTGCCAGGCGGCGGGCGCGAGTGCCGCGCCGGGCAGCGCCCAGCCCAGGCGCGTGAGGCCGGCCGCCGTGCCTGCGACGAGGGCAACGAAACCCAGCACGAGCAACGCCACGCGCTGCCGCGGCGCGAGGTTCAGGGTCGCGCGCGGACCGTTCACAGTGGACCCCGTGTCAAGCACGGGGTGACAAACGGCTGGGCCTCGCGCGCGCTGCGTTCACGTCGCGCCCGGCCAGCCGAAGTGCTCGCGCGCCGTGCCGCTCATCATCTGCGGGTTCCAGATCGGCTCCCAGACGAGCTGCAGCTGCACCTGCGTGTCAGGAGGGCACGCGCGCTGCACGGCGCCCCGGGCCTGCTCGACCAGCATGTCGGCGACCGGGCAGGCGGGTGTGGTCATCGTCATGTCGATCTCGACCCGGCTTCCCGCCACCTCCACGCGGTACACCAGGCCGAGCTCGACGATGTTCATTCCGGCCTCGGGGTCGTCAACCTCGCGCAGTGCGTCGTACACCGCGCTCGCATCGGGCAGCGGCGTTCACGGCACGCGGCGCACGAAGGCGAGCCGCTGCGAGGGCTTGAAGCCGGTGTCGACCAGGAAGGCCAGCAGGGCCAATTGCGTGGCCGCCTCGACCACGGTCTCGACGCGCTCGACGTGCAGCGCGCCGAGGTTGGCGAACAGCTGCGACACCAGCGCGTGGCCCACGCCACGGTGCGCGGATGCCGGGTCGACGCCGATCGTGTCGAGCACGGCCACCGGCTCGCTGCGCCCGAAGTCGCCGAAGTCGGCGCGCGCCATCAGGTAGCCGACGATCGCGCCGTCGAGCAGCGCGCTCAGCGAAACGCGAACGCCGCTGTCCTGCATCGCTTCGCCGAACTTGGCGGCCATGTAGGCGTCTCGATTGCGGCCGGTGAGCCCGCGGTCGATGCGCACGATCTGCGGCAGATCCTCCAGCCGCATCGCGCGCACGTCGCAGTGCAACGTGGCCATGCGTTCGAAGTCATTGCCGGCCGGCGCGCCGTAGTCGATCTCGGGGCTCGTGCCCAAGCCTTCAGGCAGCTCCAGCGCGTCGGCGCGCTCCGCCTGGTAGCCCTGCGCGACGGCGCAATCGAGCACCTGGTTGGGCGCGAGCGCAAACTCCATCGCGTCGAGCCAGCGCAGCACCGCGTGGTCGCGCCAATCGGCTGCGGTGCGCAGCTCGGTGATGCCGTGCTGCTGGGCGTAGTTGAGAAGCGAGTTGAACAACAGCCTGCCGATGCCGCGGCCGCGAAGCTGCGGGCGCACGCCGACCACTTCGAGCCGCAGCGCGGGGAATTGCCGGCCGAACTCGCCTTCGATGCGCCGCGCCAGGATGTAGCCGGCCAAGCCCTGCGCGTCGACCGCCGCCAGCTGCACATGCACGCCGGGCTCGCGCAGCGCCGCGGCCAGGCGCCGTTCGAAGTAGGCCGCGCGCTGCCGGCCTTGCAGCGCCGCGTCGATCGCGACCACGGCATTCAGATCCTCGCGGATCATCGCGCGCACGCTGGCTTGCGCGGTCACGTCCATTTCCATCGGTTCGTCCTTGTGCGGCGTTCAGGTTGATGCATACGCGAAGTCGAGTTCGCGGTCGGTCTCGTCGTCGAGCAGGTCGTCGAGCAACGGCAGCAGCACTGCTGTCTCTTTCTGGATGTGCGCCACCTCGCGCTCCACCAGCTCCAGCGCCAGGCGCTTCAGCGCCTTGAAGCCGGTGGCGTCGAGCGCGCCTTTGGCGGCGCTGTGCGCCAGCGGCAGGATGTCGGCGGCGACAGCGCGGATCGCGTCGTGTTCTTCCTTCAGCAGCTCGGCGATGTCGGCCTCGCCGGCTTGTGCCATGCGCGGCAGCAGTTCGGCTTCTTCGAAGTCGAAGTGGCGTCCGACGTCGCGCTCGATCAGCTGACAGAACTGCGCGGCGAGCATGGGAAAGTCGGCACCTCGGGCCGGGCGCGCAAACGCCTGCTCGACGCGGCCGAGCAGCTCGAGGCTGCTGCGATGTTCGGTGTCGAGCCGGGTGCTCACTTGACGCATGGGATTCCCGAAGTTCTTCGCATGCCAGACTAACGGCGACGGCAGCACGGCCCTTGATGCATCTCAATCCAGCGGCGCGCGCCCAGGCGTGCCACTGCGCATGCGTTGCAGCAGGATCAAGAAGAACGCCGCGAATGCTGCGGCGCCGAGCGCGCCGACGCCGGCCGCGAGCGCGGCGATCACCGCACTGTCAGCCACGACGGCGAGCACCAGACCGGCGAGTGCCGCGAGATGACACGCGAAGTGCAGCGCGAGCGGCGCATCCGCACTCAGCTGCGACGGCGTTGCCGGGCGCTTGCGGTCCCGCGCCGCGTGCATCGATGCGAGAAACGGCAAGATGCGCTGCAGCATGCCGAGCACAAAGGTGAGCAGCCAACCGCCGATCGCCAGCAGCCCGAACAGCGATGGCCAGACCGTCCCACCGCGCACCGAGCTGCAGCGCAAGCGCTGCGCCCAGGCTCGCCGCGAGCGCCGTCCACGCCACGCGCACCAGCGCGAAGGAACGGCCGAGTTCGCGCCGCAGCCCGGTGCGCAGCGCGCCGAGCATCTGGCGCAAGTGCAGCACCAGCGCGGCCATGCCGAGCAGCACCGCCACGATTCGCAAGGTCTGTGGTGCGACGCCGAATGCGGCGAGCAGGATCAGCGCCAGCGCTGCAATGGCGAGGGCACACGAGGCAACCGCCTGCCGCTCGCTCGGCGCCGGCGCCAGCGCGAACATCGGCACCAGGATGTACGACAGGCCCAGCGCCAGCGCTCCCATGAAGCCATAGAGGGCGAAAGCGATGTGCACGGCCAAGGCGCTGGTCCGATCGAGCAACGGCGCACCGGTGTACGCCAGCGTGAGCGAGAGCGCACTGCCCAGCACGACGAGCAGCGAGCCCAGCGACGCCCAGCCGTGCACCACGACGCCGGGCATGCCGCGCGCGCCGCGCAGGTTGTTCGCGAGCAGCACGGCCCAGACCAGCATGGCGAACGCCACCGCGAACGCGCCCACACCGAGCAGCCAGGGAATGACCGCGCCCATGCCGAGCGCGACCGCGCCGACGCCGGGCGCATACAGCCACCAGATCACCGCCGCCCAGCCGATGCGCCGCAGCGGCTGGCGCGTCGCGACCGGCAGCAGCTGCAGGCTGGCGCCGATGGCCGTCATCACGAGCACGCCCAGCGTCACCAGGTGCAAGCCCGCGAGCGGCCAGCCCAGCCCGCCGGCGAAGCGCGGCACGCCAGGCGCACCGGCCAGCAAGGCGAGCCAGGCGAGCAGGTGGTAGCCGATGGCAGCGCCGAAGAAGCGAAACGGGATCGAGACCGGCAGCAGGCGGCTCGCCGCGCCGGCGAGAAAAACTCCGGCAGCGGTTTTCACGCTTCGGGCTCGGCGCTCGCGCGGCGCGACCTCGCATCCCACAGGCGCAGCCGCACTCCTGCCGATACACAAGTCATGATCCCTCTCTACAGCCTTCCGGCTTCCAAGAAACTGAAGTATCCGGTCCTGTTGAAGATGATGTGGTCCAGCAGCTCGATGCCTACGATTTCACCCGCCGCTTTGAGCTGGGCGGTGATGTTGATGTCGCTTTGCGACGGCTCGACACCGCCGCTCGGGTGATTGTGGGCAACGATGACAGCCGAAGCACGGTCGGACAGTGCATCCGCGAAGACTTCGCGCGGATGAACCGGGCTTCGGTCAATCAGGCCGATCGAAACGACGCGGATGTTCAGGATCTCATTCGCGCCGTTGATGCTGGCGCACAGAAAATGCTCCTGCTTCCGGTCGGCATAGTGCCGGATGTGAGGCAGCAGGTCCGCCGGGGTCTCGATCTTCGCGCCCTCCGGCTTGATGCGGCGGCGGGCGAATTCGATCGCCGCGAGGATCAGAGTGGCCTTCGCGTCGCCCACGCCTTCGAACTGCGTCAGGTCTTCGGCCTTCACTTCCAGGCCCTTCTCGTCAATGAGCCGCGCCAGCTTTCCGGCGAGGGTCATGACATCCATCCCCGGCGTGCCTTTCCCAAGCAGAACCGCCAGCAGTTCCCGATCGCTCAAGGCTGCCGCACCTTTCCGGAGCAACTTCTCGCGCGGCCGGTCGGCCTCGGGCATCTGGTGAATGGTCTTGCTCATCGCCTCATGCCGCGAATGACAGATGGTGCTGGATCACCGTGACCGCCATGATGTCGAAGATGCCGCCGGTGTCCGTGTACTTCGGGATCCGCCAGTTCCTCGTAGCGTCCTCGCTCGTCGTAGGCGGTCTGTATCTCGCCGTTCACCTGCCCGCGATAGGCGCCTTCGAGGTAAATGCGGTCGTCCCGGTGGGCGGTGACGGTGCTGCGAATGGCCGGGTCGGCGGCCTTCTCCTCCGTGACCTGCTTGATGTAGAGCGCCTCCTCGTCGGTGATGGCGAACTTGGCTTGGATCTCCGCGATCATGTCCTGAACGGATACCTTCGTCGGGGGCGGGCCACTGCCCTTCTTCCCTGTGCCCGGCCGGAGTTTCACCGTTCCACCGCTCGTCTGCACGCCCTGATATTCGACGGCGGCCTTGATGACTTCGCGTCTGCCGAATCTGCTTCATCAGCTCGGACACGCTGCCTGCCTTGATGAGCTGCGGGCCGACGTATTCGGCAAACGCGGCGAACTGCTTGAATCTCCGGCGCAATAGGTGAAGAAGCAAGTGAGGAAGTGAAAGCTCTTCACGAAGCGGGCGAGCAGATAGACGAACTCCTTGCGCTCTTCCAGATCGGTGAGCCTCGCCTGAAAGCGAACCCGCAGCGCGTTGACCGAGAACTGCACCTGCGCATCCGTGCCGGTCGCGAGCAGCGTTGCGAGATCAGCGGCATCCTTCTGCGTGAAGACCCCCGCAGCCAGAATCTCGGCGTGCAATTTCGGGCAAAGCGTCCTGGTCCGGCTCTTCCGGCTCGAAGGGCGTGCCTTTTCGGTATTTGGCGAATGCCTTGAGGATCGCCTTGGCGTTGTTGGTGAAGTCCACCACCACGACATCGCTCCTTGCCTTCGTGGCAGCGGTTCAGCCGTGACAGCGTCTGCACGGCGTTGCGGTCCACGACGGGCTTGTCGAGGAACATGCCGGCCAGCAGAGGTTGGTCGAAACCGGTCTGGAACTTGTTGGCCACGATCATCAGCGCGGTAGTCGTCGCCCTCGAACCGCTCCTCGATCAACTCGCCGTCCTTCAGCTCGTTGACCGCGTGCTCGCTGATCGCCTCGTTGGTTTCGGGATGCGACGAAATCCGAGAAGGCGTAGAGCGCCTTGTAGGCCGCGCCGCGCTCCTTGAGCTTCTCCTTGATGATCTTGAAATAGCGCAGCCCGGCGACGCGGGAGGTGGTCACGATCATCGCCTTGGCGCGTCCGCCGATGAGCGGCTTCACGTCCTCCTCGAAGATGCGCAGCATCACCTCAGCCTTGTACTGAATCAGGCCATCATCCTGGAACGCCACGTTCTGCAGCGCCTTGGAAACGACCCCTTTCGGATAGAGCTTCTCCTCGTCCAGCTTGGGCACGATCGGGCAATGCAGGTTGTAGAGCGTCTTGTAGGAAATGATGCTGGCCGCCACATCCACGATGTAGCCCTCGGCGATGGCCTCGGCCTCGGAGTAGGTGTCGAACGGTTCGCCGAACAGCGTGACCGTGGCCGGCGCAGGCGTGGCGGTGAAGGCGACGAACATCTGGTTGAGGTCATGCTCGCGGATGATCTTGGCGAGTCTGCTCTTGCGGGTCGTGCTCAGGGTCCTCTGCATCCTCGGTTCGTCGGCATCTTCGGCTTGCGAAACGGCACGCGGATGGCCGCGCCCATCTGGCCTTCCTGCGAGCGGTGGGCTTCGTCGATCAGGAACGCCACCCGGAGTTTCTTCAGTTCGGGGTTCTTCTCGATCTCCTCCAGCACCCAGGCGAACTTCTGCTGCGTGGTGACGATGATCGGCTTGCGCTCCTTCAGGAACCGCGGCAGGTCCTCGGCCTTGCGCGCCAGGCCCACCACATCCTTCAGGTGCGTGAAGTTCTCGATGTCCTCCCGGATGTTCGTGTCGAGCGATTTGCGGTCGGTGAGGATGAACACCAGGTCCACCAGCTTCTCGCTCGTGCCGGGCTTGAACAGGCTGTGCAGGCGGTCCGCCAGCCAGCAGATGGAGAGCGTCTTGCCGCTGCCCGCCGAATGGTTGACGAGGTACTTGCGCCCGATGTCGCCCTTCGCGGCGAAGTGCGCCGAGATGTCGTCCGCCACCTTTCGCACCGTGCGGCTCTGGTGGTAGCGCGGGAACAGCGTGAAGGCCGGACGCTCCGGCTTGTCGTCCTCCGCGTCGCGCTGGGGCACGCGGACGAGAAAGAACGAGAGCGCTTCGAGCAACTGGTCCTTCGCCAGCACCTCGCGGTAGAGGAACTCGACCGGGTATTCGTCGCCGTTCTGCGGCGTGTTCGTCAGCCCGGTGTTGTGCCAGCGGAAGTTCTGCTCCCGGCGCGGGTCGGTCGCGGCCATCACGTCGCTCGTGTCGGCGGCGAGGTAGAGGAACGGATGCTGGAAAATCTTGCGGGTGTGGTCGCGGGCGGCGAACTGCGCGACGGCGTCATGCACGGTCTGGTTCTTCTCGTGCTTCACCTCCAGCGCCACGATGGGCAGGCCGTTGAGGAAGAAGACGAAATCGATCTCCTGGTTGGTCTCGCCGAAGTAGAAATGCGGGCGGAAGGTGATGCGGTTCTCGCCGTGTTTCGTGGCGGCGGCGCTCTCGGCTGAGCGCGGCTTCGGGTAGTAGAGCCGGAACTCCAGCCCGCGCACCTTCAGCCCGTGGCGCAGGAGCATCCACAGCGGCGTGTGCTCCAGTTCCTTGCGCAGCGCCTTGAATACCTCGTCCCGCGCGTCGGTGCCGTAGTCGTCGGTGAGCTTCTTGAGCGTGTCGGCCTGCGTGGCGTTGAGGAAGGCCCAGAGCTGATCTTCGGCGATGCAATGCTCGGTGTCCGTGATGTCGGTCTGTTCGAGCACGCCATAGCCGTGCTCGCGGACGAGGAAGTCCGCGATGTGCTGCTGAAAGGTCAGCTCGGGTTGCTTTTTCCGAGCCATGGTCAGCCATTCGCGGATTCGAGCCGGGCGCGAGCCAGACGAACCGCATCGTGGAGCTTCTGTTGCAGCAGCTTGCGCGGCGGCAGCTCGGTCAGGTACTCTGCCACGTGCACGCCCGAGCGGTCGAGGTCAAGGTACTCCACGGTCTCGACCTTCTTCCCGGCGCACAGGATCAAGCCCATGGGCCGCTCTTCCCCTGGTTGACGCTCGTGCCGGTCGAGCCAGCGCAGATAGAGTTCGATTTGTCCGAAGTCGGCGGGCTGGAAGTCGCCCAACTTCAGCTCGACCACTACCAGCCGCTTGAGCCGCCGATGGTAGAAGACGAGGTCCATGTGATAGTCGACGCCATCCAGCGTGATGCGTTTTTGCCGCGCCACGAAGGCAAAGCCCGTTCCCAGCTCCAGCAGAAACGACTCGATCTCGCGCAACAGCGCCGACTCCAGGTCTTTCTCCGAGTAGGTGTCTTTCAGCCCGAGAAAATCGAGAAAGTAGGGGTCGCGAAAAACCAGATCCGGCGTCAGCCTGTCCTGCGCCCGCAGAGCGTCGAGTTCCTGCCGGATGAGCTGATCCGGTTTCTTCGAGAGCGCCGTCCGCTCGAAAAGCATGGCGTCGATCTTCGTCGCCAGCGTCCGCGTGTTCCAGCCTTCGATGCGGCACATCTCGGCGTAGAAATCGCGTTTCAGCGGGTCTTCGATGTAGACCAAGGACTTGAAATGGGTCCAGGTCAATTGTCTCCGCAGCGCGGAGACAATCTGTTCGTCAGGAAAAGCCTGCGCAAACCGGATCATGTGGTGCAGCGACTTCACTGAAAAGCCGCGTCCGAATTCCAGCTCCAATTGTCTCCCCAGCGCGGAGACAATCTCCTCGCCATAGCCTGCGCGTTTCTCCTTCAGAACATCCTGGAGGGTGCGGCGGCCGATGTGCCAGTACAGCGTCGTCAGCGCCGAGTCCACCGCCCGCGCGACCCCCTCGCGGGCTTGCAGGATCAGCTCCCGCACATCCGCGATCAGCGCGACGGGCTCTGCGGCTGGTAAGGCCACGCCCGCTCGCGGGGTCGACTTCCGAGCGGTCATACCGCGAATTCCCGCGCAAGCTGACTTGTTTCGCTGCGTCCTGCTCTGCGCACATCCTCGTCCGTCACCCGCCGCTGGCCGGTGACGCACTCGTGAATCAGCGACTTGCGGTAGGCGGTGAGGGTGGCGATTTGGGCGTCGATGCCGGCAACGATGCGTTTGACTTCGCCGAGCTTTGCGTCGAGGTGGGCGCAGATGGCTTCCTGCTCAGGCAAGGACGGCAACGGAATGGGGAACTCGCCGACCTTGGTCGCGTTGGTGCAGGCGAGGTTCGTGGTTTGCTTGCCCGTGGCCTCGAAGTAATCGCGCCCGTATTGGGAGGCCGTGACATGGGCGAGGAACATCGGCTTCAGCTTGTGGCGCAAACAGCGCACCGAGAAAATGTGGTTCTGGTGCAGGCAGCCTGGGATCTCACCGTTCCACAGATGTCCGCGTCCGAGTTTGTCGAGGTCGCCACCCTCGGTCATCAGCACGTCGTCCGGGCGAAGCTCGACGCCCGCAGCCACGCTCGCCGGGAGTTCGATCACCGAAACGTCAGCCAGATCGAGGTGACCATCCTGGACGTTGCCGACGCGCAAGTAGGGGCGTTCGACCAGTGAGCCCTCGTACTGTTTTCCGAGGGTGAGGCCGCCTTGAATTTCCGCGATGCGCTTGAGGCTGACCAGTCGCCAACCATGCGGAATGTTCTCCATCCACGCGTTGTTGGTCGATTCCAAAACGGCATGATCCGAGATGCCGCGCGTGACCGCACGTTGAATGATGGCCTTGCGGAGGGCGGCGAGTGTTTCGAGTTGAAGGCGCTTGCCGGCTACCGCAGCGTCGATCGCTGCGCAACTCGCGTCGAGATACGCCGCGATGCGCTGTTGCTCCGGTAGTGGCGGGAGCGGAATGCGTGCCGAGCGAAAGGCGTACTGGGAAAGGCCGAATCGCGTTACCCCGACCGCCTTCGCTTCATACTGTGCGCGGAAAGACTTTGAAGCGTGGAGCCAGGCCAGAAACGCACCGCTGACCGATGCAACCCGCGGACGGATCATCGCCATGTGGTATCCGCACAAAACACCCGGCAAATCTTCGACGACCAGCGAAGGAATCGCAATGTCGTCTGCTGCTTCCGAGTCCTTCGTTGCAAGAACATCACCGCGGTGAATCTGGAACTTCCTGATTTCGCCCTCGTCGGCTGAGGCCTTCATGAAATCGATTGCCCCAGTGATTCGATCGTTCTTGTAGACGTCGACGTAGTTGCAGAGCCGAATAGGGCGTTCGCCGTCGATTGTGTGCTTGTCCACGTTGCTGAACAGGACATCTGCAGCTGCGCCCAGGCGCGCCACTGTCCACCCCGTTGGCACAGCGTTCGTCCACGGTGCAAGCTGGTCGGTTTCCTTTGCGGTTGTCATCGGCTTGCCAATCCATTTAGCATCTTCTCCGCCTCCTTCTCCAGCCTCCAGAACTCCGCCAGCAAGTCCTTCGCGGGCGTGGGCGGCTGGTAGCGGTAGAAGTATTTGTTCGGCAGGATTTCGTAGCCGAGTTGCGGGCTGTCTTCCCAGCGGATGATGGGCTTGGCGATTTCCCGCTTCAGGAACGCCTCGATGTCCTCGCCGTGCGGGATGTATTCGTCATCCTGCACGTAGTGGCGGTGCGTCCATTCGACGGAGAGGATTTCCGGCTTGTCGCCCAGCGCCGCCTTGAGCTTCTTCGCCGCACTGTCCGCCGGCTTGAGGACGAACTCCACCGTCTTCTCGCCCTTACCCACTTTCACGCGCACGCGAAAGCTGAGGTCGCTGTCGTGGAACACCTGCTCCTTGGTCGAGGTTGGCGGCGGTGAACGCCTTCTCGTAAGGCTCGGTGACGATGGCCGGCTGGTCGTGCTCGTCGGTCTGCCAGAACACCACGCTTGACCTTGTGGAACGCGAAGTCCTTCTCGCGGAAGAGTCTTCACGTGCTCATCGTCGAAGCCGGATTCCCAGCCCTTCGCGGTAACGCTCCTCGATCCATTGCCGGTGCGCGTCGGTCATCCGGTTGCGCTTGTTGCCGAAGGACTTTGGCTCCTTCTCGAACTGCTGGCGCGCGTCGATGAGCATCACGCGCCCGCGATGCGTGGCGGGCTTCTCGTTTCGCAGCAGCCAGATGTAGGTGAAGATGCCGGTGTTGTAGAAGAGCTGGTCGGGCAGCATGACGATGGCGTCGAGCCAGTCGTTCTCCAGAATCCAGCGGCGGATTTCGCTTTCGCCCGAGCCGCAGTCGCCATTGGAGAGCGGCGAGCCGTTGAAGATGATGGCGATGCGGCTGCCGCCCTCCTCCGGCGCCATCATCTTGGCCAGCATGGTTTGCAGGAAGAGCAGCGCGCCGTCGTTCACGCGCGGCATGCCGGCCCGGTAGCGGGTCTTCTCCAGCTTCCGCGCCTCGCGCTTCGTAGCCGTCCTTGCCGCCCCAGGTGACGCCGAAGGGCGGGTTGCTCAACATGCAGTCGAAGCGGTACTTGGTTTCGGGCCACTGGTCGCCCGGCTCGCTGCTGTGCGGGTCGTGCGGAATGAGCGAGTTGCCGAGGATACACCTTTGCCTGCTTGTCGTTCTTGATCAGCAGGTCGGCCTGACAGATGGCGTAGTTGGTCGGCGAAAGCTCCTGTCCGTGGACGGTCACGAATTTCTCGACGCGCTCCTTTTCCTGCGGCGTGGCAGCGCGGTCGAGCAGGTGCTCCTTGGCCACGGACAACATGCCGCCCGTGCCGCAGGCCGGGTCGTAGATCGAGAAGTGCCGGTCGGGAATCGGGATGTCCAGCAGCTCGACCATCAGCCGGATGACTTCGCGCGGCGTGAAGTGTTCACCGGCCTCCTCGCCGCTTTGTTCCGAGAAGCGCCGCAGCAGCTCTTCGTAGATGTAGCCCATCTCCAGGCCGGCGAGAGCTGGTCCGGGCCGAGCTCCAGTTCCTTGTACTGATTCAGGATCGGAGCGAGCCGGTTGTTCTTCACCATCGTGCCGATGGTGGCGCGGTAGTTGAAGTGCTCGATGATGTCGTCAACGTTCTTCGAGAAGCCGTTGATGTAGGCGCGAAAGTTCTCCTCCAGCAGCGTGTGATCTTCCTCATAGACCCTGCGCAGCGTCCATTCGGTCTTGTTCGAGAACGGCGACTGCTGGGGATTCAGTTCGAGTTCCTTGACCAGCTTCGCGAGCTCCTTCTCGGTGAGCTTGGGCCGCTTGGCCAGCACCTCGGCGCTCTTGGCCTCGCGCCAGGCCAGCAGCACGCATTCCAGCCGCCGGATGACGATGATCGGCAGGATGACGCTCTGGTATTCGTAGGCCTTGAACTTGCCGCGCAGGCGCTCGGCAGACTTCCAGATGTCGCCGGCAAGGTTGTCGAGCTTGGGCTTGTCGAGCGAAAGAGCCACCGGGAAGTCCCACCTATCGTTGAAGTTCGAGCGCGCGGGTGTCTTGCCCTCGGCACCGCAAGTGTCGCCGGGAACCGGCTCGGTCTCTCGGAGCCTTTCGTCGTTGCAAATGCTCGCCGTGCCGCCCGGCACAGCTGCACCTTGGACCTCGGCCCCAAGACACGCCCAGCGCGGCCCGCCCCAACGTCGGACAGGCTCTTGGGGCACGCAGTCCGCGTCGCCGCTTCTGCCGCTCCAGCGCAGTCATTGCGGTCAGCCGCAGGCCGTTGCGCCGGCGAGAAAGGCTCCGGCAGCGGTTTTCACGCTTCGGGCTCGGCGCTCGCGCGGCTGCGACCTCGCGTCCCACAAGCGCAGCCGCACTTCGCCCGGCGGCGCCTCGATGCGCTGCGCAACCCAGCCGATCTCGGCGAGCTCGGGATACAGCAACAGCGGATCGCGGTCGTGGTGCACGATCACTGCGCTGCCTGAGTCGCCCTGTTCGTGCACGAGGCGCAGGATCGCGACCAGCGGCTGCGGCGGCGGCAGACCGCGCACATCGATGTGCACTGCGTCGGCTTCGTGCCAGCGCTTGGCAGTTCGCGATTCAGCGTCGGCAGTCATCTCGCTTCGTGCCGGTTTCGAACCGGTGCATGCGCGAAGCCGCTCACGCCACTTCCCGGCGCCGCCGCGACGGATTGCGATCGAGGAACGCCCGCACCTTGGCGCGCGTTTCGGCGTCGTCATAGAGCGTGCGAGTTTCGGCGATCTCCTCGGCGAACCCATCGCGATCCGGGTCGCTGTGCGCCGCGATGCAGCGCTTGTTCGCGGCGAGCGCTGCCTTCGGGATTTCGCCGAGGCGCGCCGCGAGCTCGTGCGTGAAGGCTTGCAACTGCTCGCGCGGCAGCGCCCATTGCACGAGGCCAAGCTGCCGCGCCTGCGCGCCGTCGATCACTTCGGCGCCGAGGATCAGGCGCTTCGCGACCCCGGGACCGGTGAGAAGCGTCAGGCGCTGCGTGCCGCCGGCGCCGGGCAGCAGGCCGAGCGAGGCTTCGGGCAGGCCGAGCGTCGCCTCCAGCGCCGCGACTCGCAAGTCGCAGGCGAGCGCGAGCTCGAGCCCGCCGCCGAGCGCAGCGCCGCCGATCTCCGCAACCGTCGCCAACGGCGCGGCCTCCAGCCTTGCGTACAGGCGCTGCATGTGGCGCACCACTTCGGTCATCGCGTCCGGCCCTTGCAGTGTGGCGAAGCACTCGCGAATCAGCGCGAGATCGGCCCCTGCTGAGAAGACCCGCTCGCTGCTGCGAATGTGCAGCACCGCCAGGCTGTCGTCAGCGATCGCGGTGTCGAGCACGGCGTGCATCTGATCGATCAATTCGTCATTCAACGCGTTCACCGGCGGGCGCGACAGCGTCGCAACCAGCACGTGGCCGCGGCGTTCGGTGTTGACGCAAGGAAGCGTCATTTGATTTGCTCCACCGCGTTTCGCGCGACCCGCGATGCATGACACGCTAACGCATCTTGAAGGGCGGCTTTCGGCCCAAAGCGGCCGTTCGACACTGTGTGCAGGCCCGGCCCACGACCGGCCGTTCCCCAGGGCGGTGGCGGCGCCCCCGTTCTCCGGTCCACGCTCGCGGGGCGCCACCGCAGCTCACGACGCGCAGCGCCATCAACACCGTCCAAGCACACCAAGAGCCAGGACACCGCGAATGGGACCTGCGCCCGGGGGCACCACCACCGCCCCGCTGCCACCCATGGTGACGGGCGTTGCGCAGGGGTGCACCCCTGTGGCCAGGGCAGGTGGTTCGGGGTACGGGCGCAGGACCCATTCGCGGTGTCCTGGCTCCTCTGGTGCTTGGCGGGTGTTGATGGAGATGCGCGCCGCGCACCACATCCGGTGCCCCGCGAGCGTGGGCCGGAGAACGTACCCCGGGCCACCTGCCCTCGCAGCGGAGCAGGTGGGCGCGCAGCGGCGAAGGCTGGCCTGCACACAGTGTCGAACGGCCGCTTTGGGCCGAAAGCAGTCAGCTCTGCGCTGTACGCCTGACGCAATTCGACGCAGACGAATGTCATTTCAATGCATCGCCTGATGCAATTCCCGAAGCTTGCTGCGCTGCAGCTTGCCGGTGGGCCCTCGCGGCAGCGCCTCCACGGGGTACAACCAACGCGGCCGCTGGTGGTGCGGCAGGTCTTGCGCGGCGTCGCGCAGCCTGGCGTCGGTGGCAGTGGCAAGCGTCGCCTCGACGGCCACGTAAAAGAGCGCCACCGCGTCGACGCCGTCGGCGTCGGGCACGCACACCGCCGCGGCTTCGACGATGTGTGCCGCCGTCGCCGTGAGCCGCTGTTCGAGCTCGACCAGGTCGACCCAGCGCCCGCCGATCTTTACGAGGCTGTCTTCGCGGCCGGCGAAGCGCCAGCCGCCGCCGTCTGCTCTCGCGAACAGATCGGCCGGGCAGAACACCACATCGCCCGAGGCCGCGTCGGGGAGGAAGGTCTCGGCCTGTGCCTTCGGCCGGTCGAGGTAACCCAGCGCGAGCGTCGGCGCGTGGATGCGAATTCGCGTCGGCAAATCCGCATCGGCTTGCTCGAAGGGCTCGATCCGCACCCCCGGCGAGGGCATGAAGCCTTGGCCGTCGCCGCGGTCGAGCATCGCCAGGATCAGCGTTTCGGAAGCGCCGTAGCCGTCGACGATGCTCAGATCAGTCTGCTCGCGCCACGCATCGCGCAGGCTCGCCGGCAGCGCTTCGCCGGCCGACACGCACAGGCGCACGCCGGCACCTGCGATGCGCGGCGCGAGCCCTTCGCGCAACAGATTGCGGTACAGCGACGGCACGCTGAACAGCACGCTCGGGCGCTGCGCCTCGACGCTCGCGGCCACGCCCTGCGCCGTGGGCCATGCGGGGTCGAGCACGACGCTGGCGCCGAGCTTCAGCCCGGCGAACAGGCTGTTCGTCAGCGGGTACGAGAAGAACAGTTTGGAGCTCGCGAACAGCCGGTCGTCGGCGCTGATGCCGAGCGCCTCGCTCGACACCTGTTCGATGCTGCGCATCGCGCGCTGCGCATGCACCACGGCTTTCGGCTTGCCCGAGGTTCCCGACGAGTGGCACCAGAACGCCGGCGCGTCGGGGTGCATCGGCTCGGGCGCGAGCGGATGCGCGTGCCCGACGAGGCGCTGCCAGTCGGCCAGCAGAATCACCCGTTCGCGCCAGGGCGGCGGCGTGTCGTCGAGCGTCTCGGCGACGATGACCTGGAAGCCGGCTTCGTCGAGGATGTACTGCCATTCGGAGGCCGGGATGCGCGGATTCACCGCGACCGCCACGCCGCCGGCCCAGATGGCGCCCAGGTAGGCGTTGACCCAATCGCTGCCGTCGGGCAGCTTGACCGCGACGCGTTCGCCGCCGGCGACGCCGCGCACCCGCAGCACGGCGGCAGCGTGCATCACCTGCTCGCGCAAGGCACCGTAGCTGATCCTCTGTTCGCCGCAGCACAGCGCGATGCGCTGCGCGTCGTGGTGCGCGAGCAGCGCGGCTGCGGCGTTCGTCATGCGCACCCGTGCCGTCACCGGCGTCGTCGGAGGGTGCAGCAGGTTGGTTCGGAATTGTCCCGGCTGGCCGAAGCGCCAACGCGCGTACGCAACGCTCAGCTCCTTCGCGTGCTCGTGCTCTTCGGCGGCAAGTTCGCGGAACAGCCGCTGCTCGGCGGAGCCTGCTCTGGCCTGCGCGACGCGCGAGTCAAAAAACTCGGCGGCGCGCTGCTCCATGCCGATTGCCGTGCGAAACAGGTTGTCGGGATCGTTCGGCCGCTGGGTGGCCGAACCGAAGATCGCCGTCAGGTCGGCCTTGAAGTCCGTGCTCGGCGCCGGCGCATCGATGTGGTAGCGCCGCGCCAGCGTTTCCATGTGCTCGCCTTCCATCAGCGCGAAGCGCGCGAACAGCTCGCTCAAGGCCTTGTCGTCGGTTTGCGCGGCGGCGCGCTGGTAGAACGCGCGCCCGCCGAGTTCGATCTCGAACGCCATGCGAATCGCCTGCAGCGCCGCCGAGTCGTCGATGCGCCGCGCATGCGGCGCGGCGAGCTCACCGCCGCAGCGCGGGCAGCGGCCATAGGGAAAGGCGAAGCCTTCGCTGACCTTGCCGCACTTCGTGCAGTGCCACTCCAGGCTCGCGTTCGCGCAGCACAGCGTGATGCCGTCGGCTTCTGAGTCCACTGCACGGTGGCATTGGGGGCAGAGCTTCATCGTCCGGCTCGCATCTGATTGTTCGAAGAGCGTGCTCGCTGCGCTGCATCACTCACCGCAGCGCCCTGCCCGCCCGCGAGTTCGCGCACCAGGCGCAGCGTCAGTGCGGCCGCGGCCAGGCGCCGGTAGTTGGCCGGCGTCGCCGTGCTGCGCATCGGGCTCACCTGTTTCTGCACGAGCTTGCCCAGCTGCACCAGCCCTTCGGCGTCGACGCGCCGGCCGGTGAACGCTTCGCAGCCGGCGAGCAGCAAGGGCTGCGAATTGGTTCCGGTGATGCCGATGCGCAAGTCGGCGATTGCGCCGCGCACGCCGCTGGTGCCGTCGTGCAGCGTGAGCGCCACCGCCACACCGGCGAGCGGGAAGTCCATCGCGGCGCGTGTGCGCGCCTTGCGATAGCCGCAGCGCTGGCCCGGCCGCAGTGCCGGCACGCGCACGGCGGTCAGCACTTCGTCGCGTTCGATCCGCAAGTGCGCGGCGCCGTCGTCGCGGTACAGGTCGGCCAGAGGAATACGCCGCTCGCCGCGCGCGCTGACCAGGTCCACCTCGGCGCCGAACACCAGCAAGACAGGCGCCATGTCGCCGCAGAACGCGGCGTGGCAGTGCCGGCCCTGCGGCGCGACATGGCAGATGTCGCCGCCGGATTTCAGACAATGCTGATTCGCGGCGCGCCACCACACGCTCTGGTTGTAGAACACGCAGCGCGTGTCCAGGCACAGGTTGCCGCCGAGCGTCGCCACGCTGCGGTGCGCCGGGCCAGCGACGGCGCTTGCTGCTTCGGCGAGCACCGGCCACTGCCCAGCGATCGTCGGATCCTTGGCGAGTTGCGCGAGCGTCACGCGAGCACCCAACACCACACCGGTCTCGGTGAGTGCGATATCGGACAGGCCGTGCACCGCGCCGAGGTCGATCAGCACCGGCGCTTGCTCGACGCCCCGCCGCAGGTTCGGCAGCAGGTCGGTGCCGCCGGCGTGCAGCCTGGCGCGCGGGTCGGCGGCGAGCCATTCGACAGCTTGCGCCACGCTCGTCGCGCGCTTGAACTCGAACTCGCTCAAATGCGGCATGCTCACACCCTTTCCGCCACCGGCGCCACGCTCGCACTGCGCCGCGCTTGCAGCCGCGCTTCGCGCTGCTTCGCCTGAAGCGCATCGAGCAAACGGTCGGGCGTCACCGGCAATTCGGTGAGGCGGATGCCGGTCGCGTCGAAGATCGCGTTCGTGAGTGCAGGCGCGAAGCCGTGCAGCGCACCTTCGCTCGCTTCCTTCGCGCCGAACGGTCCGAGCGGATCGTTCGATTCGATCAGCTTCACGACGATCGGCGGCGATTCGGCGATCGTCGGAATCCGGTAGTCGAGCAGGTTCGCGCGCAGGTGCAGCCCGTCGTGGTACTGCGTGGCTTCCGACAGCGCCTGGCCCATGCCCATCCACACGGCGCCCTGCACCTGGCCTTCCACGGCGAGCGGGTTGATGGCGAAGCCGCAGTCGTGCGCGACCCAGACGCGCTCGACGCGCACGACGCCGGTCTCTTCGTCCACGGCAACCTCGACCACTTGCGCCGCGTACGAGAAGCCCGCCGTGGAACCCACGGCGGCGCCGCGGAACTTGCCGCCTTGCGTTTCGGGTGGAGTCGACCAGGTGCCTTTGACCGTCAACGTGCCGGCATCAATCAGCGCGGCGCCCACCACTTCCGAAAAGTCGAGTCCCTGGTCGGTGCCGCTGACCACGCAGCGTTCGCCCAGCCAGTCGATCTGCTCGGCATTCACCTTCAGCCGTTTTGCCGCCGCATCGATCAGCAAGCGCCTCAGTTCCTGCGCTGCACGCAGCGCGGCGTTGCCGACCATGAACGAGACGCGCGACGAATACGAGCCGTTGTCTTTCGGCGTGAGCGCGCTGTCGGTCGCGATGACGCGGATGCGCGCCATCGGCAGCATCAGCACCTCGGCGACCACCTGCGCGAGCAGCGTCGACGAGCCCTGGCCGATGTCGGACGCGCCGGTGAGCACCGTCACGCTGCCGTCGAAATCGAGCTTGAGGTTCACCACGGCGTGCGGCTCGCCGCTCCAGTGAACAGGTTTGGCCGAGCCCGACACGTAATGCGAGCATGCCAGGCCCAGGCCCCGCTTCAGACCATCGCTGCGCACGCAGCTTGCCGCGCCGCGAATCCCAGCCAGAGGCCTGCTGCACCCAATCGAGCGCCGCGGGCAGACCATACGAATTGACCTGCAGGTCGTTCAACGTGCGCCAGGGCGGCGCGATCAGGTTCGCGCGGCGGAGCGCGAACGGATCGAGGCGCAACTCGAGCGCCATGCTGTCGAGCAGCGACTCGAACGCATGGCGCGCGTCGACGGCGCCATGGCCGCGCATCGCACCGCAAGGCGGCGTATTCGTGTAGACGCGGTGGCCGCGGTACTGCACGGCGGCCAGGCGGTACAGCGCGTGCAGCAGCGCGCCGGCGTAGAGGATCGTCACCAGCCCGTAGCCGCCGTAAGCGCCGCCGCGCTGAGTGATGTCGCAATCGACCGCAGTGATTTCGCCGCTGCGCTTCATACCGAGCTTGAGGCGAATGTCGGTCTCGGGCCGGCCGCGGTGCGTGAGAAAACATTCTTCACGCGTGAGTTCCAGCTTCACCGTGCCGCCGGCGGCGCGCGCCAGCGCCGCGGTGATCATCTCGAAGTTGAGAGGCTCGACGCGGTGCCCGAAGCCGCCGCCGACAAACGGTTTGATGACGCGGACTTGGGCGCTGTCGATTCCCAGGCATTGGGCGATCGTCAGGTGCAGGTAGTACGGCACCTGCGTCACCGAGTGAATCGTCAGGCGCTGCGTCTCGGGCTCGAAACTCGCCACCGACGCGTTCAGTTCGATCTGCCCATGCGCGACCTCGGCGTAGTGGAAGCGTCTGCTCGCGCATCAGGTCGGCAGCGGCAAAGCCGGCTGTCGACCTCGCCGAAGGTCTGCTCGACGTCGCGCTCGATATTGCCGCGCTTGTTGTCGTGCAGCAGCGTCGCATCGGGCGCGCGCGCGTCGGCGGCGCTGAAGTAAGCCGGCAGGGGCTCGATGTCGAGGCTTGATCGCGGCCAACGCTGCGTCGGCGGTGGCCTCGTCGACCGCGGCCACCGCCACCAGCGGCTCGCCGCGATAGCGCACCTTGTCGCGCGCCAGCGGCCATTCGTTCTGCGCGATCGGGATCACGCCATACGGCGCGGCGAAGTCCGCGCCGGTGATCACGGCACGCACGCCGGGAATCGCGCGCGCGGCGGCGGTATCGATCGAGCGGATCACGCCATGCGCGACCGGGCTGCGCAAGATGCGCCCGACGAGCGCTCCCTGAAACGGCAAGTCGGCGGTGTAGCGCGCGCGGCCGGTGACTTTGTCGATGCCGTCGATGAGCGGCGTGCGCTCGCCTACGGCGTGGCGGGGTCCTACAGCTGGTTGCGCCGTCTCTGCCGACGTGCCGGTGTCGGCAACCGCACTCGCGCACTCACACGCGGACGGTTCACCAGCGCACGCCGCCTGCACCGATTCGATGATCTTCACGTAGCCGGTGCAGCGGCAGAGATTGCCCGATAGCGCGTCACGAATCTGCGCCTCGCTCGGCGCCGGATTGCGCCGCAGCAGCGCCTCGGCCGCCATGATCATTCCAGGCGTGCAGAAGCCGCATTGCGTTCCCAGCTTTTCATGGAACGCGCGTTGCAAGCGGCTCATCCGGCCGTCGCTCGCCAGGCCTTCGATCGTCTCGACGCTGCGCCCTTCGCAGCTTGCGGCGAGCGTGATGCACGACAAGCGCGGTTCACCATCGATGAGCACGGTGCAGGCACCGCATTCGCCGCCGTCGCAACCTTGTTTCGTGCCGGTCAGGCCGATCGTTTCTCGCAGGTGGTCGAGCAGCAGCGTGTGATCCGCCACTGCATCTTCGCGGTGGCGGCCGTTGACGTTCAGTTTCAGCAGGCGTTTGCTCATGGTGTTTTCTGTTTTCGACGCCACCCATCGGTCATCCCGGCGCACGCCGGGATCCACCCGTGGGGGCCAATGTTTTCGCTGCACGCTCGCAGACCTTCATGCCGTGGATCCCGGCGTGCGCCGGGATGACGGTTGTGATGGTGGATTCACGCATGGCTTGACCGTGGCGGCTGAAGAACGTCGCTAATTCGAGTCTGCTTTCGGCCTCAGGTCGCGCACCCGCACCGCCTTGCCCATCGAACGCGGGATCGCGCCCGGCGACTTGATCAGCACCTCGGTCGTGATGCCGATCTGCGACTTGATGTGGTGCGCCACGTCGTGCGCGATTGCGGCGAACGATTCGACCGGAACGCCCGGCTGCGCTTCGACTTCGATGCTCACCTCGTCGAGAGCGCCGCGGCGCTGCACGACGAGTTGGTAGTGCGGCGTGATCGCGTGCTGGCCGATCAGCACGGCTTCGATCTGCGACGGATAGACGTTCACACCGCGGATGATCAGCATGTCGTCGTCGCGCCCGGTGATGCGCAGCAGCCGCAGGTGGGTGCGGCCGCAGTCGCAAGGCGCGCGGGTCAGACGCGTGATGTCGCGCGTGCGGTAGCGCAGCATCGGCAGCGCCTGTTTCGTCAGCGTCGTGATCACGAGCTCGCCGGCCACGCCCTCGGGCAGCACGCGGTGCGTCTCGGGGTCGATCACCTCGAACAGGAAGTGATCTTCCCAGCCGTGCAGGCCGTTCTGGCACTCGCATTCGCAGGCCACGCCCGGGCCCATGATTTCCGACAGGCCGTAGATGTCGACCGCCCTCAATCCGATGCGCGCCTCGATCTCGCTGCGCAGCGCCTGGCTCCACGGCTCGGCGCCGAACAGGCCGATTTCGAGCGCACTCTTGCGCAGGTCCACTCCCTGCGCCTCGGCCACTTCGGCGATCGCCAGCGCGTACGACGGCGTGGCACACAGCACGCGCGCGCGAAAGTCCATGATCAGCGCCACCTGGCGTTCGGTGGAGCCGCCCGACATCGGCACGACCACGGCACCCAGCCGCTCGGCGCCGTAATGCGCACCCAGGCCGCCGGTGAACAGGCCGTAGCCGTAGGCGTTGTGCACCACGTCGCCGGGCCGGGCACCGGCGCAGACCAGGGAGCGCGCCATCAGGTCGGCCCAGGTGTCGATGTCGTCGCGCGTGTAGCCCACCACGGTGGGCTTGCCGGTCGTTCCCGACGACGCGTGCAGCCGCGCCAGTTCATGGCACGGGCGCGCAAACATGCCGAACGGATAGTGTTCGCGAAGGTCGGCCTTCAGCGTGAACGGCAGGCGTGGCACGTCGTCGAGCGACAGCACGTCGTCGGGGTGCACGCCCGCCGCCGCCATGCGCACGCGGTGCGTGGGCACGTGTTCGTAGGCGTTGCGCAGCGTGTCGCGCAGGCGCTCGAATTGCAGCGCTTCGAGTTCGCCGCGCGACAGGGTCTCGAGCGCGGCGTGGTAGTAGCGACGCCCGCTGTTTGAGACGCCGATGCCGACTTCTGCTCTGGCACCTGCAACCGCACTCGCAACCGCACTCGCAGCCATGGAGCCTCCTTCGCCGTCAACGGCGCACGCCGCGCACCGGCAGGTGCGCGAGCGCGAAACCCTGGTTGAAACCGGCACGCGTGATCAGCGTGAAGCCGAGCCAAGCGCCGGTGCCGACGATCAGCGCCCCCGCGGCAGCGCTCAGCACCTGGCCGAGCACACCCCCGGCAAGACCGCTGCCCAGCAAGCCGAGCAGCAGCAGCGGAACGACCGAACCGGCTTGCGTCAGCCTGCGGCCCGCAGCGCCGAGCGCCTCCGGCATGCGCGCTGCCAGGCGCTGCCGATAGAGCTGCCACGCGAGCGCACGCGCAAGCACCAGCGCGGCGGCCAGCCCGAGCAGCAGCAGCCTGCCCTCGAACAGCGCCGGCCGCGCCAGCAGCAACAAGCCCGCGCCCGCGGCCAGACCGGTGAGCACGAGCAGCGGCACGATGCGCGGCTCGCGCCACGCCGGAATGCCTTTGGCGGCTTGCACGATGCGCGCCTGGCAATAGACGAAGCCCAGCGCCAGCACGGCGGCGAGCCAGCGATACGAGGTCAGGCCCGCCGCGGTCGCGAGCACGACAGGCATCAGCCCCGCCGCGACGATGGCCTCGCGCGTCATCCACGACGTGCGCGGATTGAAGAACACATGCAAGGCGCGCAGAGGCCGGCCGATCTCCAACCAGACGCAGAGCAGCCCGGCGCCCACCAGCGCAATGCCGCCGAGCAGCAGCGCGGCCAGCTCCAGGCCTTGAGCGCCGGATGCGACCGTGAGCACGATCAACCCGCCGCCCGCGCCGCCGCACATGAAATTGCCCGCGGCGCGCCAGTCCCAATGGGCTTGCTGCCAGGGGTTCGGGCCGTAAGTCACGTGTGTACCCCCTTGTCCCACAGGTAGAAGAAGCCCGGGCCCGTGCCCAGCTCTTCGTGCATGCGGAAGTACTGGTTCTGATCGAGCAGCGTCGAGACGTTGCTCTGCGGATCGTCCAGGTCGCCGAATGCCAGCGCCTGCGCGATGCACGCGTTCACGCAGGCGGGAGTGGCTGGCGGGTCGACACCGGGTTGCAGGCCTGACGCCAGACCCGCGTCAATGCGGTCGACGCAGAACGTGCACTTGGTCGCGACGGCCAGGCGCGCCTCGTCGTGACGTTGCGCCTCTTCTGCCGTCGGCGCGCCATACGCGAAGCTTGCGCGATCGGTCTTGTAGCGCGCCTGGTATGGGCAGGCGACGGCACAGTACGCGCAGCCGATGCAAAGGTCGTAGTCGATCGTGACGATGCCGTCGGCGCGTTTCTTGGTCGCCGTCGTCGGGCAGACGTCCAGGCACGGCGGGTCGGTGCAATGCTGGCAACCCACCGGAACGAAGGCGCGCTGCACGTCGGGATACTCGCCGAACTCCATGTCGAGCACACGCCGCCACTGCACGCCGGGCGGCGTGGCGTTCGCATGCCGGCACGCCGCGGTACAGGTCTGGCAGCCGACGCAGCGCCGCAGGTCCGCAACCATCGCCCAACGGGTCATGATGACCTCGTACCCTTGTCATCCCGGCGCACGCCGGGATCCACCGCATGCCGTCTCGACAGTGGATCCCGGCGTGCGCCGGGATGACTCGGGGGGCCGTGCCCCGGCGCCGCGCCCGCGCTTGGGTCAACCGCCGCACGTTCAATCTTCACCCGCACGATGTCCGCCCCCGACCCGGTGGCATCGGTCTGCACCATCGACATCGTCGCCAGCGAGTTCAGGCTCGGCACGCCGAAGTCCTTGGCCAACGGCGTCGCCCAATGGTCGAACTGGCCGATCAGCAGCAGCGTGTCGGGGCGGATCCCTTGCCGCAACACGGCCCGGCCATGAACGCTGCGCTGCGGCGTCGAGATCTCGATTGCGTCTCCATCCTCGATGCCGAGCTTGCCCGCCGCTCCCGTGTTGATGATCACGCCGCGGTGCCCCGCCACGTTGTCGGCCACTTCCTTGATCAGCTGCATGCCGACGTTGCCGCCCCACGCGTACTGCATGCTGCGCGCGGTGAGCAGCCAGAACGGATAGTCCTGCGGACGCCCGCCGCTCTCGCCGATGCTGGCTTCCCAGATCGCGGGGAAGTCCTTCCAGACGGGCAGCGCCTGGTACTCTTTCAGTTGCTCGTCCCACCAGTGCATGCCGTGTTCGTGCAGGCGCCGGCCCAGCTCGGTGCCAACGCGCAGCAGCCGCTCCTGGTATGGCAGCTCGAAACGCAACCCGTGTTTCATGAGCGTGGGCAGCAGGTACCAGTTGCTCCGCGGGAAAGGCTTGGTCGCCAGACCCTGCTCTTTCCACCAATCCAGCCCGTTCGAATGCGCGCCGTCGCTCACATCGGCGCTCGCGGCGCGGCACACCGCGCCCCAGATCTGCTCGCGGCTGTGAACCTGCTCGAGATCGAGCGAGAAGTCGCCGTGCTTGCCCTTCAACGGCACGCCGCCCGCGCCCTTGTTGATCGCCCCGTTGTACTTTGCCGTCAGGCTGGTGCGGCGTGCGAGTTCGGTCGCAATGTCGGTGAAGTCGCGCGCCTGGCCAAGCGCCGCCACCGCCGGCTGGCGCAGCGCATAACCCTGGTGGTCCCAGAACTGCTCGACGTATTTCGTGCCGCCGATGCGGATCAGCTGCAGGCTCTCGAGGTCCGTCGCGTCGGGCAGCAGCAGATCGGCGAAGTGGTTCGTCTCGTCGCGCGTGTACGCGAAGGCGACGACGAACGGAAAGCGCGCCATCTTCTCGCCCAGCGCCTGCGTGTCCCAGAACGAAATCGCCGGGTTCGTGCGGTAGACGAACCACACGTCGGGCGGCGTGACGCGCGGCAGGCCGTGCGGCGTTTCGTCCATGAACATCCAGGAAAAATGCGTCGGCCCCAGCGCCTGGCTCCACGGCCCGTCGGCGGCGAGCGGCACCATCGTGCGGTAGGCGTTGCGGATGTTCGGTGACGCCGACCAATGCGCCTGGTCCGTGGGATTGAGCGGGTAGTGCATGAAGCCGTCGGGCCCGGGCTTCACGCTGTCCAACCGCTCCGACATCGGCCGCGTGAGCCGCACCGTCGTTCCCAGCGTGCCGCCGGGAACTTCGAGCGCGCCGACGAGCGTGGCGAGCACGGTGCGCGCCCAGCAGCACTCGAACCCGCCCCAGCCGTTGTTCACTGTCTTGCCCAGCGTCACCGCGACCGGCCGGTAGGGCAGCGTCTGGCCGTCGATCTGAATCGTTTCGCCGACGCAGGCGTGGGCGATGAACTCCTGCGCGATGTTGCGCATCTGCGCCGCCGGCACGTCGCAAACCTCCTGCATCGCCTCGGGCGACATGCCACGCATGTGCTCGGCGAGCCGCGTGAACGCCGTCGTGCCCCGCAAGCGGCCGTCGGCCAGCACTTCGCCGTCGGCGCCGATCTCGACCGCGTCGACCTCGAAGCTGCCTTCGAGCGCCTCGCGCAGCCCGGCGCTGTCGTGCACGACTGCGCTTGCGCTGCCCAAGTCCCACACCAGAGGCTTGCGCGTCGCGCGGTCACGCAGGTAGAAACCGTTGGCGCCAACGAGGTACGGCGACGCGGTGCGCGTGGCCAGGAACGGCAGGTCCAGGCGCTCCCGCGGCACTTCATGCAGCAGCACGTGAATCAGCGCGAACAGAAATGCCGCGTCGGTCTTCGGCTTGATCGGCACCCATTGCGCCGAGCAGGCGCCGGTGACCGACAGATGCGGCTCGACCTGCACGCGCTTCATGCCGCGCACGCGCGCGTTCGCGTGGCGCCACACGCCGACCACGCCGCCGGCGGCTTCGATGTTCGAGCCGCACGAGATCAGGTAATTGCACAGCGGCGTGTCGGCGCAGACGATGAAGGCGCGGTGCCAGAACTCACCGTACAGATGTTCGGAGTGATAACACTTCACGCCCTGCCCCGAACCCAGGCCGAAGTCGATCGGCCCCCACGCGGCCAGGAAGGCTGGGAACGTTCCCATGTACGACTGCGGCGTGCCGCCGCCGCCGAAGCTGGCTGCGACGCGCGGATAGCCGGACGCATCGGTCAGGCCCTGTTGACGGATATGGTTCAGGCGCGCCGCGATTGTCTCGAACGCCTCGTCCCACGTGATCGGCACGAAGCCCGGGTCCTCGCCACGCCCCTTGCGCGGGTTGCTGCGCTTCATGGGCGAAGCACGCGGTTCGGGTTGTAGGTCTTCTGCACCAGGCCGTAAGCCTTCACGCACACCTTGCCGCCGCCGGGGTGCACGCCGGCCGCGCAGAAGTTGGGCTCGACTTGGGTGGCGACGCCGCCCTCCACCTTCACGGTCAACAGGTCCGGGCCGGCGACGCACTGGTAGCAGTACGTCGGCACCCGCACAGCCGTTGCCGACGCGGCTGTCATCCCAGGCCCGCCTTCAGCGCTTTCGCGGCCAGGCGCTTCTCGGTCGTCGCGATGTCGACGACGAAGCGCTGGTGGCGGCCGCGGCAGATGGGCTCGACGTCGTCGCGCGCGCTCACCTCGAACGTCACCGATCGGCCCTTGACTTCGGCGATGCGCAGCTCGAACTCGACCTTCATGCCGAGCAAGGTGGCGGCGAGGTGGTCGATCTCGACCCGGGTGCCGACCGAGTCTTCGCCGGGGTCGAGGTGCTGGCCCATCAGCTCGCGGCACGCCACCTCGATGTCGCGCACCAGCATCGGCGTGGCGTAGACGCGCGCCTTCTCGCCCATGAAGTCGATCGTGCGCTCACGGTCCACCTGGATCGTTGCGCTGCCGGTCACGCCGGCTTGCAGGCTGTTCTTCATGGGATCCTTTCGCGCTGTGGTGGCTTTCGTGGACTTGCGCGCACCGTCACCCGCGCGCGAGCCAGCGCGGACCGCACGGCACCTCCAGATGGACTCCGCCCGATGAACCATTCTGTGCGTGCCTGACCCGTGCTACTTTGATCTACTTCAAGTCCGAGGCACTCGAACTTGCCCGCCGGCGCTACGGCGAGAGTCTCGTCTGCGTGCGGCATCGCCGCCAAAAGCCAGCCCATCAGGCACCCTGCCCAACGATCCGGCGGCACGGCCACGAAGTGCGACGCGCTGCCGATGTCGATGCCTGCGGCGTTGGGGTGGGTGATCGTCAGGGCGGCTCGGGACTTTCCCGCCTTGAGGGGGACTTTTGCATTGCGTTGTGTCCACCTATTTGCTTGGTGGACACCATCCTGCTCATCGAGGGGACCGGATTCAAGACGTGTTCACTGCGCGCTTACGCCTCGGTGGCATCACAGGCAAGCACAAGTTCCAAGGCGAGGAGGAGGCTGGCGGGTCGTCCACACTTTCGGGAACCTTTGAAGCGGACCAAAGCTGTCTTCCAGCACTGCGCGAGAGTATCAAAACGCTCATTTCACAGCTGCGCCGGCCGAACGCCACATAACCCTTAGCTCGAGCGGACCTCCACCAGCTTGGCACTCGGCCCGCGAACCGGCCAGTGTCATCATCCGTTTCGGCGCAGGTTGGCGAACACCGGCTCCACCGCGGCGAAGCGTCGTCCATACAGGGCTCGGCCCTGGGCGCTGTCGATGCGCCGCTTCATGCGTTCGGTGTGAACGTTCTTGTCGGGCAGTTTCCCGTGCCATGGGCTTGCGCCTCAACAATTACCTGTTGCTTGGCGTCCACCGCCGCCACGCCGGTGTAGCCCTGAATCACACCCTTGCTGGTGCGTTGCAGCCCGCCCGGGGGCACCTGGGTACGGGGTGACGCTAAGTTAATGCCCTGCGCAGCGTTGAACAAAACCGCTTACTTGGCCGCTTACATGGCCCGACTGCTTAAAAAAGAGGCAGTCCGAAAAGTGGCCGTTTTACCTATGGAGGCGCGGGCCGGAGTCGAACCGACCTACACGGATTTGCAATCCGGTGCATAACCGCTTTGCTACCGCGCCAAAATCCTCGCCATGGTGCGCGCCTGAGAAGGCACCCACTGACAAAAAAGGGAAGCAGCAGCTTCCCTCTTCGCATCTCTGGAGCGGGAGAAGAGTCTCGAACTCTCGACCTCAACCTTGGCAAGGTTGCGCTCTACCAACTGAGCTACTCCCGCATCGCTGCCATCGCTTCCAAGTGCTGCGACAACGCACGGATTATAAATACAAAACTCCCTGCTCGGACCCGCGCCGCGGCCTGGTGCACCTCAATGCGGACGCAAATCCTGCGCAGCCGCCGTCGCCTCGGCAGTTTTCGCGACCACCGCCTCCTTCACCGGCTCGTCCTCGGGAAGGGGTTGGGGCTTCGATTCCAGAGCCAGCTCGAGCACTTGGTCGATCCACCTCACCGGAACGATCTCTAGGCGGTTCTTCACGTTCTCAGGGATCTCCTGGAGGTCCTTCACGTTTTCTTCGGGAATCAGGACCGTCGTGATCCCGCCGCGGTGGGCCGCGAGCAGCTTCTCCTTCAAGCCACCGATGCCGGTGACTTCGCCGCGCAGCGTGATCTCGCCGGTCATCGCCACGTTGGCGCGCACTGCCAGCCCGGTGAGTGCCGATACGAACGCCGTGGTCATCGCGATACCCGCGCTCGGCCCGTCCTTCGGTGTCGCGCCGTCGGGAACGTGGATGTGCACGTCGCGCTTTTCGAACATGTCATCCTTGATCCCCAGGCGCCGCGCACGGCTGCGCACCACGGAGCGGGCGGCCTCGACCGACTCCTTCATCACATCGCCCAACTGGCCGGTGCGAATGATGTTGCCCTTGCCCGGCATGACCGCGGCCTCGATCGTGAGCAAGTCGCCGCCGACTTCCGTCCACGCCAATCCGGAGACCTGGCCCACCTGGTTCTTCTTTTCGGCCTGGCCGAAGTCGAAGCGCCGTACGCCGAGGAAGTCGTTCAAGTTGTCCTCGACAACGACCACCTTGTCGGTCACCTGCTTCAACTGGATCGACTTGACGACCTTGCGACAGATTTTCGAGATCTCGCGCTCCAGCGAGCGCACACCGGCCTCGCGTGTGTAGTAGCGAATGATGCCGCGGATGGCGGACTCGGTGACTTCCATCTCACCGTCCTTCAGCCCGTTGTTCTTGGATTGTTTTGGCAGCAGGTAGCGCAGGCCGATGTTCGTCTTCTCATCCTCCGTATAGCCAGACAGGCGAATCACTTCCATGCGGTCGAGCAGCGCCGGCGGAATGTTCATCGAGTTCGACGTCGCGATGAACATCGTGTCTGACAAATCGAAATCGACTTCAACGTAGTGGTCGCTGAAGGTGTGGTTCTGCTCGGGGTCCAGAACCTCGAGCAGCGCGGACGACGGGTCGCCGCGAAAGTCCATTCCCAGCTTGTCGATCTCGTCGAGCAGGAACAATGGGTTGCGCGTTCCCACCTTGGTCAGGTTCTGCAGCACCTTGCCCGGCATCGAGCCGATGTAGGTGCGGCGGTGGCCGCGGATCTCGGCTTCGTCGCGCACGCCGCCCAGCGCCATGCGAACGAACTTGCGGCCGGTGGCACGCGCCACGCTCTGGCCGAGCGAGGTCTTGCCGACGCCGGGCGCGCCCACCAGGCACAGGATCGGCGACTTCACCTTGTCCACGCGCTGCTGCACCGCGAGGTACTCGAGGATTCGGTCCTTGACCTTCTCCAGACCGTAGTGGTCTTCGTTGAGCACCTTTTCGGCGAACGCGAGGTCGTGCTTGATCTTGGTCTTCTTCGACCAGGGCAGGTTGATCAGCGTATCGATGTAGTTGCGCACCACGGTCGCTTCGGCGGACATGGGCGACATCAGTTTGAGCTTCTTCAACTCGCCGTCGACCTTCTTGCGCGCCTCTTTGGGCATCTTCGCGGCGACGATCTTCTTCTCGAGCTCTTCCATGTCGGCGCCTTCTTCGCCGTCACCCAGCTCTTTCTGGATCGCCTTGACCTGCTCGTTCAGGTAGTACTCGCGCTGGCTCTTCTCCATCTGGCGCTTGACGCGGCCGCGGATGCGCTTTTCCACTTGCAGGATGTCGACTTCATGCTCGAGTTGCTCGAGCAGTTTTTCGAGGCGCTTGTCGATCGCGAACAGGTCAAGCACCGCTTGCTTGCTCTCCAGCTTGAGCGGCAGGTGTGCGGCAATCGTGTCGGCCAAACGGCCGGCGTCGTCGATTCCCGAGATCGACGTGAGGATTTCGGGCGGAATTTTCTTGTTCAGCTTGACGTACTGGTCGAACTGCTGCGTCACGGCCCGGCGCAGCGCTTCAATCTCGGGCTTGAGCTGCTTCTCGGGCGGCACCGGCGTCACCGAAGCAACGAAGTACTCGCCGTTGTCGCTGATGCCATGGGTGTTGGCGCGCTGCACACCTTCGACCAGGACCTTCACGGTGCCATCGGGCAGCTTGAGCATCTGCAGAATGCTCGACACGCACCCGACCTCGAACATGTCGTCTGGCTTGGGCTCGTCCTTGCCGGCGGCCTTTTGCGCCACCAGCATGATCTGGCGGCCGGCCTCCATGGCGACTTCGAGCGCCTTGATCGACTTCGGGCGCCCGACGAACAGGGGAATGACCATGTGCGGGAATACCACCACATCGCGCAGGGGCAACAGGGGCAGCGTGATCTTTTCCGCGGGGAGAACAGGATGTCCGGACATGAGATGACCTCTCTTTCTCAAGCCTATCTAGGGCCCGAGTTTTCAATTGCAAGACGCCAATCGCGCGCAACCCCCGCGCGCACTTCCAAGCTCAGGCGCTCGCCTTCTGCTCGCGATAGACCAACAAAGGCTTGGCCTCTTCCTCGATGGTGTGCTCGTCGAGAACCACTTTTACTACACCGTCCAGCGTCGGCAATTCGAACATCGTATCGATCAGTGACTGTTCCATGATGGAACGCAAACCTCGCGCACCCGTCTTGCGCACCATCGCCTTGCGCGCGATCGCCGACAGTGCCGAGGGGCGAATTTCCAGGTCGACTCCGTCCATCCCGAACAGCTTCTGATACTGCTTCACGAGGGCGTTCTTGGGCTCGGTGAGGATCTGCACCAGGGCGTCTTCGGTCAACTCGCCGAGTGTGGCCACCACGGGCAAGCGCCCCACCAACTCGGGAATCAGGCCGAACTTGATCAAGTCCTCGGGCTGGCAGTCGCGGAACACCTCCGATACCCGCTTTTCGCTCTTGCTGTGAACCGTCGCCGCAAAGCCGATGCCCGATTTCTCGGAGCGGTTCTGAATCACCTTCTCGAGGCCATCGAACGCGCCGCCGCAAATGAACAGAATGTTGGTTGTGTCGATCTGCAGAAAATCCTGGTTCGGGTGCTTGCGCCCGCCCTGTGGCGGCACCGACGCCATCGTGCCCTCGACGAGTTTCAGCAACGCCTGCTGCACGCCTTCGCCGGACACATCGCGGGTGATCGACGGGTTGTCGGCCTTGCGCGAAATCTTGTCGATTTCGTCGATGTAGACGATGCCGCGCTGCGCTTTTTCGACGTCGTAGCCGCAGTTCTGCAGCAGCTTCTGGATGATGTTCTCGACGTCTTCGCCCACGTAACCGGCCTCGGTGAGCGTGGTCGCGTCGGCAATCACGAACGGCACATTGAGCAGCCGGGCGAGCGTTTGCGCCAGCAAGGTTTTGCCCGAACCGGTGGGCCCAATCAGCAGGATGTTGCTCTTGGACAGTTCGATGTCGTCTTTGGAGCGGCTCATGTGCTTGAGCCGCTTGTAGTGGTTGTACACCGCCACCGAGAGGGTGCGCTTGGCGACTTCCTGGCCGATCACGTACTGGTCGAGGCTGGCCTTGATTTCACTGGGGATCGGCAGGTCCGATTTTGCGACCTTGGAGTCTCCACCATCCACCGGAATCTCGTCGCGAATGATGTCGTTGCACAGCTCGATGCATTCGTCGCAGATGAAGACCGAGGGTCCGGCAATCAGCTTCTTGACCTCGTGCTGGCTCTTGCCGCAGAACGAGCAGTACAGGACCTTCTCGCTGGGCGAGCCTCTTTTGTCTGCCATGAGGAGCTGGGCGCGGGGCGTTGGTGAAGCTGTGACGGATGATAGTGGAAACGCGCGAGCCGCCTGGGTGCGGAAATGGGTGGCGCTTGCCGCTCAATTGCGCGCTTGGCGGCACCGGTCGCGCCTCTAACGGAGCGGCCGCGCACCAGGGTTGGCTTCAGGGGCGCTTGTCGATCACCTGATCGATCAGCCCGTAGTCCTTGGCCTCGGGTGCCGACATGAAATAGTCGCGCTCCGAGTCCAGACGAATCTTCTCCAGCGGCTGGCCGGTCCGCTCGGCGAGGATGGTGTTCAAGCTTTCCCGCAGCTTGAGAATCTCGCGCGCCTGGATTTCGATGTCGGTGGCCTGCCCCTGCGCGCCGCCGGACGGCTGATGAATCATGATCCGCGAATTCGGCAGTGCCAGGCGTTTGCCTTTCGCGCCCGCGGCCAGCAAGAACGCGCCCATGCTGGCGGCCATTCCCATGCACAGGGTGGAGACGCTGGGCTTGATGAACTGCATCGTGTCGAACACCGACATGCCCGCACTCACCGAGCCTCCGGGCGAATTGATGTAGAAAAAGATGTCCTTGTCGGGGTTCTCGCTCTCCAGGAACAGCATCTGCGCAACGACGAGATTGGCCGATTGGTCGTTCACGGGACCGACCAGAAAGACGATGCGCTCGCGCAGCAGGCGGCTGAAGATGTCATAGGCGCGTTCGCCGCGGCCTGAGGTCTCGATGACCATGGGCACCAAGCCCAGATTCTGTGTTTCCAACGCGCTCATGAATGACCTCGGGGTGGTGGGACGCAGGTGTAACCGGGCGTCGATTATGTGGCGCGACCGCAGGCCTCCCTGCGTTGACCATCGCGCCGGCCCGGTGGCAGCCGGCCGGTGTGAGTAAAAAGGCCCGATTCAGCTGGCCATCAGTTCGTCGAACGGCACGGCCTTGTCGGCCACTTTCGCCTTGCCGAGCACGAATGCCGCCACGTTGTTCTCCACGACGACAGCTTCAACCTCCGCCATGCGCTGGCGGTCGCTCAGGTACCAGCGCATCACCTCGGCCGGCCTTTCGTAGCTTTGCGACAACTCTTCGATGTGCGCCTGCAATTGATCGGGCTTGGCCTGCAGGTTGTTGCTGCGCACCAATTCGCCCACCACCAGCCCGAGGCGCACGCGGCGCTGCGCTTGGGGCTCGAACATCTCGGCCGGGATCGGCGCCGTGTCGGCGTCCTTGACACCACGCTTTTTCAGATCGGCGCGCGCGCCTTCAACCAGCCGATCGAGTTCGCCCTTCACCAAGGACGTCGGAACGTCGAGCTCCGCCACGCCCAGCAACGCGTCCATCACGCTGGCCTTGTTTCTGGCCGCGACGCGAAACTTCACCTCACGCTCGAGGTTGCGTCGCACGTCGGCGCGAAGTCCCTCGATGCTGCCGTCCTTGATGCCGAGCGCCTTGGCAAAGGATTCGTTCACCTCCGGCAGGTGCTGCTGCTCGATCTTCTTCAAGGTGACCAGGAAATCGGCCTCCTTGCCGGCGACATCCTTGCCCTGGTAGTCGGCCGGGAATTGGAGTGGAAAGGTCTTCGAGTCGCCCGTCTTCATGCCACGCACCGCGGCGTCGAACTGCTCGAGCATCTGGCCCTCGCCGATCGTGAACTGGAAGTCCTTCGCGGAGCCGCCATTGAACGCCACGCCGTCGATCTTGCCCTCGAAGTCGATCGTCACGCGGTCGCCCACCACAGCCGGCTCGCTCGCCGCGCGCTGCGCGAAGCTGCGCCGCTGCTTGCGCAGGATGTCGAGTGTCTTCTCGATCGCCGTTTCGCTGACTTCGGTGGAAATCCGCTCGACGCTGGCCTGCGAAAGATCTCCCAGCTTGACGTCGGGATAGATCTCGAACGTCGCGTCGAAGGTCACCTGGCCTTCCGGTGCTCCAGCCTTTTCCGTGATGCGCGGCGGGCCGGCGACGCGCAGCTTGGCCTGCGTCACAGCGTCGGAAAATACGGCACCGACCTTGTCGTTCATCACTTCGTAGTGCACCGAGTAGCCATAGCGCTGCGCCACCACGCTCATCGGCACCTTGCCGGGCCGAAACCCAGCGGCCTTGGTGGTGCGCGCAAGCCGCTTCAAGCGCGTGCTGACTTCGTTTTCGATTTCTTGCGAAGGCAGCGTCAAGGTGATTCGGCGCTCCAACTTCTCTAGGGTCTCGACCTGTACTGACATGATGAAACTCAACCTCTTGCTGTTGTACGTGTTGGTGCGCGGGGGGGGACTCGAACCCCCACACCATCGCTGGCGTCAGGACCTAAACCTGGTGCGTCTACCAATTTCGCCACCCGCGCGGCGTGCTGGGCGAGAACCTGCGCACGCGAGTCTGGCTGCGCCAGCACGGCCCAGGCGGGCGCCTCGCCACCGGTCGGGGCATTCTAGCGGGACGCCGCAGCCGGCTGGCCCGCTCGCTGGCCGGACGCCTTCTCGTGGCCCGCAGGCTTGACCCGGTACCACGCCGCGTACATCGCGGGAAGCGAAAGCAGGGTCAGCGCGGTCGCGACGACCAAGCCGCCCATGATCGCCACCGCCATCGGACCCCAGAAGACGCTGCGCGACAGCGGAATCATCGCCAGCACCGCGGCGGCGGCCGTGAGGACGATCGGCCGCAGCCTGCGCACCGCCGCCTCGACGATCGCATCCCACTGGCTCGCGCCGCGCGCGCGGTCCTGCTCGATCTGGTCGATCAGGATCACCGAGTTGCGCATGATCATCCCCATCAAGGCGATCACACCGAGCAAGGCGACAAAGCCGAACGGCCGGTCCAGCAGCAGCAAGGCGGCAGCGACCCCGGCAATGCCCATCGGCGCGGTGAGGAACACGAGGATCGAGCGGCTGAAGCTTTGCAGTTGAAGGACCAGCAACGTGAACATGATGAACAGCATCAGCGGCGCTCCCGCGATAATCGAGCCTTGCCCCTTGCTGCTCTCTTCCACTGCGCCGGCAACGTCGATGCGGTAGCCCGGCAGCAAGTGCGCCCGAATCGCATCGAGTTTCGGATTGATCTGCGCCGTCACCGTGGCGCCCTGCAAGCCTTCCACGATGTCGCCCTGCACGGTGGCGGCATAGTCCCGGCCCTCGCGCCACAGCACGCCGGGCTCCCAGACGAGCTGCGCCTTGGCGATCTGGCCCAGGGGAATGCTGCGTCCGCTGGACGTGGGAACATAGGCGCTCGCCAGATCGCTGAGCGCGTCGCGCTCTTCGAGCGGCTGGCGCAGCACGATGTCGATCAGCTTGTCGCCATCGCGGTACTGGCCGATCGTGGTGCCGGAATTGATGATGCGCGCCGCCTGGGCGATTCCCGAACTCGACACGCCCAGGGCACGGGCCTTGTCTTGATCGATGTCCAGCCGCAAGGCCTTCACCGATTCGTTCCAGTTGTCGTTCACGCCGCGCATGTTGGGGTTGGCCCGCATCACGGACTTCACCTCGTCGGCGTAGGCACGCACCTGCGCAGGGTCTTGCCCGACGACGCGAAACTGCACCGGATAGGGAACGGGAGGACCGTTGGGCAACAGCTTGGCCCGGCCACGCACCTCCGGGAACTCGTTGGCCAGGACCTCCGGAAGGCGCAGCCGCAACTCTTCTCGTGATGCGACGTCGGACGTCATCACGATCAACTGGCTGACATTGCTTTGCGGGAAGATCTGGTCGAGCACCAGGACGAAACGCTCGGCGCCGCTGCCGACCCAGGTGGTGACATGCTCGACCCCCTTGAGCTTCATGATGCGCGCCTCGACGCGCTTGGCCACTTCTTCGTTCGATGCAAACGACGTACCCTCGGGATACCAGAGGTCGACCAGCACCTCGAGCCGGCTCGAATCTGGGAAGAACTGGTTCTGAACCTTGCCCATGCCAACCACGCCCAGGGCCAGCGTGCCCACGGTCAAGCCGATCGTGATCCAGCGGTGCGCAACGCACCAGTTCACCAGGGCGCGAAAGCGGGAATAGAACGGCGTGTCGAACAATTCGTGTGGCTGCGTCTGGCTGCCCGACTCCGCCTTGGAGCGAAGCAACAGCGTACCGACATAGGGGACGAAATAGACCGAGACGATCCATGAGATCAACAATGCGGCGGCCGTGACGGCAAAGATGGCGAAGGTGTACTCGCCCACCGTCGACTTGGCCAGGCCGATCGGCAGGAAGCCCACCGCCGTGATCAGGGTGCCGGTCAGCATCGGCATGGCTGTGGCCTCGTACGCAAACGTCGCGGCGCGCACCTTGTCATAGCCCTCTTCCAGTTTACGCACCATCATCTCGACCGCGATGATCGCGTCGTCGACGAGCAGCCCCAACGCGATGATCAGCGAGCCGAGCGAAATCTTGTGCAGCCCGACGCCCCAGTAGTACATCGTGACGAACGTGATCGCGAGCACCAGCGGAATCGTCACGCCCACCACCGCGCCGGGCCGCCAATCCAGGCGCAACGGCTTGAAGTGCAGGCCCAGGCTGATGAAGCTCACGGCCAGCACGACACAGACGGCTTCGATGAGCACCCGAACGAATTCGTTCACCGAGCGCGACACCACCTTGGCCTGGTTCTGGAACTGATGCAGCTCAATGCCCACCGGCAGGTCGGCGCGGACCGCCGCGGCGGCCTGGTCGAGCGCGTGCCCCATCTCGATGATGTCGCCGCCCTTGGCCATCGACACGCCCAGAGCGATCACTTCCGCGCCCTGGTGGCGCACCTTCACTTGCGGCGGGTCGACATAGGCGCGCGTCACCTGCGCGATGTCGCCGAGCTTCAGGCTGTTGCCGCCGGCGCGGATCGCGAACAGCTTCAATTCGTCCACCGAGGCGAACTGCCCACCGACGCGCACCTGCACGAAGTCAGTCGGCGAGTTGATGATGCCGGCCGATTCGACGGCATTCTGTTGACCGATCTGCGCGAGCACCTGGTTCAAGTCCAGCCCAAGCTGCGCCAGGCGCTTTTGCGAGAACTCGACGAAGATCTTTTCGTCCTGCGCGCCGAACACCGCCACCTTGTTGACGTGGCGAACTTTCAACAGGATTTGGCGCACGCGGTCGGCGTGGTCCTTTAGCTCCTGGTAGCTGAACCCGTCGGCCGACAGCGCATACATCGAGCCGTAGACGTCGCCGAATTCGTCGTTGACGAACGGCCCGATCACGCCGGCCGGCAGCGTGGCACGCATGTCGCCGATCTTCTTGCGCACCGTGTACCAGGTCTGCGCCATCTGATTGGGCGGTGACGAATCCTGCACCTGGAAAATGATGAGCGCTTCGCCCGGCTTGGAGTAGCTGCGGATCTTGTCGGCGTACTGAACTTCCTGGAGCGTGCGCTCGAGTTTGTCGGTCACCTGCTCCGCCACTTGCTGCGCGGTGGCGCCGGGCCAGAAGACACGCAGCGCCATCGCCCGGAACGTGAACGGCGGGTCTTCGTCCTGGCCGAGTTGAAAATAGGCCGCCGCGCCCAACACGAGCAGGACGACGAGCAGGTAGCGGGTCAACGCCGGATGGTCGAGCGCCCACTTGGAAATGTTCATGCGCGGGCGCGTCGCCGACGCGTCTCGGACGCCCGGCAACAGATCACCGGGTCCGCTCAATTCGGCACCTTCGGCGGCGACGCTCCACTGCGCGATGCATCGACCCCGGCCACGGCGCCGGGCTGCGCGAAGAGCTTGACCTTCTGGCCCGCTTCCAAAACGTGCACGCCCGCGGTCACGACGAGCTGATCGGCGTTCAGCCCGGCGCCGACGATGACCTCGTTGCCCTGGGTCCCAGCCACCTGCACCGGCCGCAGCGACACCGTCATGGTCGATTCATCCACCACCCAGACGGCGCTCTTGCCTCGCTCTTCGCGCAGCGCCGAAAGCGGCAGCTTCAGCACGCCGGCCGCGCGAGCGAGCTCGACATGGACCGTTGCCGTCTGGCCGAGGCGCACGCCGCGGATGTTGCCGATATCGCCCTTGACGAGAAACGTGCGCGTCACCGGGTCGGCCGTCGCCGCGATCTCGCGCAGGGTCGCGGCGTGTGCCGCACCCGGCTCGCCCCACAGGCGGACCTTGAACGCGCCGGGCGTCGCGCCGAGCGCCTTGATCGCCCCCACCTGGTCCTCAGGCACCGAGAACACGACGTCTCTGGGGCCATTGTGCGCGAGCCTGAGCACCGGCGTGCCCGCGGCGACCACCATCCCGGGTTCGGCGTCGACACCGGTCACGACGCCGGAAGCATCGGCCACCAGCGCCGCATAGCCGGTCTGGTTGCCTTGCGCGCTGGCTTGCGCCTTTGCCTGGTCGAACTGTGCTTGCGCCGCCTTCATCGTGCTTTCGCGCCGCTCCAGCTCGGCGGCGCTGATGAATCCTCTTTCGAGCAAGTCCTTGAAGCGGCGGTAATCGGCACTCGCCTGCTCCAGGTTGACTTGGGCTGCGGCGAACGCGGCGGTCGCCGCCTCGTGGCCGAGCTGCAGATCTTTCGGGTCGAGTTGCGCGAGCACCTGACCCGCGTTCACGGCGCTGCCTACGTCGACATCGCGGCGCGTGATCTTGCCGCCGACGCGAAAGCCAAGTCGCGACTCCGTCCTCGCGCGCACTTCAGCGGCGAACTCCTGTGACGCTTGCGCGCTCTGCGTCGCCACGCGGATCGTTTTCACGGCGCGGATCGGGTCCGCACTCGGTACCGGCTTGGAGCACGCAGCAATGAAGGCAGAGGCGATCAGCAGAGGAAGGGCTCGGATTCGCATGGCATTGATTCCCAGTCGGTGCGGGTGTTCTTGGCGTTCCCCAGACGCTGGGAGCCATCGGTTAACTGACTGACCGGTCAGTAATATAGAGCGACTGCGATTCCCCTGTCAATTGGCGGCCTTCCCGTATCGACCCTTTGGGTCCGCCGCGCTCGAGGTACTGCGCGCGCGTCGGGCATTCACAATGTGGGGTGGCCGTGAATCACTACGAGAACTTTCCCGTCGCATCCTGGCTTTGCCCGAAGGCGCTGCGCCCCGCTGTCACTGCGATCTATTGGTTCGCCCGTACGGCAGACGATATCGCCGACGAAGGCGACGCCCCGGCGCAGGCGCGCCTGGCCGAACTCGCCCACTACCGCGACGACCTGAACGCGGTGGCAATCGGGGCCGATGCGTCCGCGCACTGGCCGGCCGTATTCGGTCCACTGAAACTGGCCATTGCCAGGCACCGCTTGCCGCTGCCGCTGCTGAGCGACTTGCTCAGTGCCTTTGAACAAGACGCCCGGCAGCCCAGCTATGCGAATCGCGATCAACTGCTGGATTACTGCCGCCGCTCGGCGAACCCGGTGGGCCGCCTGATGTTGCACCTGTACGGCATCACCGATGCTCAGGCGCAGCGCGAGTCGGACGACGTCTGCACCGCATTGCAGCTCGCCAATTTCTGGCAAGACCTCGGTGTCGACGTCTCGCGCCGGCGCTACTACGTGCCGGACGAAGACTGCGCGCGGCGCGGCTTGCCTACCCAGTCCAATTGGCAGCGTCGGGACACCGAGGCCACCCGTGCGCTGGTCACCGAGCTCGTGCAGTGGGCGCGCCACCTCATGCTCAATGGCGCGCCGCTGGTGCACCGTGTGCCCGGGCGTGCCGGCTGGGAATTGCGCCTGGTCGTGCAGGGCGGGCTGCGCATCCTGGAGAAGATCGACCACCTGCGCGGCGCGACGCTCGAAAACCGGCCGGCCTTGCGCACGCGCGACGCAGCGCCCTTGCTTTGGCGGGCGCTCACGATGCGGGCAGACCACGCAGTCACCGCCCCGGCGCACCCATGACTCCCGAAACCTACGTGCAGCAGCGCGCGGCCAAGAGCGGCTCGAGCTTCTACTACGCGTTCCTCTTCCTGCCCCCGGCGCGGCGTGCGGCGATTACCGCGTTCTACGCGTTCTGCCGCGAAGTCGACGATGTCGTCGACGAAGTTGAAGACCCCGGTGTGGCACGCACGAAACTGGCCTGGTGGCGCCATGAAGTCGGCGCCGCCTTCGCAGGCCATGCGAGCCACCCGGTGACCCAGGCGCTGACGTCGATCGCGAGCAGCTACGGCATCCGGATCGAGCATCTGAATGCGGTGATCGACGGTTGCCAAATGGACTTGGACCAGACGCGCTACCTGGACTTCGCCGCATTGCAGCGCTACTGCCATCTGGTGGCGGGCGTCGTCGGCGAGGTCGCGTCGGGTATTTTCGGCCGCACCGAGCCCAACACCCTCGCCTACGCGCACAAACTCGGCCTGGCGATGCAGCTCACGAACATCATTCGCGACGTGGGCGACGACGCACGCCGCGGGCGGATCTACCTGCCGCTGGCCGAACTGAAGCAGTTCGATGTCAAGGCCCATGAAATCATCGGGCGCGGCTACAGCGAGCGCTTCGTCGAGCTGATGAAATTCCAGGCCAATCGCGCGCACCGCACCTATGACGAAGCGTTCGAGCTGCTTGCGCCGGCCGACCGAGGCGCGCAAAAGCCGGGGCTGATGATGGCCAACATCTATCGCACGCTGCTGCGCGAGATCGAGGCCGATGGCTTTCGGGTCCTGCACCAGCGCACTTCGCTCACGCCAATTCGAAAACTCTGGATCGCGATGCGCACGAACTGGCAAGAACGATAGTGTCCAGCGTCGCCATCGTCGGTGCGGGCTGGTCCGGCCTGGCCGCGGCCGTTGAAGCAACGCTGCGCGGCGACTCGGTCACCTTGTTCGAAATGGCGCCCCATTGCGGCGGCCGCGCGCGCGGCGTTGCGGTGGACGGGCTGACGCTGGACAACGGCCAGCACATCATGATCGGGGCGTACACCGAGACGCTGCGCTTGCTGAACGTGATCGGCACGAATGCCCAGCAACTGCTCGTGCGCGCGCCACTCGAGCTTCGCGATGCCACGGGCAACGGCCTGCGCCTGCGACCCGGGCCGCCCGTCGTGGCGCTGGCGCTGGCGGTGGCGCGCCAAGCCACCTGGACCTGGCGCGCGAAACTCGCTCTGCTGAGTGCCGCGACTCGGTGGGCCCTGGCGGGTTTCCGTTGCGATGCAGGCCTCGACGTCGCCACATTGACACGCCTTCTGCCCGGCGAGGTGCGCCGAGAACTGATCGACCCGCTGTGCGTCGCTGCGTTGAACACGCCATCGCTTCAGGCAAGCGCGAACGTTTTCTTGCGGGTGCTGCGAGATGCGCTGTTCGCCGGGCGAGGCTCGTCGGACCTGTTGCTGCCGAAGGTCAGCCTGAGCGAGCTCTTTCCAGACCCGGCCAGGCAATGGCTGCAAGGCCGCGGGGCGAAGATCGACTTGTCGACACGTGCGCAGAATCTTCACCCATCCGCGCCGGGCTGGCGTGTCGACGACAGGCAGTTCGATTGGGTTGTGCTTGCGACGCCGCCGCTGGAAGCGGCACGGCTCGTTCAGCCCCATGCGCCGGCATGGGCGCAAGCTGCCCGCGCCATCGACTTCGAACCGATCATGACGATCTACGCACGCAGCCCGGGCACACACCTGCCGTTCCCGATGCTCAGCCTGGCCTGCGGCCCGGATCGGCCGGCGCAGTTCGCGTTCGACCGAGGGCAGCTCGGCGGTCCACCGGGTTTGCTGGCGTTCGTCATCAGCGGCGCGAGCGAGTGGGTTGCCAAGGGTGCCGTGGCGGCCACCGAAGCCAGTTTCGCGCAGGCCGAGCGCGAACTCGGCGCATGGTTGCGCTCGCCCTTGCAACTGGTGCACGTGTTGACCGACAAACGTGCGACGTTCCGCTGCGTGCCGCGTTTGCTGCGCCCGCCCATGCGCATCGCCCCCGGTCTCGTTGCCGCCGGCGACTATGTCCACGGGCCTTACCCCGCGACTCTGGAAGGTGCGGTTCGTTCGGGCGTCAATGCGGCACGCGCTCTCAACGACCGAAGCGGCGCGCGGTAGATCAAAATCGAAGTCATGCGATCCAATGAAGGCAAGTCTCCCGCGATCCAGGTGATGGCTCGCACCTTTTCGCTGCTCGACGTGCTCGCGGCCCATCACGAGCCGGTGTCGCTCAAGGTGATCAGCGAAAAGACAGGCTTGCACCCGTCGACGGCGCACAGAATCCTGAATGACCTCACCATCGGCCGCTATGTCGACCGGCCCGAAGCTGGGAGCTACCGGCTGGGCATGAGGCTGCTCGAACTGGGAAACCTGGTGAAGGCGCGGCTCGACGTGCGCGACGCGGCCCTCGGGCCGATGCGCGAACTGCACAAGATCACGCACCAACCGGTCAACCTGTCGATGCGCCAGGGCGACGAAATCATCTACATCGAGCGCGCTTACAGCGAGCGCTCGGGCATGCAGGTGGTGCGCGCCATCGGTGGGCGCGCCCCGTTGCACTTGACCTCGGTGGGAAAACTGTTCCTGGCGCAGGACGATTCGCAGCGCGTTCGCGCCTACGCCACGCGCACCGGCCTGGCCGGCCACACGCGCAACAGCATCACCGATCTGGCCACGCTGGAGCGCGAGCTTGCGCGCGTGCGACGCGACACCACCGCTCGCGACGACGAGGAGCTCGAACTGGGGGTGCGCTGCATGGCCGCCGGGATCGTCGACGACCAGGGCAAGCTGATCGCGGGGCTGTCGATTTCGGCGCCTGCCGACAGGCTGGACGAAGCCTGGCTCGATCGCCTGAAGGCCACTGTGGCGCAGATTTCCGCCGCTCTGGGGCATGTCGGCGCCTGAGCGCGCTGACCTGCCCTGGATTCAGGAAGTGAGCTTGTGGTCCGTCGCGTCGGTGGCGACGGCGGGCACGTTCTGCATGATCCAGCGGCGCACACGCTCCGCGTCTCCGAGCCGCGAATGTTTGCCGGCGGAGTCGAGGAACACCATGATCAGAGAGCGTCCAGCGACATTGGCCTGCATGACGAGGCAGCGCCCCGCTTCGGAGATGTAGCCGGTCTTTTGCAGGCCGATGTCCCAGTCCGCCCGCTGCACCAGGCGATTCGTGTTGTGGAACTGGTGGTTGCGTCGGCCGATTTCGACCTTGGCCACCGGCGAGATCGACAGGTCGCGAATGATCGGATGCTCGTGCGCGGCACGCACCAGGATCGCCAGGTCATGGGCGCTGGACTTGTTGCGGCTCGACAGTCCGGTGGACTCGACGAACTTCGTGTCGTGCATCTCCAGCTCAGCGGCCTTCGCGTTCATCGCCTCGACGAACGCCTCGCTGCCTCCAGGGAAGGTTCGGCCCAGCGTGTGGGCGGCGCGATTTTCAGAGGCCATCAGCGCCAGGTGCAGCATCTCGCCGCGCGTCAGCTGGGTGCCGACCTTCAAGCGCGACCGGCTGCCCTTTTCGGTGTCGACATCGTCCTGGCTCACGATCACCACTTCGTCCAGCGGTATCTTGGCCTCGGCGATCACCAGCGCCGTCATCAGCTTGGTCAGCGATGCGATCGGCAGCACGGCATCGGCATTCTTGCTCACCAAAATTTCGTCAGTGTCCTGGTCGATCACCAAGGCGGCGCTGGACTTCAGCGCAAGCGCATCGGGCGTGCGGCGCAAACCGGCGGACTCCCCGGCCGATGCGCGGATCGGCTGGCGGCTCCCCGCTCTTGCATAGCCGGCGCTCACGGGCTTGCTCTTGCGCAGCGCAATCCGCCGCACATTGCGTGAGTCGGGCGCTGCGGTCGTGGCGCTGTAGACGTCGGCGCGCTCAGGCTTGAGCGGCGCCGCCGCCACAAGCTGTGTTGCGACCGCGCAGGCGAGAAATCCGCCAACGAGGTTCAACCTCAAAGCCCCTCGGGCCATCTTTTTCGCTCCCATGCCTGAAGTGTAGGCGAGCCGAAAAAGTGGCACAAGATCAAAAAGTTACGGCGCCTTGCTTAAGTCGGTTCTCACCTATTCGCGGGTTCCGTGACGGCCGTCACCCTTGGGCCGAAACGCGCTCGACTTTGCTCTCAAGTTTGTTCAGGGCACTCAGGTAAGCCTTCGCCGAAGCGACAACTATGTCCGGATCGGCGCCCACCCCATTGACCACCCTCCCCCCCAACTGCAGGCGTACGGTTACTTCGCCTTGAGACTCGGTGCTGCCCGAAGTGATCGCGTTGACGGAATAAAGCAACATTTCGGCGCCGCTGTGCACCACCGATTCGATTGCCTTCAGGCTGGCGTCAACCGGACCATTGCCATCACTCTCCGCACGCCGCTCGACTTCGCCGACGACGAACGCCACTTTGGCGTGCGGCCTTTCGCCTGTTTCCGATCGCTGCGCGAGAGACAGCAATCGATAGTGCTCCTGGTGCGAAGTGACAGACTCATCCATCACGAGCGCGAGGATGTCCTCATCGAAAATGTCGCTCTTGCGGTCGGCGAGTTCCTTGAACTTCGCGAACGCCGCGTTGACTTCCGACTCGGACTCCAACTGGATGCCCAGTTCATCCAGGCGTTGACGAAAGGCGTTGCGCCCGGAGAGTTTGCCCAGCACGATCTTGTTCGTCGACCAGCCCACGTCTTCAGCGCGCATGATTTCGTAGGTGTCACGTGCCTTGAGCACCCCGTCTTGGTGAATGCCGGACGCGTGGGCAAATGCGTTGGCACCGACGACCGCCTTGTTGGGTTGCACGACGAATCCCGTCGTCTGCGATACGAGGCGCGACGCCGGAACGATTTGTGTCGTGTCGATGCCGAGTTCCAGGCCGAAGTAGTCGCGCCGCGTGCGCAGTGCCATCACCACTTCCTCCAGCGAGCAATTGCCAGCCCGTTCGCCCAGGCCGTTGATCGTGCACTCGATCTGGCGTGCGCCGCCGAGCATCACACCAGCCAAGGAGTTGGCCACCGCCATTCCCAAGTCGTTGTGGCAGTGCACCGACCACACTGCTTTGTCCGAGTTCGGAATGCGCTCCCGCAGCGACTTGATGAAGTTGCCATACAGCTCGGGGATGGCGTAGCCCACGGTGTCGGGGATGTTGATCGTCGTCGCGCCTTCGCGGATCGTCGCCTCGAGCACCCGGCACAGAAAATCCGGGTCCGAGCGGTAGCCGTCTTCCGGTGAAAACTCGACATCGCCCGACAACTTGCGCGCGAAGCGCACCGACAGCTTGGCCTGCTCGAACACCTGCTCGGGCGTCATGCGCAGCTTCTTCTCCATGTGCAGCGCGCTGGTGGCGATGAACAGGTGGATGCGGGTGGCGTGGCCGCCATGCAAGGCTTCCGCCGCGCGAGCAATGTCCTTGTCGTTGGCGCGCGCCAGCGAGCAAACGACGCTGTCCTTGATCGCATGGGCAATCGCCTTGATGCATTCGAAGTCGCCGTTGGACGAGGCGGCGAAACCGGCCTCGATCACGTCGACTTTCATGCGCTCGAGCTGGCGCGCGATGCGCAGCTTTTCGTCCTTCGTCATCGAAGCGCCGGGCGACTGCTCGCCGTCACGCAAAGTGGTATCGAAGATGATCAGTTTGTCGGCCATGGCGAGTCTCCAAAAAACAAAACGGCCCGTTGCGGTGTGCAGACGGGCCGTAGCGACAGGAAGGAACAGTCGATCAACGAGCCCCGGGTACTCCTAGTAGCGAAATGGAAAGGGGGCGCGGATCAGTCATGGCCCGCAATATAGCATGGCACGAACGGCCGGTCACCGATGCAAACCCTCTTCGTCGGGTTCGTCCGTCGACGTGGCAATCACGCTCACCGGGCGACCCTTCATGCGTTTCCACGCATAAACGACATAGCCCGACACGCCGTAGATGCAAAACAGCGCGAACAGCACGATCGGCGGGTGGATGTTGATGACCGCAATGGCCAGCGCGATCGCCACGATGACGATGAACGGAACGCTGCGCTTGAAGCTCACGTCCTTGAAGCTGTAGAACGGCGCGTTCGTCACCATCGTCAGCCCGGCGTAAAGCGTGACGGCGAAGGCCGTCCAGGCCAACCAGTCGATCTTGTTCACGCCCCTCAGGCCGGCATCGTCCATGACCCAGATCAGGCCCATGACCAAGGCCGCCGCCGCAGGGCTCGGCAAGCCCTGGAAATAGCGCCTGTCGACGACGCCGATGTTGGTGTTGAAGCGCGCCAGCCGCAAAGCCGCGCCGGCGATGTAGACAAACGCCGGGAACCAGCCCCATTTGCCGAGGTCTCGCAAAGCCCATTCATAGACGATCAGGGCCGGCGCCGCGCCGAAGCTGACCATGTCGCACAGGCTGTCCATCTGCTCGCCGAACGCACTCTGCGAATTGGTCATGCGCGCGACGCGGCCGTCCAGGCTGTCGAGCACTGCGGCACTGAAGATGCCATAGGCCGACAGCTCGAAGCGGCCGTTCATCGCCATCACGATCGCGTAGAAGCTGGCGAACAATGCCGCCAGCGAAATCGCATTCGGCAAGACGTACAGGCCCTTGCGTTTCGGCCGCAGCGGCGGGTTCGCCAGCTGCGCCGGGTCGTCGGAGGCGTCGTGCGGGTCTTCGGCCATGATCGCGATGGAACAGCGCGTCAGTTGCGGCTCTTGTCGACGAGCTTGTTGGCCTTGATCCAAGGCATCATCGCACGCAGCTTTTCGCCGATTACCTCGATCTGGTGCTCGCCCATCAGCCTTCGGCGCGACAGCAGAGTGGGTGCGCCAGCGCGGTTTTCGAGGATGAAACTCTTCGCGTACTCACCGGTCTGGATGTCGCGCAGCATTTGCCGCATCGTCTCCTTGGTCTGCTCGTTCACGATCTTCGGGCCACTCACGTACTCGCCGTACTCGGCATTGTTGGAGATCGAGTAATTCATGTTCGCGATGCCGCCCTCATAGATCAGGTCGACGATCAGCTTCAGCTCGTGCAGGCATTCGAAGTAGGCCATCTCGGGCGCGTAACCGGCCTCCACCAGGGTCTCGAATCCTGCCTTGATCAGTTCGACCGTGCCCCCGCACAGCACCGCCTGTTCGCCGAACAGGTCGGTTTCAGTCTCTTCGCGGAAATTGGTTTCGATGATGCCGGCCTTGCCGCCGCCATTGGCCGCGGCGTAGCTCAGCGCCAGGTCGCGCGCCTTGCCGCTCTTGTCGGCGTGCACCGCCACCAGATGCGGCACGCCTCCGCCCTGGGTATAGGTGTTGCGCACGGTGTGCCCGGGAGCCTTGGGTGCGACCATCCATACATCGAGGTCATCGCGCGGCACGACCTGACCGTAGTGCACGTTGAAGCCATGCGCGAAGGCCAGCGACGCGCCCTGCTTCATGTGCGGTTCGACGTCGTTCTTGTAGACGGCGGCGATCTGCTCGTCGGGCAACAGCATCATCACGACGTCCGCCTTCTTCACGGCTTCGGCCACTTCGGCGACGCGCAAGCCCGCCTTCTCAGCCTTGTTCCACGACGCACCGCCACGGCGCAGCCCGACCGTGACCTTGACGCCGCTGTCATTCAGGTTTTGCGCGTGGGCATGGCCCTGCGAACCGTAGCCGATGATCGTCACGTTCTTGCCCTTGACGAGGCTCAGGTCGGCGTCCTTGTCGTAATAAACCTTCATTGCATGCTCCTTCTATTGAATATCTTGAATGTCAATTCTGCCGGTCGACAGGATTGTCATACGCGCAGGATGCGCTCGCCGCGACCGATCCCGCTGGTGCCGGTGCGCACGGTTTCCAGGATCGCGGTACGGTCGATCGCTACCAGGAACGCATCGAGCTTGCCGGCGTCACCGGTCAGCTCGATCGTGTAGCTCTTTTCCGTCACATCGATGATTCGGCCGCGAAAGATGTCGGCCATGCGTTTCATTTCCTCGCGCTCCTTGCCGACCGCGCGAACCTTGATGAGCATGAGCTCGCGTTCGGTGAAAGCGCCTTCGGTCAGGTCGACGACCTTGATCACCTCGATCAGCCGGTTCAGGTGTTTCGTGATCTGCTCGATCACTTCGTCGGAACCGGTGGTCACGATCGTCATGCGCGACAGCGAGGCGTCTTCCGTCGGTGCGACGGTCAGGCTCTCGATGTTGTAGCCACGGGCGGAGAACAGGCCGACGACACGCGACAAGGCTCCTGGTTCGTTCTCGAGGAGCAAGGCGATGATGTGTTTCATGGTGTTGTTCGGTGCGCTCGTCGATCCGCCGGCGGTAACCCGCGGACCTCAGCCACACCGAATCGCTGACTGGTTTTTGAATGAGATGGGGTTCGATCGATTGCCGAAGCTGAAGCCCGCTTTGCGCTGGACCGCGCCACCGGTGCGGTAACACCGGCTCGCCCGCCCGCGCGCGGCGCACTACAGGTCTTCGGAGCCCAACAGCATCTCCGTGATGCCCTTGCCTGCCTTCACCATCGGCCAGACGTTTTCCGTCGGGTCGGTGCGAATGTCGAGGAACACGGTGCGGTCCTTGAGGCGGATCGCCTCGCGCAGCGCTCCTTCCACGTCGCCGGGCTTCTCGACCAGCAACCCGACATGCCCGTAGGCCTCGGCGAGCTTCACGAAATCGGGAAGCGCGTCCATGTAGCTGTGCGAGTAGCGCCCGCCGTAATCAATCTGCTGCCACTGCCGGACCATGCCGAGGTAGCGGTTGTTCAGCGACACGATCTTGACCGGCGTCTTGTACTGCAGACAGGTCGACAACTCCTGAATGCACATCTGGATCGAACCTTCGCCCGTCACGCAGAACACGTCGGCCTGCGGCTTGGCGAGCTTGATGCCCATCGCGTACGGCAGGCCCACGCCCATCGTCCCCAGGCCGCCGGAGTTGATCCAGCGCCGCGGCTCTTCGAAGCGGTAGTACTGCGCCGCCCACATCTGGTGCTGGCCCACGTCGGAGGTGATGTAGGCGTCGCTGCCCTTGGTCAGCTCCCAGAGCTTTTCGACGACGAACTGTGGCTTGATGACCTCGGCGCTGTTCTTGTAGCTCAGGCACTCCTGCTTGCGCCACTGGTTGATCTGCCCCCACCATGCCGAGAGTGCCGCGGCATCGGGCTTGGCCGGGCTCTCCTTGACCTGCGCGATCAGGTCCTGCAGCACGTCTTTCACGTCGCCGACGATGGGAATGTCGACTCGCACCCGCTTCGAGATCGATGACGGGTCGATGTCGATGTGAATGATCTTGCGCTCCACGCTCGCGAAGTGCTTCGGGTTGCCGATCACCCGATCGTCGAAGCGCGCGCCGACCGCGATCAGCACGTCGCAGTTCTGCATCGTCATGTTGGCCTCGTAGGTGCCATGCATGCCGAGCATTCCCAGGAACTTCGGGTCGCTCGCCGGATACGCACCCAGGCCCATCAAGGTGTTGGTGCAGGGGTAGCCGAGCAGGTCGACCAGCTGTCGAAGCTCGCCGCAGGCGTTGCCCAGGATCACGCCACCGCCGGTGTAGATGTAGGGGCGCTTGGCCGACAATAGCAGTTGCACCGCCTTGCGGATCTGGCCGCCATGGCCCTTGCGCACCGGGTTGTAGGAACGCATCTCCAGCGTCGCCGGGTAGCTGAACGGCGCGGTATTGAGCGAGATGTCCTTCGGAATGTCCACCACCACCGGCCCAGGCCGGCCGCTGCGCGCGATGTGGAACGCCTTTTTCATCGTCAGCGCGAGGTCGCGAACGTCCTTGACGAGAAAGTTGTGCTTGACGATGGGGCGTGTGATGCCCACCGTGTCGCATTCCTGGAACGCGTCCAGGCCGATCGCAGGCGTGGGCACCTGGCCGGTGATGATGACCATCGGGATCGAATCCATGTACGCCGTGGCAATGCCGGTCACGGCATTCGTGACACCGGGTCCGGACGTCACCAGCGCGACGCCGACCTCGCCGGTGGCGCGCGCATAGCCATCGGCCGCGTGCACGGCGGCCTGTTCATGGCGCACCAGCACATGCTCGATGCTGCCCTGCTTGTACAAGGCGTCGTAGATGTAGAGAACGGCGCCTCCGGGGTACCCCCAGAGGTACTTCACGCCCTCGGCTTGCAGGCAGCGGACGAGGATTTCCGAGCCGTTGGGATCTTCGGTGGGAGTGTTGGGCTGAGCTTGCGCAGCTCGCCGCAGTTCGGCGGCAGACATATCCATTTGAACCTCTGCGAATTTCTCTGACGAAAAACCATCGGTGCACCTCTCCCTGCCCTCGTGAGGCGGGTGTGGTGCCTGTTGGCCCGACCGCCAAGCCCCTCGGGATCGGGGTGGCTGCGCCGGGCGTGAATTGTGCGAAGCAGCATTATGTCATCGCTTCATCGGCGCGGACACTGCTGAAAACCAGCATCGAATCGCGATGAGATAATCGCGCCCGTTTTCTGGGCCGAGGCCCGAGGCGCGCCGCCGTTGGCATCCGACAAAGAACTATCCGACTTCCTCAAGAGCGTCGAGAAGCGCGCCTTCAAGCGTGCCGTCTACGCCGTTCGCGACGACGACGCGGCGCTCGACATCGTGCAGGACACGATGATTCGGCTCTCGGAGAGCTACGCCGACCGCCCGGCTGCGGAGTTGCCGCTGCTGTTCCAGCGCATCCTGTCCAACGCGACGATGGACTGGTTTCGGCGCCAGAAGGTGCGCAACGCGGTATTCAGGAACTTTTCCGATTTCACCGGCGCTGGCGACGACGGCGAAGATTTCGACATCCTCGAGTCGCTCGAAGCGCTCAAGCCCGATGGTCGTGCCGAAGCGGAAAGCGCCGCAGACTCGCTGTCGCGCGCACAAATTCTGAAATCCATCGACGCCGAGGTGGCCGAGCTGCCACAGCGTCAACGTGAGGCCTTCTTGTTGCGTTACTGGGAAGAACTCGATGTTGCCGAGACCGCCGTGGCCATGGGATGCTCGCAGGGCAGTGTGAAGACGCACTGTTCCCGGGCAGTGCACGCATTGGCCAAGGCGCTGAAGGCAAAGGGAATCACACTGTGAGAGCACGAACATGACGAGCACGAACTCCGTCGAACTGTTTTCCGCGCTGGCGTCGGCCCAGGCGCAGTTTGCCGAGCGCGTGGTTGCCCGGCTGAACCAAGGCGCACAGGCCCTGGCTCCAGAAGTCACCGAGCGCCTGCGGTTTTCGCGCGAATCCGCCCTGCAGCGCGCGCGCGCCGTGCGCGCAGCCAACGCCGCGGTACCCACCCTGGGCGCCACGAACTCGGGCTCCCTGGTGTTGGGCGGCTGGTTCGGCGCCTGGGGCGTGAAAGTCGCCTCACTGTTGCCGCTGATCGCCTTGATCGCCGGGCTTGCGCTCATCCAACACGCACAAACCGAGGCACAAATCTCGATTGCCGCGGAAATTGACGCGGACTTGCTGGCCGACGACCTGCCTCCCAAGGCCTACAGTGACGCCGGATTCGTGGAGTACCTGAAACTGCCAAAGGATTGAGGCTTGCGAGTGTGACGAGGACCTTGACTTTCATTCGGACTGAATTCGGCTTGGGCATCGGCAGCGCCTTGATTGCCGTCGCTTTGCTGTTCGCAACCGAGTTCACCTCGGCCGCTCAGGCGCAGACGAATGCGCAGGGGCAGACCCCGGCGCCAGCTCGGGCCGTCACCACCCCCGCGGCCAAGCCCAGCACCAGACCCGCCGACGAAGCCAAACCCCGTTGGCAGGACCTCAGCCGCACACAGGCCGAGATCCTGAAACCGCTGGAGCGCGAGTGGCCCTCCATCGACGCCGAGCGCAAGCAGAAGTGGCTCGCGATTGCCGCCAAGTACCCGGCCATGGCGCCAGCGGAACAGGCACGCGTGCAGGAGCGCATGGCCGACTGGGCGAAGCTCAGTCCGAAGGAGCGCGGCGTGGCGCGCCAGCAGTTTCAGGCGGCCAAGCGCGTCGCGCCGCAGGACCGGCCCGCGCAATGGGAGGCGTACCAAGCGCTGCCGCCCGAGCAGAAGCGCAAGCTTTCGGAGCAGGCCGCCGCGACCGCACCGGTCAACGCCGGCAACGGCCCGCGGCGCACCGCGGCCGAACGCACAGATGGAAAGCCGGTGCCGGCGCTGGCCAAGTCCAACATCGTTCCCAATCCCGCGCTTTCGGCGCGGCCCACGCCCATCACTTCGGCTGCCGTCCAGGTCCAACCTGGCGCCACCACGACGAGCATCGCCAAGAAAGCGTCGCCACCTGCACACCAGCAACCTGGATTGCCCAAGATCGCCGCAAGCCCAGGCTTTGTCGACAAGAGCACCCTGCTGCCCACACGCGGCCCACAGGGCGCTGCGGCTCGCTCTGCGGCCGCTTCCGAACCCGCCCGGAATCAGTGAGTCGCTTGGCGCCGTCGCAGGACGCAGCCGACTTGCGCACGCCCAGCCTGCGGCGCCGCATGGCGTGTTTCGTCTACGAAGGCGTGCTGCTGTTCGCGGTGGTGACGATCGCTGCCTACCTGTTCTCCAGCCTTTCGCAGCAACGCCACGCCCTGACAGGCCGCAGCCTGCTCCAGTTCTATCTCTTTGTTGTGCTCGCCATCTACTTCGTCTGGTTCTGGACGCACGGGGGCCAGACCCTGGCGATGAAGACTTGGCGCATTCGGCTGCTCGGTCGCGACGGTGCGCCCGTTTCGCCGCGACGGGCGTTGGCGCGCTATTGCCTGTCTTGGCTGTGGTTCTTGCCGGCGCTGCTGGTCGCCTGGCTCATCGGTTCGGCCCAGCTGTGGGTGCCTTTGTTGGGTCTCGTGCTCGGCGTCTTGGGCTACGCGGCCCTCAGCTTCGCCCACCCGGATCGCCAGTTCTTGCACGACGCGCTGTGCAACACGCGCTTGGTCAGCGCCGTCGCGCAAGCATCGGGCTGAGGTCGGGCGTCTGGGCCGACTCCCGGGGCACAATCCGCAGCCATATGAACAACCCCCACAAGGGACGCACCGGCTTGTCGCGCATCATGCATGCCGCCGGTTATTCCGCCGCCGGTTTGAGCGCCGCCTACCGCAGTGAAAGCGCGTTTCGGCAAGAGTTCTGGATGGCGGCGGTGCTGGTGCCGGCATCGTTCTGGCTCGGGCGCGGTTGGGTCGAGACGAGCTTGCTGCTCGGCTCGGTGATGCTGGTGCTGATCGTCGAACTTCTCAACTCCGCCGTCGAGGCCGCGATCGACCGCGTCTCGTTCGAGCTTCACGACCTGTCCAAGCGCGCGAAGGACTACGGCAGCGCCGCGGTCTTGCTGTCGCTGCTGCTGTGCGCAGGCGTCTGGGGCGGCGCGATCTGGACTCGCTTCCATGGCTGATCGCACTCCCGCGTCAGGCCCGACGCTGTGCATCTACTGCGGCTCGCGGCCTGGCACGCTGCCGGCGTTCACCCAGGCAGCGCGGGAAGTCGGCACGCAGATCGGGCGGCGCGGCTGGAACCTGGTGTACGGCGGCGGCCGATCCGGGCTGATGGGCGCGGTGGCCGATGCCGCCATCGCCGCCGGTGCCCACGTGACCGGCGTGATTCCGCAAAGCCTGATGGAGCGCGAAGTCGGCCATACCGGCCTCGCGCAATTGCACGTGGTGCAGACGATGCACGAGCGCAAACTGATGATGGCGCAGCGCTGCGACGCTTTCCTGGCACTGCCGGGAGGCATCGGCACCTTCGAGGAACTGTTCGAAGTCTGGTCGTGGCGCCAGTTGGGCTACCACGACAAACCGCTCGGCCTGCTCAACGTCGCCGGCTACTACGACGCTTTCGCGTCGATGATGCGCGGCGCTGAAGCGCACGGCTTCGTCACGCCAGTGCAGCGCCACCTGCTCGAAGTCGAAAGCGATGCGGTGAAGATGCTCGACACCCTTGCCGCGCGCATGCCGCTGGCCACCGCGCCCGACGACTATCGCAACATTTAGGAACCGGCCGGACTCGCCGGCGGGCACACTCGCCGCACCCGCCACGAACCGGGCGTCCAGCCAGATTCAGACCGCGTCTTCGTCGGTCTCGCCGGTGCGGATGCGAACCACCTGCTCGACCGCCGAAACGAAAATCTTGCCGTCGCCGATCTTGCCGGTCTTCGCCGCCTTGACGATCGCTTCGATGCAGCGCTCCACGTCGCCGTCTTTCACCACGACTTCCACCTTCACCTTGGGCAGGAAGTCGACCACGTACTCGGCACCTCGATAGAGCTCGGTGTGGCCCTTCTGGCGGCCGAAGCCCTTGACTTCCGTGACCGTCAATCCGGTCACGCCCACTTCGGCCAGCGCCTCGCGCACCTCTTCCAGTTTGAACGGCTTGACGATCGCGGTGATCTGTTTCATGGGTCGGCTCGCGGGTGCTGGATGGCGCCTAGTTTACGCGCGGAATTTCGACGTGATCGGATAGCGCCAATCGCGCCCGAACGCGCGGTGCGTGATGCGGATGCCCACCGGCGCCTGGCGCCGCTTGTACTCGTTGACCTTGATGAGGCGCGTGACGCGTTCCACGTCGGCCTGCGCAAACCCGGCGGCCACGATCTGCGCGATGCTCTGGTCCTCCTCCATGTAGCGCTGCAGAATCGCGTCCAGCACCTCGTAGGCGGGCAGGCTGTCCTGGTCGGTCTGGTTCGCGCGCAGTTCGGCCGACGGCGCGCGCGTGATGATGCGCTGCGGAATCACCTCCGCCCCTTGCGAATTGCGCCAGGCCGCGAGCCGGTAGACGAGCGTCTTCGCCACGTCCTTGATCACGGCAAAGCCTCCCGCCATGTCGCCGTACAGCGTGCAGTAGCCGGTGGCCATTTCGCTCTTGTTGCCGGTGGTCAGAACGATCGTGCCGAACTTGTTCGACAAGGCCATCAGCAGCGTGCCGCGAATCCGCGCCTGGATGTTCTCTTCGGTGGCGTCTTCGGCGAGACCGGCAAACTCACGGGCCAGGCTCGCGCGAAACGCATCGATCATCGGCACGATCGAGATTTCGTCGTAGCGCACGTTCAGGCGCCGCGCCATGTCGCGCGCGTCGATCCACGAGATGTCGGCCGTGTAGGGCGAGGGCATCATCACGGCGCGCACGCGGTCGGCGCCGAGGGCGTCCACCGCGACCGCGAGCACGAGCGCGGAATCGATGCCGCCGCTCAAGCCGATGATGACGCCGGGAAAGCCGTTCTTGCCCACGTAGTCGCGCACGCCCGTCACCAACGCGGCCCAAGCCTGCGCTTCAAGACTGGGCAACGGCGCGACGGCACCGGTGGCCGTATCGGCGGTGACGTCGAGCAGTGTCAACGCTTCTTCGAACATCGGCGCACGCGCCGCGATGTCGCCGCGCGCATCAAGGGCGAACGAAGCGCCGTCGAAGACGACTTCGTCTTGCCCGCCCACCAGGTGCGAATACAGCAGCGGCATCGCATGCGCCTTCGCGCGCTGCGCCATGCGCTGCTCGCGCTCTTCCGCCTTGCCCAGGTGGAAGGGCGATGCGTTCAGCACGCACAGCACATCGGCGCCGGCACGTTTCGCGGCCAGCGCCGGCTCGTCGAACCAGGCGTCTTCGCAGATGTTCAGGCCGAAGCGCAGACCGTCCACCTCGAACACCACCGGCCCCATCCCCGCGTCGCGCCCGCTCGCGAAGTAGCGGCGCTCGTCGAAGACCTGGTAGTTCGGCAGCTCGCGCTTGCAATACGTGGCAATGATGCGCCCGCCGCTCAGCACCGAGGCCGCGTTGCAACGCCGCGGAACCGCCCACGACTTGGACCTAAGATCGGCCAGTTCACCCAGTTGATGCGGATGCCCGACCACGACAAACAGATTCGGCAATTCGGCCAAGGCGCGCGCGCAGTCTTGCACCGCCGCGGCGCACGCTTCCATGAACGCCGGTCGGAACAACAAGTCCTCCGGCGGGTAGCCGCAGATGCCCAGCTCCGGGGTCAGCACGAGCCGCGCGCCTTGGGCGTAGGCGCTTCGCGCGGCCTCGACGATCCGGCGCACGTTGCCGGCGAGGTCTCCCACCGTCGCATTGATTTGCGCGAGCGCCACTTTGACCGAGGGTTTTGCTGACATATGGCGCGTGCGGATCGAGCAAATGATTATGTCATTCGGACCTTCTCCGACCCCGATGACGTCGATGCAGCGCAGTGGAACGCATTGCTCGAATTGCAGCCCGAAGCCACGCCGTTCATGCGCCTCGAATACCTGCGCGCCTTGCACGCCAGCGGCAGCGCCTGCGCGCAAACCGGTTGGCAGGCGCAGTTTGTGGCCCTGCTCGAGAGCGACCAGATCGTCGCCGCCTGCGCGCTCTACCTGAAAGACCATTCCTACGGCGAATACGTGTTCGACTGGGCCTGGGCCGACGCCTACCAGCGCCACGGACTCGCCTACTACCCGAAGCTGCTCTGCGCCGTGCCGTTCACGCCGGTGCCGGGTGCGCGCCTGCTCGCGCGCGATGCCAAAGCCCGCGTCGCGCTGCTGCGCGCCGTGCAGGCCATCGCGAGCCAGAGCCGGCTCTCGTCAGTGCATGTCTTGTTCCTCGATGACGCCGACCAAACTCGCGGCGCGCGAAGCCGGCTGGATGATGCGCAGTAGCGTGCAATTCCATTGGGAGAACCGCGCACCCGAGCGTTACGCTGACTTCGAGCAGTTCCTCGCCAGTCTGCAACGCGACAAGCGCAAGAAGATCCAACAAGAACGCCGCCGGGTGCGCGGCGCCGCTGTCAGCTTCACCGCGCTGCAAGGCACGCAGATCGGCGACGCGGACTGGGACTTCTTCTACCGCTGCTACACGAAAACCTACCGCGAACACCGCTCCACGCCGTATTTGACGCGCAATTTCTTTGCGCGCATGGCGCACGAGATGGCGCCGCATTGGCTGCTCTTCATCGCGTCGCGCGGCGGGGAGCGCATTGCCGCGTCGCTGATCGCGCTCGACCCCGCGCAGCGGATCGCCTACGGCCGCTACTGGGGCGCGACCGAAACGGTCGACTGCCTGCATTTCGATGCCTGCTACTACCAGCCGCTCGCATGGTGCATCGCCAACGGCTACCGACGTTTCGAGGGCGGCGCACAAGGCGAGCACAAGATGGCGCGCGGCCTGTTGCCGGTGCAGACCTGGTCGGCGCACTGGCTCGCGCACCCGCAGTTCGCGTCAGCGGTGGCCGACTTCCTGGCACGTGAAGGCGAAGGTGTCGCGAACTACCTCGAAGAGCTAGAGACGCGCAAACCCTTCAAGCGCATTGCGACACAGCCGTAGCCCTGCGCGCAACTGGCGAGGGCGCAGGCACCAGCCGGTGCGTCATTTGAAGTCCCCCGCCACCGCCGTCACGAACTCATCCGGCCGAATGTACTTGCGCAACGCGGCGTTCACCTGGGCCAGCGTCAACGCCGACAGCGCCGCGTCGACCTGGCCTGCCAGTGCGAATGTGCGCCCGAGATAGAGGTTGTTCGCCAGGCCCGAGGCCAGGCTCCCGTCTTGCGCGCGCGACAGGCGCCGGAAGTTGAGCAATCCGCTCTTGCCCTCGGCCAGTTCCTGCGCGGTGAAGCCGTCGCGCAGCGCACGCTCGATTTCTTCGCGCAACGCGGTCTCCACCTTGGCTCGGTTCTGCGGCGCGAAGATCGCACTGGCCACCCAAGGCGAGTTCGGCTCGAACTGGCTCCAATGCACGCTGCTGCGCACGTCGTACGACAAGCCTTCGCGCTCGCGAATGCGCTTCCACAGCCGCGAATTGCCGCCGCCGCCGAGCAGGAAGTTGGCCATCGTCAGCGCCGGGTAATCGGCGTCGCTGTCGGTCAACGGCAGCGTGGCGCGCGCCAGCAGCGTCGCGTTCTGCTTGTCGGGCGTGGCCAGCACCAGCCGTTGCGCCTTGACCGGCACCGCCGGCATTTCAATGCGCTGAAACGCAACGCCCGAGCGCCAAGTGGCAAGCCCGCCCGACAGCGCCTGGCGCAGCGCCGGTGCATCGATGTCGCCGACCGCCGAGAACACGGCATTCGATGCGCCATAAAAGCGGCGATGGAAGGCCTTGACCTGTTCGATCTCCACCGTGTTCACATCGTGCATCCACTCGTCAAAGCTGCGCGCGTGACGCACGTCGCCGCGCGGATACGGGTTGCCCAGGCGCGCCAGCTCGTTCTCGGCCACGCTCTCGGGCTCCTTGCGCTGCTGCTCGATAGCCGCAAAGGTCTGCCGCCGCCACTCGTCCAGCGCCTGCGCCGGAAAGCTCGGGGCGCGCAGCAGCTCGCACGCCAAGGCCACCGCGTCGGCCAGGTGCTCGCGGCGCGAGCGCAGGTGCAGGCTCACCCTGCCCGGCTGGCTCTGCACGCTCAGCTCGGTCTTGAGCGCGTCGAGCCGGTCTTGCACCTGCTGGCGCGTGAGCGTCGCCGTGCCCTTGTCGAGCAGCGCCGCCACCGCCTCGGAGACCTCCACCTGCCCCGCCAGCGAGGGCGCGTCTCCGAGGTAGAGCGTCAGCACCGCCTGCGCGGCAGCGCCGCGCGTGCCTTTGGCCAGCAGCGCGACCTTCACGCCGTCGATTTCGAAGCGCTGAGTGCGTGCGTCGATGTTCGCCGGCGTCGCTTCGAACGATTCGACCTTGGCCGCGGCCGCCTGCGGTTTGAACTCGCGCAGCGCCTGCGCCACGTCGATCTTGGCCGGAGCCGGCGCACGCCGCGGTTTGTCGGTAGGCAGATAGATTCCGAGGGTTCGGTTCGAGGCGAGCAAGCGCTGTTCGGCCACGCGCTGCAAGTCGGCCAGCGTGGCGTCGCGCACTCGGTCGCGCGTCAAGAAGAACAAGCGCCAGTCGCCTTCCGCGATCGACTCCGACAGCGCCAGCCCCACGCCTTCCGGATTCGTGAACGCCTGCTCCCAGCGCTTCAACCATTTGCCTTTCGCGCGCTGCAATTCTTCGTTCGTCAGCGCTTCGCTCGACGCGCTTTCCAGCGTGGCGAGCAAGGCAGCGCGCGCCGGCTCCACGTCTTGCTCCGGCCCGAGCTGCGCGCCGAACATCGCAAAGCCCGGTTCGGCCAAGCCCTGGGCGAAGGCGAACGTGTCGGCGGCCAGCTGCTTTTCCGTCAAGCGCTTGTGCAAACGACCCGAGGGCGACTCGCCCATGACCAGCGCGAGCAATTCGACCGCGGCGAAGTCGGCGTGCGCAGCCGGAGGCACATGGTAACCCGCCAGCAGCATCGGCACGCCGCCCGCCGCGGCGCAGCGTGACGCTGCGTTCGCCGTCCTGCACCGGGTCCAGCGTGTAATGCAGAGGCCGGCGTTGCTTCGAGGCCTGGATCGGGCCGAACGACTGTGCGATCCAGTCCAGGGTCTTCTCCACCGGGAAGCGCCCGGCGACGATCAACGTGGCCTTGTCCGGTTGGTAGTAGCGTTTATAGAAGGCGCGCAAATTCGGAATGTCGACGTTCTCCACATCCGCGCGCGCGCCGATCGTGCTCTTGCCGTAGTTGTGCCACTCGTACATCGCGGCCAGCGTCTTCTCGAACAAGATGCGATCCGGGCTGTTCTCACCCATCTCCATCTCGTTGCGCACCACCGTCATCTCGGTGTCGAGATCCTTGCGCGCGATGAAGCTGTTCACCATCGCGTCGGCCTGCCAGCCGAGGTACCAGCGCAGGTTCGCGTCGTTGCTCGAAAAACTCGCGGTGTAGTTGGTGCGATCGAACCACGTCGTGCCGTTCGCCCGCAGGCCGCGCTTCTCGAACTCGGCCCAGACCTGCGGGTGCTTGGTGCTGCCCTTGAACAACAGATGCTCGAGCAAATGCGCCATGCCGGTCTCGCCGTAGTTCTCGTGGCGCGAGCCGACGCGGTAGGTGAGGTTGACGGTCGTCGTCGGCTTGGAATCGTCGGGAACCAGCAGCACCTGCAGTCCGTTGGCCAGGCGGTATTCGTCGATGCCTTCGACCGATGTCACCTTGGTGAACCCCGCCGGGAGCGCCGACGCTACGCCACCGGCCAGGCTCGCCACCAACAACAGCGCGATCGATCCGATCGCCCGCAGAAACGCAGCAGGCAAACGCAGGCGCATCATCTACTTCGGTACCGCGGCGTACGCGGCAATGCCATGGCTCACCTCGGCCATCGCCGACTCCGGCCCTTCCCAGCCCTTCACCGAGACCCACTTGCCCTCTTCGAGATCCTTGTAGTGCTCGAAGAAATGTTGAATCGTTTTCAGCCGCAACGGGTTCAGGTCCTCGGGCTTCTTCCAATGCGAGTAGATCGACAGGATCTTGTCGATCGGCACGGCGAGCAGCTTCGCGTCGCCGCCAGCTTCGTCTTCCATCTTCAGCACACCGAGCGGCCGGCACTTCACCACCACGCTTGGGGCCAAAGGAAACGGCGTGATCACGAGCACGTCGACCGGGTCGCCGTCGTCGGCCAGCGTCTGCGGGATGTAGCCGTAGTTGCACGGGTAGTGCATCGCGGTGCTCATGAAGCGGTCGACGAACATCGCGCCGCTTTCCTTGTCGACCTCGTACTTGATCGGGTTCGCGTTCATCGGGATTTCGATGATCACGTTGAACTGGGCAGGGGCGTCCGGGCCCGGGGTCACGTTGTGCAGGCTCATCGTGGTTCCGATGTTGGGGGTAACCCTATCTTAGCCACCATCAAGGCGTGCCCGAAAAGTGCGACTCGGACGCGACAAGCCCTGCCAAAATACGCCCGCCTCGGATTGCCTTGCGAGCGGCCTTCGCTTAGCATCCACGGCTGCAAGTTTTTGCCGATTCGCCCGGGCCGGACAAGGTGCGAACACGTCAAACGGCCCGGCACCCATACCACAAGGAGACAACGCCAATGTCAACCACCATGGCGCTTTATTTCGCGCTCGCCTGCGGCGTGGCCGCGGTCATCTACGGCTTCGTGCAACGCAGCTGGATCCTGTCGCAAGACGCCGGCAACGCGCGCATGCAAGAGATCGCCGGCGCGATTCAACAAGGCGCCGCCGCCTACCTGGCGCGCCAGTACCGCACCATCGCGATGGTCGGCGTGGTGCTGACGATCCTGATCGGCATCTTCATCAACGGCACCACCGCCGTGGGCTTCGTGCTCGGCGCGGTTTTGTCGGGTGCCTGCGGTTTCATCGGCATGAACGTCTCGGTGCGCGCCAACGTGCGCACCGCGCAGGCCGCGACCAAGGGCATCGCCCCGGCGCTCGACGTCGCGTTCAAGGGCGGGGCGATCACCGGCATGCTCGTCGTCGGCCTCGGGCTGCTCGGCGTGGGCGTGTTCTACCTGTTCCTCACCGGCAACGGCAACGTCACGCCGGTGTCGAAGCTGTCCGACACGATCAAGCCCCTGCTCGGCTTCGCGTTCGGCGCTTCGCTGATTTCGATCTTCGCGCGGCTGGGCGGCGGCATCTTCACCAAAGGCGCCGACGTCGGCGCTGACCTGGTGGGCAAGGTCGAGGCCGGCATTCCGGAAGACGACCCGCGCAACCCGGCGGTGATTGCCGACAACGTGGGTGACAACGTGGGCGACTGCGCCGGCATGGCCGCCGACCTGTTCGAAACCTACGCGGTGACGCTGATCGCGACGATGGCGCTCGGCGCGCTGGTCGTGACGACGGCGTCGGTGCAAGCCGTGATCTACCCGCTGCTGCTGGGCGGCTTTTCGATCATCGCGTCGATCATCGGTTGCAGCGCCGTGAAGGCGACGCCGGGAATGAAGAACGTGATGCCCGCGCTCTACAAGGGCCTGATCGTCGCCGGCGTGATTTCGCTGGTGGGCTTCTTTTTCATCACGCGCGCCATCATGCCCGACGACGCGCTGGGCGCCGGCACGCAACTGCGCCTGTTCGGCGCCTGCGTCGTCGGCCTGGTGCTGACCGGCGCGATGGTCTGGATCACCGAGTACTACACCGGCACGCAATACTCGCCGGTGCAGCACATCGCGCAAGCCTCGACCACCGGCCATGGCACGAACATCATCGCGGGCCTGGGCGTGTCGATGCGTTCCACAGCCTGGCCTGTGCTGTTCGTCTGCATCGCGATCCTTGTTTCGTTCCAGCTCGGCGGCCTGTATGGCATCGCCATCGCCGCCACGTCGATGCTGAGCATGGCCGGCATCGTCGTCGCGCTCGACGCCTACGGCCCGATCACCGACAACGCCGGCGGCATCGCCGAAATGTCGGACCTGCCCAAGAGCGTGCGCGACATCACCGACCCGTTGGACGCGGTGGGCAACACCACGAAAGCCGTGACCAAGGGCTACGCCATCGGCTCGGCGGGCCTCGCAGCCCTGGTGCTGTTCGCCGACTACACCCACTCGCTCACCGCACGCGGCATGGACATCAGCTTCGACCTGAGCGAGCCGAAAGTCATCGTCGGCCTGTTCATCGGCGGCCTGATCCCCTACCTGTTCGGTGCGATGGCGATGGAGGCGGTGGGCCGCGCTGCCGGCAGCGTCGTGGTTGAAGTGCGGCGCCAGTTCCGTGAGATCAAGGGCATCATGGAAGGCACCGCCAAGCCCGAATACGGCAAGGCCGTGGACATGCTGACGGTTGCGGCGATCAAGGAAATGATGATCCCGAGCCTGTTGCCGGTGGTCGTTCCCGTGCTGGTGGGTATGCTGCTCGGCCCGGCCGCGCTGGGCGGTCTGCTGATGGGCACGATCGTCACGGGCCTGTTCGTCGCGATCTCGATGTGCACCGGCGGCGGCGCCTGGGACAACGCGAAGAAATACATCGAAGACGGCCACCATGGCGGCAAGGGCAGCGAGACGCACAAGGCCGCCGTCACCGGCGACACGGTGGGCGACCCGTACAAAGACACCGCCGGCCCGGCCGTGAACCCGCTGATCAAGATCATCAACATCGTTGCGCTGTTGATCGTGCCGCTGTTGCCGGTCCCGGTGACGAGCGGCGCTGGAGCTTCTCATGCGGCCCCGAAGGTGTCCACCGCGCCCGCTGCCGCACCTGCCACCACCGCACCCGCGCCGGCACCCGCCGCTCCAGGGGTCGCCGATGCGGCGTCGGTCAAGGTGGAAGGCGGCGTGGTGAAGTTCTACTTCGCCAGCGGCAAGGCCGATCTGGCCGCCGATGCGGCGCCCGCGCTTGCCGACGTGATCAAGGGCGTGGCGGCGGGGAAGAAGGTGGTGATCAGCGGCTTTCACGACGCCACCGGCGACCCGGCCAAGAATGCCGAGCTGGCAAAGCAGCGTGCATTCGCTGCGCGTGACGCGCTCAAGGCGGCCGGAGTCGCCGAGGACAAGATCGAGCTGAAGAAGCCCGAGCAGATCAACGCCGGCACCGCCGCCGACGCACGACGCGTGGAAGTCAAGCTCGAATAGCCCAGCGCGCCGGGTCCGGGCCTCGGCGCAGGCCCTGGGCGGGATTCGGCTCAGTCGGGATGATGCGACGCGCACCGGCCACTCAGCACCATCCACGCCGACCCTGAACAACGCGCCGCAGTCATCATGACCCGCACTTGGAGTGGCCGTGTCATCGCATTGCTGGGCGCCGAGAGCACCGGCAAGACGACGCTGGCGCAAGACCTGCGCACCGCCCTCGCCGGCGAAGGCCGGCAGGTCGCTGTCGTCGCCGAGGTACCTGCGCGAGTTCTGCGACGCGCAAGGTCGCACGCCGCGCCCGGACGAGCAGCGCAGCATCGCCGACGAACAGAATGCGGCGCATCGCGCACGCCGCGGCCGAGCACGAGATCGTGGTCGCCGACACGACCGCACTGACGATCGCCGTCTACAGCGAGTACCTGTTCAACGACCGCGCCCTCATCGAGCCTCGCGCAGCACGCACAGTCGGGCTATGCGTTGACCCTGCTCACCGCGCTCGACATCCCCTGGCAGGCCGACGCCCACCAGCGCGATGGCGCCCACGTGCGCGAGCCGGTCGACCGCCTGCTGCGCACCGCGCTGGCCGGCGCCTCACTGCCGTTTTCCGTGGTCTGCGGCACCGGGCCGCTGCGCCTGGCCAACGCATTGGCTGCGGTTCGCGCTGCACTGCGGATGGAGCGCGTCAGCGGCAACAACGATGCCGACACCGATGCCGACACCGAATCGGCGCCTCGATGGCAATGGGTCTGCGAGCGCTGCGGCGACGCGCAGTGCGAACGCCATGCGCTGCCGAGGGTCTGACCCCCGGGGTAAACGCCCTCAGTTGATCGCGGCGGTGGGCGGGATCTGATCGCGCATCGGCGTGAACAACTCCCCCACATCGACCGAATCGAAGTGGTACTGCAGCGCGCAGAACTCGCACGCCACCTCGACGCGCCCTTGCTCGGCCAGAATGCCGTCGACCTCGTCTCGCCCAAGACTCACCATCATGCGGCCGACCCGCCCGCGCGAACAACGGCATTCGAAGCGCGGCGCGCCGTTCCCCGGGGCAAAGCGCTGCAACGGCTCTTCCCAGTACAGGCGCCTGAGCAGCGTGTCGGCGTCCAGCCCCAGCAGTTCGTCGCGCGTGAGGGTCGCGGTGAGCAGCGCAATGCGCCGGAACGCTTCGTCGCTCGCCGCCTCGTCTACCACCGCGGCTTGGCCGCCGAGATTGCCTGCGCCGAGCACCGGCAGGCGCTGAATCAACAGCCCGCAGGCCGCATCTTCATTTGCCGCGAGCACCAGGCGAGTTTCCAGTTGTTCGGACTGGCGCATGTAGTGCTCCAGCACCTGGCTCACGCTCGCGAAGGGCGTTCCTTTCGGATCGCTCAGCGACACCACACCTTGGTAGGGCTGGCGCCCGGCTGGGCTGGTTCCTGGGTCAAGCGTGATCGCGCAACGCCCGGCACCGCCGCGGTTGAGCAGTTCCACAAAGCCGGCGTCGGGTTCGACCTCGCCGACGGTCTTGGCCGTCGCGCGAAACGCCAGGTCAGCCTGCACCTCAGCGACTGCCAATTTCACCGGACCGTCGCCGTACACCTGCAGGATCAGCGACCCGTCGAACCGCAGGTTGGCCTGCATCAGAACTGCGGCGACCGCCATCTCGCCCATCAGCTCGCGCACCGGCACGGGCCACGCCTGCCCCGCGCCGGCGCGCCGGCGCAGCACCTCGCGCCAGCCGTCGGTCAGGCGCACCAGCTGGCCGCGCACGGGCAGGCCGTCGAAGATGAACTTGTGGAGCTCATTCATGCGCGAGCCGTTCAACCTTCGTCGATGCGCACCAGCCCGGCGCGAAAGCGCTGCGCGTTGCGCACATAGTGATCCGAGATGCGCTTCAAGCCTTCGATCTGCTCCGGCGTCAAAGGCCGAACCAGTTTCGCCGGGCTGCCCAGGATCATCGAACCGTCGGGGAACTCCTTGCCCTCGGTGACGAGCGAGCCGGCGCCGACGATGCAGTGCTTGCCGATGCGAGCGCCGTTCAGCACCACGGCCTGAATCGCGATCAGCGAGCCAACGCCTACCGTGCAGCCGTGCAGCATCGCCTGGTGGCCGACGCTCACGCCTTCATGCAGCGTGAGCGGCAGGCCTGGGTCGGAATGGAGAATCGCACCGTCTTGAACGTTGCAGCGCGCGCCGATGCGCATGGTCTCGTTGTCGCCACGCAGAATGGCGCCGAACCAGACGTTCGCGAACTCTCCCAACTCGACGTTGCCGATGACCTGGGCGCTGTCGGCCACCCAGGCAGAGGCCGCGATGCGCGGTTCGGTTTGGTCGAGTCGGTAGATGGCCATGGCGTCGGATCTCGTTGTCTGGCGGCGATTCTAGGGACCGGCCCGACTCTGGCGCGCGCACCACACTTTGCGCCGTCCGATGTGCATGGCGATTGTGCTGAACCCCGCATTGCGCGAAGATGCGCCCCGGCCGCACCCGGCCTCTTGCGTGACGCCGAGCCAGAACGAGACCACGAAGGGACACCACTGCATGCGCGCTGCCCTGTACCGCACCAAAGGCCCGGCCACGGAGGTCTTGACCGTCGAGACCCTGCCGGCCGCCGAGCCCGAACTCGGCGAAGTTCGGATCAGGCTCGCGTACTCGGGCGTCAACCCGTCCGACGTGAAATCGCGCGCCGGCACCGCGAACCCGGCGATGGACTATTCGCTCGTCGTACCGCACAGCGACGGTGCCGGCACGATCGACGCGCTCGGTCCCCTGGTCATCTCGCGCCGGATCGGCCAGCGCGTCTGGCTCTACAACGCGCAATGGGGCCGCGCGATGGGAACGGCCGCCGAGTTCGTGACGCTGCCGGCGCAGCAGGCCGTGGCCCTTCCCGAGCACGTGCCATTCGAAGTGGGCGCGTCGATCGGCATCCCGCTGATGACGGCGTACCACGCGGTGCAGGCGTGCGGGCCGCTGCTCGGGCGCAACGTGGTCGTGTTCGGCGCTGCCGGCGCGGTGGGCCTGTACGCGACGCAGCTCGCCAACATGAGCGGCGCGCGCGTCATCGCCGTGGTCAGCACCGAGGCCAAGGGCCAGGAGGCGCGTTCGGCAGGCGCCGAAGAAGTGATCGACTACCGCAAGGAAGATGTCGCCGCGCGCGTGCGGCTGCTCACCGGGGGCAAAGGCGCCGATTGCGCGATCGAGGTCGACGCCGCGGCGAACTCGCGCCACTGGGGCGAGATGCTCGCGTTCGGCGGCAGGATCGTCGTCTACGGCTCGGGCCAGGCGCAGATTCCGGTGCCGTTCCGGCCGATGATCATGGGTTTCGCGACGCTCTACTTCTTCATCGTCTACAAACTCCCGCCCGAAGCGCTTCGCCAGACGCTCGACGGCATCACCAGCCTGCTGGAACGCGACGTGCTGCAGCACCCGCGACTGGACGTGTACGAACTCGACCAGATCGCCACGGCGCACCGGCGCGTGGAACAGGGTGCGGATGCGAAGGTGTTGATCAAGCTCTGAGCACGACCACGGGTGGTTGCGCGTCAGCTCAACCGCTTCAAGTGAAACGACTTCGGCCGAGTCAGATGCTCGTACCCCAGCGTTGACAGCGTCGCCCCACGGCCGGTGTTCTTCACACCGGTCCAGGCGAGCGCCGGGTCGAGGTAGTCGCAGCGGTTCATGAACACGGTGCCGGTTTGCAGGCGGTTGCCCAAGCGCAGCGCAGCGCCTTCGTCCTGCGTGAACAGCGCGGCCGTCAATCCGTAGGGGCTGTCGTTCATCAGGCGCAGCGCTTCTTCGTCGGTGTCCACCGGCATGATGCCGACGACCGGGCCGAAGCATTCGTCGCTCATGATCTGCATGCCGTGGTTCACGTCGACCAGGATCTGCGGCGCGACATAGGCGCTGCCGGGGGCGTCGAGCTTGAAGGTTCGCGCGTCGATCAGGCCTTTCGCGCCTTTCGCCGTGGCCTGCGCGATCGTCGCGCGCACCGCGTCGGCTGCCGCCGCGCGCACCACCGGGCCGAGCGTCGTGGCGGGGTCGAGCGGGTTGCCGAGTACGTACTGGCGCGTCAGCGCCACCGCCTGCTCGATGAACTTCGCATAGACCGAGCGCTGCACATAGATGCGCTGGATGCCGCAGCAGCTCTGCCCTGAATTGAAAAACGCGCCGTCGACCAGCGTTTCCACCGCATGGTCCAATTTCGCGTCAGCCCGCACATAGGCTGGGTCGTTGCCGCCGAGTTCCAGCCCCACCTGGATGAATCGCCCGGCCGCGGCGCGCTCCACCGCGGCGCCGCCGGCCACCGAGCCGGTGAAACACACACCGTCGACCTGCGGCGCTTGGATCAGCGCCTGCGTGCCGTCATGGTCGGTGTGGATGAACTGCAGCAAACCATGCGGCAGGCCGGCCTGCGCCAGCGATTCGACAATGCGCTCGGCCGCGAGCGGCGTCTGTGCCGAGTGCTTGAGCAGCACCGCATTGCCGGCCATCAGCGCCGGAACGACCGCGTTCACTGCCGTCAGCAGCGGGTAGTTCCACGGCGCGATGACGAGCACGACGCCCAGCGGCTCGCGCCGGATGAAGCGGTTGAAGCCGGCAATCTCCTGCGGCACCACGTCTTTCAGCGCATCCGGCGCGATCGCGATCATGTGCCGCGCGCGTGCCTCGAAGCCGCCCACTTCACCGGGCGTGTAGCGCAGCGGCCTGCCTATCTGACGCGTCAGCTCCTCGGCGATCTGCGCCTTGTGCGAGACGAACGCGTCGACACCCTGGCTCAGCGCGGCGGCGCGTTGCACGACGGAAACGTCTCGCCACACAGCCTGGGCATCCCGCGCGCGGTCGAGCATCGCGCGCGCCTGGTCGGTGCCGACGTAGTCGCGACGCACGATCACCGTGCCGTCGATCGGACTGATGGTTTGCAGTTGCTGGCTCATGGTGGCACCCTCACATCGCTGCCTTGAACAGCCGCTCGAAGTCGGCCGGCGTGCAAGGCCGCGGGTTGGTCTGGTGGCAGATGTCGGCCTGCGCCAGTTCCACCAGCCGCAGCAGATGCTCAGCCTTCACGCCATGCTGCGCGAGCCGGGTCGTGATGCCGATCTGCGCTTTCAGCTGGCCCAGCCACGGCACGAACGCCGCGCCGCCGCCTTTCACGACGCAGGCGTGCGCGAGCTCGTCGAACTTGGCCGGAACGGCCTCAAAGTTCCACGCCAGCACCGGCTCGATCATCAACGCGTTCGCCAGGCCATGGTGCAGGTTGTTCACGGTGCCTAGCGCATGCGCGCACGAATGAACCGCGCCCAAGTCTTTCTGGAACGCGATCGCGCCCATCATCGAGCTCATCATCATGTCGCTTCGCGCCTGCAGGTTCGCGCCGTCGCGCACCGCGAGGCCGAGCGCACGCGCCGCGATGCGCGCGCCTTCGAGCGCGATGCCGTCGCACAGCGGGTGGTACGCCGGCGAGAGATAGCTCTCGACGTTGTGCGTGAGCGCGTCCATGCCGGTGGCGGCAGTCACGGCGGGCGGCAAGCCGAGCGTCAACTCCGGGTCCGCGAACACCGCCTTGGCCAGAATTTGCGCCGAGAACACGACACGCTTGATGTGCGTGTCTTCCTCGCTGATCACACTGCTGCGCCCGACTTCGCTGCCGGTCCCCGAAGTCGTGGGCAGCGCGATGAAGTGCGGCAGCGGCTGCGTGATCGGCCGCACCTGCGGGTGGTCCCACGCGTACTCGATCACGTCGCCCGGGTGCGTGGCCATCAGGCCGACAACCTTGGCCACATCGAGGGCCGCGCCGCCGCCCACGCCGACCACGCAGTCGGCACCATGCGCCTTGTACGCCGCGGCGCCGGCCATCACCTGGCTCGCGGTGGGGTTGCCGAACACGCCGCCGTAGATACCGATCGTCAAGCCTTCGGCCTGCCATTCGTGCTTCAACGCATCGATCAACGGCAGCGCCGCAAGGCCCTTGTCGGTGACGATCAGCGGCCGGCGCACGCCCTGCTCCCGCAGGTGCGCACCGACCAGGTGGCGCGCGCCCGCGCCGAAGTGGATCGTCGTCGGGAATGAAAATTTGGTGATGCTCATGCCTGCGCCTTTGTATGCCCGCAATTATTGAATCCGCGCCCAGCGCAGCTCGATCGTGTCGTTCGGCCACTGCACGGCCTGCACCTTCTTCAGCATCGCCCAACTCACCGTGCGTCGGTACAGCGGCACGTACGGCAATTGATCGCCGACGATGCGCAGCGCCACCGCCACCATCGCGCGGCGCCGCGTCAAGTCGGGCTCATTGCGCATCGCGTCAATCAGCGAATCAAGTTTCGGGTTGCTGTAGCGGCCGGCGTTGAAGGTGCCCAGGCCCGCCTTGTCGAAAGTGCGGAACAAACCGTTCAGCGAAGCCCACGCGTCGGGAGTGGGCGTCCAGCCATATTCGATGAAGCTCGCCGTGCCCTGGCTCAGCTTGGGGAAGAACTGGTTCGTCGGCGACGAGCGCAGCGTCGTGCGGATTCCCACCTGCGTCAGCATCGCGGTCGCGGCCTGGCACACCGCTTCGCGCCATGCGACGTTCACGCAGTCCAGCGTCACGGAAAACCCGTTCGGGTAACCCGCTTCAGCGAGCAAGGCACGCGCCTTCGCCGGGTCGTACGGCAAGCGCCGGTCCAGCTCCGGCGGCGAGCCGTCGACGCGCGTCGAAAGAAATCCGCCGGTGGGAATACCATGCCCGCGCAGCACCTTCTTCACGATCAGCTCGGCGTTGATCGCGTGGTACACCGCCTGGCGCACGCGTATGTCCTTGAACGGGTTGCGTCCCTTCACGTCGCTGCCCTCCAACTCGTCGCGCGCCTGGTCGAAGGTGAGGTACTGCTGGCCCAGGTCCGGCGTTTGCAGCAGGCGCATCGCCGGGTCGGCCTTGAGCCGGTCGATGTCGGGCAGCGGCGGGTCGAGCACCAGGTCGACTTGCCTGGAGATCAACGCGGCGATTCGCGTCGCGTCGGTCTTGATCGACAGGAACACGACCTCGTCGACGTTGCCCGAGCGCTTCTCGCCCCAACCCCACCACTTCGGGTTGCGCTTGAGAACCACGCGCACGTCGGGCTCGTAGCGCTCGAGCCGGTACGGCCCGGTGCCGTTGGCGTTGCGCACCGCGAACGTTTCCTGCTTGCCGTTGAAGTCTTGCGCGCGCTCGACTTTGTTCCTTTCTGCCCAGCCGCGGCTCATCATCGAGATGAACGGCAGTTTCTCAGGCAGCACCGCGTCGGGCGCTTCGAGCAGGATGTCGAGCGTGAGCGGATCGACGGCGCGTGCGCCCGTCACGCCCTTCAACTGAAAACTGCGCTGCGAAGGCGCGGCAAGCGCCCGCTCGATCGAAAACACCGCGTCGTCGGCCGTGAACGGGGCGCCGTCGTGAAACGTCACGCCGGGGCGCAGCTTGAGGCGCCAGCTCGTCGGGCTGGTCGCCTGCCACGACAAGGCGAGCGACGGTTCGAGCCGGAATTGCTCGTCGCGGTTCAGCAGCGAGTCGTGAATCTGGAACGCGACGCGCGAGTGGTACAGCAGCGCGAGTGCATGCGGGTCCATGGTCTGCGGGTCGAAGGCGCTGGCGATGCGAAGCGTGGCGGCTTGCGCCGTGATCGCCAGCGCCGCCGCGCCCACGAGGGCAGCACGTGCAATGCGCGGCAAGGTCACCTGCAGGTTCATGGTGGCAGTGTGCGTTTCAAGGTGGCGACGCCGGTTTGTCCACGCTCGACGCACCCATGTCGAGCGCGAGCGAGTATAGGAGCAGGCCGGCGCGCACGAGCCACGCCTGCCGTCTCGCCTAGACTGGCAGTTGCTTCCGCCTGCAACCTCATGCCCCACCTGCTGCTCCTCGAAGACGACCCCGCGATCGCCCGCACCGTGGCCTACGCGCTCGGGCGCGAAGGCTTCAGCGTCGAGCACGTCATGCTGGTGAGCGAGGCACGCACCAAGCTGGCGCAGCCCGACGGCTACGCGGCGGCGCTGCTCGACGTGGGCCTGCCCGACGGCAGCGGCTTCGACTTGTGCCGCGAGCTGCGCAGCCGCTGGCCAGCGCTGCCGATCGTCTTGCTCACCGCCCGTGGCGAAGAGATGGACCGCGTGCTCGGCCTCGAACTGGGCGCCGACGACTACGTGACCAAGCCCTTCAGCCCGCGCGAGCTGTGTGCGCGGGTTCGCTCCCTGTTGCGGCGCAGTGCCGCCGCGGCTCAGGCGCAGTCGCCTGCCACGCCACGAACCGTCTTCGAACACGATGCACAGCGCCAACGCATCGGTTACGCGGGCCATTGGCTCGGATTGACACGCATGGAGTACGGCCTGCTCGCGACGCTGCTGCGCTCGCCCGGGCGCATCTGGTCGCGCAGCGCGCTGCTCGATGCCGTGTGGGGCGAGCAGGCCGACAGCACCGACCGCACCGTCGACACCCACATCAAGACGCTGCGCGCCAAACTGCGCGAGGTGCGCCCGCAGGTCGAGGCGATCGCCACGCACCGCGGCATGGGTTACTCGCTCAACGATGAGTGAGCGCCGCGGCCTGCCGTCTGAAGCAGACTTCGATCGCAGACGATGACCCTGGGCCTGCGGATTCTGCTCGGCTTCTTCATCATCAACGGCGTCGCCGCGTACATCGGCTTGCGCCTGTTCGTCGCCGAAGTGCGGCCCAGCGTTCGCGAAGTGATGGAAGACCTGATGGTCGACACGGCCAACATCCTCGCCGAACTGGCGCGCGACGACCTGGAGCGCCTGCCGGCCGCCGGTACGCTGGAGCAATCGCCCTTCGCGCAGCGCGTGCGCGACTACGCGAACCGCCCGGTGGACGCCAGGATCTGGGGCCTGGCCAAGCGCACGCTCGACTATCGGATTTACGTCACCGACGCGAAAGGCCGCGTCGTGTTCGACTCCGGGTTTCGCGGCTCGGCCAGCGCGGTCGGCTCCGATTATTCGCAGTGGCGCGACGTGGCGCTCACGCTGTCCGGCCGCTACGGCGCGCGCGCGACGCGCGAGGTGCACACGGATGAGACGACCTCGGTGATGTACGTCGCCGCCCCGGTGCGCAGTGGCGACACCGTGATCGGCGTCTTGACTGTGGCGAAGCCGATGAGCACGGTGCAGCAGTTCGTGAGCCGCGCCGAGCGCGAAATCTTCGTGCGCGGTGCGTGGCTGCTGGGGCTTTCGGCGGCACTCGGTGCGCTGGTCACGGGTTGGCTCGTCTGGTCGGTGCGGCGCCTGCGCCGCTACGCGCAAGGCGTCCAACTCGGCCAACGCGTGGCGGTGCCGCGCTTGTCGGGCGAGTTGGGCGAGTTGGCGCTGGCAATGCAAGACATGCGCGAACGCCTTGAAGGCCGCGACCATGTCGAGAGCCTCGTGCGCGCGCTCACGCACGAACTGAAGAGCCCGCTGACGGCCATCGCCGGCGCGGCGGAATTGCTGCGCGACCCGCTGCCCGCCGCCGACCGCGAGGTATTTGCAGAGCAGATCCAGACCCAAAGCGTGCGCCTGCGCCAGCTTGTCGAGCGACTGCTGGAGCTGTCCAAGCTCGAGCAGCGGCGCCAACTCGATCGCAGCGCACGCATCGACCTGACCGACTGTGCCCGCGCCGCGCAGGCCGCGGCATCGGCGCGTGCCCTGCAACGCGGCGTCGCGATCGAGCTCGCGGCGCCGCACGCGGTGTGGATCGTTGGCGACGCCCAAATGCTGCAGCTGGCACTCAGCAATCTGCTCGACAACGCTGTCGATTTCGAACCCGTCGGCAACAGCGTGATGCTGACGGTTCAGGCCCAGGCAGGCGAAACGGTGCTGTCGGTGCGCGATCACGGCGTGGGCGTGCCGCCCTACGCGATGCCACGCCTGGGCGAGCGTTTCTTCTCACTGCCGCGCCCCGCGACCGACGGCGCGACCGAGGTCAACAAGGGCTCGGGTCTGGGCCTGGCGATCGTGCGCCAGATTGTCGAGCTGCACGGCGGCACGGTGCGCTTTGCCGATGCGCAGCCGGGCCTGCGGGTCGAGATTCGCCTGCCGCAAGCCTGATCCATTGCCCAATCCGCACGCCCACTTCACACCCGCTTCACACACTTCATCGTCCGCTCACAACGCGACTTGCAAAGTCGCTGCACCTTGCAACTGTTCGGGAGCGAACCATGAAATTTCCTTTGCTGGCGAAGCTGACGGCGCTGGGCGCCGTGATCCTGGGGCTGATCTGGAGCCTGGACTCCGTCGACGGCGTCGTGCGCGAACGCTCAGGGCGATTGATGGAAGCGCAACGCAGCGTGGCCGACAGTCTGGCCGGCGGCCAGAGCGTGATCGGGCCGGTGCTGCAACGTGACTGCAAGGAGACCTGGACCGTGCAGATCGGCCAGGGCAAAGACGCCAGAAAGGTCAACGAGCGCCGCGACTTCACGGTGCAAGCCCTGCCGCGCAAGCTCAACGTCGACGGCAGCGCGGCGATCGAACCGCGCTACCGCGGCATCTTCAAGGTCAACACCTACGCGCTGACGGCCGAACTCGCCGCCGAATGGACCGATCTGGCGCGGCTCGCGCCGAAGTCTCGGCACGAAGGAGGTGTGGTCGCCTGCGAGCCTGCCAGCCTGATGTTTGCGATGGGCGATACGCGCGGCATTCGCAGCGCCGAGCTTCGGGTGCAAGGCCAGCCGATCGGCGTCAACCCCGGGACCTTGCACACAACGCTCGCGCGCGGCGTGCACGCTCGGCTGCCCGACGCCCTGCTGCAAGCCAGCGACGCGGCGCCGCTGCGCGCGAATCTGCGCCTGGTTCTGCTCGGAACGCAGCAATTGGCTTTCACACCGATCGCCGAGGAGAACAATTTCAAGTTGGCGTCCGACTGGCCGCACCCGTCGTTTGGCGGGCGCTTTCTGCCCAGCAGCCGGAACATTGAAGCCAGTGGCTTCAGCGCCGCCTGGCAGGTGAGCGCCTTGGCGACGACGGCGCGCGACGCTTTCATGGCGAACCGAGGCGTCTGCGCGTCAGGCGCTGGCCCGCACATCGAGGCGGCGCTGACCGACGCGCCGGCCGGCACGCCACGCCGCGGCCCGGCCTGCATCGAAACCTTCGGCGTCGATTTCATCGACCCGGTGAACCCTTACGTGATGAGCGAGCGCGCCACCAAATACGGCCTGTTGTTCATCGTGCTGACCTTCGTTGCCGTGGGCCTGGTCGAGGCGATGAAGCGGCTGCGCGTGCACCCGATCCAGTACCTGCTGGTCGGCAGCGCGCTGGTCGTGTTCTTCCTGCTGCTGGTCAGCCTGTCGGAGCAATGGCCTTTCGGCTGGGCCTATGCCACTGCCGCAGGGGCCTGCACGGCATTGCTCACCTACTACGGTTCGCACGTGCTGCGCGGCATCGCACCGGGCCTGCTGTTCGGCTCGGGCATCGCCACGCTGTTCGGTGCGCTCTACGTCTTGCTGCAACTCGAACAGGGCTCGCTCGTGCTCGGTTCGGTGCTGCTGTTCGCGGTGCTCGCGACCGTGATGGCGGTGACGCGCAAGCTCGACTGGTATGCCTTGATCGAACAAATCCGGATCGACAAGCCCGGCGCGGCCCCGGCTCGCACAGGCTTGGCCGGCGCGAGCGCGTGAGTGTGTCAAATCACCAAGCGCCCCAAATGCAAGTTCAACACCCGATCGCAACGCGCAGCGAGCTCTGCGTCGTGCGTCACGAGCACGAACGCCATGCCCTGCCGGTGCACCAGGTCGAGCAGCAGCGCGAACACCTTGTCGGCGGTTTCGCGGTCGAGGTTGCCGGTGGGCTCGTCGGCGAGCACGCATTCGGGCTTGGCGACGAGGGCGCGGGCGATCGCGACGCGCTGGCGCTCTCCCCCCGAGAGCTGCGCCGGCCGGTGCATCACGCGCTGCGCGAGGCCCACTTGCGCGAGCACTTCGCTCGCTCGCGCACGTGCCGCTGGCCGGTCTTCGCGGCGGATGCGCAGCGGCATCGCCACGTTGTCGAGCGCGCTGAATTCGGGCAGCAGGTGGTGGAACTGATAGACGAAGCCCAGATGGCGATTGCGCCACACGCCTTGCTCGGCAGCGTCCATGCTCGTGAAGTCGCGCCCCGCGAGCTGCACCGAGCCGCCGCTCGGTTGGTCCAGCCCGCCCATCAGGTGCAGCAGCGTGCTCTTGCCCGAGCCCGACGCGCCGACGATCGCCACCGCTTCGCCGCGCGCCACTTGCAGGTCGACGCCTTGCAGCACATGCACGTCGAGTGGCGTGTCGCCGCTGCGCTCGATGAATCGCTTGTGCAGGCCGCGCACCTGGATGACGGGTCCGCTGACGGCCTCACTGACGACGCCACCGCGGGCCGCGCCGACAACGTCATTCATGGCGCAGCGCATCCGCGGGTTGCACGCGGCTCGCGCGCCAGCTCGGGTAGAGCGTCGCGACGAACGACAGCAGCAGCGAGATCGCGACGATGGGCACGATGTCGTCCAGGCGCGGCTCGCTCGGCATGCGGCTGATGATGTAGATGCTGCTCGGCAGGAAGCTCACGCTCAGCAGCCGCTCGATCGCCGGCACGATGGTGCCGACGTTGAACGCGATCAGCAGCCCCAGGCCCACGCCCGAGAGCGTGCCGATCACGCCGGCCGCCGCCCCCTGCACCATGAAGATGCCCATCACGGAGCGCGGGCTCGCGCCCAGCGTGCGCAGAATCGCGATGTCGGCGTTCTTGTCGGTCACCGTCATCACCAGCGTCGAGACCAGGTTGAACGCGGCCACCGCGACGATCAGCGTGAGGATGATGAACATCAGGCGCTTTTCCAGTTGCACCGCGCTGAACCAGTTGCGGTTGGTGCGCGTCCAGTCGCGCACCGTGACGCCCGGGCCGAGTCTGCAGTGCCAGTTGCTGCGCGACTTCGCGCGCCTGGTGCAGGTCTTTCAAGCGCAACTGCACGCCGCTCGCGCCTTCCAGGCGGAACAGCTTGGCCGCGTCGTCGAGGTGGATCAACGCCAGGCCGCTGTCGTACTCGTAGTGGCCGGCGTCGAACGTGCCCACCACCTCGAATTGCTTGAAGCGCGGAATCAGCCCCGCCGGAGTGACCTGCCCGCCCGGCGCGGCGATCGTGATCTTGTCGCCGATCCGCACCCCCAGGGTACGCGCCAGCTCCACGCCGAGCACGATGCCCCAGCCGCCGGGAACGAGGCGCGCGAGCGCCGTGTCTTTCAGCCGCGCCGCGAGATCGGTGACCGTCGCTTCTTCGTTGGGCGAGATGCCGCGCACGATGGCGCCGCGCATCTCGTCGCCGCGCGCGATCAGCGCCTGCGTCGCGATGAACGGCGCGGCGCCGATCACCTGCGGCGTGCGCCGCGCCTTGTCGGCGGTGGCGCGCCAGTCTTCGAACGCCTGGCCCTGCGATTCGTACAGCTCCACATGCGCGATCACCGACAGCATGCGGTCCGTCACTTCCTTCTGAAAGCCGTTCATCACCGACAGCACGATGATCAGCGCCGCCACGCCGAGTGCGATGCCGAGCATCGACACGCCCGAGATGAAAGAGATGAAGCCATTGCGCCGCCCGGCGCGGCCGGCGCGCGTGTAGCGCCAGCCCACTTGAAGTTCGAACGGCAGGTTCATGGGGCCCGCACTCTACAGGAGCGCGCGCCGCAGCTCGTCGCGAAGCGGCACTCGATAATCCGGCGCATGCACGTCCTGATTCCGTTTGCGTCGAGCCACAGCGAGGCTGCGTCGCACGTGCTGCACGATCTGGCCTTGCCAGCGCTGGGTCAACTGCTGGGGCGACTCGCACCCACACTGCGGCTGGAAGGCACCGAGTTCACATTGTCGCCACCGCATGAATCCGCGCTCGCCGCCGCCTGGGGCTGGCCGCTCGTCGATGGCGCGTTGCCGTTCGCGGCAAGCGCCGCCGTCGCCGATGGAATCGCGGTGGGCGACTCAGCCTGGGGCTTGCTCACGCCCGCGCATTGGGCTGCCGGACGCGACCATGTCACGCTCGCCGCTCCGAACGAGCTGGCACTCGACGAAGCCGAGTCGCGCGCCTTGTTCGACGCCGTGCGGCCGCTCTTCGAGAGCGAAGGGTTTGGATTTGTCTGGCGCGCCCCGCTGCGCTGGTTCGCGGCGCATCCGAGTCTGGCCGGGCTCGCGTGCGCTTCGCTGGACCGCGCCATCGGGCGCAATATCGACGCGTGGCTGACGCCGACGCCGCAAACAAGGTTGCTACGCCGCCTGCAAAGCGAAGTGCAACTGCTGCTGTACACGCACCCGATCAACCAGCTGCGCGAGGACCGCGGTGCCTTGGCGGTCAACTCGTTCTGGTTGAGCGGCTGCGGCGTGCATCGTCCGCGCGCCGGAGCACCGATCGAAGTGAATGCCTCACTGCGCGCGCCGCTGCTCGCGAACGACTGGGCGGCGTGGGCCGAGGCCTGGCGCGCGCTCGACGCCGGGCCGATCGCGGGCCTGTTGAAGCGCAGCCGCGCCGACGCCGACGTGACGCTCACGCTCTGCGGCGAGCGCCACGCGCAGACCTATGCCACGGCGAAACGAAACCCGTGGCAGCGCCTGGCCAGCCGTTGGCAGGCACCCCACGTCTCGGCCGTCCTGGAGTGCCTGTGAGCGCGCCGCCGAAAATTGCGCTGCGCGACGTTCCACCGCGCGCCGCGTGGGCGCTGGAGCAGGCCGGCGTGCACCCGTTGCTCGCGCGCCTGTTCGCCGCGCGCGGCTTGCGCGGCGCCGAGGAACTCGACGATTCGCTGGCGCGCCTGCTTCCACCGACCGATTTGTTGGGCGCCCAGGCCGCCGGCATCTATCTCGCCGACGCGATGGCCGCGCGCAAGCGCCTGTGCGTCGTCGCCGATTACGACTGCGACGGCGCCACCGCCTGCGCGCTCGCGCTGCGCGGTCTGGCGCTGCTCGGCGCGGCGCGCGAAACGCTCGGCTACGTCGTCCCAGACCGCGCCGTGCACGGCTACGGTTTGACGCCGGCCATCGTCGACCTGGCGCTGGCCCAAGGTGCCGAGGTCATCGTCACCGTCGACAACGGCATCGCCAGCCTGGAAGGTGTGGCGCATGCGCGCGCGCGGGGCCTGGGCGTGCTCGTCACCGACCATCATTTGCCGGCGCTCTCAGGCGACGTGATTTCGCTGCCCGACGCCCACGTGATCGTCAACCCCAACCAGCCGGGCTGCACCTTCGCGAGCAAGAACCTCGCCGGCGTGGGCGTGATGTTTTACGTGCTGCTCGCGCTGCGCGGCGTGCTGCGCGAGCGCGGTGCGTTCACTGCGCAGAGTCAGCCGCGGCTGGACAGCCTGCTCGATCTGGTGGCGCTCGGCACCGTGGCCGACGTCGTGAAACTCGACCCGAACAACCGGCGCTTGGTCGCGCAGGGGCTGAAGCGCATTCGCGCCGGGCAGATGCAGCCTGGCGTCGCCGCGCTGTTCAGCGCCGCCGGGCGCGACCCGCGCCGTGCCAGTGCCGGCGACTTCGGCTTCGCGCTCGGGCCGCGAATCAACGCGGCCGGGCGCTTGTCGGACATGACGCTCGGCATCGAGTGCCTGCTCACCGACGACGCATCGCGCGCCGCCGAACTCGCACGCACGCTCGACGGCATCAACCGCGATCGGCGCGAGTTGGAAACCGGCATGCGCGAGTCAGCCGAAATCCTGCTCGACGCCTTGATGCCGCAAGGCGACCCACCCCCCGCGCTGGCGCTGTTCGACCCCGAGTTTCACGAAGGCGTGGTCGGCATCGTCGCGTCGCGCCTGAAAGACCGCGTGCACCGGCCGACGTTCGTGTTCGCGCGTGGCCAGGACGGGCTGCTGAAAGGCTCGGGCCGGTCGATCCCGGGGTTTCATTTGCGCGACGCGCTTGACCTGGTGGTGAAGCGCCACCCGGGCGTGCTCAAGCGCTTCGGCGGCCACGCGATGGCCGCCGGCTGCACACTGGAGGAGGCCCAGCTCGCGACTTTCGATTCGGCCCTGTGCCAGGTGGCCAGTGAATGGCTCGACGCCGCGACGCTGGCACGCACGCTGCTGACCGACGGACCCTTGCCGCGCGAATACTGCAATGCCGAGACGGCGCGCGCGCTCGATGCGCAAGTCTGGGGCCAGGCGTTCGAGCCGCCGCTCTTTTGCGACGAGGTCGAAGTGCTGTCGCAGCGCATCGTCGGCGAGCGCCACTTGAAGCTCAACCTGCGCCATGCCGGCGCCAGTGTGGACGCCATCTGGTTCGGCCGCACCGAACCGCTGGGCGCGCGGGCGCGCCTGGCGTACCGGCTCGGCGTGGACGAGTACAACGGCCGCGAGCGCGTGCAGTGGCTGGTGCAGGCGGCCGATTGAAGTCTTCAGTGTTTGCTCCCTCTCCCTCCATGAGAGAGAGTAGGTTCAATGCACCGTGATCGGCGAAAGCGCAGAAGACACGTTCGGCCAACGCCCCTCGGCTTCGTCCGAGTCGGCCAAGCGCTGCGCCAGGAAGCGCGTCATGCGCTCGGCCGTCACCGGCCGGCTGTACAGATAGCCCTGGGCGAAGTGGCAACCGAGCTGGCGCAGGAAGTCGTGCTGCGTCTGGTTCTGCACGCCCTCGCCCACCACCTTCATGTTCAGGCCTTGCGCCAGCGAGACGATCGTCGTCGCGATCGCCGCGTCGTTCGCGCTGCCCGGCAGGTCTTTCACGAACGTCATGTCGATCTTGAGTTTGTCGATCGGCAGGCGCCTCACGTAGTTCAACGAGGTGAAGCCGGTGCCGAAGTCGTCGATCGAGAGCTTGATGCCGCGCTCTTTCAGCAGGTTCAACTGGGCGATGCCGGCTTCGATGTTGTCCACCAGCGACTGCTCGGTGATCTCGAGTTCCACGCAGCCCGGGTCCAGGCCGGTGGCCACAAGCGCCGCGTCGAGCTGGCGCACCAGGCCGCGCTTGAGCTGGCGCTCGGAGACGTTGATCGCGACATACAGCCCGACGTGACCCTTCTCGTGCCACTGCTGCATCTGCGCGCAAGCCGCGTGCAGCACCCACTGGCCGATTTCGGCGATCAGACCGCTGTCCTCGGCCACCGGAATGAACTCGGCCGGCGCAATCGTTCCCAGGTCCGGGTGCTGCCAGCGCACGAGCGCCTCCACGCCGACCATTCGGCCGCTGATCAGGTCGACGATCGGCTGGTACTGCAAGTGCAGCTCGTCGCGCGCCACGGCGCGGCGCAGTTCGGCGTCGATGCGAATCCGGCGCTTGGCGGTGTGGTCCATGTCCGCTTCAAACACCGCACAGGTGTTTTTGCCCAGGCTCTTCGCGCGGTACATCGCGGTGTCGGCCGCGCGCACCAGGCTCGAAGCGTCGGTCGCGTCGCGTGGGTACTGCGCCAGCCCCACGCAGCCGCGCACCTGCAGCTCGTGCGGACCCACGGTGAGCGGCATGTCCAGCGTGAGCAGCGCGAACTGGCCGATCAGGCGCAGGTGCTCAGGCGCGCGGTAGCCTTCCGACAGGATCAGGAACTCGTCGCCGCCGTAGCGGAACACCATGTCGCCGCGCGGCAGTTGTTCCGTCAGGCGCGCTGCCAGGGCTTGCAGGAGCTGGTCACCCGCCGGGTGGCCGAGCGTGTCGTTGACGATCTTGAAATTGTCCAGGTCGAGCAGCATCAGCGCAAAACCTTCGCTGCCCTTGCCCACCCGGTCGATCATGCGCTGAACCTGGGCGTTCGCGGCGTGGCGGTTCGGCAGCCGGGTCACCGGGTCCACATAGGCCAATTCGTCGAGCTGGCTTTCCGACGCATCCATCTCGCGGCGGATGCGTGCCACCAGCGCCAACGCGAGGCCCAACGCGGCAATCACGACGACGACGCTGACGCCCACGAACGCCGCCATGCGCCGGTACAGACGGTCCAGACTCGCGACGACGACGATCTGCCCGACGCCTGCACCCTCGAACCTGACGGGCGCAACCACGCGCACCTGCGACTCGCCGAATTCCACGTCGTCGCGCGGCATCGACTTCAGGTCGCCGGGCTGGCGAGCGTCGTCGCGCTGCGGCGCATGGCTCGCGAAAAACTGTCCCTTCGTGTCGAACAGCGCGGCGCCGAGCAGCGTCGGCGACGCCTGCACACAGGCGAGTTCGAGCGCCGCCTTGGCCCGGTCGCCATCGGCCATCGCCCGGCCGGCGTGGTCGGCGGTGAGCAGCGCCTCGACTTTCAGGTTCTCGACGAAGCCGCTGCGCAAAGTGAAGTAGGCGAACCCGTTGAGCGCCACCGCGGCGACCAGCAGCGCCGCGCCGGCGGCCAGCAGCACCGCCCGCACCAGCCGCGAGCCGAGCCGCGGCTGCCCGCCCGCCGAGTATGGCAGCGCCTTCAAGCTTGACCGGGCGCGGCCCGGACCGTAACAGCGTGGCGAGTGGATGGCATGGAGGCGACAGCTTGCCTGAATTCTCCCTGAGACGGGTGCGGGGTCACCCGGGCAAAGCGCAAAATGCGCCACTATTCACCCCACCGATTCAGGCGTGATTGCTTTCCGTCTCCGCTCCCCCTGCTGCCGGTTTGGCGCGCACCTATGCAAGCTCGATCCAATGTAGGCATCCCTGGGACATTGCATTGACAACGCCGCCCACCATGCCAATTCGGGTCAGGCACTCGACAGCGGCGCGCTCGCGCGCGGCTACCTCACGGCGCAGCCTGGTGCTGGGCAGCATCGCGGGTCTGGGCGGGCTGTCGCGCATGCCGCTTGCCGCAGTCGCCTCCAGCCTGATCTGCACCGGCCGAGCCCGGGGTGCGGCGCCGCCGCAGGCACGCACATTCGTCCAGGGCCTGCAGCAACCCTGGGGCTTGGCGTTCTTGCCCGACGCACGGCTGCTGATCACGCAAAAGGGCGGCACGATGCTGATCGCCTCGGCCGATGGCCGCTCATTGAGCGCGCCGCTGGCAGGTGTTCCGCCGGTCGCCGCGAGCGGCCAGGGCGGTTTGCTCGACGTGTGCCTCAACCCCGACTTCGAGCGCGAACCGTGGGTCTACTTCGCTTACGCCGAGCCCGGCAGCGGCGCCGACGCGGGCAAGGCCGGCACCGCGGTGGCGCGCGGCAGGCTGCGCGGCAACGCCCTGAACGATGTCCATGTGATCTTTCGCCAACTGCCGAAGGTGCCCGGCAGCGGCCACTTCGGTTGCCGACTGGTGTTCGGGCGCGACAAGACCTTGTTCGCGACGCTCGGCGAGCGCCAGCTGAAGACGCCCGCGCAAGACCTGCAAACCCATCTGGGCAAGGTGGTCCGCATTCAGCGCGACGGCCAGGCCGCGCGCGACAACCCCGTGCTCGCATCCGGCGGCAAGCCCGCGCTGCCGGAGGTCTGGAGCTACGGCCACCGCAACCCGCAGGGCGCCGCGTTGCACCCGCGCACCGGCGAGCTTTGGCTCACCGAACATGGCCCGCAAGGCGGGGACGAGCTGAACATCGCGCGCGCCGGCAAGAACTACGGCTGGCCCGAGCGCAGCTACGGTTGCAACTACGGCTCGTTCATGAGCGGCTGCGAACTCGGTGGCGGCCGCCACGCGCCCGACTTCGTGGAGCCGCTGACCACCTGGGTGCCACGTTCGATCGGCCCGAGCGGCCTGTGCTTCTATGACGCAGCACTGATCCCGCAATGGCGCGGCAACCTGTTCGTCGGGGCGCTGGCCGGCCGCGCGCTGTGGCGCCTGACGCTCGACGGCGATGCCGTGGTGCACCGCGAAGCGCTGTTCGATTCGCTGCAAGAGCGCATCCGCGACGTGCGCCAAGGCCCGGACGGCGCGCTCTACCTGCTCACCGACAACTCCGACGGACGCGTGTTGCGCATCGCGCCTTGAGCGTCGACGCCGGAACGCAGCATCCCCAGTTCGCGGGGGAGCAGCGTCCGTTGTGCGCAGGCCGGTCCGCTTCCGTTGCCCTTGCGGCGCCTTCGCACGAGGGCGAACCCTAAAATGCAAGCAACTGCAACGATCGCCATTGATGAACGCTGACCTGCATTGCCATTCCGACGTGTCCGACGGCACGCTCAGCCCGCAAGCCTTGGCCGCGCGCGCCAAAGGCAACGGCGTCGAACTCTGGTCGCTGACCGATCACGACGAAGTGGGCGGCCAGCAGCGCGCGCGCGACGCGGCGTTCGAACTCGGTCTGCCCTACCTGGCCGGCTGCGAAATCTCGGTCACGTTCGCCGACACCACGGTGCACATCGTCGGCCTCGGTCTCGACCCGGAAGATGCCACGCTCAAGGCCGGCCTGGCGGCCACACGCGACGGCCGCAAGCTGCGCGCGATGGAGATGGCCGATGGCCTGGCCAAGGTGGGCATTCACGGCGCATTCGAAGGCGCGCTCAGTTTCGTCGGCAACCCCGACCTGATGTCGCGCACCCACTTCGCACGCTTCCTCGTCGCCACCGGCGTGTGCCGCGACACCCAGGAAGTGTTTCGCAAGTACCTGGTGCAAGGCCGGCCCGGCTACGTGCCGCACCGCTGGGCGAGCCTGCGCGACGCGGTGGCGTGGATCGGCGGCGCGGGCGGCGTGGCCGTGATCGCGCACCCGGCGCGCTACAAGTTCAGCGCGAACGAGGAGTACGCGTTGTTCACCGAGTTCATCGCCCACGGCGGGCGCGGTGTCGAGGTCGTGACCGGCAGCCACAGCGCCGCCGACGCGGTGCGCTACGCCGGCACCGCGCTCGAATTCAATCTGCTCGCCTCGCGCGGCAGCGACTTTCACAGCCCCGATGAGAGCCACATGGACCTGGGCAGCTTGCCGCCCCTGCCGGCGCGCCTGACGCCGATCTGGGACGCGCTGGAAAGCCGCATTCAACACCCGGCACACGCCACATCCGTGCGTTAAGAAGGTGGAGCAGGCAGCGCCCGCGCGCTGGCACGTCGCTCTGCTCGGCGGCCTGCGGCTGAGCGACGCGACGCAAGAACTGACGCGCCTGCCCAGCCGCGCCGTCACCGCGCTGCTGGCGCGCCTGGCGCTCGAACCCGGGCGAGCCCACCCGCGTGAAGAGTTGATGGAGCTGCTGTGGCCGGGCGTGCAGCTCAGCGTCGGGCGCAACCGGCTGCGCCAGGCACTGTCCACGCTGAAAAGCGTGTTGGAGCCGGCCGGCATGCAGCCACCGCAACCCGTGCTGCTCGCCGACCGCGGCAACGTGCGCGTCGTGCCGCACGCGCTCGCCTGCGACGCCTTGGAGTTCGAGCGCCATGTGCGCGCCGGCCGGGCCGAGCAGGCGTTGGCCCTGTACCGCGGCGAGCTGCTGCCGGGCTTTTACGACGACTGGATCGACGAAGAACGCCTGCGCTTCGCGGCGCTGCACGAGCGGCTGACAGCACAGCTTGCGCAACCACTCGCGACACCAGTTTCGATGCGCGGCCCGGTACCGCCGAGCACCGCGCCCTCAGTCGTTTCGGTCAACATGTCCGCGGCGGACACCGCGGACGCGTCGCCACCTCACTTGGCGCCGACGCAGGCGCCACGACCGAACGCACCCGCGGCGCGAATCACGCTGCCGAATTACCTGACGCGCCTGGTCGGCGCCGACACCCAAGGCGCACGCGTGCGCGAGCTGGTGCTCGCGCAGCGCCTGGTCACGCTGATCGGCCCGGGCGGCGCCGGCAAGACGCGCCTGGCGGTCGAAGTCGCGCATTCGTTGCGCGACCATGCCGACTGGCCGCTGCCCGTGCCCGACCCGGCGCAGCCGCTCGACATCATCGCCTTCGTGCCGCTGGCCGCATGCACGACGCAGGCACAGGCCTGCGACGCGCTGACCGGCGCGCTGCAAGTCGCGCCCGGCGCGGGCGGAGCGCCGAGCGACCCGATCGACACTGTGGTCGCCGCCTTGCAAGGCCGGCGCGCACTGCTCGTTCTCGACAACTTCGAGCAACTCGCCGGCCAGGGCGAAGACCTGGTGGCGCAGCTGGCGTCGCAGTTGCCGTTGCTGCACCTGCTCGTCACCTCGCGACGGCCGCTGGGCCTGCCCGGCGAACACGAATACCGGGTCGCGGCGCTCGAGCTGCCTGCCGCCAACGCGGGCCTGGCGGGCGCCGCCGCGAACCCCGCGGTCGGGCTGTTCGTCGAGCGCGCCCGTGCGGTGCGAAGCGACTTCCACCTTCACGCGCGCAATGCGCCGACGCTGGTGGCGCTGATGCGCGCGCTGGAAGGCATGCCGCTGGCGATCGAGCTCGCCGCCTCGCGCGTGCGCAACATCGCCCCGGCCGACATGCTGGCGCGCCTGCGCGAGCCCGGCACACCGCGCCTGGATTTGCTGGCGCGCAGCGCCCCGCGCCCATCCAACGACGCCCGTCACGCGTCGATGCAACGCGCCATTCAGTGGAGCTGGGACCTGCTGGACCCGCCGCAAGCCCGCCTGCTGTGCGCGCTCACCGTGTTCGCCGACAGCTTCGACAGCGCAGCGGTGCTCGCCATTTTCGACGAGCCGGCGGCGCAGGTGCAGTTGCGCCTGGACGAACTCGTCGCCCACTCGCTGGTGCGCTCGCACGGCGAACGCGTGCCCGAGGAGGTTGACGCAGACGCCGACGCGACGGGCCGGGCCGACGCCGATCCCGATGCAAACGAATCTCCGTCTGCGTGGCGCATGAGCCTGTACCAACCGATTCGCGAGTTCGCCGCCGCGCAGCTCGCCGCCGGCGACGCGAGCCACTGGCGTGCACGCTTGGGCGCCTGGGCCTTGCAGTGGGCACAAGCGCTGCCGGCCACGCCGCCCCTGGCGCTGCTGCGCACGGAGTTGCCGAACCTGCTGGCGGCGCTGGACGGCGCGGTCGCCGACGGTGCACCGCAGCAGGCGGTGCACCTTGTGCTCACGCTGCGCCGCGCGTTCGAAGACGTGGAGCTGCCCCTTGCGGGGTTGAGGCGCGCCACCCAGGCCGTCGATCAATGCGGCGAGCCGGTGCTGCGCGCGCTGGGTCACGCCACCCTGGCACCCATGCTCTATCTCGCCGGTCAAACGGACAGCGCGTTGCGCCATGCCGAACTCGCGCTGGAGTGTGATGCGCTCAACGCGATCCAACGCGCGCGCGCCCTGTACGCCCTGGCACGGGTGCGCTGGCGCATGCGGCGCCGCGCCGCTGAGGTGGAGCCGCTGCTCGATCAGGCGCATGGCTTGCTCGATACGGTGGCGCAGCCGCCCCGCGCGGCGACAAGCGCCGACCGCGAGGCGCTGGAAGTGCAGGCCGGCATCCTCTCGCTGCGCGGCTTCGTCACGAATGCGCACCACCGCGACCATGCGTTGGGCGAGCAGCTGCACTCGCAGGCCCTCGCGCTGTGGCAGCGGCTCGGCAACCAGCACGCTGTCAACGGCGGACGCTACAACCTGGCCGTGTGCGCGCAAAACCTGAGCCGCAATCGCGAAGTGCTGCAAAGAATCGAGCCCATCATCGCCAGCGCGCGCGCCCTCGCCGATTGGCGCCGCCTGAGCCAATCTCTCAACGTGCGCGGCAACGCTCACAGCGGCCTGCGCCACTGGGTTCTTGCCTGCGCCGACTACCGGGAGTGCATCCGCCTGGCTTGGCGCAGCATGACGCCGTTCGACCTCGCCTACGGCCTGTGGAATCTGCCACGCGCGCTGGCGCACCTGCGCCAGCCCGAGGCCGCCTGCCAACTCGCGGCCTTCGCCACCCAGTTCTGGCGCGCCAAATTTGGCGAAATCGTCGACTCCGACCGGCGCTACCTGGAACGCGTGCGCAGGCTGGCGGCGCGCCAGCTGGATCCGCAACGCCTGGGCGCCGCGTGGCACGAGGGCGAGCAACTCACCTTGCCGCAGGCAGTGGCGCTGGCGCTGCATTCGCCCACGCTGCCACCCAACCAGGCGCCTGCAGGCTGAGCGCCCTGGGCGTGGCGCCGGGGGCCTGCCACAGGCCGTTGGCAGCGCCGCGTTGACGCGTCGCGCAGCGCGAAGCCGCCCAAAGACACCCGCCCCGAAGCGCCGACAAGCGACCGGCGCGCGACTGGCTTGGCCGCTGTTTCGCGTCGCCCTAACGCTTGCCTAACGGTCGCGTTCGATGCTTCACGTCATCGGCCCGCAAGGGTCTCTTTGACGAGGAGCCAGCCATGAAGACCCGTCTGATCGCACTGATCGCGCTGCTGCCGCTTGCCTGCGCGGCGCAGAACTTCGACCTGATGATCCAGCAGCAGATGAACGCGATGAACCAGAACATCGCGCGCGGCCAGCAGCAGGTGCAGTCGATCGTGCAGCAGCGCATGCAAGACCCGCAGGTGCAAGCCGCCTACCAGCAGTACGTGGCGCGCTCCGGTGGCCGGCCGGCGATGGACTACCCGACCTTCACCTACAACTACGTCTACACGAACGGCTTTTCCGCGCAGGGCATGGCGCACGCGCGCGCCACCGAAGCCGGCATCCAGGCGCGTGAACGCAACGCCGTGCAGGGCCTGCGCGACGCGCAGGCGGCGCGCGGCCAGGCCCAGCAAGCGCAACGCGACAGCTATTTCGCGAACCAGCAAGAGGCCGGCCGCGGCCTGATGGGCCAAAGCACCTACCTCGCGCCCAACAGCGCGGCGCTGCAGCTTCCGCACACCTGGCAGAAGAACAGCACCCACGTCTACCAGGGCCAGACCTATGGCGTCGACCACGCCGGCCAGTACCACGTGCTGGGCAGCGCCGGCTGGTGGTACCCGTTGAACTCACGCTGAGCGCAGCGCCAGGCAAGGCACCGGAGCAGACACTGCAAGAAACGGCTTCGCGATGATCCAAGCTCTGACCTCCATTCGACCCGCGGCGGCCGCTGCGCGGCGAACAGCGGCCGGCGGCGCCTGGGTCCGGCACCGGTCCGCGGGCGGCATGTCGGTGTGCGCCCCGCTGCATTGGGTGGTGCACACCGGCCACGGCGACTTCGCGGTCCTCGAGCCACTCGGTGCGGCCGCCGCGCTGATCCGCGTGCGTGGCCAAGCCACCGGACTCGACCTTGCGCAGTGGCTGAAACGTCACCACCTCGGCAGCGAACCCGGCTTGCACGGCGTCTGCAATTTCGAGGTTCAGGCGCAGGAGCCGCACCGCGTGGCCGCACGGTTCGACTACGGCGGCAACCTGTTCCAAGGTCACGCCCGGGTCACCGCGGTGCGCCAGGGCAGCCAGGTTGCGGTCTTCATTGCGGCTGCGGCGCGTGCCGAATTCGAGGCACGTCTACCGCAGCTGTCGCGTATTCTTCGCAGCGTTCGTATGGCTGCGGCACCCGGCGCAGCCTGGTGGGACGTGCACCCGCACCCGCCAACCGCTTGATTCCAGTCTCTGTTCAGTTCACTTCGTCCCCGAAAGGAGTTCTCATGTTCAACGTCCATCGCCTTTGCGTCCTGGTCGGGGCGCTGACCCTTGCCTGCATGCCCACCATGGCTCAAGAAGCGCAAGTCTTGCGCGACATCGACGGCCCGGATCGCGTCACGCTGACGAAAGAGCAACTGAACCAGTTGCTGCCCGGCGCCAGCATGGGCCGCACCACGGCCAAGGGCAACCTGCATCTGTGGAAGAACGAACCCGGCGGCAGCTTCGTCGTTTCATCCGACAACCGCACCTCGAGCACCGGCATGCCGTCCACCGCGCAAGGCAAGTGGCAGATCTCGGACGACGGCCGCTACTGCGTGCTGATGGAGTGGAAGTCAGGCAGCGAAGAATGGTGCCGCTTCATCATGAAGACGGGCCAGGGCTACTACTCGGCGAAGTCCGACAAGGCGCCGACCGAGAAGGTCTACAAGCTGACAATCTCCAAGTAGGCGGCGCTGCAGGCACCAGGCATGCCACTGCCCCGGCCCGCCCGAGCGTGATGCTTTGGCGCGCCTCGCGTGCTATCCGAACCGAAAAGCGATCGCCCCCAGCGGACCATAGTCCGCATGGAAGGTATCGCCACGCAGCGCATTCGTCGGCCGCGTGAACGAGCCGGCGAGCACCACGTCGCCCGCGCCCAAACCTTCGTCGTAATTGCGCGATGCGGTTCGCGAGCCATGCCACCCCCGTCGCCGGATGGTTCAACACACCCGCGGCCAGGCCGGTCTCCTCGATCACGCCGTTCTTGAACAGCAGCGCGCCGACCCAGCGCAGGTCCACCGCATCGGGGCGCACCGGCCGGCCGCCGAGCACGATGCCGGCATTCGCCGCGAAGTCGGAGATCGTGTCGAACACCTTGCGTGGCGCGCGCGTCTCGCGGTCGAATTGCTCGATGCGTGCGTCGATGATTTCCAGCGCCGGGCTGACGTACTCCGTGGCCGAAAGCACGTCGAACAGCGTCACGCCCGGGCCTTTGAGCGGTTTGCCCAGGATGAACGCGAGCTCGACCTCGACACGCGGTGCGATGAAGCGCTCGAACGGAATGTCGCCGCCGGCGTCGAAGAACATGTCGTCCATCAACGGCCCGAAATCGGGCTCGGTGATCTGCGAGGCCTGTTGCATCGCGCGCGAGGTCAGGCCGATCTTGCGGCCCTTGATCGTTCGACCGTCGGCGAGTTCGAGCTTGACCCATTCGCGCTGGATCGCGTAGCCGTCGTCGACCGTCATCGCCGGATGGCGCTTCGAAAAATGGCGCACCTGGGTGCGCGTCTTGCGGGCCTGGTGGAGCTCGCGCGCGAGTTCGGCGATCGTTTGGGTATCGAGCATGGACAGACTCAGGCCTTGTTGAACAGCGGATGCAGGTTGCCGAACTTCGCGTCGAACACCTCCGCGCCTTCGTCCACTTGCAGCGTCAAGCCGACGGCGCGCCGCGCGAGCAGCGGCGCGAGGAATTCGCGCGCCGCGGCCGTCACCACCTCACCCGCATTCTTCTTCGCCACTTCGCTGCGCCCCCGAGCCATGCGCAGGTTGAAGTACATGAAGGCGTGGTCGCCGCTGCCGTCGGCCACGGCGTAATGCGCGGCCGGGTAAGCGAACACGCGCGTGCCGCCGATCGGGAACACGGTCTTGCCGTGTTCGTCTTTCACGTTCAACATCGCGTCGGCCAGGCGCCGGCACAGGCCGTTCATGTCGATCTCGGTTTCGATTTGCGGCGTGTACAGAATCACCATGTGCGGCATCAGACGATCTCCATCACGCCAAGCGTGCAGGTTACGGAAAAAATCGGGATCGGTTGGAAGTGGCGGATCGCCCCCGCGCCCGCGCGCCGCGGCGGCGATCGAGATAAAGGTGCGCACCTCGAAGCCGCCCTGCCCTGCGTCGCGGTAGATCGCTTCGTCGGTGTAGGCCAGCAGCGCCGCTTTGTCATTGCGCGCCCAACGCGCCATGAAGTCGCGGTCCCAGGCTTCGTTGATCTTGCCCGAATCGGGTGTCGCGGGCCAATGGCTGATGCCGCCGGTGCCGACGATCGCGATGCGCTCGGGCACCTTGTCCGCGGCGCGGCGCAGCGCTTCGCCGAAGGCCCAGACGCGGTGCAGCGGCGTGAGCGGCGGGCCCTGGCAGTTGATGTTCACCGGCACCACGGGCAGGTCGTAGCGCGGCGTCAGGAAGTGCAGCGGTACGGCCAGCCCGTGGTCGAACTTCCACTCTTCGGCGTAGGCGAGGTCGACGCTTTGCATCGCTGCGGTAATCAAACGCTTCGAAAGCTCCGCGTTGCCAGGCACCTGGGTGCGCGCAATGCCCAGCCACGCCGGGTCTTCGATCGGGCCTTCGTACATGTCGGCCATGCCGACCGCGAACGCCGGCATGTTGTTCATGAAGAAATTGCCGAAGTGTTCGGCTCCCACGAGCACCAGCGCGTCGGGACGGGTCGCGCGCATCTCTTGCCCGAAGGCGAAATACGCGGCGTGGAACGGGTCGCGCAACGCCGGGTCGGCCATGTGGGCGCGGCCGGTGATGCCTGGGGCGTGACTGCACACGCCGGCGAAGACCAAACTCATACTCCGGCGACCTTTTCGTCCAGCGTCGTCGTCATCGCGTAGACGCCGGCGCGCACCGGCCCGTGGCGCGCCACGCCGTCGCGCATCGCCTGGATGTACTGCGGCCATGCGAGGCCCAGGAACGCGGCGTAGTGCATCAGCAACTGGCCGTTCGCCCCCAGCACGTAGATCAGGCCGATGTCGCCGGCGCGGATCGCGGCGCGCTCGGGCGCATCGAGTGGGTATTCGTCGAGCACCGAGTCGGGCTCGGCCTTGAAACGCTGCTGCACCCGCGAGTCGCGGTTCAGGTGGAACAGAAACTTCTGAATGCCATACAGCGACATGGTCAGCCCGTTCGGAATACGTCATCCCGGCGCACGCCGGGATCCAGTGCAATGAGCCGAGAGTGGATCCCGGCGTGCGCCGGGATGACAAATGGCGCCGATCACGTCGCCCCCCAACGCGGAATGTGGTGGCCACCCAGACTCACCGCCACATTCTTCGGCTCCAGAAACACCTCGTGGCTCCAGGTGCCGCCTTCGCGCCCCGTGCCACTCGCCTTGGTGCCGCCGAAAGGTTGGCGCAGGTCGCGCACGTTCTGGCTGTTCACGAAGCACATGCCGGCCTCGATGGCGGCGGCGACGCGGTGCGCGCGGCCGATGTTTTCGCTCCACACGTAGCTCGACAAGCCGTACACCGTGTCGTTCGCGAGGCGAATCGCTTCGCTCTCGTCGGCGAACGGAATCAGGCACGCGACGGGTCCGAAGATTTCTTCCTGCGCAATGCGCATGCGGTTGTCGACATCGGCAAACACCGTCGGCAGCACGAAGTTGCCCTTGGCCACGCTGGCGGGAACGTTCGGCGCGGCCAGGCCGCCGCACAGCAGCGTCGCACCTTCGCGCGGCCCCATCTCGATGTAGCTGCGCACCTTCGCGAGATGGCCTTGGCTGATCATCGGGCCGATGGTGGTCTTCTCATCGAGCGGGTCGCCCACCGTGATGCGCTTGGCGCGTTCGACGAATCGATCGACGAACTTCGCATAGCTGCCGCGCTGCACCAGGATGCGCGATCCCGCCGTGCAGCGCTCGCCGTTGTTGCTGAAGATCATGAACACGGCGGCGTCGAGCGCGCGTTCGAAATCGGCGTCGTCGAACACGACGAAGGGGCTTTTCCCCCCGAGTTCCATGCTGAATTTCTTCAGCCCTGCGCATTTGACGATGCGGTTGCCCGTGGCGGTGGAGCCGGTGAACGAAATCGCGCGCACGTCCGGCGTGCGAGACGAGCGGCTCTCCTGCGCGCACGCCCAGGCCGTGCACGATGTTCAGCACGCCCGCCGGCACGCCCGCTTCCAATGCCAGTTCGCCCAGCCGCGCCGCGCTCAGCGGCGAGAGTTCGCTCATCTTCAGCACCGCCGTGTTGCCGAACGCGAGCGCTGGAGCGACTTTCCAGGTGGCCGTCATGAACGGCACGTTCCACGGGCTGATCAGCGCGCACACGCCCACCGGGTGGAACAGTGTGTAGTTCAGGTGCGTCGGCGTCGGGTAGGTGTGGCCGTCGACGCGCGTGCACATCTCGGCGAAGTAGTAGAAGTTGTCGGCCGCGCGCGGAATCAGCTGCTTGCCAGTCTGCGCGATCGCCTGGCCGGTGTCTCGCGTTTCGGTCTGTGCGATTTCATCGACATGGCGCGCGATCAGGTCGCCCAGGCGCCGCATGATCGCCGCGCGTTGTGCCGGAGCGAGCCCTGCCCACGCCGGGAACGCCGCCTTCGCCGCGGCAACCGCGGCGTTCACCTCGTCGGCGCCACCGTGCGCGACCTCGGCGAGCACGTCTTGCGTGGCCGGGTTCAGCGTCGTGAAGTAGTCGTCGCCGGCAACCGGCTTGCCGGCGATCAGGTGGTTGATGCGCATTCGTGTGGGCGGACTCGTTTGTGTGAATCGATTCAGCGATGGAATTCGGCGTCACCGGCGATGGTATTGAACGAGTGAACCGACGCCATCGATCTCGGTCACCACTTCGTCGCCGACCTTGACGTTCACCACGCCGTCGGGCGTGCCGGTGAGGATCACGTCGCCCGCATCCAGGGTCATGAACTCGCTCAGGTATTCGATCAGCTCCGGGATCCGGTGGATCATGTGGCCGGTGTGGCCCTGCTGCGTGAGCTTGCCATTGACAAAGGTGCGCAAGCCCAGCGCATGCGGGTCCGCCACTTCGTTCGCGGGAACGAGCCAGGGCCCGAGCACGGTGGCGCCGTCGCGGTTCTTCACGCGCAGGTTCGGGCGGTACCAGTTCTCCAGGTAGTCGCGAAACGCATAGTCGTTGGCGACGCAGTAGCCGGCGACGAATTGCATCGCCTCAGTGCGTTTGACCTGCTTGGCGCGCTTGCCAATGACCACAGCCAACTCGCACTCGTAGTGCATGAAGCTCACGTCGCCCGGCCGCCGCGTGGCGCCGCGGTGGCCGAGCAGGCTGTTCGGTCCTTTCAGGAACGCCAGCGGCTCGTCTTTCGCGCTGACCGTCAGCTCCTTGGCGAGCTCTTTCACGTGGTCGGCATAGTTCAGGCCGAGCGCGATGATCGTTCCCACTTCGAAGGGTGGCAGCCACACGACCTGGTCTTCGCGCAGCACGCGCCCGTCGCGCAGTGCAATCCCGGCGTCGTGCGGCGTCGCTTCGTGCACCGCACCGGCGTACGCCACTCGCGCCGTGCGCTGCGTGCTCATTGCAGCTCTCGCGCCGCGACGAAGCGCATTTCGAGCCGGCCCAGGCCGCCGATCTCGACCGCCGCGCTTTGCCCGGCACGGGCGCGCGGTGCGCCATGCGCGACGCCGAGCAACAGGACGTCACCCGCATTGAACGTCATGAAGTCGCTCGACTTCGGCGATCAGCATGGCCGCCGGGCGCAGCATGTCGAGCGGTGCTGGTGGACTGCACGAGTTCGTTCCGTCGATCGATACACGGACCGGCAGCGCGTCCGGGTTCGCCACTTGCGCGCGCGGCACGCAGCCCGGCAACATCGGGCAAAAACCATCGCGAGCTTTCAACCGCACCGAAGGCCGATAGAACGCGCTGTGCGGCAAGCTGATGTCGGCGACGATGGTGTAGCCCTCCAGGTATTCCAGCGCCGTGCCTTCAGAGACACGGCACGCCGTGCGGCCGAACACCAGGCCGAGGCTCGCGCCGATCTCGAGTTCGCTCTCGCCCGCCGGCACCACGACTTCCGCGCCCGGCCCGGCCCAGGTATTGCGCGGTTTGATGTAGAGCACCGGCGCCTTCGGCGGCGCCTTGTACGGTGGCTGGTGCACGCTGTCGCCGAGCGCGGCGAGCGCGGCGCGGTGATTCAGCAGCGTGCCATAGACGGTTTTCATGCGCTCAATCAGGCGCGCGGCGCCGGCTTGTGAAGGCGATCGGAGAGCTGGGCCCAGCAATCGCTGTAATTCACATCGAGCGCGCCGCAGCTCATCGCGAACTCGGTGGGAACGAAACGCCAGCGGCTTTCGAACATGAAGGCGAGCGTGTTGTCGAGCTTGTGCGGCGTAAGCGCCATCTGGCTCGCCTTGTCGAACGCCTCCGCGTCGGGCCCGTGCGGCACCATGCAGTTGTGCAGGCTCGCGCCGCCGGGCTTGAAACCCTCGGGCTTGGCGTCGTACTGGCCGTACACGAGGCCCATGAATTCGCTCATCAGGTTGCGGTGGTACCAGGCCGGGCGGAAGGTGTCTTCGGCGACCATCCAGCGCGGCGGGAAGATCACGAAGTCGCAATTGGCGGTGCCTGGCGTGTCGGAGGGCGACGTGAGCACGGTGAAGATCGACGGATCGGGGTGGTCGAAGCTGATCGAACCGATCGTCATGAAGTTCGCCGTGTCGTACTTGCACGGCGCCAGATTGCCATGCCACGCGACCACGTTGAACGGGCTCGCGGCCTGCGTGTTGCGCCACAGGCGCCCGCCGAACTTCTTGATGATCTCGTAGCCGCCCTCCACCTCCTCGAACGCCGCCACCGGGCTCAGAAAGTCGCGCGCATTGGCCAGGCCATTCGAACCGATCGGCCCGAGCTCGGGCAGCCGAAACTGCGCGCCATAGTTCTCCGCGACATAACCGCGCGACGGCCCGTCTGGCAAGTCCACGCTGAACGCCAGGCCGCGCGGCAGCAGCACCACCTCGCCCGGCTTCGCGTGCAGCACGCCGAGTTCGGTGCGCACGATCAGGCGCCCCTGCTGTGGAACGAGCAGCATTTCGGCATCGGCGTTGATCAGCGCTCGGCGCTGCATCGAGCGGTTCGCGACGTAGATCAGCGCGCCGACACCGCTTTGTGCGTCGACGTCGCCATTGGCCGCAATCGTGCGCAGGCCGTCGACGAAGTCCAATTCACCGGCCTCGACGGCAAACGGCTTCCAGCGCAAAGGCTCGGGTGCGATGGCCCGGCCGCCCGCCGCGCCGCTGCTCCAGAGCTGCTGCGAATAGGCCTCGTAGCGCCCGGTCACGACGGAAGGCTGGCACCGGTACATCCAGGTACGGCGGTTCTCGGCGCGCGGCGCGGTGAACGCGGTGCCGGAGATCTGCTCGGCGTACAGACCGAGCGGCGCGCGCTGCGGGCTGTTGCGCCCCTGCGGCAGCGCGCCGGCGATCGCCTCGGTGGCGAATTCATTGCCGAAGCCGCTGAGGTAGGGGGAGTCGGTCGCAGTGTTGGCTGTGGGTGCGGTCACGTCTTGCCTCGGGTCGGGTCGAACCGCGCGATTGTCGCGCCGGCTCGCATCACGCCGCAGCCGAATTTACCCCCTCTCCCGCCTGCGGGAGAGGGTCGGGGTGAGGGTCGGCCTTGGCCGTGACGCTTGCGCGCGCCGCGTTCAAGGCTTCGCGAAGCACATCGAGGCGGCCGATGTGGTTGGCGAGCAGCAGCACGAGTTTCGCGTTGACTTCGGCGCTTTGCGCGCTGGTCAAATCGCGGTGCGAATCGATCAGCGCTTCGTAGAAGTCGTCGGGTGCCGTCAGTTGAGGCGTCGTCAGCAAAGGCATCTCGGTCTTTCAGGTCAAGGCCAGCGCGCGGCGCAGCGCGGCGCTCACGGCCGACGGCTTGCACGCTGCGCCAGCGCGCGCACACGTGTTGGTCGGGGCGCAGCAGCACCAGGCTGCCGTCGCGGCCATCGTAGCGCTGTGCCACGAGACCCTGTGCGTCGATCAGAACCCGTGCGCCGTCCACGCCCGCGGCATGCGCGCGCGACGCCGCGGCCACGATGAGCCACACCTGCAACGGCGCAATGCCCTGCGCCGCGGCCTGCAATTCGCGCAGCGCCGATGCCGCGTCGGCCGGCGCGAACAGCAGCGCACTGAAGGGGGCGGCGTGCGAGCCATGCGAGCCGCCCAGTTGGCGCAGCAGCCAACCCGGTGCGCCGTCAAGCTCGATGGGCGCGTCGGCCGCGGCCGCACCCGGAACCATCGCCCCGCTGAAGCTTGCATCGTCGTGCGTGTTCAGCGGCGAATCGCGCAGCGTGCTCGCCACCGACAGACGCCCGCTGTTCACGAGCGAACGCGCGAACGCATGCGTCTTCGCAAGATCCAACGTCGCGTCGCGGAACAGCCGGCTCACGTCGCTCTTGGGCGTGATGAAGTCGGTGGCGCGTGTCGAATGCAGGATGTTCTCGTCGGCCGCGGCTTCGCGCTCGGCGCCGTAGGAGTCGAGCAGCGCATCGCCGGCGCGGCCCTGCAACACCGCGGCAAGTTTCCACGCGAGGTTGTCGGCGTCTTGCACGCCTGAGTTCGCGCCGCGCGCGCCGAACGGTGACACGCCATGCGCGGAGTCGCCGGCGAAGAAGACGCGGCCATGGCGGAAATGCTGCAAACGCTGGCATGCAAAGGTGTAGACGCTGGCCCAGCCGATCTCGAACTGCACGTTCGCCGCGCCGATGCTGTCGAGCAGCGCGCGCACGCGCGGACGAATGCGCTCCGGCTGGCGTTCGCGTTCCGGATCCGCCTCCCAACCGAGCTGAAAGTCGGTACGCCACAGACCGTCGGCCTGTTTGTGCAGCAGCACGCTTTGGCCCGGGTGGAACGAAGGGTCGAACCAGAAGCGGCGCTCGGCCGGGAAATCGGGCGCGTCCATTCTGATGTCGGCAATCAGAAAGCGGTCGCGGAAGGTTCGGCCCTGCGTTTCCAGCCCGAGCATGCCGCGCAGCGCCGACTTCGAGCCGTCGCACGCCGCCACGTAGCCGGCTTCGATGTCGTAGGCGCCGTCAGGCGTGTCCACCGTGAGCCGCACATGGTCGGCGCGCGGCTGCGCAGCGATCACCGCGCTCTTCCAGCGAATCTCGATGTTCGGCAACTGCGCGGCGCGGTCGGCGAGATAGCCTTCGACGTAGTACTGCTGCAGGTTGATGAAGGCGGGTCGTTCGTGGCCGGCTTCGGGCAGCAGGTTGAACGAATAGATTTCCTCGTCGCGAAAGTAGACCCGGCCCACACTCCACGACACGCCCTTGGCCAGCATCGGCTCGGCGCAGCCCAGGCGGTCGAAGATTTCCAGCGTGCGCTTCGCGAAGCAGATCGCGCGCGAGCCGCTCGACAGGCGGTCGTCGTTGTCGAGCAGCAACACGCTGATGCCCTGCTGAGCAAGGTCGATCGCCAGGCTCAACCCCACCGGCCCGGCACCGACCACGACGACCGCGTAGCGCAACGGCGCGCTCGCGCCATGGTCGGGCGCCTTGCGGTAGGGGAATTGCAGCGCTTCGTAGTCGCGCGGCGCTGCGGCCGAAGCCTGGCTCATCGCTGACCTGCCGAACCGGTTTCAGTTTTCCAGCGCCGCCCACATCTCGATGTCGCGTTGCGCGGTCCAGATGCGCGGGTCGGGGAACTTCGTTGCCTCGTCGAAAGCGCGCGTCACGTCGAACGGCATGCAGTGGTTGAAGATCACCCAGTGGCCGTACTTCGGCTGGAGCTTCGCGAACGTCTCCTTGTAGACGGCGTTCAGGTCCTTGCCCGCGGCCACACCGACCTTGACGCTGTTCCAGACGTCGGCGATGAAATCGCGCGTGCCGGCCAGGCCGCTCGCCACGGCCTGCGGCGTCGTCAACGCCGCGCCGCGCCCTGGAACGAGCGCGCGCGGCTCGAGTGCAGCCAGGCGATCCAGCGTCTTCGGCCAGTCCTGAAAGTACGCGTCGCCGGCGTAGGGCGTCGCGTCGAACTCGACCAGGTCGCCCGAGAACAGAATCTTCTGCTCGGGCAGCCACGCCACCGTGTCGCCCTTCGTGTGGCCGCGCCCGAGCTGCAGCAGCTGCACCTCGAGCTTGCCGAGCCAGAGGCTCATCGCCCCGGTGAACGTGATCGTCGGCCAGGTCATGCCGGACGGCACCGACTCCACCGCTTGAAAGAGGCGCGGAAAGCGGCCAATCTCGCTCGCCTTGTCGGCCTCGCCGCGCTCGACGATCAAGTCGTACGTGTCGCGGCTGGCGATGATGTGCTGCGGCTGGTAGGCCGAAGCACCGAGCACGCGCACCGCGTGGTAGTGGCTCAGCACGACGTATTTGATGGGCTTGTCGGTCACGCTTCGGATGTGGCGGATCACGTCCTGCGCCATCACCGGTGTCGCCTGCGTGTCGATCACCATCACCGCGTCGTCGCCGACGATCACGCCGGTGTTCGGGTCGCCCTCGGCGGTGTAGGCGTAGGCGTTGGCGCTCAGTTTGGTGAAGGTGACCTTCTTTTCTTCGAGGTCGGCTTGGGAGGCGAAGGTTTTGCTCAAGGGGAGGCTCCAGTGAGTCGAATGCAGGGCGACGAGTGCGGCGGCGGCGACGAGAGAGTATCGCGCGCGAAAGCCATCGAGCCCGGTGGCGCAGCTCCATGTAGATTCTGCGCCAGTCCCCACATTGCCCGGTTGCCACAACGCGCCAATTGCGGGCGCAGGACTCGGGCGGAATCTCTGACGCGCAGGCAGCCGGCTCCGCGTGGCGCCTGCGCCGTTGCCGGCCGCAGATGCTACGGCGACTACCGCATCGCGTGCGCCTGCGAGCGCAAGTCGCGTTGCGCTTGGGCGAGCAAGGGCTTGTCGGGCGGCAGCGCCGTCGATTTCAGGATCGACACCGCGTCGCGCAGCGTGCTTTGCCCCTTGGCCGCGTCGCCCGATGCGGCGAGCGCGCGTGCCCACCATACCAGCGCGATGCCGGCGCTGGCGCTCGATGGGTCGACGCGCCGCCAGTACTCGGCGGCTTCGGCGGCGGAGGCCAGCGCGTCTTGAGGCTTGTTCAGAGCGAGATTCGCGCGTGCCAGTCCGACCAGAACGTCGGCAATGTCGGGTGAACCCTTTCGATGCGATGCCCGGAACAGACCCAGCGCCTCTTGCAGGGCGCCGATCGATTCGTCGAATCGCCCGCCTTCGACAAGGGCGTTGCCGAAGTTGGCCAGTGACTCTGCTCGAAATCTTGCGGTCCCGGAGTCTGCCATGTGAGCCAATGACTCGCGCAGCAACTCATAGGCCTCTTCATACCGTCGCTGTGCGACTCGCAGATTCCCCAGCCGACCCTTGGCAACCGCCCTGGTCCGGGCACTTGCATCTGGGTCCGCGAGTTGTTCGGTCAGGATCGCTTCGGCCTCTGCCAGCCGGCCCATGCGAATCAAAGTCTCAGAGGCGAGGCCGCGCGTCGCCCGCAGACCCTGTGCACCAGCGCTGCCCATCGCAACGAACATGGGCTCTGCCCGCGCATACTCGGACAATGCGGCTTCGTACTGGCGTGCATACGCCAGCACTCCGGCGACGTTGTAAACCCCCCAGGCGTACAGATCCGTCGGCTTGCCGCCACTGAATTCCGCGAGAATTTCCTTCGCCCTGCGGGCAGGCGCAATGGCACCCTGCGCATCGCCTGCGGTGTACGCGGCGCGCCCAATGGCGGAGTACGCATCGCTCACACTGGGGTGCCGAGGGCCGAGCATTTCCTCCGTCTTGGCGGCTATTTCTCCCAACATCGAGATTCCGACGGCGGCGTCCGCATCTCGCACCAGTGCCGTGGCGTAGGTGCCGCGAACGACCAGCGTTAGCGCCGTCTCTCTTTCGCCGTAGAACTCCTGCGCCAGCTCGAAGGCGCGGCGGGCCGGTTCCAGCATGCCAGGCCGATGCGCATGCATCAGGCGCTCGGCCAACATGTAATAACTCTCAATCAGCGCTTCCTTGTCGCCGCTGCGGGCGTGAATCTGCGCAGCGCCAATCGCTTCGTTGAGCAGGGCGATCGCCCGGTCGTGATCTCCGCGTTGCCCGAAGCGAACTGATTGCCCGTACAAAGCTCTGCTGAGACCCTCCATGTCGCCAAGTCGCCGCATCGCGCGCTCGGCGGCGTCATAACTTCGCTCCGACGTTTCGTTTTCACCAACGTCCCCCGCGACCTGACCCAGCTCGAGCTGGATTCGCGCCGAGCGCGGGTGCAACTCGCCAAGATGCACCGCCGCCAGATCCGCCGCCTCACGCAAGATGGCGAATGCCTGCTGGTGGCCACCCAGCTCGCGCAAACTGGCACCGATCGAGTACATCAATTCAATGCGGGTTTCCGGATCCTTCAACTTCGATTGCGCGAGCCGCTCGCTCGCCTGGCGCAGCACGTCAACCGCCTTCGTGTCGACCGACGCGCCCTGGTACGGATCGGCGCTCTTGAAGATCGACACGACGAAGTCCTTCACGTCGGTCGCGCGTTGCGCCTGGATGCGCGCGACTCTGGCCTGCCAGACCGAGACGCTCAGTCCGGCGATCAGGGCCACGAGCACGGCGCTCGCTGCGGCGACCGGAATCCGGTTGCGCACGACGAACTTGGTGGCGCGGTACCAGCGCGAGCGCGGCGCTGCCGTGACCGGGCGGCCTTCGGCGAAGCGCTGCAAATCCTCCGCCAGCGCGGCGATCGTCGGGTAGCGGTTCGCGGCGGCCTTTTCAAGGGCGCGCAGCACGATCGTGTCCAGGTCGCCAGCCAGCGCTCGCGCCAGTTGCCGCGTCGTGACGCCCCGCGCCGCAGCGTGCGCCTTCAGCGAGGTTCGTGCTCGGCGCAGCCGACTCGGCATCCAGAATCGCGAGTTCCAGCTGCGCCGCCGAGCGCAGCTTGAGCTGGTACGGCCGCTGGCCCGCGAGCAATTCGTACAGCACGACGCCCAGCGAATAGATGTCGCTGGCGATCGTCAGCGCTTCGCCCTTGATCTGCTCCGGGCTCGCGTAGTCGGGCGTCAAGGCACGACCGCCGAGTTGCGTCAACTGGGTCTCGGCGGCGCTGCCGTCGCCGACGAGCAGCTTGGCAATGCCGAAGTCGAGCAGCCGCACCTGGCCATCGGCGCTGACGAGGATGTTCGACGGCTTCAAGTCGCGGTGGATCACCAGGTTGGCGTGCGCGTACTGCACGGCCTCCAACACCTGCCTGAACAGGCGCAGGCGTGCGGCGATGTCGAGCTGCTTTGCGTCGCACCAGGCGGTGATGGGCTGGCCGTCCACATATTCCATCGCCAGGTAGGGCAGCCCGTCGGCCGCGACGCCGGCGTCGTACAGGCGCGCGATGTGGGGGTGCTCCAGGCGCGCCAGGATGTCGCGTTCGCGCGCAAAGCGTGCCGCGAGCTCGCGCCGCAAACGGCTGATGCGCGGCAGCTTGAGTGCCACGTCGCGCGCGAAGGCACCGTCGGCGCGTTCGGCCAGCCACACGTCGGCCATGCCGCCGCTGCCGAGTTCGCGCTTCAGGCGGTAGGGGCCGACCTGGTCGCCCGCGGCCAGGCCGATCGCCGGCTGTTCCGCTCGAGCTGACAGGTCGATGCGCGGCAGCGTCGCCAGAATGTCGGCGGTCTCATGCTTCGGATGCGCTTCGAGCAGTTGCTGGACCACGCCGCCGAGCCGCGGCTCGCGCTCCATGAGCCGCGCGAGCCAGGCCGGTAGCGCGTCGGCGGACAGGTCGAGGGCTTCGTCGAGCAGGTTCGACACCGTGCCCCATTGTTCGGCGGGAATGCTGATCATCGCGAGGTCCGCGAACCCACACTGAACGCGGGAGCGGGCATGGTCATTGCCTAGCGAGCCGGCGCCCGAACCAGCTCGGCGAAGCGTTGCAGGTCCTGCGAGTCGACATCGGACACCGCCGCAAAGCCCAGGCCTTCGGCGGCCCAGGTGACGATCGAGTAGCCATGCAGCGCCGAGGCGACCACCGGCTCGGCACTGCCCGTCGCGATACGCCAGACGAACAGGTTGATGTCGTGTTCTCGAATCCGATACACGATGACCGCGGTGTCGCGGCTGGCCACGCGGTCCAGACGCGCGCCGATCAGCGCGAAGCCGTTCGATTGAAGGTCGCGCACCGTGGGCGCGAAATCGACGCGCCCGGCAAACCACGGCTTGATCGCATGCCGATCGCTGGACGCCACCTGGATCAGGTTCTGCGCGCCGCGCAGCGAGGCCACGTGGCGGGCGATCACGGGTTCGCGCGGATCGGGCAGGCGCACCGGGCTCGCGACCCAGACCCCGAGCATGAACGCGAGCGCGGCGCTGCCCGCCGCCAGCGCGACGGAGGGCCAACGCCCTGGCCAGACCGACGTGCGGGAATCGGCCGCGCCAGTGTCGCCGCGCCCCGCAACGTCGACCGGGAGCGGGCTCGGCCGCCGACCGCGAGACGCTTTGCGCCGCGGCAATGGCATCGCCGATCGTGCCGCCGCAAGCCCTGCGGCAGCTCGAAGTGCGGCAACCGGCGCAACGCCGTGCTCAGGGTTTCGCGCCGCGCCCGCAACGCCGCGCAACCCGCGCAGCCGATCAGGTGCTGCGCAAGCTGCGCGTGGGTCGCGGCGTCGAGTTCGCGGTCCAGATACGCGTCGAGCACCTTTTGAACATGCTCGCAGTTCATGACGACATCCTCTTGTCGGCCAAGTGCATCATTTCGGTCAGTCGGTCGCGCCCTCGCGACAGGCGCGACATCACGGTGCCGATGGGTACGCCCACGATGGCGCCGATGTCTCGATACGACAGTTCTTCCATTTCGCGCAGGATCAGCACCTCGCGAAATTCGCGCGGCAGCGCCGCCAGGCAGGCGTTCAAGCGGCGCACCTCGGCGCCGAGCAGCGCGATCGATTCCGGCGACTCGACGCGCCCTTGCGCGTCGAGCGCGGCGAAGTCGTGCATCGCGGTGTCGAAGCTTTCTTCGTTGGCGTGACGTGCGTTGTGCGTCAGCCAGTCCAGGCATGCGTTGCGCACGATCGCCATGAACCAGGCCTTGGGCGCGGCGCCATGCATCGTGTCGAAAAATCGCAAGGCGCGCAGGCTCGCGTCCTGAACCGCGTCCTGCGCGGCGTGCTCATCGTGCAGGATCCAGCGCGCGAGGTTGTAGCCCGCGTGCAGGTGCACGAGCACCGAGGCCTCGAAACGCTCGCGCCGGCTCGGTTCAGCCATCGGTTTTTCTCACCAGTGCGCGCATGCAACCGCGGTTCATGTCGGATCCCCTTTCCCATGAGACTGGCGAAGCATCGAATTTATTCCCGGCACTTCGGCGGGAACGTTGCCTTCAGGGCCATTTGGAAACCGGGAATAGGAGCTTGCCCGCCGCAGTCTAGGCATGTTGCAAGCACCCGCCGGCAACGGCACATTCAATCTGGAGACTGTATGGACATGACGACGACACCCGATCGACGCGACTTCATGCGCCTGGCCGGCCTGGGCGGCCTGGTGATGGCGTCGAGCCTTCCGGGCTGCGCCAACTTCGGTGCAGCCGGTTCGGCGAGCCAGGACTTTACGTTCGTGCAACTCACCGACATCCACTGGGGCTACGGCAATGCGAAAGTCAACCCCGAGCCGCGCCAGACTCTGCTGCGCGCGATTGCGGCGGTGAACGCGCTCGAGCAGCAACCCGACTTCGTCGTCTTCACCGGCGACCTGACACAGACCACCGACGACCCGAAGCTGCGCCGCGCGCGCTTGCGCGAGGTGAAGGAACTCGCCTCCGGGCTGAAGGCACCCAAGGTGCGCTTCTTCGCCGGCGAACACGACGCGGCGCTGGACCGCGGCGAAGCCTACCTGGAAGTGTTCGGCGGCGCACTGAACTACACCTTCGACCACCAGGGCGTGCACTTCATCGTGCTGGACAACATCTCGCAGCCCGCGCCGGTGCTCGGCGAGGCGCAGCTCGATTGGCTCAAGAACGACCTGGCGAAGTTCCCGAAGGACGCGCCCATCGTCGTGCTCACACACCGGCCGCTGTTTGCGCTCTACCCGCAATGGGACTGGGCGACGCGCGACGGCGCCACCGCGATCGAGCTGCTTTCCGGGCACCGAAACGTCTCCGTGTTCTACGGCCATATCCATCACGAGCACCACCACATGACAGGCCACATCGCGCACCACGCCGCGATGGCGGTGATGTTCCCGCTGTCGCCCGTGGGCAGCATGCCGCAGAAGACGCAATTGCCGTGGGACGAGACGCAGCCCTTCAAGGGACTGGGCTGGCGCACGGTGGACCTGCAGTCGGGTGGAGCAAAGCCGCGCGAGCGCGCGATCGGCAAGGCGTAAGTCTTGCGGCCCATGGACAAGCATTCGTTGCGATGAGCTCGCTGCGTCGGCGCCTGCTTCAAACCGCATGCGCCGTCGTGGCCGGCGGCCTGTGGGCCACCACATCGGGCACGCGCGCCGCTGGCACCGCGGCGCGGCGCGTGCCAGTCCGGCTGAGCAAATTCGTGTTCGAACCCACCGAGATCCGCGCCCGCGCAGGCGAGACGCTGACCCTGGTGCTCACCTCGATCGACTTCGTGCACGGCTTTGCCATTCCCGAGCTGAACGCGCGCGCCGATGTGCCGCCGGGCCGCATCGTCGAGCTGACCCTGCCCGCTTTGCCCGAGGGCGTCTTCACCGTCTTGTGCGACAACTTCTGCGGCGAAGGGCACGACAAGATGTCGGGCCTGCTGCGCGTCGGGCCGAGGCAGTAAGAACAGCGAGGCTCGTTGCAACGAACTCTTTGCCCCCTCTCCCGCCTGCGGGAGAGGGTCGGGTGAGGGTCTGCGCACGGTGCACGGCGGCCAGCCGCCAGCCCTCACCCCAGCCCTCTCCCAGAGGGAGAGGGAGGGTGCGGCACCCTCCCGAAAGGCGCGCTACTCCAGGAAGCCCTTGGGCAGCGGGCCTCCGCGGCGCCCGACTGCCGGTATTTCGAGAAGCACGTCTTGCGCGACACCCTCACCGGTGACGAAACGCATGTCGTGGCCGTTCGGCACGAACAGCTGCGGGTGGTCGAACGGAGCGCTCTGCCGCACGACGCGCGGGTCTGTCAGCGGGCGGCCGAGGAACGCGACGAGGTCGTCGATCTGCTGTTCCGTGAGGTTCAGCTTGCCGATCTCGAAGTCGATGTTCAGCACGTTGTGCTCGCGGAAATCGCCGCCGCGGTTGTAGAACTCCACCACTTCGCGGATGGTGCGTTGCCCGCCGTTGTGGAAGTACGGCGCGGTGAGTTCGAGGTTGCGCAGGCTGGGTACCTTGAACGTGCCGTCGGTCACGGTGCGTTCGCCGATCGCGAAGGGCGGATTCGCGATGTTGGGAATCGGGTAGGTCAGCAGTTCCTGCGACGGAATCGCGCTTGCCGGCAGCGTCAGCAGTTTGATGAACGACAGCGGATTGCCGAAGGGATCGTTGCTGCCTCCGCCGAGGTCCTCTTCGGTGGGCCGCACGCCGATGTTGTAGATGCCCTGGTCGTAGGCCACCACTTCGCATTGGCCGTTGAACATGCGCTCGGACCACTCCGCCGGCTGTTTGACGCCATCCACCACAGCGCCGTCGAGAATGCGCCTGGAGTTGTCGGTGAGCTCGGCGCCGGAGTGGCAGGCGGAGCACGCGGTGTTCGCGGTCTCGCTCGTGAAGATCGCCATGCCGCGGCGCTCTTGTTCCGTCATCGCGCTCGAATCGCCCTCGAAGAAGCGGTCGATCGGCGCGTCGTTGGAGATCAGCGTCATCTCATAGAGCTGCACCGCGAGGCCGAAGAACAGCGCGAAGTTGTGCTCGAGCATCGTGTACTCGTTGTCGTGCAGCGCGCGGAACGGCCGCGGCACGAAGCCGAGCGAGCCATTCGCGCCAACCCTGACGATCAGGTTCGAGCGCCACCACGTCGGCTGGAACGCGGTCTCGATCATCTGCTGATACGTCGTCACCAGCCCGCGGTCGAGCAGGCCGAAAACGGCGTAGGGCCCGAGCACGCTGTCGTCGCCGGCCACCTTCTGCTGGCGCAGCGGCCGGGCCGATGCCAGGCGCTTGCCGATGTCCTTGAACGTGCGCCCGAGCGACCCCATCTCGCGGTCGCTCAGCGGCGGGCCGACCGCCTGCGACGCGAGACTCGCGTTGTGGATGCGCACCATGCTCGGGACGATCCGGTTCAGACCGTCCGCGCGCAGCACGCGCGCGCCGGAATCGCCCGCGCCGTGCACGCTGACGCCATTGAAGATGTGCTTCGCGCGCCGGTCCCAGAAATTGTGCAGCGTGAACGCGGCGTTGATCATCGTCGGCGTGTTGCGCGGCTCGGCGCGGCGCGTATTGATGCCGTCGATGTTGAACACCGGATCGGGCACGATGCGGGTCTCGTCCTTGATCGCGCCGCGTTGCGCCCGCACGAACTGCCGCAGGTGCACGCCCTGCGAGGAGACGACGTCGTCGATGCTGCGCTGCACCGTCGAGTTCCGGTCGGTCGGGTCCGCCAGCTTGTGCAGCGGAAAGTCCGCCGCCTGCAAGTGGTAGTTCGGCCCGCCCAGATCGATCGTCGTCTTGGGGTTGTCCGGGCCACCGGGGTTCAACTGGTTCACGGAACGCGGGTCGGCGCCGGCGCGGAAGTGGCACGTCGCGCAGGCGGTGGCGCCGTCGCTGCCGACCTGCATGTCCCAGAACAGGGCTTTCCCCAGTGCGATGGCGACTTGGCGGTTGCGGACGTAGGCGCCGAGGTTCGTGGGCTCGGGAACCGCAATCTGTTTCAGCGATCCCGGACCTGGGTTGTTGTCCGGGAACAGCACGTCGCGCCCGTTCGCATTCGCCCTCGCGCATTTGCTCATGCGGCGGCAAGCGGTTCGACAGCGATCAAGGCTGGCGAGCACCGCCACGCAAGACCCAAGCAGGGGGACGGCAAATGCCATCCAGACCTTTCGGTGTTTCAGGTTCAGTTTCATGGTGGCCTTCTCCTGTGCGCCGGGTCAGACCGGCAAGCGTTGGGAACGCCCCAAAGCCGAAGTGGCAAGGTGGCGCTCTGCAGGGAAGTACGCAATCCGGCGTCAAATCCGGACATCGCGGTTCGTCAGCGAGCTGAACGTCGCTCTACAAGGGGACCCTCGGCGGCGTGGTGGCCCGCCCCGAATGGTCGAGGCCGCGCGGGGCCTACTGCTTCAGCGACGCCAGCAAGAACATGCGCGCCTTCTCCCACTTGCGGCGCACGGTGCGGTCGGTGATCTCGAGCAGCTCGGCGATCTCGGCTTCGCTGTAACCGGCGAAGAAACGCATCTCGACGATCTGCGACAGGCCGGGGTCGACGGCCTCGAGCTCCAGCAGCGCGTCGTGGATCGCGACCAGCGTCGTGTCGCCTTGCGCCACGCCGATCGCGTTGGCGAGATTCGTGTCCAGCTCGAGCGGCACGACGCCACCGCCGCGCCGCTGCGACAGGTGTTCGCGCGCGAAGTCGATGATGATGTGGCGCATCGTCTTCGCCGCGTAAGTGAAGAAGTGGCGGCGGTCGGCGAGCGCGAGTTCGGACACCTCGATCAGGCGCAGAAAACTCTCGTGCACGAGCGCCGTGGTGTTCAGGTGCGCGACACCGCCCTGTTCGCGCAGCCGGGCATGGGCGATGCGGCGCAGGTCGGGGTACAGCACCTCGAACACCCGGTCGAGCGCCGCGCGCTCGCCTTGGGCGGCGAGCGCGAGCAGGTTCGTCAGAGGTACATCTTGCAGGTTCATGCTGCGGCAGTTCGCGCGGCGTGCGCGGACCACTTGCCGCAATGGTAAAGACAAAGGCCTGCGAGCGTGGGCCGATTCGAGCGGCGCCGAGCCTCACCCCCCAATATTGGTTTTCGCCGGCGCAAGCGTATTGGGTGCGCACTGCGGTCAATGCGGGCAGCGCCTGCGCGCTCGGCAGCGAAATGCGGCGAACTACGGCGTCGCGCAGTGCCGATCCCAGAACGTCGGCAATGCTGGGTGAACCCGTTGACCGGCTGCGTTGACTCAAGGGCGCGAGACGAGTGTCGCGCGCCGCGCGGACGGGAACGCTCGCGGTTTGCACGCTCAGCTTCGGGTGCGACACAGCGTCTCCATACACCCAGGCAAAGCCGCCGGTCCGCAGCCCCGGGATCTCGTGATAGACGGGCAGACCGGTGTCGACAGAAACCCAGACCGTCACGCGGCTCATCGTCCGGGGCGCCAGTGGATTGATCAAAGCGATGCGGTTCGCACTGACTCCGCGCACCGTCTCGGGCACCGGCGCATCGCATTTCGCCGTCCGTTGCGGTTCCCTGGCACGAAGCGCGGTGAGCAGTGGGTTGCCCGTCGAATCGGCGGGCATGCCCATCACAAAGGTCTCGGTGCCGATGCGCGCGAGCATCGGCCTTGCCGTCATCGGCGCGTCACGGCCGATGACGTCGTGTTGGGCGAAGCGCTGCGTTCGATCGGCTTTTTCGAGCGCGTCGATCAATCCGTCGCAGTTGGCGCAAGCAAGGTTGGCCAGGCCGTAAAGCAGACCTGCGGTCACGACGCCTGTCGGGAAGGTCGGCATGTTCAGCTCCTCGTGCACCGGCCATCCGACAGGACAGCCTGCAGGGGAGTACGGATTCCGACGCCAAAAGCGGACATTGCTCGCCCTGACCGGTGCGCGAAGCCGCGGTTGGGCTCCACCGGGGTGGGTTGGCCCGGCCAGCCAGCAAGCTGCTACCTTCTAGAATCCCCACCACGCCACACGCACCCGCCTCTTCGCGCCCCCCACCATGCCCCTGTTCTGGAAGCACTACAAGTCCGACACCACGGCGTTCCTCGAGCACCTGAAAGCGCGCAAGCCGACGCTCGAGGACGAGCAGCGTAAGGGCCGCGCGTTGCTGTGGGACCGACGCGTCGACCGCGACGCGCAAGCCGAGTACGCCGAAGACCGGGTGCCGCAACAGCCTTACGTCTACCAGACGAAATAGGCCGCCGGGGAACCCTCTGTGAGCGACGTTGTCGGGGTCCGCACCGCGCCCCACCCTTCCGCGCCCGACCTCAGCGCGCTGCCCGAGCCCGCTTACTCCGAGACGGTGCTGCCGCAAGTGGTGGACGGCGTCGCCGTCGCGCGCCTGTACGGCGAGCCGCTGTTCACACTGCCCACCGATCTGTACATCCCGCCCGATGCGCTGGAAGTCTTTCTCGAGGCGTTCGAAGGGCCGCTCGATCTGCTGCTGTATCTGATCCGGCGCCAGAACTTCAACATTCTCGACATCCCGCTGGCCGACGTGACGCGCCAGTACCTCGCTTACGTCGAACAGATCCGCAAGCGCAATCTGGAGCTCGCCAGCGAATACCTGCTGATGGCGGCGATGTTGATCGAGATCAAGTCGCGCATGCTGCTGCCGCCGAAGAAAACGCGCGAGGGCGTTGAGGCCGAAGACCCGCGCGCCGAACTCGTGCGCCGGCTCATCGAATACGAGCAGATGAAGCTCGCGGCGGCGCAACTCGACGCGCTGCCGCTGCTCGGGCGCGACTTCCTGCGCGCGCAGGTCGCGATCGAGCAGGCGCTGGCGCCGCGCCTGCCGGAAGTCCACGCGGACGACCTGCAGCGCGGCGTGGGCCGACATCCTGCGCCGCGCCAAACTCGTCGAACACCACACGATCACGCGCGAGCAGTTGAGCGTGCGCGAGCACATGAGCATCGTGCTGCGCACGTTGCAGGGACGCCGCTTCGCGCTGTTCGAAGACCTGTTCGATGCCTCGCGCGGGCCGCAAGTGATGGTTGTGACCTTCATCGCGCTGCTCGAGCTCGCGCGCGAGCGGCTGCTCGAAGTGACGCAGGCCGAGGCGTTTGCGCCGATCTATGTGCGGCTGGCTTATTCGGCCAACTGAAGAAAGGGACACGATGAAAACACTGCTCGCACTCGCCGTCTTGACCCTGGCCGGGGCTGCGTACGCGCAAGACGGCGGTCGGCCGGTCACGTTCATCGCCGGCATCGGCATCACGGGCGGCGGCTCCAGGCTGGCGACGGTCCAGTACAACGACGGCCGAACGCAAGACATCCGTGCCGGATCGGGCGTGATGCTCTACCTCGGCGGCGAATCGCGCATCGGCACGCTCGTCTCGCTGCAAGCCACCTTCGGCTACCACGTCGACTCCACGAACTCAACCAATGGCGACGTGCGCTTCGGCCGCTACCCGATCGACTTGCTCGCCTACGTGCCGGTCAGCGAGCAGTTGCGCTTCGGCGCGGGCGCGCAGTTCGTCAACAACCCCAGGCTCAAGGGCTCGGGCGTGGCGAGCAACGTCGACGTCAAGTTCGACTCGACCGTCGGCTTCGTGCTCGAGGGCGAATACCGTTTCACGCCGTGGCTTGGCGTGAAGCTGCGCGGTGTCAACGCGCGCTACAAGGTCACGCAGACCAACGAGACCGCGAGCGGCAACCACTTCGGCCTGCTCTGCAATCTCTATTTCTGACCGCCCGCCGTTTCGGGCCTGCTCCGCCGCCGCCCCCTGGAGCTTGAAGGCGATCATCGCGCGCAGCTTGTTGGGCAGCACCGGTTTGACCAGCAGGTGAAAGTTGTGCTCCTGCGCCTGGGCCTCGACGCGGCTCATCGTGCTGCCGCTGATCATGATCGCCGGTAGCTGCGCGCCGAAGCGGCCGCGCAGCGCGTGCAGGGCCTCGATGCCGTCGTGCCCGTCTTCGAGGCGGTAGTCGACGATCAGCCAGATCCGGCGAGGGCTCGGCGGCGGCGCACTCCGCCGTCCATGCGACGCAGGCGGCCACGCTGCTGAAAGTCTGCAAACTCGCACCCCAGCCGACGAGCAGCGCTTCGAGCCCGGCGAGCACGGCGGAATCGTCTTCCACGACGACGATGCGCCGGCCTTCGAGCGTCAAGGCTTGCGCCATCGCGCCCGCGCGCGGCGCCGCAGCCACCGGCGCTGCTTCGCCCACCGGCAATTCCAGCGTGAACACCGTGCCGCGCCCCGGCCAGGACCGCAGCGTCAGCGGTGCGTGCATCAGGTCGGCCAGGCGTTTCACGATCGCCAGGCCCAGGCCCAGCCCCTTGCGCTGGCCGGGCGCTGCAACGCTTGCGCCGCGCACCTGGTAGAACTCTTCGAACACGCGGCTCTGCTGCTCGGGCGCGATGCCCACGCCCGTGTCCCAGACCTGCAGCAGCAGTTTGCTGCCGCGCCTGCGGCAGCCGACCAGCACCGTGCCGTCTTCGGTGTAGCGGATCGCATTGGCGACCAGATTGCGCAAGATTCGCTCCACCAGCAGCGGGTCGGCGAACGCGTTGTGCCGCGCGCCGCGCATGCGCAGCGCGAGGCCTTTCTCGAACGCATCGGGCTCGAAGTGCAGACGCACGCTGCGCAGCAGGTCGCCCAGGGAGAAGTGGCGCGGGTGCACTTCGATCGTGCCGCTGTCGATGCGTGTCACGTCGAGCAGCTCTGAAAACAGGCCCTCCAGCGCGTCGACCGACTCGTTGATGCTGTTCACCAGCGGCGCCACTTCATGGTCGCGCGTGCGTTCGCGCAAGGCTTGTGCGAACAGACCCATCGCATGCAGCGGCTGGCGCAGGTCGTGGCTCGCCGCGGCGAAGAACTGCGTCTTCGCGCGGTTCGCGATTTCAGCGTCGCGCCGCGCGTCCTCGGCGACCTTCTTTTCGTGGCGCAGTTGCACCAGCGCCTCGCTCAGGCGCAGCTTCAACACGATCACGCGCGCCATCGCCTGCCGATAGGTGCCGCCCAGCGCCGCCGTCAGGCCGACGATCAGCGCCAGCAGCGCGGCGAGTTGCAGGTGGTAGGCGTCGCCGAAGGCGGCGACGCGAATCGACCAGCGGTACCGCGGCCAGGCCAAGGTAGGCGAAGTAGATGCGCGGCTGCGTTGCGAGGATCGGCATCGCCGCCACGCAGAAGGTGTAGACGATGAGCACAACGCCCGTCTCCTGGATACCCTGCGAGCCGGGCTGAAACAGGCTTCCGGCGAGGCCCCAGTTCGCGCCCGAGGCCAGCGTTCCCCATTGAGCGCGGCGCTGCCATCTCGACCAGTCGGCGAGCGTGCTCGGCAGCGCGCGCCGAAAGCGCCGGCCCAGGCCCAGGCGCGCGCACCAGATCGCCGCACTGCACGCAAGCCATATCCACAGCGCGCCCTGCTGATCCGAACCCCAGAACAGCAGCAGGATCACCACCACACCTGCGGCGTTGCCGGCGAGCGTGGTGGGCAGGTAGTCGTACGCGGCCTGAACCTCGTCGGGCAACGCCGAGAGTTCGAGATCGGAGGCGGGCGCGGCGTTCACCGCAGGGGCACGCGTGATGCGCCCGATCAGCGCTTGGTCGCGCGCCACTCCGACAGGCTGCCGTGCTGGCTCATCTCGCCCACCGCGAGCACCGCCTGCGTGCGCGTGCTGACGTTGAGCGCCCGCAGCACCGCGGCGACATGGTCTTTCACCGTGTCCACCGACACGTTCAATTCACGAGCGATCAGCTTGTTCGGTTTGCCTTGCAGCAACAGCGCCAGCACCTCGTTCTGGCGCGGCGTCAGGCCGAGCGTCTCCAGCGGCGGCGGCGCGGGCGGCAGCTCGGGCAGACCCGAACTGAAACCGGTGTCCTGCGAACTCGGGCGGCCGATCTGGTGAATCATCGGCGTCGTTTCGGCGAAAGTGGTCACGTGCGGCAGGTTGCTCGCACCCGCCGCCGATGGCAGGTTCGTCATCAGCGCGCGTGCGCCGGTGGGAATGAAGATGCCGCCCGACATCACCAGGCGCAGCGCCTCGTGCAGCTCGGCGGTGTTGGAGCGTTTGGGAACGAAGCCCATCGCGCCGGCGTCGATGGCGCGGATCACGTCGCTGTAGCGGTCTGACGCCGAGACCACGACCACCGGCAATTCAGGGTAAGTGGCACGAAACTCGACGAGCACGTCGATGCCGTCGGTGTCGCCCAGGTTCAGGTCGAGCAGGATCAGGTCGAAGCCGGTTTCGGTTTTCAGCTTTTCGCGGCCGATTCGCGCCGTGGCCGCGCCGACGACGGTGACGTCGTCGCCCAACTCCTTGATCACGCTTTGCAGCGCGGACAAGATCAGCGGGTGGTCGTCGATCAGCAACACCTTCATCGTCGGGCTCCGGGCAAGCGCGAATGTTAAGGCGACCGTGCGTGTCAGACGTAGCGGCGCGCCACCGATTCAGCCACGCACACCGGCTTCGTGAAGCCTTCACGCTCCATCGTGACCTCGGTCGTGAGCTGAGCGCCACCGTCGAGTGGCTCAAAGCCGAGCAGCTTGAACGTTCCGCACAAGCGGCTGCCCACCGGCACCGGCGCCGGAAAGCGCACCCGGTTCAAGCCGTAGTTCACGCCCATGCGCGTGTCCAGCACTTCGAATGCCGATGCGCTCATCAGCGGCAGCAGCGACAGCGTGAGGAAGCCATGCGCCACCGTCGCGCCGAACGGCCCGGCCGCGGCGCGCTGCGGATCGACGTGGATCCACTGGTGGTCGCCGGTGGCGTGGGCGAATTTGTCGATCATCGCCTGGTCGATGTGAAACCAGTGGCTGCGCCCGAGTTCCGTGCCGACGAGCTGTTGCAGCTCGCTGAGTTTTGCATAGGTCTTCATTCGCCGTTCTCCACGACGAAGACCTCGTCGAATGTTTCGTCGTTGAGCCATGCCGTGATCGGCTTCCACTGTTCCAGGTCGCGCTCGAAACGGCTCGACGCCATGTCCCACAGCGTCAGGCCATGCGCGCTGAGGTGCACATAGTTTTGCGTTTCGCGCAGGAAACCGAGCAGCGGCAGATTCACGCCGGCGAGAAAGCTGCGCAGCTGCTCGGTCGAGATCAGGCCTTCGCGCGTGCGCATGCCCACCAGCGCGATGTCGATGCTGCTGGCGCGCCGGTGAGCACGCAGCGTTTCGATGAATTGATGCGTGGCATGGATGTCGAAGATGCTCGGCTGCAACGGGATCAGCATCTTGTCGGCGATCTTCAGCACCTCGTCCAGGCGCTTGCCTTGCAGGCCGGCCGGCGTGTCGAGCACCACATGCGTGGTGCCGCGCGGCGGGCGCACCAGATTGTCGGGCGTCACGTCCCAACTGTGGATCGGCGGCAAACCGGCCGGGCGCAGGCCGAGCCAGGTGCGCGACGATTGCTGGCGGTCCACGTCGCCCAGCATCACCACGTGGCCACGCGCCGCAAGGTAGCCGGCAAGATTGGTGGCCAGCGTGGACTTGCCCACACCGCCCTTGGGATTGGCAATTGCGATCACCGGCATACCGAGACTGCGCCTCCGACTTTTCGATTCGGGTTATGTTACCGGCGACCGACGTGCGAAGACCATGGCGGATTACCAGTGTTGGGCAACGGTGAATAAGCCCCCGCGAGGGCGCGCGGGTCTTGTTCGAGCGTTGCCCTGACCCACCCCCACGCGTCGCACCGAAAACTCGCCCTTCGGAGGAAATATTGATGGCTGAACCGTCCGCAACTGCCACCGGCACCACGCTGGTCATCGCCGCGCATCCGCACCTGCAGCACTCGCGCGTCAATCGCGCGTTGCTGCGCGCGGCGGCGCAGACCCCTGTGATGCTCCGCGACCTCTACGCGCTCTACCCCGATTACCTGATCGACGTGGCCGGCCGAGCAGGCGGCGCTCGCCCAAGCTCGGCTGGTCGTCTGGCAGCACCCGATCCATTGGTACAGCTCGCCGCCACTGATGAAACTGTGGATTGACGAAGTGCTCGCCTTCGGTTGGGCCTACGGCCCCGGCGGCAATGCGCTGCGCGGCAAGGATCTGTGGCTGGTGGCCAGCACCGGCGGCCCCGAAGAATCGTACCGGCCCGACAGCTACAACCGCTATTTCTTCGACGCCTTTCTGCCGCCGTTCGAGCAGACCGCGGCGCTGTGCGGCATGCGCTTCCTGCCGCCGCTGCTGCTGCACGGCGCGCACCGTGCCTCGGACGAACAAGTCGACGAACACGCGCGGCTCTATGCGCAACGCCTGCGCAGCTATCCCGATTGGCCCGAACTCGCGGACCTGGATGAATGCCCGGCGTGCACTGTTCCGGTCAACGCCCGACCGACGCAGGAGGCATGATGGAACACGGTTCGTGGCTGACCGGCAGCCTGGTGTACCTCGGCGCCGCCGTGCTCGCCGTGCCGATCGCGCGCGCACTCGGGCTGGGCTCGATCATCGGTTACCTGGCCGCAGGCATCGCCATCGGCCCCTGGGGTTTGCGGCTCGTGACCCATGCGCAGGACATGCTGCACTTCGCCGAATTCGGCGTCGTGCTGATGCTGTTCCTGGTGGGCCTCGAACTCGAGCCGCGGCGGCTGTGGGCGCTGCGCTTTTCCGTCTTCGGCTGGGGCAGTGCGCAGCTGTTCGGCTCGGCATTGCTGATCGCGGGCGTGGCGTGGTCGGTCGGCGCGGATTTGAATCTCGCGATCGTCGCCGCGCTTGGCCTGGCGATGTCGTCCACCGCGATCGGCCTGGGCGTGCTCGCCGATCGCAACCTGATGCCCACCACGGCGGGCCAGGCGGTGCTGAGTGTGGCCCTGCTGCAAGACGTGGCGGCGATTCCGATCCTCGCGCTCGTTCCGCTGCTCGCCGCGAGCGGCGTGCACGCCGGCGGCGGCGGCTGGATCGCCGCGGCCCAGGCGATCGGCGTGATCGCGACCATCATCCTCGGCGGGCGCTTGTTGCTGCGCCCGATGCTGCGCTGGATCGCGCGCAGCAAGACGCCCGAGATCTTCACCGCGGCCTCGCTGCTGCTGGTGGTCGCGACCGCCGCGCTGATGCAGGCGGTGGGCCTGTCGATGGCGCTGGGCGCATTTCTCGCCGGCGTGCTGCTCGCGGAGAGCGAATACCGGCGCGAACTGGAAACCGACCTCGAACCGTTCAAGGGGCTGTTGCTCGGCCTGTTTTTCATCGCGGTGGGCATGAGCATCGACTTCGCGATGGTGTGGCAGCATCCCGCGCTGGTGGCCGCTGTCGTGGCGGGGTTTCTGCTGCTCAAGGCGCTGGTGCTGTGGGCGATGTGCCGCGCGATGCCCATCCCCTTGAGCGAGCGGCCGGTGTTCGTGATCCTGCTCGCGCAGGGCGGCGAGTTCGGCTTCGTCGTGTTCCAGAGTGCCGCTGGGGCCGGCGTGATCGATGCGCCCGCGGCGTCGCTGCTCGTCGCCGCGGTGGCGATCTCGATGCTGCTGACGCCGCTGCTGCTGGTGCTGGCGGACCGCTGGTGGGCGGCGCACCTGCGCTCGGCCAAGCCCACGCACGCGGAGCTGAACGAGCCGCAAGACGCGCCGGTGATCATCGCCGGCCTCGGGCGCTACGGGCAGATCGTCGGGCGGCTGCTCTATGCGAACGGCATCACGCCGACGGTGCTCGACCACGACGCCGAGCAGATCGAGGCGCTGCGCCGCTTCGGCTGGACCGCACACTACGGCGACGCGACGCGCCTGGACCTGATGCGCGTGGCCGGCGCGGCCAAGGCACGCGTGCTCGTGCTCGCGATCGACGACGTGGACCAGAGCGTCGCTGTCGCGAGCATGGTACGCGAGCACTTCCCGCAGCTGCATATCGTCGCCCGTGCGCGCAACGTGCAGCATTACTTCCGCCTGCGCGAACTCGGCGTGACGCTGATCGAACGCGAAACGCTCGATTCGGCGTTGATGAGCGCACGCGCCGCGCTCGAACTGCTGGGCTGGCAGCCGCACCAGGCACGCAACCTGGCGCTGCGCTTTCGGCAGCACAACGTGGCCCAGCTCGAAGCCACGTTGCCGCATTGGAAAGACCAGGCCAAGCTGATCGCCTCGGCGAAACAGGGGCGCCAACAATTGGAGGAGTTGTTTGCGCAGGAGCGCGAAGCCGCCCAACACCAACAGGCGCGATCGGGCTGGAGCGGTCAGGTTCCGGCGGCTTGAGCCGACCCATGCGGGCAGCTCGAGGGCAGCGCGCCACAATCGCAATCCCATGAAGACACTTTTTCCACACCTGCTCGTGATGCTTGGCGCCATGCTGTGCGCTGTACCACGCAGCGCGCACGCACAAGCCCACGAGCACGGCGCTGCGCAGCTGGACGTTTCGCTCGAAGGCAGTTTGCTGAGCCTGCGCTTCGAGGCGCCGCTCGAGGCCCTGTTCGGTTTTGAGCGCGCACCGCGCGGCGCCGCCGAGCGCCAGCTTGTCGATGCGGGAATCGCGCGCTTGAAGGCGGCCGAGCGAATGTTCCGGCCTGACGCGGCGGCCGCGTGTTCGCTGCGCCGCGTCGAGTTGCAGTCCGCCGCCTTGAAACTCGGTGCGCCGGCGGGCGCTGCGCAGCCGCAGGCGCGAGCGCAGGAGGCCAGCGCGGAACATGCCGACCTGGAAGCGACGATCGAATTCGACTGCAAGGATTCGGCGAAGCTGACCGCCATCGACATCGGCCTGTTCGAGGCGTTCGCGCGCATGCAGCGCATCGACGTTCAGATCGTCACCGCAAAGGCCCAATCGAAACGCAGCCTGAAGCGCCCGGCGAATCGGATTTCGCTGCCGCGTTGATCTGCCGAACCGCCCGCCGATGATTCGCATCGAACAACTTCGCTTCGCCTGGCCCAACGACAGCGCAGACTGTCTGGCGCTCGACCACCTGGACGTGCCCGCCGGCCAAACGCTGTTCCTTTACGGCCCCAGCGGCTCGGGCAAGAGCACGCTGCTCGGGCTGCTGGCCGGCGTGCTGCTGCCGCGCCAGGGCAAGGTGGAACTGCTCGGCGTCGACTGGGCGACGCTGCGCGCGAGCCGGCGCGACGCACGCCGTGCCGACCATGTGGGCTACATCTTTCAGCAGTTCAACCTGCTGCCTTACCTCAGCGCGCTCGACAACGTGCTGTTGCCATGCCGCTTCTCCGCGCCGCGGCGCGAGCGCGCCGCGGCGCAAGGCACACCGGCGCGCGGCGCGGCACAGGGCGAAGCGGTTCGCTCAGCAGCGAAATCGCTGTTGCAGCGCGTCGGGCTGGCCGAGAGCACCTGGCAGCGCCCCGCATCGCAGTTGTCGGTCGGCCAGCAGCAGCGCGTCGCCGCGGCGCGCGCGCTGATCGGCGCACCCGAGGTCGTGATCGCCGACGAGCCGACTTCGGCGCTCGACACCGAACTGCGCGACTCCTTCCTCGACCTGCTGCTCGCGCAGTGCCGCGCCGCGGGCAGCACGCTCGTGTTCGTCAGCCACGACCGGCAGCTCGCGGCGCGCTTCGACGTGCAGGTGTCGCTGGCCGAGTTGAACCGCACCGACTCTCACGTCGAAGCCGCGCGGGCCGAAACGCATGAAACCGCTGCTGCACCTGGCCGCGCACAGCGCCTGGAACCGGCGCGCGACGCTGTCGCTCGTCGTGCTGTCGATCGCGCTCGCGACCTTGTTGTTGCTCAGCCTGGAGCGCATGCGCGAAGACATCCGCGCGAGTTTTTCGCAGTCGGTGAGCGGCACCGATCTCGTGATGGGTGCGAGAACGGGTTCCGTGCAACTCATGCTCTACGCCGTGTTTCGCATCGGCGCGGCGACGAACAACGTGCGCATGACGAGCATCAACGCCATTGCGCAGCATCGCGCCGTCGATTGGGTGGTGCCGCTTTCGCTCGGCGACTCGCACCGCGGCATGCCGGTGCTCGGCACGACGCTCGACTACTTCGCGCGCTTTCGCTATGGCGACCGCGCGCCGCTCATGCTCGCTCAAGGCCGCACCTTCGCCGGCACGCTGGACGGCGTGTACGAGGCGGTGATCGGCGCGGAAGTCGCGGCGCGGCTGGGCTACGGCTTGGGAACGAAGCTGATCCTGAACCACGGTTCGGGCAGCACCGCAGGCCCGGGGCTTTCCACCGAGCACGCCGACAAACCCTTTCACGTGGTCGGCATCCTCGCGCGCACCGGCACGCCGGTGGATCGCACGGTGCACATCAGCCTGGAAGGCATCGAGGCCGTGCACCTGGAGTGGAGCGGCGGCGCGCCGCTGCCGGGCCTGAAGATTCCCGCCGAACAGGCGCGCAAGTTCGACCTCGCGCCGAAGCAGGTGACCGCCGCACTGGTCGGCCTGAAGAACCGCGCCGCCGTGTTCGCGGTGCAGCGCCACATCGCCGAGTTCAAGGACGAGCCGCTGATGGCGGTGCTGCCCGGCGTGGCGCTCGACGAGTTGTGGGACGTGGTCGGCGTCGGCGAAAAAGCGCTGCTCGGCATGTCGATGCTGGTTGCGGTGGTGAGCCTCGCCGGCTTGATCGCCGTCGTGCTCGCCGGTCTGAACGAGCGGCGCCGCGAGCTTGCCGTGCTGCGCGCGGTGGGCGCCGGGCCGCGCCATGTGGCCGCTCTGCTGGCGGTGGAAGGCAGCCTGATCGCGCTGATCGGCGTGGGGCTCGGGCTGATCATCACGGTCGTCTTCATCGCGAGCGCCGGACCTTGGGTACAGTCGCGCTTCGGCATTGCCTTGCAACTCGCGGCGCCGACGCTTTCTCAGTGGACCTTGCTCGGCGCGATCGTCGCCTCGGGCCTGCTCGCCAGCCTGGTGCCGGGCTGGCGCGCTTACCGCCTGTCGCTTGCCGACGGGCTTTCGCCAAAGAGCTGAACATGAATCGACCTCTCGCGCTGATGTTTTCGCTGCTCGCCGCCAGCACGCTTGCGCTGGCCCAGGGCACCGCCGCAACGACAGCGGCGCCAGCCAAAGCCGCAAGCCCTGCAACGAAGGCCGCGCCCTACCGCGAAATCAACTGGGACGAACTCGTGCCGAAGGACTGGGACCCGTTCAAGGAAATGAAGGAGATGAACATGGCGGGCCTGTCCGACGCCGACCCGCGCGCCGCCGACATGATGAAGCGCATGCGCGACCTCTTCGACAACGCGCCGGTGAACCCGAAGATGAACGACCAGTCGGTGCGAATCCCCGGCTACGTGGTGCCGCTGGACGACAGCACGACCGGCCTGAAAGAGTTCCTGCTCGTGCCCTACTTCGGCGCGTGCATCCACACCCCGCCGCCGCCGGCGAACCAGATCGTGCACGTGGTGCCGCGCAGCGCAGCGAAGTTCCGGTCGATGGACACGGTGTGGGTGAGCGGAACGCTCAAGGCGGCGAAGTCGGATACCGCGATGGGGGCGAGCGGCTATCGGTTGGAGGCGGTCATGGTCGAGCCTTACGCCGAAAAGCCGAAGTAGCGTCGCGCGCCGCCCGGCGCGTCATTCGATCAGCTGATCCGCGCGCAGCAGAACCGACTGCGGAATCTTCAGGCCGAGCTGTTTCGCGGTCTTGAGGTTGATGATGAACTCGAACTTCGTCGGCTGCTCAACCGGCAAATCGGCGGGTTTCGCACCCTTCAGGATCTTGTCGACGTGCGCCGCCACATGCCGGTACATGTCGGACAGGCTGGCGCCGTAGTACATCAACCCGCCTGCCTCAACGAAGGCGCGCTCGGGGTAGATGGCGGGCAAGCGGCGGCTCGCGGCAAGCTCGACGATCGCTTGCCGATGCGTCAGAAAGCCGATTCCCGACAACACCGACAACGCTTGCGCACGTTCGCCAGCCGCGGTTGCGAAGGCCTGCTCGAACGTGCTGGGACCACTCGCTTCCAGCACCTGGATCTTCAAACCCAAGGCGCGCGCGACTTCTTGGCGTTCTTTCGTGAACGCCATCGCGTAGGTATCGCCCGGGTTACTCAGCACCGCCATGCGCGTCATGCCGGAGACGCTTTCCTTGAGCAGCTGCACGCGCTTCGCATTCAATCCCTGCGCCAGCGTGGTCAATCCGGTGACGTTGCCCCCCGGGCGCGCCAGGCTCTCGACGAGCCCATCGGCCACCGGATCGCCGGTCGTCACCATCACCACGGGAATCGTGCGCGTCGCGTTCTTGGCGGCCAAGGTGCCGGGCGTCGAGCCCACAAGGATGATGTCAACGCGGCGCTGGACGAACTCTGCCGCGAGCGCGGGCAATCGATCGGGCTTGCCTTGCGCATACAGTGTCTCGAGCGTGTAGTTCTTCCCCTCGACCCAGCCGAGGTCTCGCATGCCACGTCGAAACGCCTCGGTCTGCGGCGCAGCAGCCTCCTCCGACAACGGCGCCAAGCGCCCGATCCTGACGATCTTCGCGGCGTCCTGGGCCTCGGCAGCCAGCGGCAAGCCAGCCGCGAAGGCCATCACCCAGGCGAGCGCGCATGCGAGTCCGTTCATGATTCCATCGCGGCGACTGTTGGAGCCATGCAGGCATTCTGGCAGGAAGGCCCGGCGCGGCGGGAAGTGAGCCGGATCGCGCCGGCGTGCGAGATGAATCCGAGCCTGCCCTCAGCTCGCTTGGCCGACGCCGCCGCGCGCGCGCAGCGCCTTGATTCCCTGCTCCACTCTTTCGGCGAGTTCGCGTTCGCGCTGCAACGCGCGCAGCGTGTTCTGCGCCTCCTGCAACGTGAAGTCCAGGCGCGCCAGCTTGTCGCCGGCGAGGTCGATCTCGGCGCGGCGTTCGCTCAGCATTTCCAGGTTCACGCTGATGTCGGTGAGCATGTGGGTGACGGCGCTGGCTTGCGCGTGCACCTCGTCGACCGTCTTGCGGCGCGAGTCGATCGCCGCGACTTTGGCTTGGTTGTCCTCGATGCTGCCGCGAAGGTGGTCGATCTTCGCGTGCAGCCCGGCAACGCTGCTCCGTTGATCGGCGAGGAACTGCAGGTCGGCGCGGTTGACGGCGCCGATCTCGTGGATTTTTTCGACGTCGGCCTTCACTGCCTGCACGAGCGCCTCGCGCTCGGCCAGCAGCTCGGCGTCGCGCAGCGCCGCTTGCAGACCCTGCTCCACTTGGACCAACCGGCCCTCGAACGCCGCGATCCGCTGCTCGGAGGTGACCAGAGTCTGTTGCAGCGTCGTGACCTGCGCGGCCATCGGCAGCAGGCTGCGCTGCAACGTCACCAGCGCGTCCAGCCCCTGGTGGGCTCGATCCAGTTGCGCAACCAAGGCGTCGCCGAGCCGTTTTTGTCTTTCCATCTCGGCACGGCGCGCTTCCAGGTCCTCTTGTGCGCGCGTCATCTCCTTGGCCTGTGCCAGCAGGGCTTTGAAGACTTCGCCGAGCGACTCGGCGCTGCGCGTTTTCATGCGGTGCGCGCTGCGCCTGCGCTGCGTCGAGCGGCTCGCCCGCTCCGACTGGGCGCCGCCTGCCCGGGGCACTCGTGTGCCAGCGTCGAGTTCGGCGGCCACCGTATCTCCACTCGCGGATCCGTCGAACACGGTGTCGCCACGATCGAGCTTGTCGAACCCGGTGTCGCCGCGCAGAGTGTCGTCAAAAGTGACCCCTGGCGAGTTCCCGGTGTCGGACCACCCGTCGGGCAGCGCCTCCAGATCCAGCGTGCACGCCGTGATGCTGCGGCCGCCGCTCAGGAGGACCTGCCTGGCGCGAACCGAGAACCCCGCTTCGGCGAGCAGCAGCGCAAGCTCGGGCGAAACCAGCACCTGGCCTTCGCGTGCGCTTGCCGCGAGTTCTTGGGCTCGATCGACGTCTTCGTTGTTGACACCCGCCGGATCGGCCGCGTCCGGCGCTCCGGCGGACGCCGGCGGTTTGCTCGCGGTGGCGATTCCGAAGCGCAGCGGCGGTGCGCCCCGCCCGCGCAGCGCCTGGCAGGCGAGCATGACAAGACTCGCGTCGGGGGCGTTCAACCGCACGAACGTCGCACTGTGCGCGGTCTTCGCGATGACGACGGCGCGACCGAGTCGCGCCTGCGCGACGATCGGATCGATCAACTCGGCAGCCGGCCTGGAGGCCCGAACGCAGACGATGATTTGCAGGGACTCGCTCATGACCTCGATGACTCGGACCACGCAGGCAACAGCGTCACCTCGCGAGGTGAGCGCTTGCGGGGTCCGATTGTCTTTGGCGGTAGCGGGCTGGTGCGGGCGCGCACGCGTCGATGCCACTGCGCCAACGTCACTACTTCACGCGAAGCGTCTGCCCCTGACGCGTTCGACTTTCAATAGCGACAAAGTGAGTTTGCGGCGCGATTCAATGCTTGTACAACAGCGTGCGGCGTGAATTCGCGCTATTGCAAGGAGAACCCGAGATGCTGGACACGATCTTTCGCAACGGCGCAGGCGCGTCGGAAAAACTCGACCGCACCAGCCGTGCATTGGACGAACTCGCGCAGAAGACCGACGGCATGATGCACAAGGTCGAGAAATTCTCGGGAACGGCTGAAACCTTCGAAGCACAGGCGATTCGCCTGGCCGAACTCGAAGAGCGTGTCGCGGCGCTGACCGTCGAGCGGCAGACGGGCGCCGAACTGAGCAAGCAGGCAAGCGACGCGCAGACAACGCTGCTGGCGCTGCGCCAGGAGGGTGAAAGACACGCGCAACTGCAAGCGCAGTGGCGCGCCTCCTCAACGGAACTCGACAACTCGGTGCGCGGCCTCGCCGCGCTGAAGGGCAACTTCGAGACGCTGCGCTCGTCGGAAGCCGAACTGCGGCAGCAGATGAACGCGATCGCCGAAGCCGCGCGCCAGGCGAAGCAAGATTGCGCGTCTGCATCCGGCGCGGTGCAGGAGGTCAGCACGAAGTTCGAAGCGCTCGAACAACTCCGCGAACTGAGCCAGGACACCGAGAAGCGCCTCGCGTCGCTGAACGCTCTGGCCGAACACGTGGCGCACAAGACCAAGACGCTGGAAACGCAGAAACACACCGTCGAGCACGCCGTTCTCGAGGCGACGCGCCTGAACGAGATGGTGTGGACGATGGACGCGCAGGTCGCCAAGTTGGCCGAAGGCCGCACCCGGCTGGAGGAGGCCGCGCAGACGGTGGCGCAGATGGAGCAACTGGCCAAGGCCACCGCGCAGGAGCTCGTCGTGGCGACCGCCGCGCGCGACGAGTTCGTTCGCGAGTCGGCCCGTCTGGAGGGCCAGGGCCGCACGTTGGCCGACCAGTTACGTTCCTCCGTCGAACAACTTGCGGTCGACAAGAAGGAGTTCGAGGCGTTCGACCAGCGGCTGAAGTCGCTGTCCGCGGCGCTCGGTCAGACCGAAAGCCGCGTGCAGGACGCATTGGCCAAGGACGCGACCCTGGTCGCGATGCAACAGAAATCCGACGCACTCGCCAAGAGCTTCACCGCGCTCAGGACCGACGCCGAGGAACTGGCGCGCAAGCAAAGCGGCCTGGACGCACTGGCCGATCGGCTGGCGCAGGTGGACGACCTGGGCAAGCGCACCGCGGCGCAGTACGAGAGCCTGACGAAATCTCAGCAGGATCTGGACGCGGTGCGGGGCGAACTCGCCGAGTTTCACAAGGCACACGCGCAGGCCGCGCAACTTCGCGACAAGCTCGCGCTGGACCGCACGGGGCTCGAGGCATTTGCCGAACGCGCCGCGGCGATGTTGAGCCGGGCACCCGAACTCGAAACACGCATGGACGCGGTGCTCGGCAAGCTGGCGCTCATCGACGAAGGCAATCGGGCGGCGCAGCGGCTGGCCGAAACGAGCAACGAACTGGATGCGCAATTGACGCGCGTCGCCGCGCGCCAGCAATTCGTCGAGACGCTCGACGAGCGCGTCAACGGCCTGCACGTCGTCACCGTCGACGTGGAACGCAAACTCGCCGAACAGCTGGCGCGCCGCGCCGAGGTCGAGAGCCTGAAACAGCAGTGCGACACCCTGGGCACGCAAGTCGCCGACGCACAGCAAAAACTCGACGGCGTGGCCGCCTTGCAGACGCGTTTGCTGCCGGTGACGACGCAGGTGACGACGCTGATGCAGACGCTCGAAGAGTCGCAGAGGCTGGTCGCGACGGTGCGGCAGGACAAAGCGACGGTGCAGGCACAGCAAGCGCGATTTGCCGAGCTCGCCGAACAATGCAAGCAGCAGGCCGCTGCGACCGCCGAACGGCTCAAGCAGGTGCAGTCGGTCAGCGAAGACCTCGCCCGGGCCGCCACGCTGAAGGAATCCTTGCTCGCCGAACTGGCGGGCGTGCAAGCCAAGCAGCGCGACGCGTTGGCCCAAGTCGAGGTGGCGCAAGACCATTTGCAGCGCGCCGAGACGATGACCCGGCAGCTCGAGCAGCGCCGCGCGCAGTTGCAGCACACCGAGAAGGCGATCGGCGATTTCGAGGCCCGGCTCCTGGAACTGGACCGAAATGCCGAGGTGGTGGATCAGAAGATCAAGTCGCTCGCCGAACGCGAAGACCTGGTGCAAGCCGTCAAGGACGAAGTCGACAACATCCGCCAGCTCAGCAGCCGCAGCCGCGCCGACCTGCAATTCGTGACCGAGCATCGCAGCGATGTCTCCGACCTGCGCGCCAAGCTCGAGGAACTGGGCAGCCGCGCGCTGGACACCGACGCCAAGATCTCGAACATCGAGACGCGCCGCAAGGCGGTCGAAGAGGTCCAGTCGCGCGCCACGGCGATCACCCACATGCTGGGCGACATCAACATGAACCTGGAAATGCTGAGCGAACAGCGTGCGGTGATCGACGACGTCGGCGAGAAACTCGCGCGCCTGGACTTCACTGTGCAGGAAGCGCAGAACACGCTGCGTGCGTTGCAGCGCGAACGCGAAGTGGCCGAGCGCATCGAGCAGGGCATCAAGGCGCTGCGCGCGCGCGGCGGCAGCACCGCGGTCAGCTGAGGGCCCGAGTGTTTTTCGTTCTTGCTCCCTCTCCCGCACGCGGGAGAGGGAGGTGTGGGTGCGGTTCGCGACGACCGGTCAGCGCAGCCCGTCCCACAGCAATTTCACCCCGGTGAAAAACATCCCGCTGTAGGCGATGCGATAGAACCACTGCGCATCGATGCGCCGCGCCAGCCACACGCCGAGCCAGACACCGACCGGCGCCAGCGGCAACAGCAGCACAGCCGTGCTCAGGTTGCGCGAGTCCAGCAAGCCCAGAAACGCGTAGGGCAACCACTTCGACAGATTGATCGTCGCGAAGAACACCGCCATCGTCGCGGCATAGGTGATCGCCGGCAATCGCAACGGTAGGACGTAAGCGTTGATCGGCGGTGAACCGGCGTGCGCGACGAAGCTCGTGAAGCCCGCCGCCATCGCGAGCATCCGCCCCAGCCAGCGCGGCGCCGCGGGTGAGTCAGCGCGCGGCGGAAACGCGAGGCGCTGCGCCAAGAACAGCAAGGTCAGCGCTCCGACCACCGCCGCGACCGTCTTCGCCGACAGGATGCCGAACAACACGGTACCGAGCAGCGTACCGGTCAAACCCGCCGGCACCAGCAGCCAAAGCAGCACGCGGTCGCGGTCGCGCCAGAGCTGCTGCAGGCCGGTGGCGTCCATCACCAGCAGCAGCGGCAGCATGATCGCCGCGGCCTGCGGCACCGGCACCGCCAACGCCAGCACCGGTGTGGCGAGCGAGCCGAAGCCGCTCAGGAAACCGCTCTTCGATAGCCCCATCAACAGCACCGCAGGAACAGCGATGAAGTAAAAGGCCGGTTCGGCAATGAAGGGCAAGTCCACGGAGCGAGAATTGTCCGATGTTTGCACCCTCCCAAGCCGACGTGCGGCGTTTCTTTTGCGAGACCTACCGCAAGACCCGCGAGGCTGCGCCACTCACGCCGATCGAGAGCGTGGCCTCAAGCTGGATCGCGCTGCACCCCGAGTACCACGCTGACTTGAGCGACGTCGACACCGCGCTGGCCGCGCAGTTCGACATGCGAACCGGCCGCACCAACCCGTTCCTGCACCTGTCGATGCACCTGTCGATCAGCGAACAGCTCGGCATCGACCAGCCGCGCGGCATCAAGCAGGCGTTCGAGTTGCTCGAAGCACCGGCTGGGTTCGGCGCACGACGCGCAGCACGAAGTGATGGAGTGCCTGGGCGAGATGATCTGGCAGTCGCAGCGCAGCGGCTTGCCGCCCGATGGCGAGCGCTACGTCGAATGCGTGCAGCGCCGTGCAAGCCCCTCGTCATCCCGGCGCACGTGACACCCCGTACTCGATACGGGGCCGGGATCCAGCGCTTGAGTTTCCTGAGCAGCTACTCCTGCGCCGCGCGCCGCAGCGTCTCCACCACCGGCCGGCGCAGCACTTCGCGCAAGCCCCACCAGCCCGCGGCGAGCGCAAGCAGCGCGCCGGTCACGCCGCCGGCCAGCGGCACCAGCGGCGATGCATTCCAGCTGAACTCGAACACGTAGCGCGCCAGCGCCCAGCCCACCGCTGATCGCGGCGATCGACGCCAGCACACCGGCGAGCGCGCCCACGCCCAGCAGCTCGGCACGCTGCACTTGCGCCAGCAGCTTGCCGCTCGCGCCCAACGCGCGCATCACGGCGAACTCGCGCGCGCGCGCTTCGCGCGTCGCGGTCACCGCGGCGAACAGCACCACCAGCCCGGCGGCCAGCGTGAAGCCGAACAGGAACTCGACCGCGCGGATCACCTGGTCGAGCACGCGCTGCACCTGGGCGATCGACGCCGACACGTCGACGTTCGTGATGTTCGGGAAGTTGCGCGACAGCGCGTTGTCGAAACCCGGCGTGGCCGGCGCGCGAAACGCGGCGATGTAGGTCGCGGGCAGTTCGGGCAATTTGGCGCGCGGGATGATGACGAAGAAGTTCACGCGCATCGAACTCCAATCCACCTTGCGCAGGCTCGTGATGCGCCCTTCCGTCAGCGTGCCGGCAATGTCGAAGCGCAGCGTGTCGCCGAGCTTGAGTTGCAGCGTCTGCGCGAGTCCCTCTTCCACGCTCACCGCGTTGGCCTCGTCGCCGCTCCAGCGCCCGCTGCTCACCTGGTTGTGCTCCGGCAACGTGGCACCGTGGCTGAGGTTGAACTCGCGATCGAGCAGGCGCTTGGCACGCGCATCGCTCATGTCGTCGGGCACCACCGTCTTGCCGTTGATCGCCACCAGCCGTCCGCGGATCATCGGGAACCAGTCGAACTTCTGCACGCCGGCATCGCGGATCTGCTTCTGGAACGGATCGCCCTGCTCCGGCTGGATGTTGATGACGAAACGGTTCGGCGCGTCCGGCGGCGTGGCCGATCGCCAACTCGCGATCAGGTCGGTGCGCAGCAGCACCAGCAGCACCAGCGCGAGCAGGCCCACGCTCAGCGCCGACACCTGCACCACCGCGAACGCCGGCCGCGCGGCGATCTGGCGCGTCGCCAGCACCAGCCAGCGCGGCGCACGCGCTTCGGGAACGACGCGGCGCAGCAGCAGCACCGCGCCCCAGCTCAGCAGCGCGAAGAGCAGCACCGCCGCGGCGAACCCGCCCACCGCGATCAAGCCGAGCTTGAGGTCGCTCGACACCGCCATCAGCAACGCAACGAAGCCGACGACACCCGCCCCCAGCACCGCGATCGACGCGGGTTTGAGCGCGCCCACGTCGCGCCGGATCACGCGCAACGGCGGCACGCGCGCGAGCTGCAGCACCGGCGGCAGGCCGAAGCCCATCAACAGCGTCAAGCCCACGCCCAGGCCGAACAGCGCCGGCCACAGGCTCGCCGCGGGCAGTTGCGAATCGACCAGACCCGCGAGCAACCAGACGAACACGTAGTGCACGCCAAAGCCCAGCAGCACGCCGCCGATGCTCGCCGCGACGCCGATCGCCGCGAACTGCACCAGATACTGCAAGGCGATGCCGCGCTGCGACGCGCCGAGCACGCGCTGCATCGCGCAGTCGTCGAGGTGCCGGTCGGCGAAGTCGCGCGCCGCGATGCCCACCGCCACCGCGGCGAGCAGCGCGGCAAGCAGCGCCACGAGGTTCAGGAACTTCTCGGCGCGGTCCAGCGTCTGGCGCATTTCGGGCCGGCCGCTTTCCAGTGACTCGACGCGCAGGCCGCGCAGCGTCTCGCGCTTCACTTCGTTGTCAGCCCATTGCACGAAGGCGCGCACGGGAGCGTCGTTGTTGTCCTTGGGAGGCCACCGCGAGCCGGTACGTGACGCGGCTCGCCGGCTGGATCAAGCCCGTCGCATCGAGGTCGGCCACGTTGAGCATCACACGCGGCGCGAAACTCATGAAACCCGCGCCGCGGTCGGGTTCGATCACGATCACCTTCGCGATCTTCAGGCTCGCGTCGCCGAGCAGCAGCGGGTCGCCGATCTTCAGCGCGAGCGAATCTAGCAAGGCCGGCTCCACCCACACGCTGCCCGCCTCGGGCGCGCGCGCCAAGGTCTGCTGCGGTGTGCCGGGGCCATCATTCACGGTGAGCCGGCCACGCAGCGGATACGCATCGCTCACCGCCTTCACCGCCACCAGCCGCGACGCACCGCCCTGCGCTTCGGTTGCGCGGCCCATGCTCGGGAAGGACGCGGTGGTCGCGGTGGCCAAGCCGAGTTCGCGCGCCTTGGCGGCGAAGATCGGCGGCGCCGGCTGGTCGCTCGCGACGATCGCATCGCCGCCGAGCATCTGCCGCGCGTCGCGCGCCAGGCCGCCGTTGATGCGGTCGGCGAAGAAACCCACCGCGGTGAGGGCGGCCACGGCGAGCATCACCGCGACGATCAACAGGCGCAACTCGCCGGCGCGGAAGTCGCGCCCGGTCTGCCGCCAAGCGAGGCGCCAGATGGAGGGTGGGCGGCGCTGCGTCATAGTCGTTGCCGATTCAACGGGCATCGAACAAGCCCGCGTGCGCCAAGCGCAGCTCGCGCTTGAGCAACTTGCCGCTCGGGTTCTTCGGCAGCGAATCGACGAACACGACGCGCTTCGGCGCCTTGAACGCCGCCAGCTGGGCACGGCAATGCGCCAGCAACTCCTGCTCGGCGAGCGCCATGCCGGCCTTCACCACCACGACGGCGGCGACCGCCTCGACCCACTGCGGGTGCGGCAGGCCGACCACCGCCACCTCGCTGACCGCCGGATGGCGGTAGATCGCCTCCTCCACCTCGCGGCTGGCGACGTTCTCGCCGCCGGTCTTGATCATGTCCTTCTTGCGGTCCACCACCGTGATGTAGCCCTCGGCGTCGATCGTCGCCAGGTCGCCGGAATGGAACCAGCCGCCCTCGAAGGCCGCCGCCGTGCGTTCGTCGTCGTGAAAGTAGCCCGACAGCAACTGCGGGCTGCGGTGCACGATCTCGCCCGTCTCGCCCGGTGCCACGTCGCGCATCGTGTCGTCGACGACGCGGGTCTCGACATTCAGCACCGCGCGGCCGCACGAGCCCGGCTTGCGCAGCTGGTCTTCGGGCCCGAGCATCGTCGCCAGCGGCGCGATCTCGGTCTGGCCGTACAGGTTCCACAAGCGTATCGCCGGCAGCCGGCGCAGGATCTCCTGCATCACCGCCACCGGCATGATGGCCGCGCCGTAGTAGCCCTTGCGCAGGCTGCTCAGATCGCAGCGCTCGAACAGCGGCGAGCGCAGCAGCGCGATCCACACCGTCGGCGGCGCGAAGAACGACGTGATGCGGTGCCGCTCGATCAGCGGCAGCAGGTTCTCCGCCACCGGTTTGGCGGTGATCACGTTGGTGGCGCCGACGTAGATGGCCGGGCCGAAGAACACGTCGAGCTGCGCGCAGTGGTAGAGCGGCAGCGCATGCAGCACCAGGTCGTCGCCGGCAATCGCCGCGTCTGCCGTGCACGACACGTACTGCCACAGCACCGCGTCATGCGTCAGCATCGTGCCCTTGGGCAGGCTCTCCGTCCCGCTGGTGTAGACGATTTGCAGCAGGTCGGTGCCGTCCAACGCCACCTCCGGCACGGGCTCGCGGCACGCCGCGAGTTCGTCGAAGGACAGTGCACCGGGCAGCGGCGCGCCGGGCTCCTCCGCCGGCAGCCACAGCAGCCCTTGCACCTGCGTGTCCAACGCGGCTGCGGCACGCGCCAGCTCGGCCAGGCCGTTGTCGGTGGCAAGCAGCCGCGCGCCGGCGTGGCGCAGGATGTAGCCCGCCTCGTTCGCATTGAGCATGAAGTTGATCGGCACCAGCACCGCGCCCAGCCGCGCCAGCGCGAAGCGCAGCGCGGCAAAGCCGTGCGAGTTACGCGCCAGCACGGCCACCCTGTCGCCCTTGGTGACGCCGGCGCGCGCCAGCCCTGCCGCCAGGCGCTCGCTCAGCGCGTGGAACTCGGCATAGGTGTAGTGCGCCGCGCCGCAGATCACCGCGGGCTTGTTGGGCAGGCGCGCGGCGCTGCGCCGCAGCAGGTCGGCCAGGGTGTGGCGGCGGGCTTGGGCGATGGCGGCTTGCAGCATCGGCGCAGGATAGCGCACGCTCTTATACCCCCGCTGGCAGGCGTCTTCGAACACATCGAGCCGCTGCTCCTTTGGCACTACAGCCGCATTAAGATCGACCCGATCCCAGGCGTCACGGCCGCGCAGGGCTTGCGCCGCGAGAACGATGCCCAAGCCAACAACCCCACCGGAGGCAAGCCCCATGGCCGTATCGCACCGCGTCGTCTTTCTCGACCGCGCCTCGTTGAAGGCGAAGGTGCGCAAACCCGCGCTTGCCGCAAGCTATGTCGAGCATCAGAAGACCTCGGTCGACGAGCTGCTCACCAAGCTCCAGGGCGCGACGGTGTGCATCACCAACAAGGTGCCGCTGCGCGCGAGCACGCTCGCGCAACTGCCCGAACTGAAGATGATCGCCGTGGCCGCCACCGGCTACGACGTGATCGACGTGCCGTACTGCAAGGAGCACGGCATCGCGGTGGCGAACATCCGCAACTACGCGGTGCACACGGTGCCCGAGCATGCGTTCGCGTTGATCCTGAACCTGCGCCGCAACCTGCTCGCCTACCGCCAAGACGTGGAGGCGGGCGTGTGGCAGAAGAGCGACCAGTTCTGCTTCTTCACGCACCCGATCGGCGACCTGCATGGCGCCACGCTCGGCATCATCGGCGAGGGCGCGATCGGCCAGGGCACGGCGGCGATCGCGCGCGGCTTCGGCATGAAGGTGCTGTTCGCCGACCACGAGCCGCCGAAGATGCCCGGCGTCGAGTTCACGCCGCTGGCGCAGGTGCTCGCCGAAAGCGACGTGATCTCGCTGCATTGCCCGCTGACCCCGCAGACGCGCAACCTCATCGGCTACGCGCAGATGCAAGCGATGAAGCGCAACGCGCTGCTGATCAACACCTCGCGCGGGGGGTTGGTCGATGAAGCCGCGCTGATCCGCGCCCTGGATGAGGGCCTGATCGCCGGCGCCGGCTTCGACGTGCTCACCACCGAGCCACCCACGAGCGGCCACCCGCTGCTCGACGTGCGGCGGCCGAACTTCATCCTCACCCCGCACGTCGCCTGGGCCTCCGACAACGCGATGCAGTTCCTGGCCGATCAGCTGATCGACAACATCGACAAATGGGCAGCGGGCTCGCCGCAGCACCTCGTCACCTGAAACCGGCGAACCCAAACGCTGCGTCCAATCCCTTTGAAACTGCAGCCGCGGCACGATGTTGTAATTGCGCCATGAACATGACCCTGCCCCCCGTCTTCGTCTCCCACGGCTCGCCGATGATCGCGCTGGAACCCGGCGTGGCAGGCGAATTCATGATGCGCCTCGGCCCGGCGATCGACGCCACGTTCGGCCGGCCGAAAGCGATCGTCGCGATTTCGGCGCACACCGCCGCGCGCGAGCATGTGCTGCTGGCCGCGCCGAAGCACGAAGCGGTGTACGACTTCGGCGGCTTCGACCCCGAGCTCTACACGCTGCGCTACGACGCTCCGGGCGCTCCCGAACTCGCGCCGAAAGTGGCCGCGCTGCTTGAAGCCGCGGGCTTGGGCGCGCACCTCGTCGATCAAGGCGGCCTCGACCACGGCAACTGGACCGCGCTGCGCTACCTCTACCCAAAGGCCGACATCCCCGTGCTGCCGCTCGCCTTCGTGCCGAGCCAGAGCCCAGCGGCGCAATTCGCGCTCGGCGCCGCGCTGGCGACACTCGCGCGACGAAGGCGTGCTCGTGTTCGGCACCGGCAGCATCACGCACAACCTGCGGCGCGTGTTCGCCGGCGGCAGCCTGCACCCCGATCCGAACCAACCCGAAATCGCCGAGAGCCGCGCCTTCCGCAACTGGATGCACGCGCGCAGCGAGGAGCGCAACTGGGACGCGCTGCTCGACTACCGCAGGCGCGCACCGCACGCGGTGGACATGCACCCCACCGACGAGCACCTGCTGCCCTGGTACGTGGCCGCCGGCGCCGGGGGTCGCGACGCGGCGCCGCTGCGCCTGCACGACAGCGCGACACTCGGCTGCCTGGGCATGGACACCTACGCATTCGGGCCGCAGGCGCCGCGCCTGGCGCAGACGCTGGCCCCGCACTGAGCGTTCCGTGCAGGCGCCAGCCGCGACGCCGGTGCGCGCCGCCGCCGCATTGGCCGCCGCGGCGCTGGCGGCGGCGCTGTTCATCGGCATGGACGCCACGGTCAAGACCCTGGCGAACCGCTTCGATGCACTGCAGCTCACCTTTCTGCGCTTCGCCGCCGGCAGCGCCTTTGCGCTGCCCTTGTGGCTGTGGTTTCGCACCCCACTGCCGGCGCGGCCGAGCTGGCGCCTGCACGGCCTGCGCACCGTGTTGCTGCTGCTGGCGCTGCTCGGCTGGTTTCACAGCCTGACGCTGTTGCCGCTGGTGCAGGCGGTGGCCGTGGGCTACACCGCGCCCTTGTTCATCTCCTTGCTGGCGATGGTAACGCTGCGCGAGCGCCCGTCGCGCTGGATCTGGGCCGCGCTGCTGCTCGGTGCGCGTGGGCGTGGGCATCGGCCTGTGGCCGGAGCTGCGCGCCAGCGGCGACCCCGGCAGCGCGGCGCGCGTTCAGGGCATGCTCGCCGCGGGGCTGTCTGCCGTGTGTTATTCGGGCGTGGTGGTGCTGGCACGCCACCAGGCGCAGCGCGACGCCTTGTGGTCCATCCTGGTGGTGCAGAACACCCTGCCGGTGCTGCTGCTGGCCGCGCCGACGGCGCTGCGCTGGGCACCGATGACTGCGGCCGACATCGGCCCGGTGCTGCTGATCGGCGTGTTCGCCACCGGCGGCCTGATGGCCATCACCTGGGCGTTCACCCACATCGAAGCCAGCCGCGCCGCGCCGATGGAATACACCGGTCTGGTGTGGGCCGCGGGCCTGGGCTATGCGCTGTTCGGCGAAATCCCCACCGGCCTACAGCCTGGCATCGGCGGCGTTGATCGTCGCGGGCTCGTTGCTGCTGTTGCGCAGGTAGGGCGATGGGACATTTCACGCTTGCTACCATGCCCGCGCAACACAAACTCGATGCCGGTCAGAAGTGCGCGAGCGATTGAAAGGCGTGAGCGATGCCCGATAAGACCAAGCCACCGGAGCCCATGCCGCAGGGCGGCCAAATCCTCATCTACCAGGATGGAGCCACACGCCTGCAGGTGCGCCTGGACGGCCGCATGGTCTGGCTGACGCAAGGACTCATCGCGGAACTGTTTCAGACCACCAAGCAGAACGTCAGCCTGCACCTGCGCAACATCATGGCAGAGCAGGAACTGGAAGCGGATTCAGTTGTCAAGGATTCCTTGACAACTGCCGCAGACGGCAAGCGGTACCGCACGCTCTACTACAACCTCGACGCGATCTTGGCGGTCGGCTACCGGGTCCGCTCCGCCCGCGGCACCGCGTTCCGCCAGTGGGCCACCGCCCGCTTGTCCGAGTTGCTGGTCAAGGGTTTCACGCTGGACGACGAGCGGCTGAAAGAAGGCCGATCTGTCGGGGGCGACTACTTCGAAGAGCTGCTCGAGCGCATCCGCGCCATCCGCGCGTCGGAGCGCATGTTCTACCAGAAGATCACCGACATCTACGCCACCAGCATCGACTACGACCCGGCCCACCACATCAGCCAAACCTTCTTCGCCACCGTGCAGAACAAGCTGCACTTCGCCATCCACGGCCGCACGGCCGCCGAGGTCATCAAGGGCCGTGCCGACGCGGTGCAGCCTCACATGGGCCTGACGACATGGAAGAATGCGCCGCACGGCCCGATCCGCAAAGCCGATGTGACTGTCGCCAAGAACTACCTGTCGCAGCCGGAGATCGCCGAGCTCAACCGCGTCGTGACCATGTACCTCGACTTCGCCGAAGACCAGGCCCGGCGCAAGAAGCCGATGCACATGGCCGAATGGGTGCAGCGGCTCGACGCCTTTCTGCAATTCAACGAGCGCAACATCCTGACGCACGCGGGCGCCGTCTCGCACCAACTGGCCGAGGAACACGCCCACGCCCAGTTCGAGCAGTACGACGCCGAGCGCCGACGCTTGGAGGCCACGCAGCCGAGCAGCGACTTCGACCGGGCTGTCGAGGACGTGAAGCAGCTGGAAGCCGGCGCGGCGCCGGCGAAGAGAGGTGGGCCGAAGAGTGCGCCGAAGAAGGCAGCCCGGCGCACCCGGCCGAAGGCAGGCAAGAATGATTGACGACGGTGAGCCTGGAACCTATGGATAACCCCTGGCATGGCCGACGCCGAGATCGACATGCGAGGGGTGATCGTCGCTAGACTGCCAAGGTCATGGTTCGGCCTGTGTCGGCATTTCATGGCGCCCATCACCAGGAGCATCTCGAATGAAGAAGTGGAATCAATCGGCCATCGCGCGGGGCGTGCGCATCTTGACCGTGGCCGCAGTGGCTGCGCTGGTGATGGCATGCAGCACCACGCCGACGGTGCCGCGTTGGCAGGGCGAGACGCCGAACTCCATGCTGTGGGTGGGCAACAGCTTCTTCTACTTCAACAACAGCATGCACGGGCACCTGGGCGGCCTGCTCAACGCCGCCGGCGTGCGCGGCATTCGCCAGACATCGGTGACCATCAGCGGTGCGGGCCTTGACTGGCACGACGTGGCGTCGCACTTCAGATCAGGCACCGGCATGGCGCGCTACAGCTTCACCCCCACCAACGACGTGGCCTTCAACCAGTTCGATCGCGCCTACGACATGGTGTTGATGATGGATTGCAGCCAGTGCCCCATCCATCCCGAAGTTGCAGCAGGCCTTTCACGACACGGCCAAGGCCCATGCCGCCGCGGTTCGTCAAGCGGGTGCCGAGCCCGCCTTGTTCCTGAGCTGGGCGTATCAGGACCAACCCCAGATGACCGATCAGTTGGCGGCTGAGTACGTGAAGGCAGGGCGCGCCAACCAGATGCGCGTGGTACCGGCCGGGCCGGCTTTTGCGGCGTCGATCGCCAAGCGCCCCGACGTCAACCTCTATGCGCCCGACAAGCGCCACCCGAGCCTGGCGGGCACCTATCTGGGCGCGGCCGTGGTGATGGCGAGCCTGTTCAAGAAGTCACCGCGTGGGCAACAGCTACACGGCGGGTTTGCCGGCGGACGTGGCCCAGCACCTTCAAGCAGTCGCTTGGGAGACCGTGCAGTCCTTCAAGCCCTAGCCGGCTCTGCCGTGCTGCGCGAGGATGCAGCTCGCATCCTCGTCACCGATGGGTTGACCGGTGCCACCGGCCGGGGCCTTGCCCTCGGCTCAGCGCTCGTACACGAATCCGGGGGCAGGCGGTTGGATCTGCGCCATCGTGGCGTTGGCCACGATGCCGTCAGACAAGACGATGACGCTGCCAGCCGCGGTGACCGTCGTGGGCGTCGCGGCATGGACGTTCGCGGCCACGGTCAGCGTCTTCGGTGCGGCCGCGGGGGCTTTGACGGGCTTCGCGGCGGCCTTGCTGCGCGGCTGCGCAGAAGTCTGGGCGAAGGCGGGCATGGCCATCATTGCGCAACTCGAGATCAAAGTCAGCTTCACCAGACAAAGTTTCACGAGAGTCCCCAACGGTAGGCGCAATCAAGTCTGCGCGATGGGGTCATGCTAGGCCGATCTCCCGCGTATGGGCGGCTTGCCGCGAGGTCGGGCGGACTGCGTCCCCCAGAAGTGCCGTGACGAAGTGCTCGGGTTCTGTCCTCAGTCAATGGGCTGAGTGCGCCAAACGCGGCTGGATGTAGCCAGCCGCGCCGCACCGATGGAATACACCGGACTGATCTGGGCCGCGGGCCTGGGCTATGCGCTGTTCGGCGAAATCCCCACCGTCTACAGCCCGGCATCGGCCGCGCTGATCGTGGCGGGCCCGTTGCTGCTGTTGCGCAGGTAGAGCGCAAGCCTTCGCTCGGCGACCAAAGAAGGCCGGCGCCGGGCAAACGAGCTTGCGGGTCAACCCCAAGGAGGGCCGGGTCGGCATTCCGATGGCGCAGGGCCGTCAACGCACATCTAGATGGGAGGGGCGCTGGCGGTTGCTTAGAAAATGTCGTCGATCTCGATAACGCCGAAGTTCGTCGGGTTCAATAGCCGTGCCGACTTGCTCTTGATGTGCACGTCGCCTTCGACTCTGACGAGCTTCGAATTGTCGTGCGCGAGCACGGCCATGTGGTAGTCATCGCCGGTCAGCTCGACTTGCACTTTCCGCTCCGTGTCGCCAAGTGTCGAATCAAGCGTGATCGTCCCTGAAGTTTCGTCCTGCGGTCTACTCAGCTTGCTGATGTAGCCGATCAGCTTTCGCTGATGCAGGACGTAGTCGTCCTTGTAGTAGCCGGAGACCTTCTCCAGCAGTGCTACGTGTTTGCCGTCGAACTCGAACTTCTTTGGCTCACTTTCGAACAGCGGGCCAGGAGCGGCGGTAACCGTGATCTCGAACGTTCGGTTGTGATTTGTGCCGCTGAACCCGAGGAGTGCGTCGCACATGTTTGCACTCGCACCTGCCTGCACCGCCACATCAAAAGCTTTCATGTCGCCTTTCTCTTCGTACGCAATGCCCGCCTTCTCAAGAGCTTCCAGGCCTGTCACAAGATTCAACGTGATCGCTTCTGCAAGTGGGACCGCCGCTGCTGTCGCTTGATCAAGCGCTACATTCGCTTGAATAGGCGCGATGACATTGACGATGTAGCTCCCGATCTCGGTCTGCCCCAAGAGAAGCGTGTCGAGGTAGGACTTGGCCTCTTTAGGCGCCGGCCCTGTGAACTGCTTCCTCTTCGCGTAGATCGAATGGGCCGCTGCTGACAGCAAATCCTTCGCCTTTGAAATGAGCAGCACACCATCGTTGATCGGGATGGTGCCGTCCGTCGTATCCGAGTGGATGACCCTCACGGTGATCACGTTCGCGAGGAGCCGCTTCACCTCGCTCAGAACATCCGGTACCTCGCGTTTCTCAAAAGACGCGATGGCTGCGAGCGCCTCCGTCACCCGCTGTCGGAAGTCCTTGGCATACGACAAGGGCACAACCACCTCGGCTTCGTCATCGCCTTCCCGATGCCAGACAGTTGCAACGCTTCGAATCTTGCCCGCGGCGAACCATTGCTTGTGCTGGAGGTACGCCTCTAACTGCTCTGAGGTCACATCTATCCCGCGCCTAGTGGTCTCGCTCATAGCGAGTCCCCCGCGCTAGCGCGGTCAATCATTTGCCAGAGGACAGTGCTGGTCAGCCGCTGTGCGAGAGGCACGTTCACTACGATCGACGTGGGGTTGTCCGTCGGTTCAGCATTGCGAAGGGAAAGCCAGTAGCAGGAGTTGTACAGGGCGATATGGTCGTCGTTGTGGTGGACCCACGCATCGATCGCGTCCGGCACCAGCAGCACCGCCAAATACCTAGGCACAACGAGATCATCGCCCCTAAGGTCGTCGTAATTCTTCCTAGTCAACTTAAATTTGATGACCTCATCCACGACCACATTCTGCGACGTGCACTTGAGCTGGATCTGGATCAGCGGGCTACGCAGCCTACCAGGGCCAAAATTTCCTTTCGCCTGGAACGTAACGTCGACGCTGTCGTCGTCGACCGAAAATCCGCCTCGATTGAGCCCAGCATGCGCAGCAAGCGCACAAACGTACGCGTAGTTGAATTCTTCCTTCTGCTTGTTTGGGTCCATGCGGCCGCGTTGTGTCTGCAGCGTGGCATGTTACACACGCCGCGTGTCCCTCAAACGCGGGGATCAAGGCTTCGACGCGGCCGAACAGCCCGAGTTCGTGCGCGACGACCAGGCATTTGCGCACGTCGGGAGACGAGGGCCAGAAGGACCCGGCCCTACCCTTGCGCATACCTGCTCGCCGCCGCCCGCCGAAACTTCATCGCGTAGACGTAGCGGTTTTCCGGGTGCACGGTGCGCGTGGCCTGCAGCAGTTCGCCGTCGGCGGCGAGGTAGCGCCGGATCAGCAGCATCGCCGGGCTGCCCACCGCCACGCCCAGCGTCGTGGCCATCGCCCGGGGCACGCCGCAGGCGGAGATGCGCACTTCCACATCGGCGATCGCCACCTTGAACATCGCCTCGATCTGCTCGTGCACGGGCGAGCGGTCGAAGTGTTTGCCCTTCATCACGCGCGCGAAGCGCGGTTGGATGTAGATGTCCACCCAGCACAGCGGCGCCGCCGCGCCCTCCAACGTGCGCAGCGCGCTGATGCACAGCCACGGCGTCTCCGGCGCGCAGCCCAGGGTCTCGGCGAGCAGCGCATCGGCCACCACCTGCTCGTGGCGCAGGTGATGGCGTTTCACGCTTTCCGGGTAGTTGAACCACTGGTCGAAGTTCGACACGGCGTGCGCGAAGACGTTGCGCCGGCCGTTGCTCACCACGGTGGAGCCGCTGCCGGCGCGGCGCACGATCAGCCCGCCTTGGGTGAGCACGCGCAAGGCCTCGCGCACCGTGTGCCGGCCCACGTTCAGGCGCTCGCTGAACTCGGCCTCGGTGGGCAACAGGCTGCCCACCGGAAAGGCGCCCGCGGCGATGTCGCGCTCGATCTGCTCGGCGATGCTCTTGTAGAGCGCCCCGCCGGCGCGCCGGCCGCGCGGGCGCGGTGCGGCGGCGCTGGCCACCACGGGCTTGGCCGCACGCCTGGCGGGTGCGTTCACGCTCGGCACGCGCGCCGGCAGTCGGCGGGTTCGTGTCGTCGTCATTGCAGCAAGCGCAACGCGCCGGCCAGGCGCTGCTCGTAGTCGGCGCGCGCGGCCTGCGCCGACTGCGCGGTCCAGGTCATGAAGCCCTCGCCGCTCTTCATGCCGAGCTTGCCTTCGCTGAGCCTGCGCTCCATGCACGGCGCGAGCACGCTGCTGTTGCACAGCGTCGGGTAAATCTCGCGCGCCGCCCGCGCCATCGACTCCCAGCCCGAAATCTCCTTCTGCAGCACCGGGCCGACGGCGGCGTAGCGAAAGCCGAAGCTGTAGCGCACCGCGAGGTCGATGTCTTCCGGCGACGCAATGCCGCTGTCAATGAGCGACAGCACCTCGCGCATCAAGGCGTGCTGGATGCGGTTGGCCAGGAAGCCGGCGATGTCGCGCTTCACCAGCACCGGCTTCTTGCCGGCCGCGGTGAACATCTCGCACACATGCTTCGCCAGGACGGGGTCGGAGTCGGCGCCGAGCACCACCTCGACCAGCGGCACCAGGTGCGCAGGCATGAAGTAGTGCATGCCGAACATGCGCGCCCTTCCCGCCAGGCCCGCGGCGATGCGCGAGATCGGAAAGCCCGAGCTGTTGCTGCCGATCGGCACTCCGGCCGGAACCCGGCTGTCGAGCCAGGCGAACAACTGCTGCTTCGGTGCCAGGTCTTCGCCGATCGATTCGATCACGAGGTCGAGCTGGCTCCAGGCGGTGAAGGTGTCGAGCGCCCGCACGTTCAGCCCACGCTGCCTCAGCGCCGGCCCGACCAGCGCCAACGTCTTGCTGCGCGCCGCATCGGCGCGCGTTGCCTCGCGCACGAGCAGCACCACGTCGCAGCCTTGCGCGACGAAACCGGCCGCGATGCCGCAACCCATCGTTCCCGCGCCGATGACGGCGATGCGCAGCGCGACGGTGGATTTGTGTTTGTCCATATATATGAAAATCGCAGAATCGGTGAAGCGGTGCCGCCCGCTCGCAAGGGCCGCATCGGTGCAGCCCCCACTTGACAAGCCTCGTCACCGCCGACCTAATATCCATATATTTCCAATCACTGTCAACTCCTTCAGGATTTCCTGTGCCGAAAATCGCCAGCGTTCAAGTGGCCGTCGCGCGTGTGCCGCTCGACGTGCCCACTTCGTTCTCCACCCGCACCGTCACGGAGCGCCACTTCTGCCTCGTCAAGGTGCGAAGCAGCGAAGGCGTGGAAGGCATCGGCTTCTGCTATGTCGGCAGCAAGGGCGGCGACGTCGCGAAGGTCGCGGTGCAGCAACTGCTCGCGCCGCTGCTGATCGGCCAGGACAGCCACCGCAGCGAAGGGCTGTGGAACCAGATGTACCAGGAGGCGCTGTTGCAGGGGCGCTCGGGTTCAGTGATGCGCGGCATCTCGATCCTCGACACCGCGTTGTGGGACCTGAATGCACGCTCGGTCAAGCTGCCGCTGCACGACTACCTGGGCTGCCTGAACCGCGAGAAGGTGATCGCCTACGCCAGCGGCGGCTACTACGTCGACGGCAAGACGCCGGCCGACCTCGGCCGCGAAATGGCGCGCTATGTCGAGATGGGTTACAGCGCGGTGAAGATGAAAACCGGGCGCCTGTCCCCCGCCGAAGAAGAGAAGCGCGTCGCCGCGGCGCGCGACGCGATCGGGGCTGATGTGGTGCTGATGCTCGACGTGAACAACGGCTGGTCCGACCTGCCCACCGCGATCGAATACGCGCGCCGCTTCGAGGCCTACAACCCGTACTGGTTGGAAGAGCCGTTCCTGCCCGACGCGATCGACCTGCACGCGCGCCTGGCGCAGCGCACGTCGATCACGATTGCCACCGGCGAAATCGAAGTCGGGCGCTGGCGCTTCCGCGAACTCATCGACGCCGGCGGCGCCGAGATCCTGCAAGCCGACGCCGCGGTGTGCGGCGGCATCTCCGAATGGCGCCGCATCGCCGCGCACGCCGGCAGTTGTGGCGTGACGGTGAGCCCGCACTGGTTCCACGACCTGCACGCGCCGCTCGTCGCGGCCACGCCGAACGCGCGCTACGTCGAACACTTCCCCGACGACCAGGTGCTCAACTTCCGCCGCCTCATCGACCGCCAGCTCGAACAGAAGGGCGGCTACCTGATGCTGCACCAGAGCCCGGGCCTGGGCTTCGATTTCGACGAAGCCGCGGTGCAGCGCTACGCCGGTGGCGCGCAGGCGTGGAGCACGGTCTCGTGAACCCACCCCCTCGTCATCCCGGCGTACGCCGGGATCCACCGCATGGACTGCATGGACCGTTCACCAAACGCGCGGCCCGCCCGCAGTGGATCCCGGCGTACGCCGGGATGACGAGTTTGTTGCCGCGCTCTATCGCTGATCAGATTGCCGCATGAGCGAAGCCGCCGCCCCAGTCCGCCCTGAAGCGCTGCGCGATTTCCTCGCGCGCGCGTTTGTCGCCGTCGACATGCCGGCGGACGACGCAGCGACCGTCGCGGAGCTGATGACGCAGGCTGAAGTGCAAGGCTCCGACGGCCACGGCGCAATCCGCCTCGCGCCCTACATCAAGCGCATCAAGTCGGGCGGCATCAACCTGCGGCCGAACATCCGCATCGCTGAGGAACGTGCCGCGACCGCGCTGCTCGACGGCGACAACGCGATGGGCCATCTGGTGATGAGCCGGGCCGCGCAGATCGCCGCCACCAAGGCGCGCAGCGCGGGCATCGCGTGGGTCGGTTCGCGCTTCAGCAATCACGCCGGGCCGGCGTCGCTGTACGCACGCATGGCGCTGCCGCACGACATGATTGGCCTGTATTTCGCGGTGGGCAACGCGAACCATCTGCCGGCGTGGGGCGGGTTGACGATGCTGCTGTCCACCAACCCGATCGCGGTAGCGGTTCCGGCGGGCGACGAGGCACCCGTCGTGCTCGACATGGCGACCACCGTCGCCGCCTACGGCAAGGTGAAGGCGAAGGCGCAGCGCGGCGAAATGATGCCCGAAGGCTGGATGATCGACCGCAGCGGAAAGCCACTGCTCGACCCGAAGCGCGCCGAAGAGGGCTTCCTGCTGCCGATCGGCGGCTACAAGGGTTATGGGCTGGCGCTGATCGTCGGCCTGCTCGCCGGAACGCTGAACGGCGCGGCGCTGGGCCGCGACGTGCTCGACTTCAACAAGAACTTCACCGACACCACCAACACGGGTCAGGCGGTGGCGATGATCGACATCCGCGCGTTCGGCGACGTGGCGGCGTTCAAGCAAAGCGTCGATGCGCTGGTACGCGACTTGCGCAACAGCGAGCGAATGCCCGGCGTGGAGCGCATCTGGATGCCGGGCGAGCAGAGCCACGCGAAGCGCATCGCGAATGCGCGCGACGGCATTCAGCTCGGCGCGGCGCTGCGCAAGACGTTGGCGGGCGTCGCCACAGAACTCGGCATCGCGCCGTTGCCATGAGGATGATGACAGTGATGGCCTTCGTGACGCGGTGGATCCCGGCTTTCGCCGGGATGACGTTCCGGTTGCGCCGGGATGACGTTCCGGTCTCGCGGCTGTCATCCCGGCGAAAGCCGGGATCCACCGTCCGCCGCGCAGCAGCACCCCGAGCCACCCACATCATCCGCTACGCGCCCATCACCGCTGCACTCGCCGCTGTTCTGCTACTGCCGGCGGGCGCACACGCCCAGAGCACCTACCCGAACAAACCGATCCGCATGATCGTCCCGCTCGCCGCGGGCAGCGCCGTCGACGTGGCGGCGCGCATCGTCGTGCAGAAGATGTCCCAGAACCTGGGCCAGGCCATCGTCGTCGAAAACCTGCCCGGCGCGGCGGGGATGACGGGCGCGGACCGCGTCGCCAAGGCCACTCCCGACGGCTACACCATCGGCGGCTTCAACGACAGCATCATGACGATGGTTCCGGCGCTTCACGCGAAGATGCCGTGGGACATCGTGCGCGACTTCGCCCCGGTGTCACTCGTCGCCACCGTCGAGTGGGGGCTGGTTGCGAACCCCACGGCACCGTACCAAGACGTCGCCGGGATGATCGCCGCCGCGAAAGCCGCCCCCGGCAAGATCGACTACGGATCCGGCGGCATCGGCAGCCCGCAGCACATCGCGATGGCGCTGCTCGCCTCGGAAGCCGGTGTCACGCTGAACCACGTGCCGTACAAGGGCGCCACGCAGGCCGGCATCGGCGTGGCCGGCGGCGAAGTGATGGTCGCGATGCAGGGGCTGGCGACCGTCAATTCGCTGATCAAGGGCAACAAGCTCAAGCTGCTCGGCGTCGCGACTCCCCAGCGCATGGCGCAGTACCCGGACGCGCCCACGCTGTCGGAATCGGGCCTGCGCGGCTTTGCCTTCAATTCCTGGTTCGCCGTGCTCGCGCCTGCGGGAACGCCGGGCGAAGTCGTTGCGAAGCTGAACGCGGAAATTGTCAAGGCGCTGGCCGATCCGAACGTGCGCGAACAGTTGAACGCGCAGGGCTTGACACCGCGCGGTACGAGCGCCGAAGAATTGGGCAACGCGACGAAGGCGCAGCTCGCGAAGTATGCGGCGCTGATCAAGAGCGCGGGCATCAAGGCCGAATGAGGCCAACGCGCGCGGCATCAACGAAGGAACACCGACCATGGCCCTGCGCTTCCTCGAACACCTGCTGATCCTGACCCACGACCCGGACGCGACGCGCGACTGGTTCTGCACGAATCTGGGCATGCGCGAAGGCCATCACCCGACCTTCGGCTTCCCGGTGCACTGGCTCTACATCGGTGACCAGGACGTGCTGCACATCGGCCAGGCACGGCACTCGACGCACCAGGACACCTACCTCGGCACGCCGGGCGACAAGGCGGGCATCGACTACTCGGCCGCGGGCGCGCTCGGCTCGGGGCGAATCGACCACATGTGCTTCAACTGCGAAGGCATTCAGGAGTTCATCGACCGCCTCACGCGCAACGGCGTCGATTTCAGCGAGCGCAAGGCGCACGACTCGAACCTCTACCAGCTGTTCATGCGCGAGCCGGTGAACGGCATCAAGGTCGAGCTGAACTTCACCGCCGAAGAGGCGATTCGTGCCGGGCGCGTCGCGAGCTGGACGGATGCCGGCGAAGCCAAGCGCTGAATCACCCCGAAAAGAGTCCACCTCATGCAAGCCAAAGCCGTACGCATCCACTCCCAAGGCGGACCCGACGTCCTGCGCATCGAGTCCATCGACGTGCCCGCGCCGGGCCCGGGCGAAGTGCTGATCCGCAACACCGCCATCGGCCTGAACTACCAGGACATCTACCACCGCTCGGGCCTGTACCCATTGCCCATGCCCAGTGGCCTGGGCACCGAGGCCGCGGGTGTGGTCGAGCAGGTCGGCGCTGGCGTCACCGCATTCAAGGTGGGAGCGCGCGTCTGCTACGCGGGCGGCGCGCCCGGCGCAGGCGCCACGCACCGCGTGATGCCGGCGGCGCGCATCGTCGCGACGCCGGACTGCGATCAGCGACGAAGTCGCCGCCGCCGTGATGCTCAAGGGCATGACGGTCGAGTACCTGCTGATGCGCTGCCGGCCGGTCGCGCGCGGCGAATTGGTGTTGTTCCACGCCGCCGCGGGCGGTGTCGGCCTGCTCGCAGGGCAGTGGGGCAAGCACCTCGGCGCGCGCATGATCGGCATCGCGTCTGGCCGCGCCAAGGTGGAGCTTGCGCTGGCCAATGGTTATGCGGCGTGCATCGACCGCAGCATTGAGGACGTGCCTGCGCGGCTGAAGGAACTCAGCGGCGGCGCGGGCTTTCCCGTCGTGTACGACTCGGTCGGCAAGGCGAGCTTCGAGCAGAGCCTGAACGCGCTCGCGCCGCGCGGCTATTTCGTCTCGTTCGGCACGACGACCGGTGCGCCGCCGCCCATCGAAGCTGCGACGCTGCAAAAACACGGGTCGCTCTATTTCACCCGGCCCACGCTCGTGACCTACACCGCGAAGGCCGAGGAGCTGCAAGCCTCGGCGAAGGCCGTGTTCGAGCTGCTCGCCCAGGGCGTGCTGAAGGTTGAAATTCGCCAGCGCTACGCGCTCGCCGACATCGAACAGGCGCACCGCGACTTGGAGGCCGGGCGCACCAGCGGCTCGTCGATCATCGTTCCATAACTTCCTATTCCAGGAGACACCATGTTCAAACCCGTCAAGACCCTGCTCGCGCTCGCCGCCGCACTGCTGGGCGCCGCCGCCGGCACCGCAAGCGCCGAAGACATCAAGCTGCGCATCGCCTCGGGCCACGCCCCGGCGAACACGTATGTGAACCTGATGCAGAACTTCTTCGTTCCCGAAGTCACGAAGCGCGTGGCGGCGAAGACCAAGCACAAGGTCGACTTCATCGAAGGCTACGGCGGCTCGATGGTGAAGGTGGCCGACACGCTGGAAGGCGTGCAGTCCGGAATCATCGACATCGGCGGCTACAACTTCGGCTTCGAGCCGAGCAACCTGCCGCTGCACGCGTTCCAGGTGATGCTGCCGTTCGGCACGATGAGCCCGGTGCAGAGCGTGAAGATCGCGCGCGCCGTGTACGACAAGGTGCCCTACATGAGCAGCGTGCTCGAGGACAAGTTCAACCAGAAACTGTTGGGTCTGATTTCCGACACCGGCTACAACATCGGCACCACCTTCGAGTGGAACCAGGTCGCGGACCTGAAAGGCCGCAAGATCGCCGGCGCGGGCCTGAACCTGAAGTGGCTGGAATTCGCCGGCGCGACGCCCGTGCAATCGGCCCTGCCCGAGGCCTACACGTCGATGCAGACGGGCGTCTACAACGGCTGGATCATGTTCCCGTCGGGCTGGGTGAACTTCAAGCTCACCGAGGTGGCGAAGTACTACACCGAAGTGGGTTTCGGCGCGATCAGCTGGCACGGCCTGACGATGAACAAGGCGCGCTTCGCGAAGCTGCCCAAGGAAGTGCAGGACATCATCGTCGAGGTCGGGCGCGAGTATGAAACGCTGACCGGCACGGTGAACGAAGAAAACTATCCGAAGCAGATCGCCGAGCTGAAGCGCGTGGGCGCGGTCGTGAAGACCGTGCCCGATGCCGTGCGCCTGGACTGGGCCAAGTCGCTGACGAACTGGCCGCAGGAGCGGGCCACCGAGCTCGACAAGCAGGGCCTGCCCGCGACCCAGGTGCTGAAGCTGACGCTGGAGGAAGCGGAGAAGCTGGGCTACAAGTGGCCGGTGCGCTATCCGATCAAGTAGCCCAACCCTGTCATCCCGGCGAACGCCGGGATCCACCCTTTGTGTCGCACCTGGATCCCGGCGTTCGCCGGGATGACAGACTCCTCGCACCCGAGGCTGCTCCCATGCTAACCCGCTTGAACGACGCCGTGACGCGCGCCTTCCTCTACCTGGCGGCGTTTCTCGCCTTCGGCTTGTGCTTCCTCGTCGTCGCCGACGTGCTCGGCCGCGTCGTCTTCAACGCGCCGGTGAAGGGCACGCCCGAGATCGTCTCGACGTCGATCGTGATCATCTGCTTCCTGCAAGCGGGTTACGCGATCCGCTCCGGCGGCATGCTGCATGTGGACGCGCTGCTCAAGCGCGCCCCGCCGCACGCTGCAATCGTGGCTGACGGCGATCGGCGCGCTGCTCGGCGCCGGCTTCTTCGGGTTTCTGTGCTGGGGCAGCATCGACCCCGCCATCCACGCCTGGGTCTCGAATGAATTCGAAGGCGAAGGCGCGCTGCGCGTTCCGGCCTGGCCCACGCGCTTCGTGATGGTTCTCGGCACCGGCCTGGCCGCGACGAGCTACCTGCTGATGGTGGCGGAAAACGCGGCGCTAGCGCTCGCGCGCAAACCGCCGGCGACCTACGGCGCTTCGCACTGACTCCGACGCCGGACCGCCATGTTCAACGCAACCGACATGATCATCCTGGTGAGCGTCTTGCTCGGCCTGGTGTTTTGCGGCTTTCACATCGCCGTGTCGCTGGGCGTGACGAGCCTGCTCGGCATCTACCTCATCAACGGCGACTGGAGCACGGTGCAGCAATTCAGCGCGAGCACCGCTTACGAAGCCCTGCGCGACTATGTGTTCGCGGTGATTCCGCTGTTCATGCTGATGGGCGAGTTCCTCGCCAAGTGCGGCGCGGCGCGCGACCTGTTCACGCTCGTGAACCGGCTCACCCAGTGGGTGCCGGGGCGCCTGGGCGTGGCCACCGTGCTGGCCAACGCCGTGTTCGCGTTTGTCACCGGCGTGTCGATCGCCGCGGCCGCGGCGTTCTCGAAAATCGCGCACCCGGAAATGCGCCGCTTCGGCTACGAGCGCAAGTTTTCGCTCGGCTGCATTGCCGGCAGTGCCTGCCTCGGAATGCTGATTCCACCGTCGGTGCTGATGATCGTCTGGGGCGTGCTCACCGAACTGGCGATCGGCAAGCTGTTCATCGCCGGCATCATTCCGGGCTTCCTGGTCGTCACGCTTTACATCGCCTACATCGTCTGGGTGGCGAAGACGCAGCCGCACCGCGTGGGCGAAGGTCCGAACCTGCCGGCCGCGCAGGCGCAGGCGCGGCTCGTCAACGACTCGGCGACGCAGGAGTCGCTGACGACGATTCTGTGGAGCACGCTGGGCATCATCATGCTCGTCGTGCTCGTGCTCGGGGGCATCTGGCTCGGCGCATTCACGCCCACCGAAGGCGCGGGTGTGGGCGCGACGCTGGCGTTGATCCTCGCGCTGCTGCGCGGCATGCGCGGCAAGGAAATGGTCGAAGTCATCCTGTCGGTGGGCAAGACCTCGGCGCCGCTGCTGTTGCTGCTGGTCACGGCGCAGTTGTACTCACGAATCCTCGCGATGACCGGCATCACCGGCGCGGCCAAGGAGTTCTTTCTCGGCTCGGGAATGTCGCCCTACGTGGTGCTGCTGCTGATGGTGCTGGTGTGGTTCGTCCTGGGCTGCATCATCGATTCGATCTCGATCATCCTGCTCACCGTGCCGGTGTTCGCGCCGGTCGCGGTGGCGCTCGGCTTCGACCCGATCGCGTTCGCCATCCTGGGCATCCTCGCCATCGAGACCGGGCTGCTCACGCCGCCGTTCGGCATCCTCGTGTTCACCGTCAAGGCCGCGGTGAGCGACGAGAAAAACCTGTCGGCGAGCGAAATCTTCGCCGGCTCGGTCGCCTACTGGATGGCCCTGCTCGCGGCGATCGTCGTGATCGCCGTGTTTCCGAAAATCGCGACCTGGCTGCCGAGCCTGGGCAACACAATCGTCAACTGAAGGAGAAATGAAATGGCCGCTTACTGGATCGCCCGCGCCCGTATCAACAACCCCGATGAATACAAGAAGTACGCCGAACAGGTGCCGAAGATCGTTGCCGAACATGGCGGCAAGATCCTCGCCCGCGGCGGCAAGTTCAAGGTGCTGGAAGGCACCGATCGCTTCTCCCGCTTCGTCGTGATCGAGTTCCCGTCGCTGGAGCAGGCCGTGGCCTGCCATGACTCGAAGGCGTATCAGGACGCGTCGGCGTTTCGCAAGCGCAATGGCGTGGGCGAGGTCGAGCTGGCGATCGTCGAGGCGCTGGGTTGATCGGGGGACGCATGTCGATCTACGTCGCCAACGCCAAGCGCCTCACTCTGGCCGGCGCCGAAACCATGTGCGCGAGCGTGATCGCGAGCGCCCAGGCGCAAGGGCTCGCGGTGTGCGTTGTCGTGGCCGATGCCGGCGGCCACGTGATCCTCGCCAAACGCATGGACGGCGGGCGCTTTCACACCATGCATTCGGCCACCACGAAGGCGGTGACCGCGGCGTCGAACAAGCGCATCACGACGACGCAGGGCGCCGTCGGCCAGGATCTGGACACTGCGCATGCGCTGGGCCTGGCGCTGGCGGCCGGCGCCGAGCGCTGGACCGCGATGGAAGGCGGCGCGCCGGTGATCGTCGATGGCGAGTGCATCGGCGGCGTCGGCGTCTCGGGCGGCAGCTGGAGCCACGACGCGGCGCTGGCGCAGGCCGCGGTTGAATCGATCGGCGCCGCGGTGCGCATCGAGACCAAGCCATGAACCGCGATTTCGCGCCGATCCGGGTTGGGTGTCTCGGCATGGGCTGGTGGTCCGACGTGCTGGCCGATGCCATGAAGCGCTCGGACAAGTTCGACATCCGCGCATGTTTCAGCCGCTCGGCGGACAAGCGCAACGCCTTCGCGAAGAAATACGGCTGCACGGCGGCGCCGAGTTACGAGGCGATGCTCGCCGACCCGAACATCGACGCGATCGTCAACACCACACCGAACGCCGTGCACCTCGAGACGACGCGCCAGGCAGCCGCCGCGGACAAACATGTGTTCCTCGACAAGCCGATCGCGAACACGCTCGCCGAAGGGCGCGCGATCACCCAGGCCTGCCGCGCTGCCGGCGTGGTGCTGGCGCTGGGCTACCAGCGCCGCCGCGAAAGCCAGTTCCGCTGGATCAGGCAGCGCATCGACGCAGGCGAGTTCGGCCGCATCGTCAACGCCGAAGCCAACATCAGCCGCGACCGGCTGGGCAAGATCGACCTGTCGTCGTGGCGCTACCAGGCCGCGGGAATGCCCGGCGGCGTGATGCTGCAGATAGGAGTGCACTATGTCGACGTGCTCGAGTACCTGGTCGGGCCGGTGCGTTCGGTAAGCGCGCACAGCGCGCAGCTCGTGCTGCCGGGCGACAACCCCGACATCGCGAGCATGATCCTCGAACACGACAGCGGTGCGCTGTCCACGGTGAACGCGAGTTATGCCTCGGCCGCCGAAAACTATGTGATGAACATCTACGGCAAGGAAGCCAGCGCGTTCTACGACCTGCACGGCGGGCTGCGCTTCGTGCGCCGCGGCAGCGAATCCGCCGAGAACATTGCGTTCGCGAAGAACGACACCTTTGTCGACGAGCTCGAGGAGTTCGCTGCCGCGGTGCGTGGCCAGGCGGTGCCGGAGACCGGCGGCGAATACGCGACGCGGTCGCTCGGCGTCATCCGTGCCGGCATCGTTTCGGCGCGCGAGGGGCGGCGGGTTCAGCTGTCCGAAGTGCTGGCCGACCCGAACGCCTGAGGTGCTGGGCATGTGGAGGAAACGAACATGCGGGGCGTGACGACGATTTTTCAAGTTCTTGGCGTGTTGGCCCTGGGCGCGCTGGCCCATCCGAGCCGGGCACAAGAGCCCTTCCCCAACAAGCAGCCGGTCGAGTTCGTCGTGATCTTCCCGGCGGGCTCTTCCGCTGACGTGAGCGCGCGCCTGCTCGCCGAAGGCATGGCGCTCAACCTGGGCGCACCCGTGCCGGTGGCGAACAAGCCGGGAGCGGGCGGCGCCATCGGCTACAAGTACGTCGCCGCGGCGCGGCCCGACGGGCGCACGCTGGTGTGGAATTCGAATTCGGTGTCCACTACCTACCACAGCGGTGCCATGGACATCGATTACAAGGCGTTCGAGCCGGTGGCGCGCGTCACGATCGAGAACCCCGCGGTCGTCGTGCAGGCGACCGAGCCCGTGGAAGACGCTGGCTGAACTGATCGAGCACGCACGCGCGCACCCCGGCGCTGCTGAAGGTCGGCAATTCGGGCAGCGGCAGCCACACCCATTTCGCCGCGGTGTCGCTGTTCGAAGCGGCCGGCGTGAAAGCGCTCGACGTTCCGTTCGGCGCGGCGCAGGTCATGCCGGCCTTGATGGGCGGGCACATCGACGCGGTGGTGCAACTGCCCGCGGCCGTGGCGGCCAACGTGGCCGGCGGAACGCTGCGCGTGCTGGCCGTGCTGGGCGCGGCGCGCGACCCGCTGTTCCCGGACGCACCCACAGCCGCCGAGGCCGGCGTGAAGATGGCGCCGATGGACCTGTGGCGCGGGGTCGCGGCGCCCAAAGGTACGCCGCCCGCGGTGATCGCCAGGCTCGCCGCCGCGGTGCAGGCCGCGATCGAGCGCCCCGAGTTCGTGAGCGCCGGGCGCAAGTTCGGCTTCGTTCCGGCGTACTTGCCGGCGGCGGAGTTCGGCTCGCTGATCGCGCGCGAAGATCAGTTCCTGGCGCGCCAGATGCAGGCCCTGGGGTTGGCCAAGCCGCGCTAAGCTGCCACCCTGGCGATTCCCGCGGGCCGCGCTCGCGGGCCACCAAGTAACCCACTGGAGACACGATGCACCACGTTCGCCTGACTCTTGCCCTCCTCGGCTCTCGCCTTTTTCAGCGCCTGCACCACGCCCACCGGCAGCGTCTTGCCGGTCGGCGAGAACGGCGGAATGTCCGCCGACCGATTGATCCGAATTCCAAGCGTCATGAGCGCGGAAGTCGACAAGAACACATTCCCCGGCGCGGTGACGCTGGTGGCGCGCCACGGCCGGGTCTTGCACTTCGAAGCCGCGGGCTTCAGCGACGCCGCGAAGACGAAGCCCCTGAGCAAGGACGCGATCTTTCGGCTCGCTTCGATGACCAAGCCGATCGTCACCGTGGCCGGCATGATGCTCGTGGAACAGGGTGTGATGAAGCTCAACGACCCCATCATCCTGTGGCTGCCCGAGCTGAAGGACCTGAAGGTCGAAACGCCGGCCGGCGACGTGCCGCTTGAACCGGCCGATCACGGTGCAGGACCTGATGCGCCACACCGCGGGCTTCGTCTACGCGGGCAGCACGCGTTCGCCGCGCATCAAGAAGATGTATGAAGACCTGAACATCGAGTCGCGCGAATTCGACATCACCGCCGACGAGATGCTGAAGAACCTGGGAACGATTCCCCTGGCGCACCAGCCCGGAACGTTCTGGGAATATTCGATCGCCACCGACGTGCTCGGCCTGCTGCTCGAACGCGTCACGAAGAAGAGCCTGGACGCGGTGTTGCGCCAGATGCTGCTCGACCCTCTGGGAATGAACGAGACCACCTGGTGGGTCAGCGCCGACAAGCGTGCACGCCTGGCCGACACTCTGGACAGCGATTCGCAGAAAGCGACGATGCTCAAGGCCTATCGCCAGTTCGACAACCCAGTCGGCAAGAGCTACCTGAAGGGCGGCGCCGGGCTCGTCGGCACGACGCTCGACTATCTGAAATTCGCGCAGATGATGGTGAACGGCGGTGAGTACGCCGGCAAGCGCTACCTGTCGAAGAAGACCGTCGAGTTCATGCTGTCGGACCACACCATCGGCATGGGCGGCACGACGCATGGGCACCACCGGCCCGGGCTACGGTTTCGGCCTGGGCTTCGGCGTGCGCGTGCACGACGGCTTTGCCTGGGTCCCCGGCAGCAAGGGCGACGCGATGTGGGCCGGCGCCTGGGGAACGAGTTTCTGGATCGACCCCAAGGAAGGCCTGGTCGGGATTCTGATGGCGCAGGGGCCGTCGAACCGGATCCACACCCGGATGCTGTTCAAGAACATGGTCTACGCCGCGATGGTGGAGTGAGCGCCTGAGACGAGACTGGCGCGCCTCGATTTGGGCTGGGGTAGCGCCGGTGTGGTGGGTGCCTTCGGCCGCTTGAAGGCTATCCGCGCGCGGTCTGCTTCCGTTCCATCAGGGAGCTCGAATCCGGCAGAACGAAGGTCAGCGAAGGCCTGGTCAGCTGACCTCGCGGATGAGCTCCGCTGCGGCGGGACTCGGCCATCCGCTGACGCTAGCGACAGGCAGCTTCCTGGCATCCCGCCTCATCGAGGTCGCGGCAGAAGGTGTGGATGCAAACGCGCGCTGATCGCGCTGAAGTGGCCAGTGCTCGCCGGGCTGGTTGCTTCGCCGTCATCGCCCTGGAGCGGGTGACGCCGCTGCTTTGAAGCTCGGGCGGATTGTCCTCAGCGCGCACCCAGCGCGGCCACCACGCCGCGCCACAGCGCCAGCGCTTCCAGGTTGGGGTCGGAGGGCCGCGTGCGCACGGCCGTGTGCACCATGACCAGGCGGCTGCCCGGGTCGACATAGATCGCCTGGCCGAAGGCGCCGACCATCGCGAACATCGCACGCGGGTCGTCGAAGACCCAGGTCTGGTAGCCATAGCCCAGACCGGTTTGTTCCCACACCCGTCGCAGGTGCAGGTCGTCGTCGGCCACGGTGGTCGCGGCCCGCAGCCATGCCGCAGGAATGAGTTGCCGCGGCCCGCTTCGGCCGCCATGCGCCAGCAGCAGCCCGAAGCGTGCGTAGTCGCGCAGCACCGCGTTCAGGCCGGTCCAGCCGGCCTCCTGGCCGGATGCGTCGACCATCCAACTGGCGTCGGCTTCGGCACCCATCGGCTGCCAGAGGCGTTGTTCCAAGTATTGCGCCAGCGGAAGCTTGACCGCGCCGGCCAGCACCAGCGCGAGCACCTGCGACTCGGCCGAGGAGTAGTTGAAGATCGCGCCGGCGGCGCGGTGCCGCTCGTTGAAGGGCTTCACCGCATCCGCGCCCCCGGCTCCGCCTTGACCGACGGTCGCGACCCACAGCCGGTCGACGTCGCGGTCTTCGTCGAAGCGCACGCCTGAGCTCAGCTGCAGCAGATGCCGCAACGAGGTGCGCCCGTACTCGGTGCCGGCCAGCGCGGGCACGTAGATCGAAGCGGTATCGTCGATCGAGCGGATCGCGCCTTCTTCGACCGCGATGCCGATGAGCATCGCCAGCACGGTCTTCGCCATCGAGAACGACGCCAGGCGCTGCGTGTCGGTGCGCGCGTACTGGTATTGCTCGACCAGGATCGTGTCGCCCTGGGCGATCAGCAATCCGGTCGCCGGGTTGCGTGCCAGGTAATCGTCGACGGTGAGCGTTCGCCCGTCGTATCGATAGTTGATGGCCGGTTTGTTGGCCGCGCGCTTCAATGTCGACGGCGTCGCGGCGCGGCGGATCGGCCGCGCTTCCCAAAGTGTGTCCTGGTGGCTGAACTGGCCGACCAAGAAGCGCTGACGGAAGATGGCGGCGACGGGGTAGCCGCGCGGCGCACCATAGCCATCCGCGTCCGGGCCGCCGGTGGCAAATCGCGGCGATGCATGGGTGGCAGTCTGCGCTTGGCAGAGCGTCGCGTCGTCGGCAACGCCGGCCACGAGCAGGACGGCGACGATCGTGCCGATCCAGGCCTTGGCTTGGCGCTGCGGGCACATGGTCGCTTCAGCCGTCGCCACCCGCCTGCGCCGACGGCATCCAAAGGCGTTGGCTGCCCTCAGGATCCAGCGCATGCGGCATCACGCCCTGCCAAGGCGACTGCTTCGTCCAAGGCGCGGCCGGGTGCCAGTCTCCATTTCCTGGGCTTGAGTTCAACGGCGATGAACAGTAAGTCGGTGGAGCCCACATTCTGCATGCCGTGGGGTGCAATGGGCGGTGGCCAGCGTGCGCGACGTGTGTCCTCCGCTGTGGGGCTCCTTCAGGTGCCTGTGTGCGAGCCCGACCGGCAGCTTTAGGGCAACGAGATCAGGGCTTGGATGTCTCTTCAGGGTCGAGCCTCGACGGTCACTCCGCTGAACTCGTCGCACGCAACCCGACATCTGCGATCAACGGTCGGGCCAGGACCGCGTGCTTCTGCCGTCGTTTCAGGCGCACGGAACTGCACGCCGGATTCGTACCCATTGCGTTGCAGGCAGTGAGCGCGATCAACGCAACTTCGGGTGGTGCGCGGGGCGTGAGTGTGATTCACTCGTGCAGTGCACAAGGAGGAGCTGATGACCATCGACATGAGCATGCTGCTATCCCAGACGATGTCGCACGCGCTGGCGTATCGTCGCACGCTGGCCGAGGATCCACGACCGCCGTCGTGCGACTACCACGCCATGCTTGAACGCTTCTCCGAGACGATGCCCGAGCGGGGCACACCCGCGAGCGAGGTCATTGACACCCTGGCCACGCAGGCGATGCCCGGGCTGATGCCGATGGCAGGTCCGCGCTTCTTCGGCTGGGTGATCGGCGCTTCGCACCCCGTCGGCGTGGCCGCGGACTGGCTCGTCTCGGCGTGGGGCCAGAACACCGGATACCACTCACCGACCCCGGCCACAGCGGCAATCGAGGCCGTCGCCGAGCGCTGGCTGCTGGAGGTGCTCGACCTGCCACAGGGCAGCTCCGTCGGCTTCTCGACCGGGGCCACGGTGGCCAACGCCATCGGCCTTGCTGCGGCGCGCACCGGCGTGCTGCTCGAAGCAGGTTGGGATCCCGACGCCGACGGCCTCTTTGGCGCGCCGCCCGTAGAGGTTTTGATCGGGGCCGACGCACACTCGTCGGTGTTCTCTTCGCTGCAGCTCATCGGCTTCGGCTACAGGCGGGTGACGAAGGTGGACACCGACGACCAAGGCCGCATGTTGCCGCAGGCGCTCGCTCGCGCGCTGGGCAGTAAGCCCGGCCCGAAGATCGTCGTCGCGCAAGCGGGGCAGATCAACACCGGCGCCTTCGATCCGTTCACCGAGATCGTGGCGCTCGCCAAGGCCGCCGGGGCCTGGGTGCATGTTGACGGCGCCTTCGGGCTGTGGGCCCGAGCCGTGCCGCGGCTGCGCTATCTGACCGCAGGCATCGAAGGCGCGGACTCCTGGGTGACCGACGGGCATAAATGGCTGCAGGTGCCCTACGACTGCGGTTTCGCCATCGTCAGGGATCGCACGATCCACCAGCGCGCGATGACGCAGTGGTCGAGTTACCTGCCGACCATCAGCGAGGGTGACCGGGTGCCTTCGGCCTTCGTGCCCGAACTCTCGCGCCGGGCCCGCGGTGTGCCGGTGTACGCGCTGCTCAAAACTCTGGGACGCCAGGGCGTGGCCGATCTGGTAGATCACCACTGCGCGCTGGCCAGGCAGTTCGCAGAGCTGTTGGTCAGGGAACCGGAGGTGCGGGTGCTGAACACCGTGTCGCTGAACCAGGTGATCGTGAGCTTCGGCGAGGGCGATGCCGCCTCCCGCCGCGCGGCCACCGAGGCTGTAATCACACGCATCCAAAAGGACGGCGTCTGCTTCGCCGCCGGCGCGGAGTGGCGTGGCGACTGGGTGATGCGCCTTTCAGTCACCTCCGGCGCAACGAGGTCGACCGACATCGAGATCTCGGCCGCGGCTGTCATTGCCGCCTGGAGAGCCGAGCGCCTCACGCAGCCACGCGGGGCTCGGCAACCGGGCGCGGCTTGACGTTCACCCCAGCTCACACGGTTAGTGGCGCTAAACCCGGTGAATGCTCTGGTCCACGTCAGGCGTCAGCTTGACCATGTGCGGCCTGACTACAGCGCGAGGCGCTGTGTCGTCGCTGGAGTTGATGCAGATACGCATCAACGGCCGCTTCGGGGCGGCCAGATCCATCGGTTGTGCGTCCGCAGGGGGTCGTGACCAGACGCCCGGCTCCGATCGGTGATTGACCGGTGTCGGCCGCGTTCCTGACGTTCGGCGTGCCAACGTCGACTGCGCCTTCATCGCCGAAAGCAGTCCTTCAAACCTTCTCGGCGGTTGATGCGTCACGCGTCCCCGCGCCCACAAGCCCGCACCGCAAGCTCAAAGCGCCCAACTCGCCTGCATCGACGCGCGTTGGCTGAACTGCGCGTGCCACCGGGCAACCGCAGGATAGTGCTCGCGCCAGCTCAACTCGGCAAAGCGCAGGTCGAGGTAGCCGAGCGCACATCCGAGCGCGAGCGTACCGATGTCCACGCGTGCCTCCAATGACGCGGGCGCGGCGTCGAGCGCCGCCATCGACGTCGCGACCTTGTCGAGCTGGCCGGCTCGCCACTCGGCCCAGCGCAGCGCCTCGGGCCGCGCCACGTCTTCGTAGCGCGCGAGCAGCGCGGCATCGAGCATGCCGTCGGCCAGCGCCTGCAGCGTCAGCGCCTGCCAGCGCGCAGCACCCGAGCGCGGGAACAGCGCACCGCCGCCGAGATCGTCGAGGTATTCGCAGATCACGCGGCTGTCGTAGAGCACGCGGCCGTCGTCGCAGATCAGCGTCGGCACCTTGCCCAGCGGGTTCGCCGCGATGATCAATGGATCGCGATTCACCGGGTGCGCGTTGCCTGCGAGCAGCTCGATGCGCCCCGCGAGGCCGAGTTCGTGCGCGACGACGAGGCACTTGCGCACGTAGGGAGAGGTCGGCGAGAAGTAGAGTTTCATGGGTCGCTTTGCGTTCGGGTCGTTTCGGGGCGGCGTCGGCCGCGGCATCGTACAGTCACGCCCGGCACCTCGGGAAAACCCATGAACGACACGCTGCAAGACGAACTGCTGATCCGCCGCCTGGTCGAGCGCTGGGCGGTGTGGCGCGACGCCGGCGACTGGGAGCGCTTCGCGACGCTGTGGCACCCGGAAGGCCGTGATGATGGCGACGTGGTTCCAGGGCCCCTACGCCGAGTTCATGCGCGTCTCGCGCGAAGGTTGGGAGCGCGGCGTGCGCATCCTGCACTTCCTCGGCGGCTCGGCGATCGACGTCGCGGGAGACCGCGCGATCGCGCAGACCAAGATGACGATCTCGCAGCGCGCGACCGTCGAGAGCCAGGGCGGCGGCGACCCGGTGCTCTGCGACGTGGTCTGCACCGGGCGCTTCTACGACTTCGTGACGCGCCACGAGGGCCAGTGGAAACTGCTGCACCGCCAGCCGATTTACGAGAAAGACCGCATCGACCCGCTCGTGCCCGGCGCGCGCCTGAACATCGACGCCGCCGCGCTCGCCGCGCTGCCCGAGGGCTACCGGCACCTCGCCTACATCCAGACGCGCATCGGCTACAAGGTCAAGCTCGACATGCCGATTCCGAAGAGCGCCGAGCTCGAAGAACTCTACCGCCGGGGCCTTCGCTGGCTGGCCGGCGCGCCGCTCGAGCGTTGACACTTCCCACCACATCCAACCCTTCAATCACCGAGCTCACGACCTCATGCGAATCGATACTGCCAGCCTGAACCAACTCTTCCTCGAAGCGCGCACCGCGAACGGCTTTCTCGACAAGCCCGTGCCGCTGGCGCTGCTGCGCGAGGTGTACGAGATCGCGCGCATGGGCGCGACCTCGATGAACACGCAGCCCACGCGCTACGTGTTCCTGATGTCCGCGGCCTCGCGCGCGCGGCTGCTGCCGGCAATGTCGGAAGGCAACGTGGCCAAGACCCGAACCGCGCCGGCCACCGTGATCGTCGCCACCGACACTCGGTTCTACGAACACATGCCGCAGGTCTGGCACAAGGAAGGTGCGCTGGAAATGTTCGCCGGCAACGCCACGCTCGCGCAGGCCACGGCCACGCGCAACGGCACCCTCGGAGCCGCGTACTTCATGATCGCTGCGCGCGCGCTCGGCCTGGACTGCGGGCCGATGAGCGGCGTGGACCTCGCCAAGGTCAACGCCGAGTTCTTCGCCGACGGTCGCTTCCAGACCAATTTCATCCTCAATCTGGGCTACGGCGACCCGAGCCTGCTGTTCCCCCGCAACCCGCGGCTCAGTTTTGAGCAGGCTTGCAGCGTGCTGTAGCAGCTTTTCGAATGCGGGTTTGTGCAGAGCAAATCCGCCCCGCCTTGGGTCTAGACTCGGTCGCAGGGGCGAGACGGGCCGACCTTCGGAATCCGAACGCCACCCACCGACACCGGAGATCACGACCATGGCACAACACTCAGCCGACGAACTGGCACAAGCCGTCGTCGCCCGCCTGGCCGACTGCCCGAACCCGCGCTTCAAGCAGGTGATGACGGCGCTGATCCAGCACGCGCACGCCTTCGTGCGCGAGGTCGACCTGACGCCCGACGAATGGATGACCGGCATTCAGTTCCTCACCGCCACCGGCCAGAACTGCGACGCGAAGCGCCAGGAGTTCATCCTGTTGTCCGACACGCTGGGCATCTCGATGCTCGTGGTGGCACTGGAGCAGATGCGCGGCGCGCGCGCGGTGCGCGCCAAGGCGCAGCCGGGCGATGCCCCGCCCACCGAGGCCACGGTGCAGGGCCCGTTCTACTGGGAAGGTTCGCCCGAATTCCCGCTCGGCGGCGACGTCACCGCGGGCGCGCCCGGCGAACCGGCGTACTACACCGGCACCGTGACCGCGACGAACGGCAAACCGATCGCGAACTGCTGCCTCGACATCTGGTCGGGCGACGGCGAAGGCGTCTACGACATGCAGCGTGGGCCCGACGCCGGCATGCGCCTGCGCGGGCGCATCTACACCGATGCGCAAGGCCGCTACCGCTTCTGGTCGATCAAGCCGGCCTACTACCCGGTGCCGGTGGACGGCCCGGTGGGCGGCATGCTGCAAGCGATGGGGCGCCACGCGAACCGCCCAGGCCATATCCACATGATGGTGTATGCCGACGGCTACCAGCGCCTGACGACGCACCTGTTCGACCGCGACAGCCCCTACCTCGATTCGGATGCCGTGTTCGGTGTTCGCAACAGCCTGATCGTCGACTTCGCCAAGCACCCGGCCGGCAAGGCGCCCGACGGCCGCGTGCTGGCCCAGCCCTACTACAGCACGAACTTCGACTTCAAACTCGCTCCCGCGGCCTGAGGGGCCGCCGCTCGCGCCGCGGCGTGCCTGCTCGAGCCGGCACGCCGCCCGCTCATTCGATGAACCCGAACCGTCGCGGCAGCACCAGCACGATCTCGGGGAAGACGACGCACAGCACCAGCGCCAGCAGCTGCACCACGACGAACGGCGTGATGCCCTTGTAGATGTCGAGCATGGTCACGCTCGGCGGCACGGTGCCCTTCATGTAGAACAGCGCAAAGCCGAACGGCGGCGTGAGGAACGCGGTCTGCATGTTCACCGCCATCAGGATCGCGAACCACGCGAGGATGACCTGCTGGCCCTGCACCGCGGTGCCGTAATCGAGCTTGCCGATGATGGGCGCGAAGATCGGCAGCACGATCAGGCAGATCTCGATCCAGTCGAAGAAAAAGCCCATCACGAAGACGAGCGCCATCACGAACGCCATCACTTCCCAACCGGTATCGATTCCGGTGGCCTTGAGGATGGCGGCGACCACGTCGTCGCCGCCGAGCGCGCGAAAGACGTAGCTGAACAGCGTGGCGCCGAAGATGATGAAGAACACCATCGCGTTGGTCAGCGCGGAGGAGGCCATCACTTCGCGCAGCACCTTGCCGTTCAAGCGCCGGTTGCCGATGGCAAGCAGGATCGCGCCCAGCGCCCCCACGCCCGACGCCTCGGTGGGCGTGGCCCAGCCGGCGAAGATGCTGCCGAGCACGAGCGTGATCAGCAGCGCCGGCGGGACGAAGCTGCGCCACAGCAGGCGCAACGTGAGCCGCTCGCCGCCGATGTCGGCCGCGCCTTTGAGGCGCGGCGCGAGGTTCGGCCACAGCATGCAAGCGATGACGATGAACACGATGTACAGGCCGCTCATCAACAGACCCGGCAGGATGGCGCCGGTGAACAGCGTACCGACCGGAACGCCCACCAGGTCGCCCATGATGACGAGCATGATCGAAGGCGGGATCAGGATGCCGAGCGTGCCGGCGCTGGCGATCGTTCCGACCGAGAGCGCCTTGTCGTAGCCCTTGGCCAGCATCACCGGCAGCGCGATCAGCGTGAGCATGATCACCGACGCGCCGACGATCCCGGTGGTGGCGGCCATGATGGTGCCGAGCACCGTGACCGCGATCGCCAGCCCGCCGGGAACGCGCCTGAGCATCAATTGCAGCGTGTGCAGCAGCTCTTCGGCCACCCCGCTTCTCTCGAGCATCGTGCCCATGAAGATGAACATCGGAATCGCCACCAGCACCGGGTTCTGCACCGCCTGGCCGTAGATGCGCGGCAACAGGTTGGCGAACTGCACCATGTTGAACACGTCGGTGAGCACGCCCAGGAAACCGAAGCCGATGCCGATGGCACCGAGCAGGAACGCCACCGGGTAGCCCAGGAACATGATGAAGATCAGGGCGAAGAACATCACCACGGCGAGGTGATCGACGATCCAGGTCATCGTGCTCGCCTCTTCAAGTTTTGGTCGCGAACGGCGTGTACGCACGAGCGGCCTGCTCGGGCGATCCGAACAAGGCGACCGTGCAGCGTGCCAACACCGCGAGCACCGCGGCGAACACGGTGAGGAAGCCGAGGTAGAGGAAGCCCTTGATCACCCAGCGCGCGGGCAGGCCGGTGGGCGCGTCCGAGCTCTCGCCCTGGCGAAAGGAGACGAGGAAGAACTCCTGCGCATAGGGCAGCGCGACCCACAGATAAGGCAGCGCGAACAAGATGCAGCACCAGAATTCCAGCCACACCTTGCCGCGCGGCGTGAGGCCGCCAATGAAGACGTCGATCCGCACGTGCGCATTGCGAACGTAGGCGTAGCCGAGCCAGGTGCAGAACAGCGCGGCGTGCAAGTGCCACTCGAGCTCTTGCAGGCGGGTCGAGCCCATGCCGGGAAACTGAAAACCGAACTTGCGCGTCACCACGTCCAGCGTGATCACGGCGATGCAGGCGATGAAGGCCCAGGCACCCGCATGCGCTATGCGGCGCAGCACCGCTTCGATGGCGTCGGCGATCTTCAGCAAGGCTTGCATGGGGGCTCCGAAGGTGCGCCCGCGGGAAGCAGCGGTGCGCGGCCGAACCGGCCCGCGCCGCGTGATGCAGCGAACGAATCGAGGAGAACCGGAGAAGAGTGCGGCAGCGCGGGCCGGCGCGGCGCCGTCACTTCAGGTAACCCATGTCCTTCCAGATCGCATAGTCCTTGCGGAACGCGCTGTAGCTGTCCCAGGCCTTCTTGAATTCGGGGCTCTTGGCTGCCTGTTCGGCTGCGACCTCATCCCAGGCCTTCTCGAACGCGTCGATGAAGTTCTGCGGCCACTTCTTGAGCTGCACTCCCTTGGCCTGGATGTCCTTCATCGCCTTGAACTGCACCGCCTCGCCCTCGGCGAACTGCTGCGCGATCGTCGCGTCGCACGCCGCCTGGATGATCGCCTTTTGGGTGTCGCTAAACTCGGCCCATTTCTTCTTGCTGATGATGAGCTCGTTGATCGTGCTTTGCTGGTGCCAGCCCGGGAAGTAGTAGAACTTGGCGACCTGGTGGAAGCCGAGCGTCAGGTCCATCACCGGCATCGAGAACTCGGTCGCGTCGATCGTTCCCAGTTGCAGCGCCTGGAAAATTTCGCCGGCCTGCAGCAACTGCGTGCTGACGCCGAGTTTTTGCATCACGTTCGCGCCGAGGCCGAAGAAGCGCATCTTCAAGCCCTTCAGGTCGTCGAGCGTCTTGATCTCCTTCCTGAACCAGCCCGAAGCCTCGGGCGAGATCACACCACACGGAACGACCTCGACGTTGTACTTGGCGTGCAGCTCCTTCATCAGCTTCTCGCCGCCACCGTGTTTCATCCACGCCAGGTATTCGCCGACGCCGGGGCCGAACGGCACCGAGGCGTACATCGCGAACGCGATGTCCTTGCCGGTCCAGAAGCCCGAGACCGTCCACGCCATGTCGAGCGATCCGTTGCCCACCGCGTCGAGGTATTGATTGGCCGGCACCAGCGCGCCGGGCTCGAAGCCCTTCACGTCGATGCTGCCGGCGCTCAGCGTGCGCAGCAAGTCGACCAGCCGCGTCTGCGTGGGGCCGAGCAGGCCGGTGGTACTCGGGAACGCCCAGCCCATCTGGACGCGGACTTTCTTGTCCTGCGCCGAGGCGGGAACGACGGAGACGGCGAGCGCCAGCGCGGCGGCGGCAAGGCATAACAAACGCTTCATGGTGTCTCCGTGCGCCGGCCGTGACCGGCAAATTGGTTGTGGATGCGGGGCTGCTGCAACCCAGCACTGAGGCACCGTATCACAGCACCTGTGTGCCGGCATCGGGGTATTCGCCCATGCGTGCGTCTGCGCCCCGCCGAACGGGTTTACCCGAAGGGGCGACTTGCTCCAAGGTACGACCGCCGCTACCATCCCGTGCCACTACATCTCGCCGGCTTTGACCGGCGCACGGAGACAAGAGCATGAACACTTTGCGTCGCAACCTGATCCTCGCCACCGGTGCCGTCGCCACGGCCCTCTTGGCCTTCGGCGCCGCCGCGCAGGCGCCGATCCGCATCGGCAGCACCCTGGCATTGACCGGGCCGCTCTCGGCCACCGCGATGACGCACAAGCTCGTCGGCGAAATCTACGTCGAACAGCTCAACGCGCGCGGCGGGCTGCTCGGGCGCAAGGTGGAGTGGTCGGTGAAAGACGACCAGTCCAAGCCCGACGTCGCGCGCACGATGTACGAGCAGCTCGTCACCTCCGACAAGGTGGACCTGCTGATGGGCCCCTATGCCACCGGCGCCATCCTCTCGGCAATGGGCGTCGCGCAGCGCTACAACAAGGTGCTGGTGCACCATACCTTCGGCATTCCGTCGCTGGCCAAGTACGAGGGCGCGTTCCCGGCCTGGTCGCTCGGGGCCGACCCCGGCACCACGGTGCCGAACATGGTGCTCGATGCGCTGGCCGCCTCAAGCAAACCGCCGAAGACGGTGGCCTTCGTGACGAGCAAGTTCCCGTCGATCCACTTCATGACGCTCGGCGCGCGCGAAGTCGCGAAGAAGCGTGGCCTGAACGAAGTGCTGTTCCTCGAATGGGAGTTCGGCAACCGCGACTTCGGCCCGATCGCCGCGCGCATCAAGGACGTGAAGGCCGATCTGGTGTGGATGGGCGACATCGCGCTGGAGGGCAACATGCTGCTCGATGCGATGAAGAAGATCGACTACGTGCCGCCGGTCCACTTCCACACCTACCCGGCGCCGGGGCCGATGACCAAATCGCCCGACGGGGCGAACGCGCTGTCGCTGACGATCTTCGAAGAGCATGCGCCGTTCACGAACAACCCGGTCGCTGCCGAATTCATCAAGATCTTCAACGACCGTGCCGCCAAGGCCGGCCTGCCGGACACGACCGTCGAAGTGCAGGCCGCGGCGTCGTTCTCGGCGTGGCAGATCCTCGAAGCCGGCGTGCGCGGTGCTGGCAGCCTGGACGACAAGGCCATCATTCAGTGGCTCAAGGCAAATCGCGTCGACACGATTCAAGGGCGGCTGCGCTTCGACGGCACCGGCAACTACGGCGACGACCTGATGAAGCTCAAGCAGGTGCAAAACGGCAAGTGGAACGTGGTCTGGCCGACGCAGTTCGCGGCGCCGGGTGCGAAGCTGCGGGCTCAGTGACAGCCCGCCCGTCATCCCGGCGCATGCAGTTCGTCATCCCGGTGAAAGCCGGGATCCACTGCACCCAGGAAGGTGGATCCCGGCGTGCGCCGGGATGAGGCTGCGATGAACTTCCCCAGCCTCAACCTGCTCGCCCAGTCGGTTCTCTCGGGCATCTTCATCGGCAGCCTGTACGGCTTGATCGGGCTGGGGCTGGGGCTGACCTGGGGGTTGCTCCGCCAAATCAACCTCGCACATTTCGGCTTCGTGTTTCTCGGCGCCTACCTCAGCTATCAACTGGCCACCGTCGCGCATGTCGACCCGCTGCTCACGCTGTTGATCATCCCGCCGCTGTTCTTTGCCGCCGGCGTGGCCATGCAGTGGCTGCTCGCGCGGTTTTCGATCTCGCCGTTCAACTCGCTGCTCGTCACGTTCGGCATCACGGTGATGATGGAAAGCGCGATCCAGGGCATCTGGACCGCCGACTTCCGGCGCCTGGAGTCGGCTTACAACAGCCAGAAGTTCATGGTCGGCACGCTCTACGTTCCCGTGCCTGAACTCGTGACGCTGGTGCTCGCGACGCTGATCTCATTCGCCATCTGGGCGGCGATGCGCTACACGGATCTCGGCAAGGCGCTGCGCGCAATGGCCGAAGACGCGCCCATCGCAGCGGCGTTCGGCATCAACCAGAAAGCGCTGTCGCTGCTGCTCGCGGGCCTGTGCGCCGCGCTCGCCGGCGTGGCGGGCATTTGCCTGGCACTCACCTTCGCGCTCACGCCGTCGCAGATCTTCGCCTGGGTCGGCGTAGTGTTCGCGGCCGTGATGCTCGGTGGGCTGGGCAGCGCGCTCGGGCCGCTGGTGGCGGGCGTCATCATCGGCGTCAGCGAAGCGGTGACGATGGCGGTGACCTCGCCGTCTTGGGCGCCGATCGTCTCGTTTTCGTTGTTGATCGTGGTGCTGCTGTTTCGGCCCGGGCAGTTGCGGGCGTGAACTTCGTTCGCCAGCCGACGTTCGGCATCCTCGCCGCGGGCGCGGCTCTGGCCAGCGTGCCGTGGCTCGGCGTCGCGCCGTTCTACGAATCGTTCCTCTACCTCGTGTGCCACTGGGCGATCCTGGCGCTGTCGTGGAACATCCTGTCAGGCTATTCGGGCTACTTTTCGTTCGGCCATGGCGCGTTCTTCGGCGTGGGCATGTACACCTCGGCGGGGCTGGCGGCGAACCTGGGCGTGCCGTTCCTGTGGACGCTGCCGTTGGCGGCCGCGGCAGCCGCGTTGCTCGGCGTGGCCTTGGGCGCCGTGGTGTTCCGCGTGAAGGCGGTGCGCGGCGAGCTGTTCGCGCTGCTGACGCTCGCGGTCACGTTCGTCGTCGCGACGATCGTGCTGAACACGCGAATCGACGGCGGGCCGGGCATTTCGCTCGGCGGCGTGGCAATTCCCAAACTCGGGCCGACGGCGTCGTCGTCGCTCTACCTGATGGCGTTGTTCACTGCGATCGCCACGCTGTGGATCGCTTATCGCATTCACGCCTCGAAGCTGGGCACCGGGCTGTTCGCGATCCACGACGACGAAGACGTGGCCGAGGTGATGGGCGTTCCGACGTTTCGCTACAAGCTGATCGCCTTCGGCATTTCGTGCGCGCTCGCCGGCCTGGCCGGAGGCATTCACGCGCTGTTCGTCAACTACGTGACGGTCGGCGAAACCTTCAACATCACCGTGCCGTTGACGGTGGTCCTGATGAGCGTGCTTGGCGGCACGCGGCACTGGGCCGGGCCGGCGGTGGGCGCCGCGGCGATCACCGGCTTGCTCTACGTCTTCACCGCCGGCGACTACGCGATTGCCGGCCGGGCTGTCGTGGGTGGCGTGCTGGTGGTGGTGATTCTGTTCATGCCGAATGGCATTCTGGGGTTTCGGTTCAGGCGAGCAGCAATCGTTATCCCAGCGAACGCCGGGGTCCATACCGTGGGGTCAGCGGTGGATCCCGGCGTACGCCGGGATGACGGCATGCGAATTGCGACCGAAGGGGAGAGGGAGGAAAGCCGAGCCGCCGCCGTTGCAGCCAAGCCGCTGCTCGAAGTCCACAACCTGAGCAAAGCCTTCAAAGGCGTGCAGGCGCTCGACGGCGTGACCCTGCAAGTGCGCGAAGGCGAAATCCTCGGCCTGCTCGGCCCTAACGGCTCAGGCAAGTCGACCTTCATCAATGTGATCAGCGGCCATTTCGCGGCCAGCGGCGGCGAGATCGTGTTTGCCGGGAGCGCCCTCACCGGGCTGCCCGCGCACCGCATCGCTCAGTCGGGCATCGCACGCACGTACCAGATTCCGCGCCCATTTGCTCACATGAGCGTGCTGCACAACGTCGCGCTCGTCGCCATGTTCGGTGGCGCCGCGCTGTCGCGCCAGGCCGCGCTGCGCGAAGCCTGGAAGTGGCTCGAATTCACCGGCCTGAAGCCCAAGGCCAACGCACTGCCCGACGACCTGAACCTGCACCAGCGCAAGTTCCTCGAACTCGCGCGCGCGCTCGCCTCGAGGCCGCGCCTGGTGCTGCTCGACGAGGTGCTTTCGGGCTTGACGCCGAGCGAGATCGACGAAGCGGTGGCGTTGATCCGCAGAATCCGCGACGGCGGGGCGACGATCGTCTTCGTCGAGCACGTAATGCACGCCGTGATGGCGCTGACCGACCGCATCGCCGTGCTGAACCACGGCCGGTTGATCGCGCAGGGGCCGGCGGCCGAGGTGATGAAGAACGCCGACGTGGTGAGCGCCTACCTTGGAGCGCCCGATGCTCGAGCTTGACGCGCTTCGAGTCAACTACGGCAAGGCGCCCGCATTGCGCGGCGTGTCGCTGAACGTGCAGCGCGGCGAGCTGGTGTGCGTGGTCGGTCCCAACGGCGCGGGCAAGTCGACGCTCATCAACACGATCGCCGGGCTGCTGCGCGCCCACGCCGGCAGCCTGCGCCTGGACGGACGCGACGTGACCGCGTTGCCGAGCCACCAGTTCTGCGCCGCCGGCATCGCCATCGTTCCCGAAGGGCGGCGCCTGTTCACGACGATGAGCGTGCACGACAACCTGGTGCTCGGCAGCTTCAGCCGCCACGCCAAGCTCAAGCGCGCACAAAGCCTGGCGCAGGTGCTGGAGCTGTTCCCGATGCTGCAACAAAAGCTGCACGCGCCGGCGGGCTCGCTCTCGGGCGGCCAGCAGCAGATGGTGGCAATTGCGCGCGCGCTGATGGCGTGCCCGACGCTGCTGCTGCTCGATGAACCATCGCTGGGCCTCGCGCCGCTGATCGTGCAGGAGATGTTCCGCGCGATCCGCTCGATCAACGCGCAAGGCACGTCGGTGCTGCTGGTCGAGCAGAACGTCGTGATGGCGATGCAGCTCGCACAGCGCGCCTACGTGATGGAAGAGGGGCGCATCGTCGCGCAAGGCCCGGCGGCCGAGCTGATGGACCGGCCCGAGATTCGCAAGGCTTACCTCGGGCTGGAAGCGGGCTGAAGCGCCCATTCGACGCGGCCCAGCTGCTGCGGCAGGTCCAGGTACCCAGGCCTACCCGAACCATGCCCGCGCGATTTCCTTTGGTACGCTAGCGAACCATGGACCGATCCCCCACCCCCGTCGTCGCCGGCAACACCGCGTTCCTGAGCTTGCTCGCGGACGAAGGCATTGACCACCTGTTCGGCAACCCCGGCACGACGGAGCTGGCGATCATGGACGCGATCGCCGAGCAGTCGGCGCTTCGCTATGTGCTGGGACTGCAAGAGTCGATCGTCGTCGCGATGGCCGACGGCTACGCGCGCGCATCGAACCGCCTGGCCGCGTGCAACGTGCACGTCGCGCCTGGCCTGGGCAACGCGATGGGGGCGCTCTACAGCGCGAAGATCTTCGGCTCGCCGTTGATCGTCACGGCAGGCCAGCAGGAGCAAGGGCACGGCCTGATGGAGCCGATGCTCTACGAGCCACTGGTACCGATGGCGCAACCGCTGGTGAAGTGGGCCGTGGAGGTGGCGCGCATCGAAGACCTGCCGCGCATCGTGCGCCGCGCCGCGAAGGTCGCCCTGTCGCCGCCCACCGGCCCGGTGTTCATCAGCCTGCCCGGCGACATTCTCGATGCGAAGGCGCCGCTCGCGATGGGGCATTCCACGCGCGTGGAAACCGACACCCGACCGAGCGACGCGGTGCTCGACCGATGCGCCGATCGGCTGCTGCAGGCACAGAACCCGGTGATCATTGCGGGCCACGAACTCGCGACGCGCGACGCGCTGCAAGAGGCTGCCGAGCTCGCCGAACTGCTGGGCGCGCCGGTGTACCAACAGAGCGTGGTCTACGGCTCGCACTTTCTGTCCGAACACCCGGCGTACATGGGCTCGGTGACGCGCACTCAGGCAGTCGCACGCGCCAACCTGTTGCCGCACGACCTGGCGGTGAACCTCGGCGGCGACATGTTGCGCATGTCGGTCTACAACGCGGTCGACGCCTTGCCCGAGGGCATGCCGATCGTGCACATCTCGGAGCGCGACTGGGAGCTGGGCAAGAACTACCCGACCGAGATCGCGGTGCGCGCGAGCGTGAAGGAGACCTTGCGCGCGCTGCTTCCCGTTCTGCGCCGCAAGATGAGTGCGCAACAGACCGGCGTGGCGAAACAGCGCTTGGCCGAACTGGCGAAGACCAATTGGACCGCAAAGCGCGCCAAGCTCGCCGCCGAGATGCTCACGCGCGCCGACACACAACCGATCGACCCGCGGTTCCTGATGATGCAGATTGCCGACGCGCTGCCGGCCGACGCCGTGGTCGTGGAAGAGGGTCTGACGTCAACCGGCTCCCTGCCGAGTTTCCACCGCTGGCGCGATGCGCGGTGTTTTCACGGGCTGGCCTCGGGCGGCATCGGCTTCGCGATGGCCGGCGCGGTGGGCGTGAGCCTCGCGCTGCCACGGCGCCCGGTGTTCGCGGTGGTGGGCGACGGCAGCGCGATGTACACGATCCAGGCGCTGTGGAGCGCGGCGCATTACAAGCTACCGATCACCTACATCATCTGCAACAACCAGAGCTACCGCATCCTCAAGGAACGCCTGGTGTCGATGCGCAGATGCGACAAGTTCGTCGGCATGGATCTGCGCGACCCGCTGATCGACTTTTGCGCGCTCGCGCAAGGCATGGGCGTGCCGGCGCATGCGCGTCGAGCGGCCCGGCGACGTGGCGGCTGCGGTGCGCCAGCCGTCGCCGGGCGGGCCCCGGCTGATCGACGTTCGGGTGGCGGATGGGTTCGGGAACTGAGCCGCCGGCCCTTAGGTTCTAGCGAAACAGCTTCTGCGGCACGCCTGCCGCGTTCGAAAATGTGGTCGCGCGAAGCCTCGAGCTCCCGGCGCAGCCGGTTCACGTTGGCGTCGAGCAACCGGCCCTTCCACTTGCGCACCTTGCCGGCGACGATCACGGTCTCGACATTCGAGCGCTCCATCAGCGACACCACCGCGCCGGGCACATTGTTCAGCGGCGCGACGTTGATCGCCTGTGCGTCCAGGATGATGATGTCGGCCTCCTTGCCCGGCGTCAGCGAGCCGGTCTTGTTTTCCAGGCGAAGTGCCTTGGCGCCGTTCAGCGTGGCGTAACGCAACACATCGGTGGCATTCAGAGAGCTTCGGCTTGTCCGCGGTCGGCGTCGGCCATTGGTTGGGGAACTCGAAGTTGCCCTGTTCGAGGATCATCTGGTTCACGACCATGCGCTGCATCGTCATCATCGAGCGCATCTGGGTGAAGAAGTCGGCCGTCATCGTGCACTCGACGTCCGTGCTCAGCGACGGCTCGATCCCCCGGCTCTGCATCTCCAGGATGGGCGGGATGCCGTGGCGCATGTTCATCTCGATCGGCACTGCGAGCGAGACCTGCGCGCCCACTTCCTTGACCTTATCTCCAGGCCCCTTTGGACATCCCGGTCATGTGCACGAACAAGTTGTCCGGCCCGATGCCGATGTTTTTCTTGTCGCCGCCTTGGCCCTGCGCCAGCGCATCCATGATCGGGCGAATGCCGAACGGCGACAGGATGTGCGCGGCGATCTGCAGGCCGAGCTTGCGCCCGAGCTCCCATGATTGCTGGGTGGTGGCATCGCCGAGATAGACCTCGCCGCCCATGATCATCGTGACGAGTTGGTCTTTCGAGGAGAACCATTGGTTCCTGATGCGCGTTGCGTCGAGCGGGTACTGGTTGCCGGCAACGCCGCCCGCGCTCTCGAAATAGCCGAACGCCGCGCGGCGCCCGGTATCGATAAGCGCCTGGACGACGGCGTCGGAGTGCGCCGGCGAGTGATGGATCTGCGAGATGTCGTGCACCGTCGTCACGCCCGCGTCGAGCTGGCTGAGGCCGCCGAACAGCTCATTGATGTACACGTCTTGCGGCCGGTACACGGGAGCGAATTTGAGCAGAATGTATTCGTAGTAAGTCGGGTCCGCGCTCGGCGAGCCCGACCCGTCGTTGATCAGAATGCCATCGGCGAGAAAGCTGCGCAGCGACGTTTCGAACTGGTGATGGTGGGTGTCGATGAACCCCGGCATCACGATGCGGCCGCGCGCGTCGATCTCCGACGCCCCACCGACGTGCAGATGGGGTTCGACGGCGAGAATTTTCTTGCCCTCGACCAGCACGTCGGCCTTGTCGAAGTTGCCCACTTTCGGGTCCATCGACATCACCGCGCCGCCGCGGATCACGTAGCGCCGGCCGCGGCGGCCGCTGTCTTCGGGCTCGCGATGATCGTCGTCGGCGGCCGCCGGGCGCGGTGTCAACAGGCTCAGGCCGGCGGCGGAAAAGCCGGTGGCGGCCGTGGCCTTCAGGAACTTGCGCCGCGCTTCGGAGTGGTCTTGCGGGCTACCGTCGTCACACAGTCTGCACATGGGGTGTCTCCTGATTTGTTGGCCTGAACGTCGCTCGACGCGAACGCCGGTTCATTCTGTCGATGATCAGCGCCAATGACCATTGAAGTTACATGAGTGCAATCCCGAGGTTCGCGCCGGCGAGCCGGCGGGTCGGCCGTCGTTTCATGCCTCCGGTGGGCGCCGGCTGCTGGAAACCCAGTAGAGTCGGGCGGGCGGCCGCAAGCCAGAATGCGAGTCGCCACAGGGACCAAGTCTCATTCTCGGGAGTCATCATGAAATTTCAGCCTGCCATCGGTGCGTTGCTCGCCGGCCTCGTCCTCAGCGTCGGCGTGAACGCGCAAAACATCTCCATCGCCACCGGCGGCACCGGTGGCGTCTACTACCCGCTGGGCGGCGGCATGGCTGCGGCCCTGTCCAAGCACGTCCCCGGCATGCAGGCCACCGCCGAAGTGACGGGCGGATCGGTCGACAACCTCAAGCTCATCGGCAGCGGTAAACCCTACATCGCGCTGACGATGACCGACGCGACGCAGGACGCCTACCGCGGCGAAGACAAGTTCAAGGGCAACAAGGTGCCGGTGCGCACGCTGATGATCCTGTACCCGAACCGCATGCACGTGGTGAGCATCGAGGGCCGCGGCGTGGCCAAGATGGCGGACCTGAAAGGCAAGCGCGTCTCCACCGGGTCGCCGGGCAGCGCTACCGAAGTGATGGCGTTTCGCGTGATCGAGGCCGCCGGCCTGGACAAGGACAGCGACATCAAGCGCGAGCGGCTGGGCGTGGCCGAATCGGTGAACGCGATCAAGGACGGCAAGATCGATGCCTTCTTCTGGGTCGGCGGCCTGCCCACCGCCGCGGTGACCGATCTCGCGAACACGCCGGGAACGAAGCTGAAGATGATCGACCACGCCGAAACGGTGGCGGCGATGAACAAGAAGTACGGCAACCTGTACGTCGAAGACGCCATTTCGAAAGACGTCTACAAGGGAATGGACGCCGACAACAAGCAGGCCACCGTGATGAACATCCTGGTGACGCATGAAAACATGGACGAGAAAACGGCCTACAACATCGTCAAGACGATTTTCGACAAGCGCGACGACTTGATCGCGGTGCACAAGGAAGCGATGAACATCAAGCTGGAGAACCAGAAGGCGAGCGCATCGCCGATCCCGTTCCACCCCGGCGCGGTGAAATACTTCGCCGAAAAAGGCATCAAGCTCAATTGACGCGCCCATGACCCCAGACACGCAGCGCGACCCGCCAGCCGACGCTGCAGTCAGCACCGAGGCCCTGCACAAGGCCGAAGAGTTCATCGAAGCCGAAGAAGGCGCCGCCAACAAACTCACGGGCTGGCTCGGCATCTTCGTGATCGCCGTTGCGTTCATCATGTCGGCGTTCCACCTGTACACGGCGTACGCGATCGTGCCGACGCAAACACTGCGCCCGGTGCACGTGGGCTTCGTGCTGGCGCTGTGCTTTCTGGTGTTTCCGATCAGCAGCCGGTTTCGCCACCGCATCATGGCGTGGGACTGGCTCGCCGCGGCGCTGGCGATTGCGACCGTGGTCTACCTGATCCGCGGCGGTGACGACTTCACCGACCGCAATACGTCGCCACTGCCGTGGGACATCGCCTTCGGCGTCGCGCTGATCGTGCTGGTGCTGGAAGCGATGCGCCGCACCAGCGGCTGGGTGATGCCCGTCATCACGGCGTGCTTCATCGCCTACGCGCTCACCGGGCCGATGCTGCCTGCGCCGTGGACGCACAAGGGCTACGAAGTCGGCCGATTGATCGGCGTGCTCTACATGACGCTGGAGGGCATCTACGGCGTGGCGGTCGACGTGTCGGCGTCACTCATCATCCTGTTCACGATCTTCGGCGCGTTCCTGCAGCACTCGGGCGCGGGCAAGTTCTACATCGACTTCTCGTTCTCGGCGATGGGCGGCAAGCCCACCGGCGCGGGGCGCACCGTCGTGCTCGCGTCGTTCCTGCTCGGCGGCCCGTCGGGCTCGGGCGTCGCGACCACCGTGACGCTCGGCGCCGTGGCGTACCCGATGCTCGCCAAGGTGGGCTACGAGAAGAACGCGGCCGGAGGCCTGCTCGCGGCGGGCGGCTTGGGCGCGATCATCTCGCCGCCGGTGCTCGGTGCTGCAGCGTTCCTGATCGCCGAGTTCCTGAAGATCTCGTACCTCGACGTGCTGTTGATGGCGACGATCCCGACGCTGTTGTTCTACCTCGCGCTGTTCCTGATGGTCGAGATCGACGCACGCAAGTACGGCATGGGCAATGTCGAATTCGCCAAGGTGGATTCGGTGTGGCACCTCACCAAGAACTACGGCTTCCACTTCCTGTCGCTGGTGTCGATCATCGCGTTCATGCTGCTCGGCTTCTCGCCCGTGCTGTCGGTCTTCTGGGCGACCGTGGTCGCGTTCGCGACGAGCTTTCTGCGGCGCGAATGCGCGCTCTTTTCCTACGACTTGTTCCAAGGCAAGGGGTCGCTGACGAAGAACCTCTTTCAATCGCCGTTCGTGAAGGCGATGGAAGGCGGATCGATCGGCATGCTCAACGTCGGCGCGACTTGCGCCGGCGCGGGCATCATCGTCGGCGTGGTCACGCTCACGGGCCTGGGCCTGAAGTTCAGCGGCATCGTGATCGACGCCGCCGGCGGCTCGCTGTTCCTGACCGCGCTCTACACCTCGTTCGTCGTCTGGATCGTCGGCTTGGCGGTGCCGGTGACGGCGAGCTACATCATCTGCGCCGTGATCGCCGCGCCGGCGCTCATCAAACTGGGCGTTCCCGACTTCGCCGCGCACATGTTCATCTTCTACTACGCGGTGCTGTCGGAAGTGTCGCCACCGACCGCGCTGTCGCCGTTCGCGGCCGCCGCCATCACCGGCGGCGACCCGTACAAGACGACGCTGCAGTGCTGGAAGTACACCGTGCCGGCGTTCCTGGTTCCGTTCATGTTCGTGCTCGCGCCCGAAGGCCAGGGGCTGCTGCTGATGGGCTCGGCGAAAGCGCTGGCCAGCGCCAACTGGTGGTCGATCGCGCAGGTCACACTCACCGCGGCGGTCGGCATCGCGGCGCTCGCCGCGGGCTTTCAGGGCTGGGCCTTGAAACGGACCACCCAGATCGAACGCGCGATGCTGCTCGTGGCCGGCTTCGCCCTGGTGTACCCCGGTGCGCTGGCCGACGCGATCGGCTTCGGTCTGGTGATCGCCGCGTTGGCGATCCAGGCCTTGCGCCGCGAGGTTCAACCGGCCTGATTCAGGCCGCAAGAAAAAGCGCCCCGGGGCTATCGCTGCGGGGCGCTGGTGGGTCCGCGCCGAATCAGGGCGCGCTGCGGAACACGATGCTGTTCGCTTTCAGCGCATCGCCCACCGGCAATTCGTCGCCGCAGGCCTGCACCACTTTGCCGTCGGCCAGGTCAGCCGCGGTGCCGCCGCTGAACGTCGCGCCGCTCGCGTCGACCGAGAAGCCGAACAGCTTGAAGTCGCTGACCGAGACGTAGTCGTAGATCACGGCCTCGAGCTTGAACGCCTTGCACGTGCTCGTGTCGCGCGTGACGACGATGGTTTCGGCGGCGAGCACACCTGCGTTCACTTTCCCGGTGACGATCACCCAGCGCCCGGCGGCCAGATCGGCCGCGGCACCGCCGACGAACACGGTCGCCGGCGAGGTCGTGACGGTCGTGCCGTTGAGTTTGAACGTGCCGTTCACATCGTCCGGGTCGGTCACGGTGCCGGCGGCCTGCGTCGTCGCGACGATCCAGTTGGGAACGACGAAGATGACGTTCGCGACAAACGTGCCGTTGGCGTCGCGGTGCCCTTTCATCCAGAGCGTCGCGCCGTCGACGATGCTGGCGGCGTTGCCGTTGATGTAGCGCACCACCAGGCCGACCTTCGCCGCTTGCCCGCCGACCTTGAAATCGGCGAGGGAATTCGCGTCGCTCACCTTGCCGGTCAACAAGGCCAGGACTGCGTTCGAGTCGAGGAACTGCACGCTGGTGGCGGTGACGACCGAGCCGACGGCCTGGCCCTTGATCTGCACGAGGCGGCTGTTCGACAGCTCGGCGGCGTCGCCATTGATGAACTGGGCGCTGCTGGCGTCGACCGCGACGCCGCGCACCTTGAAGCTCGCGTTCGTCAGGTAGTCGCTCACCAGGCCGATGAGGCGGATTTCGCCGTCCTGGTCGGGCAGGAAGAAGCGCAGTTTCTTGGCGATGACTTTGCCGTTCGCGAGGGTTCCGCGAACGATCACGCGCTTGCCTTCGGCGAGGTCACCGATCACGCCGTTTTCGAACGTCGCGTTGCTCGCGTCGACCGCAGTCCCGCTGACCAGAAAATCCGCCGCGCCGTTGAACTGCTGAATGCGCCCTTCCACGGCGGCGGGTGTGCCGTCGAGCAGGCGCGGCGCCTTGACGGCCTTGACCAACGTCGCGGTCAACACATTGGCCAGCGGGGGCTCGTTGGAACGCACCCGAACCACGGCACCTTCGGCGATGGCGTTGGCGTCGAAGCCGACGAGCCGCGCGCTCGCGTAGTTCACCGTCAGGTCGCCGAGGGTAAAGGTGGTCGCGGTCACGCCCGTCGCCTTGCCGAACAGCACGACCCGGCCGATGTCCTCGGGCGCCTGGACCTCGACGCGAGTCGCCTGCACGACGCGGTTCGCGAAGTCGACGCTGCCGTGCACCTCGACCCAGTCGCCGGCCATCAGCGCGGCCAGTTCGCTCGCACCTTCGAACACGGTTTTGGTGTCAGTCTGGATCGTGATGCCGCGGACCTTGAAGTTTGCATTGGCCAGGTCGACGCTCCCTACCTGGCCGCGCACGGCGGTCTCGACGTTGACGTGGGTGGCCGTTCCCGTCTCGCTGCCTTCGGCGACGTCGCCGCTCAGCGTGACGCGCATGCCGAGCTTGAGCGCGCCCTTGGCGGCACTGGTGTCGTCGATCGTGATCGCGGCACGGCTGTCGTCAAAGCGCACGCCGTTGACGATCACGCTGCCAAAACCGCTGATCGTTCCTTCGTACTGCGCGGCCGGGGCGGCGGTGCTGCCGTCCGACCCACCGCCGCCGCAGGCAGCAAGCCAAGCCGTCGCCGCGAGGCTGACGCCGGCGAAGACGCGTCTGAGTTGAGCGTTCATGACAAATCCCTTTGCTGTGGTTGAACAACTGCTCAGGACGATTGACGTCCTTCGCATGTTTGGGATTATTTTCCCAGTTCTTGAAAATTGCAATGTCTTTTTGGGACATGAAGCCCAAATTTGGTTAACAATTGCGACATGGTCGATTGCCAGGCCGCCTCGCCAACACGTCAACGCCCATGAACCTGCGCCCTGCCCTGACGGCTGCCGTGCTGCACCTGCTGCGCCCGCTGGTGCGGGTGCTGCTGCGCCACGGCATGGCGTACGACGAGTTCGCCGAGTTGGCGCGCCGAACCTATGTCGACGTCGCCGAGCGCGACTTCGCCTTGCGGGGCCGCAAGCAGACGACGTCGCGCATCTCCGTGATCACGGGCCTGAACCGCAAGGAAGTGGCGCGGCTGCAGGCGCTCAATGCGCAGGGCGAGCCAGGCGAGGCAGAGTTGGCGACCTCGCTGAACCGGGCCGCGAAAGTCGTCGTCGGTTGGCAGCGCGACCACGCCGGCGCTACGCCTGAGTCGCTTCCTGCCCTCGACGCCGCCCAGTTCGCGGCGCTGGTGCGCAAGCACAGCGGCGACATGCCGGTGCGCGCGGTGCTCGACGAACTTCGCCATGCCGGCGCCGTTTCGACCACCGAAGACGGCCGCTACCAACTGCGCGGCGAAGGCTACGTGCCGCAGACGACCGACTCGCGCAAGATCACGCTGCTCGGCCAGCACGCCGCCGACCTGCTCGGCACGATCGACCACAACCTGACAGTGCCCGCCGAGCAGGCCTGGTTGCAGCAGCGCGTGTTCGCCGACCACATCCCGGCGCAGCGCCTGCAGGAGCTGCGCACCGCGTTGCGCGACACCGGGCTGAAAGCGCTCAGCGGTGCGCGCGAATTGCTCGTCGCCAACGACGCCGGCGAAGCCCCACTGGCGCCGGGGGCGCGGCGGGTCACGCTCGGCATCTACTACAGCGAGACGCCGGCGTCCGAGCCGCAGGCGCCTCGCATCGACACTCACCCGCCCTCCAGCCCAACGGACGTCGCCTCCGGAGAGTCACCATGAAGTTGCGCTTTTCTTCGCTTTGCAGCCGTTGGGCCCGCTGGCTACCGGCCTGCCAGATCGCCTTGGCTGCCGTTCTCGCCGCGGGTTGTGGCGGCGTCGGCCAGGACGGCACCGGCGTCGTGCCCGACACGCAGGCCACGGGTGTGGTCACAGGCTTCGGCAGCGTGATCGTCGACGGCGTGCACTTCGACATCGGGGGCGCCGACATCGCCACCGACGGCACTACGGGGCGCGCCCAGGCAGACTTGCGCGTCGGCATGGTTGTCACCGTGAGCGGGACGCTCGCGGCCGACGGCCTGAGCGGCAGGGCGACGAAGGTCGTCTACGAAAGCCTGTTGCGAGGCAGCCTCGACGCCGTTCCTGACGCCACCGGCTTTCAGGTTCTCGGGCAACGCGTCAACGTCGATTCGACGACGCTGTTCGAAGGTAGCGGCGTGAGCGGTCTCGCCGACTTGCAGCCCGGCAATGTGCTGCAGATCTCCGGTTTCCACGCGGCCAATGGATTCCGTGCAACGTGGGTGCGCGTTGAAGCCAGTGCCGTCGCACCGCAGTTGACGGGGTTCATCACGGCAGTCAACGCCAACGTTGTGCAGCTACCGGGCCTGAGCGTGAACATCGGCAACGCCGAACTGGTGGGGGTCTCGGCGAATGCGCTGGCGCCCGGGCAATTGGTGCGTGTCGTGCTGCAGGCCGCGCCGAGCGGCAGCACGGCGGTGGCGACGCGCCTCGTATTGCTCAGCGACGGGCTCGTCGGCCCATTGCGCAGGCTGCTGCTGCAAGGCCTCGTCCGGCAGTGGGACACGAACGCGGGCACGTTCCTGATGAACCGCCAGGCGGTGCGGCTCGCCCCGGCAGCGCAGATCGACGGCGGAACCCTTTCCGACATCGGTGACGGCGCACGCGTCGGCGTGATCGGTGCGCGCGGCAGCGACGGCGTGCTGGTCGCTGAGCGCGTGCACATCTATCGGCCTGCCATCGACGGCTACCTGCGAGGCGTCGTCGCCGCAGTCGACGCGGTCGCACGAACCCTCACGGTCGAGGTGGCCCCGAACGTTCAGGTCCAGGTGCAGCCGCGCACGGTGCTCAGCGATTTGACGCTCGCGGGCGGTGGCTTGACCCTGGCCGAACTCGCACCGGGCAACAAGGTCCTGGTGCTGGGCTGGACGAACGGCACCGGCGGCATCGACGCCGGCCTCGTGCAGCGCCTGCCGCTCGTCGCACCGGGCGCCGGAATCGCCGGTCCGGTCGCCAACATCGGCGGCGGCTCGTTCACGATCTTCGGCAGGCTCGTGACGACTGCGAACAGCGCCTTCTTCGACGCACAAGGCCTCGCGCAGACGCAATTGGAGTTTTTCTCGGCCCTGCAGGCCAACGATCTGGTGCGTGCCGAGGGCGTTCTCTTCCCCAATGCACTTGCGGCAACGAGCGTACGGCGTGTGCCGTGACGTCGTTGCCTCGGCTACGCCGGGCGCGGTGCGAAGGCGCCGCCGGCATCACGATCCCGTGGCCTGCGCGAGCCGCGCCGCTGCCTCGCGCAGGCCGCGCAGAATCGGTTCCGCCACTCGGGCCGGGAACGCCTTGGGCAACGCAGCACCAACGCTGCGCAAGACCTCGGGGGTTCGTGCGATCAGCTCGTCGATCATCGCGTCCACACCCTGCCCGCTTTCCGACACCACGCCGTGGCGCCGGCCCAGTTCCACCCAATGGCGGCGCAAGATGTCACGCATGCGCCAATGTGGATTCTTGGCGCGCAACGCCATCGCCAGCTTCACGCGGTGGGGTGAGATGCGGCCCGGCCCCTCGCCGAGCACCGGGTAGGCCGACATCACGTCGTACAGCGGCGTCGTCGAATAGGCGCCGCCCGGGTGCAGCGCGATGCTGAAGTTCTTGGCATGGCCGTCGGGCGCGCAGAGCAACCAGAACATGAGCTGTGCGCGGAAGAAGGTCTCGCGGTCGTGGGTCCGGCGCCGCGAGCCGTCCAGAACGTCGAAGATGCGCGCCATCCCTGGGCCGCCGTCGGCCTCATACTTCGCGTGCGGTGGGGTCGCGGTGGCCTGGCACATGTCTTCCTGCGGCAGGCGCACGATCCACGCGCCGTTGTCGGCAAAGCGGCGGTCGAAGCGCTCGACGCCGAGCACTTTGAGGTCCTCGAAGCGCAATGGATGGCAGCGCGCCACCGGCAAGCCGTAGGCCGCGAGGATTTGCGCGCACAGCCATGCGTTTTCCACGGAATCGCGCAGATCCAGCTGCAGCGGGCCCACCCGCCCCAGCGGCAATTTCAGAATGTGCGTTGTCGGCGTGCTGCCCAGCGGGAGCCACCATTGACCGTCGCGCCACAGGAGGGCGGTCTTCTCCTGCGCACCGGCGATCGAGATGCGGAAGGCGTCGGCGTCACCGTTGCCCGGTGCGGCGTTCAACGCGCCAGGCTCGAGCGTTCCGCGCAGCAGCCTCGCGACACCGGCTTCGTCGAGCGCACGGGCCCGGATTTGCTTCACGTTGCCCGGCGCAATACCCTGCGGAACGATTTGCAGGGCGCCCACGCAGTCGCGGCCGATTTGCGCCAGCAGATCGAAGGCATCGGCCGTCGGCGTCTTGAACCTTCGGGCCAGGCGCTCGCGAATGGGCTGGCTGTCGGGCAGCAGGTTGTCGAAATAGGCGCGCACCGCGGCGCCGGTGTGCGCGGGGTTGCCGGGGCGAAACGGCAACGACAACGACAGTGCCCGGCCTTGCGTGGAGTCGAGCCAGGACGGCGCATAGACCAGTCGATCGCCCGCGCGCCCTGCACTCCAGAGCCCGACACTTTCGCCATTCATCCACAGCGCGAGGCTGCGCGCACGCGAGTCCTCGGCCATGGGCTAGCGCACTACCATGCAGCCTTGCCGGAGCGGCGCGCCGTTTCGCCGGGCGCCGCCGGTTCCCCCGCCGTCTCGCGCAGGACAAGCTCGACGCCGAGAATGGCGAGCAGCTTCATGAGCCGCGCCGCGCTCACCTTGTCGGCGTTGCGCTCCAGCGCCGACAGGGTTTGTTGCGTGACACCTAGGCGGGCCGCCGCTTCCACTTGCGTCAGTCCGCGTGCGTCGCGGAAGCCGCGCAGCAGCCCAGACAACTGCCCGGGCGTTCGCACGACGAATTGGCTCATACAGCTTTAGATTTGTTTTTCCACTTTACGCATTATAAGCTGTACTTCGGGAAAACACACCATGGGCTGTAGCGGGCTCACGGTGACCCAGTGCGCACCCGATTACTTGCCGCTGGGAATCTTCCCCTCCACGCCCTTCACGTAGAAGTCGACCTTGTCTTTCCAGGCCTGGTCGGCTTTCACGTCCTTGGCGAGCAGTTCCTTGCCGTCGGCGCCGGCGATCGGCCCGGTGAAGACCTCGAAGCTGCCGGCCTTCATGCCTTCCTTGATTTCGTCGAGCTTCTTCTTCGCCGCTTCGGGCACCGAGTCGGCGATCTTCACGAGCGCGTTCTGCCCTTCCTTCACACCCCACACGGTGCGTTCGGTCTTCCAGCTGCCGTCCATCGCCGCCTTGACGGCCTGTTTGTAGTAACCGTCCCAGATCACGACGCACGACGCCAGGTGCGCCTTCGGCGCGACCGCGCTCATGTCGCTGTCCCAGCCGAACGCAAACTTGCCGTTCTTCTCAGCGGTTTGCAGCACCGCGGACGAATCGGTGTTCTGCAGCAGCACGTCGGCGCCGCCGTTGATCAGGCTTTGCGCGGCTTCGGCTTCCTTCGGCGGGTCGAACCAGCTGCTGACCCAGACGACCTTGGTCTTGACCTTCGGGTTCACGCTTTGCGCGCCGAGCGTGTAGGCGTTGATGTTGCGCAGCACTTCCGGAATCGGGAACGACGCCACGAAGCCCAGCGTGTTCGTCTTCGTCATGCTGCCGGCGATCACGCCTGCCATGTACGCGTCTTCATAGAACTTGGCGTCGTAGATGCGCATGTTCGGCGAGGTCTTGTAGCCGGTGGCGTGCTCGAACTTCACGTCTGGGAATTCACTCGCCACCTTGAGCATCTGCTCCATGAAGCCGAACGACGTCGCGAAGATGATCTTGTTGCCTTGCGCCGCAAGATCGCGGATCACCCGCTCGGCGTCCGCACCCTCGGGAACCTTTTCGACGAAGGTGGTCTTGACCTTGTCGCCGAGTTCGGCTTCGACCGCCTTGCGGCCGACGTCGTGCGCATAGGTCCAGCCGGCGTCACCGACGGGGCCGACATAGACCCATGCGGCCTTGAACGGCTCGGGCTTCGGTGCCGGTGCCGGTGCAGCCGCAGGGGCGGTTGCCGCTGGCTTGGCGGGCTCTTCCTTCTTGCCGCAGCCCACGAGCGCGGCACTCGCCGCAAGCGAAGTCAGCGCGGCCCATTGGAGCAGGGAACGCTTGGTGAGGGTGGTCATGGAACAGGTCTCCTGTTGTTGGTGAAAAAAACGGCACGCGGATTATGTGCCGGGGTGGAAGGCTTTCCCGAGCGACGCGGGCATGTTGATGCGGATCCACGCCGGGTTGCGGCTGATCAGCGCGAGCACGATGATCGTGGCCAGGTAGGGCAGCATCGCGAGCAGCTGGCTCGACACGTCGACACCGGCGCCTTGCAATGCGAATTGCAGCATCGTCACGCCGCCGAACAGGTACGCGCCGAGCAGCACGCGCACCGGCCGCCAGGTGGCGAACGTGGTCAGTGCCAGCGCGATCCAGCCGCGCCCTGCCACCAGCCCCTCGACCCAAAGCGGTGCGTAGACGACGGACAGAAATGCACCGGCCACGCCGCAAAGCGCACCGCCGGCAACCACTGCGGCCAGGCGGATCCAGCGCACTTTGTAGCCCAGCGCGTGCGCCGATTCGGGTGACTCGCCGATCGCGCGCAGCACCAGGCCGGCACGGCTGCGGTAGAGGAACCAGATGCAGGCGAACATCAGGCCGATCGCGATATAGACCATGGGGTGCTGGCGGAACAACGCGGGGCCGAGCAGCGGAATGTCGGCGAGGATCGGAATCTGGAATGCCGCGCGCTCTGCAAGTTTCTGGCCCACGAAGCCGACGCCGACGAACGCCGAGAAGCCATAGCCGAACAAGCTGACCGCCAGGCCCGTCGCGTACTGGTTCGTGTTGAGCCAGATCACGAGCGCGCCGAAAGCCGCCGCCAGCAGCCCCCCGGCCGCCGCCCCGGCGACGAAGGCGAGCGTGTCGCTGCCGGTCGTGAACGCCGCGGCAAAGCCGGCGATCGCGGCGACGAGCATCATGCCCTCGGCACCGAGGTTGAGCACGCCCGCCTTCTCGTTGAGCAGCAAACCCGAGCCCGGCGATGGCCAATGGCGTTCCGGACGCGAGCGTCGCGGCGATCAGCAATGCGATCTCATTCATGTCGTGTCTCCTCCAATGTTCAGGCAGCCACCGCGCGGCGCAGCCGGACCCGGTAGTGGATCAGCGTGTCGCACGCCAGCAGCAGCACCAGCAGCAGCCCCTGGAACACGCCCGTCAGCGCGTTGGGCAGGCCCAGTCGCGACTGGCCGAGTTCGCCGCCGATCAGCATCATCGACAGCAGGATGCCGGCAAACACGATGCCCACCGGGTGCAGCCGCCCGACGAAGCAGACGATGATCGCTGTGAAGCCCAGGCCCGTGGAGATGTGCGGCGTGATCTGGCGCAGCGGGCCCGCGGCCTCCATCGCTCCGGCCAGACCGGCGAGCCCACCCGAGATCAGCATCGCGGTCCACAGCGACGTGCTCGCCGAAAACCCGGCGTAGCGCGCCGCCGCCGGCGCGAGCCCGCCCACCTGCAACTGGAAACCGCGAAACAGGCGGAACATGAAGACCCACAGCATCGCAACCATCACGAGTGCGATCACAAAGCCGACGTGCAGCCGCGTTCCCGTCAACAGGTTGGGCAGCCAGGTCGACGCATCGAAGGTCTTGGTCTGCGGAAAGTTGAAGCCCTGCGGGTCTTTCCAGGGCCCGAACACGAGGTAGTTGACGAGCTGCTGGGCGACGTAGACGAGCATCAGGCTGACCAGGATCTCGCTGGCATTGAACTTGTCGCGCAGGCCCGCGGTGATCGCCGCCCACGCCATTCCGCCGAGCACGCCGCCGAGCAGCACGAGCGGCACGGCGATGATCTTCGGCAAGACAATGCCCGCCGTCGTCAGCCACAGCGCCACGCCGCCGCCGGCCAGCGCGCCGAGCAGGTACTGGCCCTCGGCGCCGATGTTCCAGACGTTGGAGCGGTAGCACACCGCCAGGCCGAGCGCGATGACGATCAGCGGTGTGGCCTTGAGCAGCACCTCGCTCGTCTGGCGCAGGCCGTTCAGGGGCTCGAAGAAGAAGATCGACAGGCCCTTCACGGGGTCCTTGCCGAGCGCGGCGAACAGCAGCGCCGCGATGATGGCCGTGAGCGCCAAGGCGATCAGCGGCGAGCCGAGCGACATCGCCTTGGAGGGCTGCGGGCGAGTTTCAAGCCTGAGCATGGCGAACTCCTTCCGGGGCAGCAGCCGGCACGTGCGCCGCATCCGTGACGGATGGCCCTGGCTCCTTGACCCACAAGCCGCTCATCCATTCGCCGATGCGCTCGATCGTCGCGTCAGCGGTCGCGATCGATGGCGACATTCGGCCCTGGGCGATGACGATCAGCCGGTCCGAGATCTCGAACAACTCGTCGAGCTCCTCGCTGACGACGAGCAGCGCGCAGCCGGCGTCGCGCAGCTTGAGCAGCTCGCCGCGGATCAGCGCCGCCGCGCCGACATCGACGCCCCAGGTCGGCTGCGAGACGATCAGCAGCTTCGGGTTCGCATCGATCTCGCGGCCGACGATGAACTTCTGCAAGTTGCCGCCGGACAGAGATTTCGCCGCCGCTTCCACTCCGCCTGCCTTCACGTTGAAGCGGCTGATGAGGTGCGCCGCGAGCAGCTGCACCTGCGACGTGCCGATCCAGCCCCAGCGGTTCACCGCCGCGGTGCGCGTGAGCAGTGTGTTCTGGGCGAGGCTCAGGATCGGCACCGCGCCGCGCCCGAGCCGTTCTTCCGGAACGAAGTGCAATCCTTCGTGGCGGCGTTTTCGCGGCGAGTGCGCACCGATCGCCTTGCCGAAGAGCTGGATCGAATCCGGCGCGGCACGCGGGTCTTCGCCCGACAGCGCCGCCATCAACTCCTGCTGGCCGTTGCCCGACACGCCCGCGACGCCGACGATCTCACCGGCGCGCACGTCGAACGAGATGCCTTGCAGGTTCATGCCGAACTGGTCGACCTTGTTCAGCGACAGGTTCTTCACCGCGAGCACCGTCGCACCGGCCGTGGCGGCCTTGTGCTGCAGCTCGGGCGGCTCGGCGCCGATCATCAGGCGCGACAGGCTGGCGTTGCTTTCCTTCGTCGGGATCCACTTCGCCGGTGACCTTGCCGCCGCGCAGCACGGTGCAGTGGTGGCACAGCGCCCGGATCTCGTCGAGCTTGTGGCTGATGTAGAGGATCGAGCACCCATCCGCCGACAACTGGCGCAGCGTGACGAACAGTTTTTCCACCGCCTGCGGCGTCAGCACCGAGGTCGGCTCGTCCAGGATCAGCAGCTTCGGGTTCGTCAGCAGCGCGCGCACGATCTCGACGCGCTGGCGCTCGCCGACGCTCAGCGTATGCACCGGGCGCAGCGGCTCCACATCCAGGCCATAGGTCGACGCCACCTTGCCGATGCGCGCCGTGACCTCGGGCAGCGTGATCTCCTTGCCCAGACCGAGCCACACGTTCTCGGCCGCGGTGAGCGTGTCGAACAGGCTGAAGTGCTGGTAGACCATGGAGATGCCGAGCAGCCGCGCCGCCGCCGGGCTCGCGACATGCACCAACTCGCCGTTCCAGCGGATCTCGCCTTCGTCGGGCCGCACCGCGCCGTAGATCATCTTCATCAGCGTCGACTTGCCGGCGCCGTTTTCGCCGAGCACGGCGTGGATCTCGCCGGGCTTGACGCGCAGACTGACCTTGTCGTTCGCCTTGACGGCCGGGTACTGTTTGCTCAGGCCGGTCAGTTGCAGTCGCAATGTCTCCATGCTTGTCTCCTGCGCTGGTTATTCTGGCGACGCGTCGCGGGAATGCCGCTGCACGCCCGCAATGTACGCCGCCGTGAGGCAGCGCTCGTCACCGAGCGTGAGCCAGGCGAACAGCCGCTCATGCAGATCGCGTGCCACGTCGATGCGGCGACTCGCGACGTCGCCCACGGCCCAGTCCCAGACGCACAGGTCGGCCATGCGCCCGGCATCCAAGCTGCCGATTTCAGCGTCGAGTTCGAGCGAACGCGCCGCGCCGCGCGTCGCGGCGTAGAGCACGGCCCAGGCGCTGAGTTTGTTGCCGGCCAGGGCCTGCACCTTATAGGCGTCGGCCATCGTGCGCTGCATGGAGAGGCTCGTGCCCCCGCCCACATCGCTCGCCAGGCTCACGGCGACGCCGGCGTCGGCATTGCGCTGCCAATCGAACAGGCCGCTGCCGAGGAACAGGTTCGACGACGGGCAGAACGCGATCTGCGCGCCGCTGGCCGCAAGAAGCGCGCGGTCGGCGTCGTCGAGCCAGATGCCATGCGCGAGCACCGAGCGCCGGTGCAGCAGGCCGGCTTGCTCGTACACGTCGAGGTAGCTGCGTGCCGCGGGAAAGAGTTCGGCCACCCATGCCACTTCGGCGCGGTTCTCGGCGACATGGGTCTGGAGGTAGAGCGTGGCGTCATCGGCGCACAGGCGCCCGGCCATCGCGAGCTGGCCCGGCGTGCTGGTCGGCGCGAAGCGCACCGTCACCGCGTAGGCATTGCGGCCCTGGCCGTGCCAGCGCGCGATCAGCTCGCGGCATTCGCGCTCGGCAATGTCCACATCGTCGCGCAGGCCGTCGGGCGCGTGCCGGTCCATCAGCACCTTGCCGGCAATCAGGCGCATGCCACGCTCGGACGCGGCGCCGAACAACGCGTCCACCGATGCCTTGTGCACGGTGGGGAACACCATCGCGGAGGTCGTGCCATGCGCGAGCAGAGCGTCGAGAAATTGCGCCGAGCCCGAGCGCGCCAGGTCGGCATCGGCCCAGGCGCGCTCCGCCGGGAAGGTGTAGGTGTTGAGCCAGTCGAGCAGTTCGGTGCCGTAGCTGCCGATCACGCCGAGCTGCGCGCTGTGCACATGGGTGTCGATGAAGCCGGGCAGGATCAGGCGCCCGCTGTGGTCGACGCGCGTCCAACTCGGTTCGGGAAGTTCGCTGCCCGGCTGCGCGCTGTGGATGCGGCCGCTCTCGACCAGCAGCCAATGGTCGGGGCGCCAACGCACGCCCTGCATCGACGTGCCGGCCAACGCCGGCGGCGCGCTGAAGTCGAGCAGGTCGCCGCGCAGGGCGAGGCGCTGCGGGCTCGAGGCGGCTGGGGCGGCAGGCATGGAAGCGAGGCGGTTCGCCAGGATGCTGACTCAGGCGGCACGTTCGACGCGTTCGACACGCCGGCGCAGCATGCCGTGCGACGACAGGTTGAGCGCGACCTCGCGCACCTGATCGCGCAACCAGCGCATCGCCGGGGCGGCGTGCGTCAGGTCGTGCCAGAGCTGGTAGTAGCTGAGCGGCGGGAACGCCACCGGGCAGCGCACGATGCGCACCGGCAGGCTGTCGACATAGCGCGAGCAGAACAGGCGCCCGGTCGTGAGCACCAACAGGCTTTGCGCGACCATCAGCGGAATCAGGCCGAAGTGCGCACTGCGCACCGCGATGTCGCGGCTCAACCCGAGCGAGGCCAGGTGTTCGTCGATCACGCCACGCGCTTCGCCATGCGCGTCGGCGTGCAGCGGCGTCGGCGCGACATGTTCGCTGGCCAGGTAGCGCTCGACCGTCCAGCTGCGCGAGCGCACGGCCGGGTGGTCCTCGGCGACCAGGCACACCACCTCGTCGGACACGAGTCTGCCGAGGTGCAGCTCTTCCGGCGGTGCGAGCCAGTTGCCGATCACCAGGTCGACCTCGCCGGTGGCCAGGCCGCGCCGGTAGTCGAAGCCGCCCGACAGCGGCAGCAACTCCAGCCGCACGCGGGGCGCAGTGTGCTTGATGCGCGCCACGAGTTCGGGCAGGAACAACGGGTCCAGGTAGTCGCTCGCCGCGATGCGGAATTTCAGCTCGCTTTGTTGGGGCTCGAAGCTGCGCTGGCGCGAGCGCGGGCTGAACAGGCGGTCGGTGTCTTGCAGCACGCGCGCTGCCGGTTCCAGCAGCGCCAGCGCCGCCTGCGTGGGCATCATGCCGCTGCCGGCACGCACCAGCAGCGGGTCGCCGGTGAGCGCGCGCAGGCGCTTGAGCTGGGCGCTCACGGCCGGCTGGGTGCTGTTCAGGCGCATCGCGGCGCGCGACACACTGCGTTCGGTGATCAAGGTGTGCAAGACTCGAATGAGCAACAACTCGATCTTGTCGAAATCGGCACGGTGGGGCATGGCCAAACGATGATACGTACTATGCTCCGGGACGTATACCATTTCGCCGCGGAAGATTTACCTTAGAGGCAGTGCCCCGTCGGCGCCCATTTGAACTACGGGAAAGCCCTATGCAAACCCGCCCCGTCCGCTTTTTCCACCAGGGCCGTGTCGTCGAGGTCGGCGACGCAGCGCCCACACGCAGCGTGCTCGACTGGTTGCGCGAAGACGCGCACTGCACCGGCACCAAGGAGGGCTGCAACGAGGGCGATTGCGGTGCATGCACCGTCGTGATCGGCGAGCTCGCGCCACCGGGCACGCCGGGCGCGATCAACGGCCTTTCGTTGCGCAGCGTCAACGCGTGCATTCAGTTCGTGGCCACGCTCGACGGCAAGGCCTTGTTCACCGTGGAAGATCTGATCCCCATGGCCCGCGCTGCCGGTCAGAGCGCGCTGCACCCGGTGCAACAGGCGATGGTCGACTGCCATGGCTCGCAGTGCGGGTTCTGCACGCCCGGCTTCGTGATGTCGATGTGGTCTTGCTACGAGCACGCAGGGGCAAGGGGCGAGCGCCCGACGCGTCAGCAGCTCGCCGACGAGCTGTCGGGCAACCTGTGCCGCTGCACCGGCTACCGGCCGATCCTCGACGCCGGGCAGCGCATGTTCGACCTGCCGGCGGCGCGCCTGGATACCGCGCCGGTGCTCGCGGCGCTGCGTGGCTTGCAGCGCGAGCCGGCGCTCGACTATCGCCCGGCGCGCGGCGGCCGCTTTGTCGCGCCGAAGTCGCTCGACGCGCTGGCCAGCTTGCGCGAACAGTTGCCGCAAGCCACGCTGCTCGCCGGCTGCACCGACATCGGCCTGTGGGTCAACAAGCAGTTTCGCGATCTCGGCGACATCATCTACGTCGGCGAGGTCGAGGAACTCCAGCGCATCGAGGCGCACGCGGATGCGCTCGAGGGCGCGCTGACGATCGGCGCAGGCGCCTCGCTCGAAGCCGCGTGGCGCGCGCTCGCGGCGCGGTGGCCCACTCTCACCGACATGTGGCTGCGCTTTGCCGCACCGCCGATCCGCAACGCCGGCACGATGGGCGGCAACGTCGCCAACGGCTCGCCGATCGGCGACTCCGCGCCGGTGCTGCTGGCGCTGGACGCGCAGATCGAGCTGCGCAAGGGCGTGCGAACCCGGCGCATGGACCTCGCCGACTTCTATGTCGACTACATGAAGAACCGGCTGGAGCCTGGCGAGTTTGTCCAGTCGCTGCATGTACCCGCGCCGCCCGCAACCCGCCAGTTGCGCGCCTACAAGATCAGCAAGCGCTTCGACTGCGACATCTCCGCGCTGAGCGCAGCACTTGCGATCGAACTCGACGGCGCCACGGTGCGCGCGATCCGCCTGGCCTACGGCGGCATGGCGGGAATCGTGAAGCGCGCGGCGAACGCCGAAGCCGCACTGCTGGGCAAGCCTTGGAACGAGGCGAGCGTCGCCGCCGCGCAAGCCGCGCTCGAACGCGACTTCACGCCGCTCAGCGACATGCGCGCGAGCGCCGCCTATCGAATGCAGGTCGCGAAGAACCTGCTGCAACGCTTCTGGCTCGAGACACGCGCCGGCGCGCCGCTGGCCGCGAGCGCGACCAGCGTCTGGAGCGTGATGCCGCATGAAGTGAGAGACTGAGAGGCAATCGGATGCACCCGCGTGAGGCCACAGAACGGGCCCAATCTAGGCGCAAAGCGCAGCCGGGCTGGTGGCCCGGCGAGCATTTGCAACGACGAGTGGGCCCGTTTTGTGGCCTCACCCTACGGGCCGGGGTGGCCAAGGGCGCTGGGGGGTGTTGCGCCGCTTGCCCAGGCATGAGCCTGGGCTGCGCGACGCGCCTACCCCAGCGCCCTTGGTCACCCCGGCGCGGGTGCATCCGATTGCCTCTCAGTCTCTAAGCCTTGAAGGAGCTTGACATGAACAAGCCGATCGAACCGTCGCTGCTGCAACCGCCCGAGCCCTTCGCCGACTATCTGAAGAACGGCGCCGCGCGCTTCGATTCACAGCGCGAAGCCGCCGCGCAGGGCCAGGGCGACCGGGTCGGCGTCAGCCAACCGCATGAATCGGCCCACCTGCACGTGGCAGGCGCTGCCGACTACATCGACGACCTGCCCGAGACCGTGGGCACGCTGCACGCGGCGCTGGGTCTGTCGCCGGTGGCGAATGGCCGCATCACGGGCATGAACCTGGATTCGATTCGCGCCTTGCCCGGCGTCGTCGCCGTGCTCAGCGCCGCCGACATTCCCGGCGCGAACGACTGCGGCTCGATCATCCACGACGACCCGATCCTCGCCGAGATCGCGCTGCAGCCCGACGGGCGCTGCGACGGCGAAGTGCGCTACCTGGGCCAACCCGTGTTCGCCGTGATCGCGACGACGCGCGAAGGTGCGCGCCGCGCCGCGGCGCTGGCGAAGAGCGTGCTGACGATCGAAGCACGGCCACCCGTCATCACCCCGCAAGACGCGCACCAGCTCGGCCAGTACGTGCTGCCGCCGATGCACCTGATTCGCAGCACGCGCGAGGGCGGCGCAAGGGCTGCGATCGCCGCCGCACCGCAGCGCCTGCAGGGCACGTTCGAAGTCGGCGGCCAGGAGCAGTTCTACCTCGAAGGCCAGATCTCCTACGCGCTGCCGCAAGAAGACGGCACGCTGCTCGTGCACTGCTCGACGCAGCACCCGAGCGAAATGCAGAACCTGGTGGCGCATGCATTGAAATTGTCTTCGCACGCCGTGCAGGTGGTGTGCCGGCGCATGGGTGGCGGTTTCGGCGGCAAGGAGTCGCAGTCGGCCCTGTTCGCGTGTGTCGCCGCGATCGCCGCGCAGCGTCTCAAGCGCCCGGTGAAACTGCGCCTCGACCGCGACGACGATTTCCTGATCACGGGGCGACGCCACTGCTTCTGGTACGAATACGAGGTCGGCCACGACGACGAGGGCCGCGTGCTCGGCGCCGAAGTGACGATGGTGTCTCGCGCCGGCCACTCGGCCGACCTGTCCGGGCCGGTGATGACACGCGCGCTGTGCCACTTCGACAACGCCTACTGGCTTCCCGACGTGGCGATGCACGGCTACTCGGGCAAGACGAACACGCAGAGCAACACCGCGTTTCGCGGTTTCGGCGGGCCGCAGGGCGCAATCGCGATCGAGAACATTCTGGACTCGATCGCGCGCAAGCTCGGGCGCGACCCGCTCGACGTGCGCAAGCTGAACTTCTATGGCCAAGGCCAGAAAACACCCGACCGCCGGAACGGCGTTGTCACGCCTTATGGCCAGGACGTCGTCGACAACATCATCCACGAGCTCGTCGCCGAGCTGGAGGCGAGCAGCGACTACCGCGCGCGCCGCAGCGCCGTGGCCGCGTTCAACGCGCAAAACGCGGTGCTGCAGCGCGGCATCGCACTGACGCCGCTGAAATTCGGCATCTCGTTCAACGTCAAACACTTCAATCAAGCGGGCGCACTGGTGCATGTGTACACCGACGGCTCGATCCTCGTGAACCATGGCGGCACCGAGATGGGCCAGGGTTTGAACACCAAGGTCGCGCAGGTCGTGGCACACGAGCTCGGTGTCGAGTTCGACGCGGTGCGAGTCACCGCGACCGACACCCACAAGGTCGCCAATACCTCGGCCACCGCGGCGTCCACCGGCAGCGACTTGAACGGCAAGGCTGCGCAAGATGCGGCACGCCAGATCCGCGAACGCCTGGCAAGCTTCGCCGCCGCGCGCCATGGCGGCAACGCCGCCGACGTGCGCTTCGCGAACGCACAGGTTCACGTCAACGGCAAGGCCCTTGGATTCAGCGATCTCGTCGCCGACGCCTACACCGAACGCGTGCAGCTCTGGAGCGACGGTTTCTACGCGACGCCGGGCCTGAGCTGGAACCGCGACACGCTGCAAGGCCACCCGTTCTACTACTTCGCCTACGGCGCCGCGGTCAGCGAAGTGATCGTCGACACGCTCACCGGCGAGTGGAAGCTGCTGCGCGCCGACGTGCTGCACGACGCCGGCCGATCGCTCAACCCCGCCGTCGACATCGGCCAGATCGAAGGTGCGTTCATTCAGGGCATGGGCTGGCTGACGATGGAAGAGCTGGTGTGGCACCCAAAGACCGGGCTGCTGACGACGCATGCGCCGAGCACCTACAAGATTCCCACCGCGAACGACTGCCCGCCCGTGTTCAACGTGCGCCTGTTCGAGGGCGACAACCCGGCTGACAGCATCCACCGCAGCAAAGCCGTCGGCGAGCCGCCGCTGCTGCTGCCCTTCTCGGTGTTCTACGCGATTCGCGACGCGGTATCGGCGGTCGGCGCGCACCAGAGTCGACCCGCCGCTCTCATCGCCGGCGACGAGCGAATCGATCCTGCGCGCGATCACCGCGGTGCGCTGCGCGCCATCGTGAGCCGACCCGTGCATGGCCGAGCTGCGTGACACCGCAAGCGCCTGGCGGCTCGAGGGCAAGACGGCCATCGTCGTCGAAGTGAGCGCGGCGCGCGGCTCGGTGCCGCGCGAATGCGGTACGCGCATGTTGGTTGCTGCGGCTCAGTGCGCCGGAACCGTCGGCGGCGGGCACCTCGAATGGAAGGCGATCGCGAAGGCGCGCGCCATGCTCGCGGCGAATGACGCCGCGCCGCGCACCGAACACTACCCGCTCGGCCCGGCGCTCGGCCAATGCTGCGGCGGCGCGGTCACGTTGACGTATTCGACCCTCGACGCAGCCGCCATTGCCGCCTGGCCGCAGGACGCCGCACTTTTCGATCTGCAGCTCTACGGCGCCGGCCACGTGGGCCGCGCGATCGTGCGTGCGCTGGCTCCGCTTGCGGTGCGCGTGTCGTGGATTGACGAGCGCGAAGAAGAGTTCGATGCGGCACGCGACATGCTCGCTGCACCCGGCCGCGCGCAAGTCCAGCGGGTCTGCATCGACACGCTCGAAGGCGAAGTGCGCCACGCGCCGCCCGGTGCGTTCTACCTCGTGCTCACGCACCAGCACGACCTGGACCTGCGAATCACCGAAGCGATCCTGCGGCGCGGCGACTTCGCCTATCTCGGCCTGATCGGCTCGAAGACGAAGCGCCAGCGCTTCATGCACCGATTCGAAGAACACGGCATCGCGCCCCAGCTGCTGGCGCTTATCACCTGCCCGATCGGCGTTGCCGGGGTCGACGGCAAGGAGCCCGAAGTGATTGCAGCGGCTGTCGTCGCGCAACTGCTGCAGGTTGCGGCTACAGGATCAGGAGCGCGCGAAAGTCGTTGACGTTCGTGAAGGTCGGCCCGCTCACGACCAAATCTGCGAGCGGCTTGAAGAAGTTGTAGGCATCGTTGCAGTCCAGCATTTCGGCCGCCTTCAAGCCGAGCACCGCGGCGCGCGCCAGCGTGTCGGGAGCGACCAGCGCGCCGGCGTTGTCTTCGATGCCGTCGATGCCGTCGGTATCCGCAGCGATCGCGTAGACGTTCGGTTCACCCTGCAGTGCGATCGCGCAGCCAAGCAGGAATTCGCTGGCGCGGCCGCCTCGGCCGGTGCTACCGGAGCGCACGGTGACCGTCGTCTCGCCGCCGCTGAGAATGACACACGGTTTGGCAAAGGGTGCGCCGCGCCTCGCCACGGAGCGTGCGAGCGCCGCGTGCACCTTGCCGACTTCGCGCGACTCGCCTTCGATCTCGTCGCTCAGCACATGCGGTTCGATTCCCGCAGCGCGCGCCAGCGCCGCCGCGGCGTCGAGCGACTGCCACGGCGTCGCGATCATGTGCACGCGGTGGCCATTGAAGCGCGCATCGCCGGGCTTGGGCGACTCGAACGCACCGCTCTCCAGCCCGCCGCGCGCCGCAGCGGGAATCTCAATGCGGTAGCGCGCGAGGATGCGCAGCGCGTCGGCGCAAGTGCTGCTGTCGGGAACGGTCGGGCCGCTGCCGATGACTTCGGGCGCGTCACCGGGAACGTCAGAGATCAGCAGGCTCACCACCTGCGCCGGCGCACAGCGCGCCGCGAGGCGACCGCCCTTGATGGCCGACAGGTGCTTGCGCACGCAGTTCATCTCGTCGATCGCCGCGCCGCTTTTCAGCAGCGCCTGATTGATCGCACGCTTCTCGTCGAGCGTGATTCCCGGTGCGGGCATCGTCAGCAACGCCGATGCGCCGCCGGACATCAGGCACAGCACCAGGTCGTCGGCGCTCAGGCCTTGCGTGAGTTCCGCGATGCGTTGCGCGGCACGCTCTCCCGCTGCGTCAGGGACCGGGTGCGCGGCCTCCACCACTTCAATGCGGCCGGGAAGACTCTTGTAGGCCGACGGGACGTGGTGGTAGCGCGTGACCACCAGCCCGGACAGCGGCCTGTCGGCCGGCCATAGCGCGTCCACCGCAGCAGCCATCGCACCACCGGCCTTGCCGGCGCCGAGAACAATGGTGCGGCCCTTCGGCGGCAGTGGCAGGTACGGCGCGGTGTTCTGTGCGGGCAGCGCGCGCGCGACTGCGGCGTCGAACAGGCTGCGGAGAAAGGCGCGCGGATCGTCAGTCGCGGCACGCCCGGTCATCGGCATCAACCCTTAGCCACCTCATGATGCGCCATCAGCTCCAGCGCCCGCACCAGCGCCGAGTGGTCAAGGTCCTGCATCCCATTCGCGGCGCACGCTTGCATCAACTGCGCGGCACCGGCGGTCTGCGGCAATGCCACGCCTAGAGCGCGCGCGCCGGCCAGCGCCAGGCTCAGGTCCTTCTGGTGCAGCCCGATGCGAAATCCCGGGTTGAAGGTGCGCTTGATCATGCGCTCGCCGTGCACTTCGAGGATGCGGCTCGCGGCAAAGCCGCCCATCAGCGCCTGGCGCACCTTGGCGGGGTCGGCACCGGCTTTGCTGGCGAACACCAGCGCTTCGCTCACCGCGGCGATGTTCAGCGCGACGATGATCTGGTTCGCCACCTTGCAGGTCTGGCCGTCACCGTTGCCGCCGACCAAGGTGATGTTCTTGCCCATCAGCTCGAACAGCGGCTTCACGCGCGCGAACGCGACTTCGGTGGCGCCGACCATGATCGTCAGGCTCGCCGCTTTCGCGCCGACTTCGCCGCCGGAGACCGGCGCGTCGACGTAGTCGCAGCCGAGCGCATTGATCTTCGCGGCGAACTTCTTGGTCTCGATCGGCGAGATCGAGCTCATGTCGACGACTGTCTTGCCCACGCGGCCCTGCGGGCCGCTCTTGCTGGCCGTCAACCCGGCAGCCACGCCGTCATCCCCGAACAGCACCGCCTCCACGTCGGGCGTGTCGGGCAGCATCAGGAACACGATGTCGGCCTTTTGCGCCACTTCCCTCGCGCTGGCGCAGACCGTGGCGGTGCTCTCGGCGATTTCGGCGCGCAGCTTGCCGCGCGTGCGCACGAACAGCTGATGCCCGGCCTTGATGAGGTGGCCCGCCATCGGCGCGCCCATGATGCCCAGGCCGATGAAGCCGAGTTTGAGTGAAGTGGTCATTGCCTTGCCTCCGATTGACTGCGGGAAATGGCCGCGATTGTCGGGCAATCGCGAACCACCCGTTCAGTCGAGCAGGCCGATCGCCGTGGGCGCGTCGTTCGGGTTCAGCGCCAGCTCTTCGAACTCGTTGATCGCATCGATCTCGGTGCCCATCGAAATGTTCGTCACCCGCTCGAGCATCACCTCGATCACGACCGGCACCTGAAACTCCGCCATCCATTCGTTCGCCTGCTGGATCGCCGGCTTGATTTCTTCCTGCTTGTAGACGCGAACGAACTTGCACCCCAGCCCCTCGACCACCGCCTTGTGATCGACGCCGTAGCCCTGGAGGCCGGGCGCGTTGATGTTCTCGAAGCCGAGCTGCACGCAGTAGTCCATGTTGAAGCCGCGCTGGCTCTGGCGAATCAGGCCCAGGTAGGCGTTGTTCACCAGCATGTGGATGTAAGGCAGCTTGAACTGCGCACCCACCGCGAGCTCCTCGATCATGAACTGGAAGTCGTAGTCACCCGACAGCGCGACGATCGTGCGCTTCGGGTCCGCGACGCGCACGCCCAAGGCGGCCGGAATCGTCCAGCCCAGCGGCCCAGCCTGGCCGCAGTTGATCCACTGGCGCGGGCCGAACACATGCAGGAACTGCGCGCCGGCGATCTGCGACAAGCCGATCGTCGTCACATACGTCGTGTCGCGCGGGAAGTTGTTGTTCATGCACTGGTAGACGCGCTGCGGCTTCATCGGCACCGACTCGTAGTTGGTCTTGCGCAGCATCGTGCGCTTGCGCTCGCGACATTGTTCGACCCAGGCGCTTCGGTCGCGCAACTGGCCGGCTGCCTTCAGCTCGCGCGCCACCGCGATGAACTCTTCGAGCGCGGCCTTTGCGTCGGAGACGATGCCGAGATCCGGATTGAAGACGCGGCCGATCTGCGTCGGCTCGATGTCCACATGCACGAAGCTGCGGCCCTTGGTGTACACCTCCACCGTGCCGGTGTGCCGGTTCGCCCAGCGGTTGCCGATGCCCAGCACGAAGTCGCTGGCCAACAGCGTCGCGTTGCCGTAGCGGTGCGAGGTCTGCAAGCCGCACATGCCCACCATCAACGCGTGGTCGTCGGGAATCGTGCCCCAGCCCATCAGCGTGGGGATCACCGGCACGCCGGTCAGCTCGGCAAATTCGACGAGCAGGTCCGACGCATCGGCGTTGATGATGCCGCCGCCGGCGACGATCAGCGGGCGCTGCGCGGATTGCAGCATCTCGATCGCCTTGAGCGCCTGCTTGCGCGTCGCGCGCGGTTTGTACGCCGGCAGCGGCTCGTAGGTCTCGATGTCGAATTCGATCTCCGCCATCTGCACGTCGAACGGCAGGTCGATCAGCACCGGTCCGGGGCGGTCCGGAGCGCATCAGATGGAACGCCTGCTGGAACGCGCGCGGCACCTGCGCGGGCTCGAGCACCGTGGTCGCCCACTTGGTGACGGGCTTGACGATCGACGTGATGTCCACTGCCTGGAAGTCTTCCTTGTGCAGCCTCGCACGCGGCGCCTGGCCGGTGATGCACAGGATCGGGATCGAATCGGCCTGCGCCGAGTACAGGCCCGTCACCATGTCGGTGCCGGCCGGCCCCGAGGTGCCGATGCACACGCCGATGTTGCCGGCTTTGGCGCGCGTATAGCCCTCGGCCATGTGCGACGCGCCTTCGACATGGCGCGCCAGCACATGGGCAATCGTCTGGCGCTCGCGCAGCGCGGCGTACAAGGGGTTGATCGCGGCGCCGGGAACGCCGAAGGCCTGGTTCACGCCTTCTTTTTCCAGCACCAGAACGGCTGCCATCACGGCTTTCATGCGGGCCACACGCGTCTCCTTCAAAGTTTGATGGAGGCGATGTTCGCGCAGTGGCGGCTTCCTGGGAAGGCCTGCGCCGCGATAACTGCTATTCCGACAGGGAATTGCCGGTGGCGCTTGTCAGCCTCACCCCAACCCTCTCCCAAAGGGAGAGGGAGCAAGAGCGGGCCCAAAGCCTCAGATCACGCGCTCACTGCGTCGGCGAGCCGCACGCTGCTGGGTTGGAGCAGCCGCGCCAACGCATCCGCGTCGATCGCGGCGCTGAAGTGGTAGCCCTGGAACTCGTCGCAGCCGTGGTCGGCGAGGAAACGGCGCTGCGCTTCGGTCTCGACGCCTTCGGCCACCACCTTCAGCTTCAAGGTGTGCGCCATCGCGATGATCGCCGTGACGATCGCCGCGTCGTCGGCGTCGTGCGCCAGGTCGCGCACGAACGACTGGTCGATCTTCAATGCCGTCACCGGCAGGCGCTTGAGCATGCTCAGCGACGAGTAGCCGGTGCCGAAGTCGTCGATCGCCAGGCCCACGCCCAAAGCCCCGAGCTGGCGCGCCGTGGTGATGCTGAACTCGGGGTCGGCCATCAGCATCGATTCGGTGACTTCGATTTCCAGGCTGCCGTGCGGCAGCGCGTTTTCACGCAGCAGTCGCCCCACCAGCGCCGGCAGGCCGGGGTCGCGCAAGTGGCTCGCCGCGAGGTTCACCGCCACGGGGCCGGGTTCGAGGCCCGCGGCGCGCCACGCGGCGCTTTGCCGACAGGCCTGCTCGAGTGCCCATTCGCCGACCGGCTTGATCAGGCCGATGTCCTCGGCGATCGAGATGAAGTCGCCGGGAGCGACCATGCCGCGCTCGGGGTGCAACCAGCGGATCAGCGCTTCGGAACCGGCGATGCGCCCGCTGGTCAGCTCGATGCGCGGCTGGTAGTGCAGCGTGAACTCGCCGCGCTCCAGTGCGCGGCGCAGCATCGTCTCCATCGCCAGCCGGTCACGCGCGCGTGCGTTCATCGAATGGTCGTAGAACTGCATGGCGCCGCGCCCGGTTTCCTTGGCGCGGTACATCGCCGTGTCGGCGTTCTTCAGCAGCGTGTCGACGTCGGCGCCGTCGAACGGGTACATCGCCACGCCGATGCTGGCGCCAATGTACAGCTCGGTGTGCTGGATCGTCACCGGCTCGGCCAGCGCGTCGGCCAGGCGCCGCGCGGCGCTCGCTGCGTCGCTGGGGCCGTGCAACTGCGTGAGCATCACGATGAACTCGTCGCCGCCGAGTCGTGCAATGCTGTTCGTGCGCGGATCATGGCCGCCGCGGCCGATCGAATCGAGCGGCCGCATCGACTGTGCGAGGCGCGCGCCGACACTGCGCAGCAACTCGTCGCCGGCGCTGTGGCCGAGTGTGTCGTTGATGCGCTTGAACTGATCCAGGTCGATGAACAGCACAGCCAATTGCTCGCTGCTGCGCTGCGCGTGGCCGATCGCCTTGTGCAGCTGTTCCATGAACAGGCGCCGGTTCGGCAGGCCCGTCAAGGCGTCGTAGTACGCCAGGTGCTGGATCTGCGCCTGCGCGTCGAGGATTTCCCTGAACGCGGCGCTGGCGCGCAGCATGTAGCGCACCCGGTGCGGCAGCAGCGCCCATTGGATCGGCTTGGTCAGGAAGTCGCTCGCGCCGACTTCGAACGCGCGGGCGATCGACTCCACGTCGTCGTGCCCGGTCATCATCACCACCGGAACCATCTCGCCGCCGGGGAGCTTGCGCAGCTCCAGGCACGCGCTGTAGCCGTCCATCACCGGCATGCTCACGTCCATCAGCACCAGCGCGGGCAGTTCGGCGCGCATGGCCTGCAAAGCCTGCTCGCCATCGGCCGCCTCGGTCACTTCGAAGCCGGAACGTTGCAGCGTGGCGCGCACCAGGCGGCGCGCCGCCATGTCGTCGTCGACCACCAGCACGTGGGCCGGTGCCGTCACGAACCCACCTGCTCGATCTCGGCCAGAAGCAGCGGCCGCACCAGATCGAGCTGCTGTTCGATTGCGCGAACCAGTTCGGACGCTCCAGCCAACTGCCCGGCCCTGCCTTGCCTCTCGAGCCTGCGGCACAGCTCGCCCAGTTGCATCGCGCCGACGTTCTGGCTCGCCGACTTGAACGCATGGGCAGTCCGGTCGAGCGCCTGCGGGTCGTGCCGTTCCAGCGCGTCTCGCAGGCGCTGGAGGTGCAGACCCGATTCGTCCAGGTACATGCCGATCACCTCGGCCAGCACGCCGGCGCTGCCGTCGGCGTCAATTTCGCGGATGTTGGCCAGGGCTTTCTGGTCGAGCGCGGCGAAGCCCGAGGTCCCGGGTTTCGCTTCCAGCGTTTCCGGGCCCGTGATGGAGGCCAGCGGTGCCAGGCGCGAGGGCTGGGTGTTGCCGTCATTGCCGGACAGCTCGACGAGTTGCGACGGCAACCAACGCGCCATCGTCGTCGCGAGTTGCTTGCGCGAATAGGGCTTGGCGAGGTGATCGTCCATGCCCGCGGCGCGGCACGCGTCGGCATCTCCGACCAAGGCGTTCGCCGTCAGCGCGACGATGGGCACGTGGCGCCGCTGCGGCTGGCTCGCCTCCCAAGCGCGAATGGCGCCGGTGGCGGCGTAGCCATCCATCACCGGCATCTGGCAGTCCATCAGCACGATGTCGTAGGCACCCTGGCGCACGGCGTGCAGGGCCTCCTGCCCGTTGCCCATGATCACCACCTCGCAGCCCAGCGATTCGAGCATGTTGCGTGCGACGATCTGGTTCACACCGTTGTCTTCGGCCATCAGAACGCGCGCCTGGATGCGCGTCGCCGTGCCGGTCATCGGGATCGGCAGGTCGCACGACGGCGCCCCGCCCAGCAGTTGCGCCACCCCTCGATACAGGTCCTGGCGGCGCACCGGCTTGGACAGGTAGGAGTCGATACCGGCGCTGCGGGCGCGCGCCATTTCGCCGCTCGAGTGCAGCGAGCTCAGCAGCATCACCGGCAAATCGCGCAGCGCCGGATCGGCACGCAGCGCTGTGGCCAGTTGCAGGCCGTCCATGCCTGGCATCTTCATGTCGAGCACGGCGATGTCGAAGCCGTTGTCGTTCGCGGCGGCGTCGCGCAGGCGGCGCAGCGCTTGCTCGCTGCCGTGCACCGCTTCGCAGCGCATGCCGGCGGCCAGCAGGTGTTGCTGCACGATGTGCGCGTTGGTCGGGCTGTCGTCGACCACCAGCACGCGCCGCCCGGCGAGTTCGCCCGGATGCGCCACCAGCGGTACGCTGGTGGCGGCGCGCAGCGGCAGCTTGAACCAGAAGCTCGAGCCCTTGCCCGGCACGCTGTGCACGCCGATGCGTCCCTCCATCATCTCCACGAGGTTGCGGCTGATCGCCAGGCCCAGACCCGTGCCGCCGAAGCGGCGCGTCGTCGATCCGTCGGCCTGGGAAAACGGTTCGAACAGGCGCTCGCAGACTTCGGGCGCGATGCCGATCCCGGTATCGTGCACAGTGACGTGAAGGAGCTGGTCGTCGGCCAGCGCCACTTCGACCACGACTTCGCCGGCTTCGGTGAACTTCAATGCGTTGCCGAGCAGGTTCGACAGCACTTGGCGAAAACGGAACGGGTCGCCGTGCATCGCCGCGGGCAGGCGATCGTCGACCCGCGTCACCAGCTCTAGGCACTTCGCTTGAGCCCGCGGCGCGAACAGTTGCACCACGTCCTCGACGGATTGGTACAGATCGAAGTCGAGCCACTCCATTTCCAGCTTGCCGGCTTCGATCTTGGAGAAGTCGAGCACGTCGTTGATGATCGTGAGCAGGCTTTCGCCGGAGCTGCGAACGGTTTCGAGGAACGATCGCTGCTGCTCGTTCAGCGGGGTTTCCAGCAGCAGTTCGGTCAGACCGAGCACACCATTCATCGGGGTGCGGATTTCATGGCTCATGTTCGCCAGGAATTCCGATTTGGCCTTGTTCGCGCTCTCGGCCGCAGCGATCGCCGCTTGCAGTTCTTTTTCGCGCGCGAGCAGCGCCTGCTCGGCCTGGGCACGCTGCGTCGTGTCGAAGAACACGGTGTAGACGCCGACCACGGTGCCGTCGTCGCTCACGTCGGGCACATGCTGGCCGGAGTGCCAAACCAAATTGCCCTGCCGATCGGTGCGCTGGCGTTCGAGCGGCACCGACACTCCCGACAATGCCTCGATCAGATGCGGTTCAATTTTTTCCCAAACACTCTCGCCGACCACTTCCCGCACCGGCTTTCCGGCGACTTCGTCCAGGCTCTTGGCAAGCCACTGCTCCTGGGCTTGGTTGATGTAGCGATAGCGGAATTGCGCGTCGATGTACGACACCGTCACCGGTATCTGGTCCATCATCACGCGCAGGCGCCGCTCCGAGCGCTGCACCGCGTCGAAGACACTTTGCTCGCTCGACACGTCCACCGCGAAGATCCGGCACCCGAGCGGCGCACCGTTCGGGTCGGTCTCGGGCAGGACGAACAGTTGCAGCGACTGTACCGATTGATCGGCTTGCAAGGCGGAGAATCGCACGCGCTGCGCCGTTCCCGTGGCTCGCGCGGCGTCGAGGCTTTCCGCCAACTTGGCACCGTTCAACGGACCGAAGGCGTCGAGCAGCGGCCGGCCTTCGATCTCGTCGCAAGCGCGAAACACCCAGCGCGCCAGTGCCGGGCTCACGTAAGTGCAGGTGCCGCGTGCGTCGACGATCGCGAGCATCGCAGTCACGCTCGCCAGAGCTTGCACGCTCACCGCGCCTGGGGTCGGCGCGGCCGCGGTCGGGCTGATCGGCCCGGCAGCCGGCCTGGCGAGCCAGAAGTGGCAGAGCAGCATCGCAACCGCGAACACCGATGCCGGAACGCCGAACAACACGCCGGGTGCGAGGGCGTTCGCCAAGTCCAGTCCGAGCGCGGCGAACGCCACCGTCAGCAACGCCGCCAGCTCCGGCTTCGGCCGATCTGGGCGCGCGGGCGCCGCTGCGGGGTCGGCGGTCATGTCTGGCTCATGTCGAAAGAGACGCTGGCGTGGCGTGCCGCGAAGTCCGTCAAGTCGAAGTGCGCGAGTTGGCCGTTGCCGACTTCTTGCCGGCCGCCCGTCTCGCCCTGGTGAGTCAGTTCGCGCAGCACGCGTGCGATGCCGCGGCTGCCCACCAGCAGCGGCTGCTGCGCCAGGCGCGGCAGCAAGGCTTCGAGCGCGGCGTGAACGCGCGCGACGAATTCCTGGTTCGACTCGCCACCCGGCGGCGTGACGCCCTGGGCGAGCGCCGCCTGGGTCTCGGCGATGGGTTTCAGGTTCCATTGCCCCAGGCGCCGTTCGGCGAAACCGGGCTCGATGATCACTTCCACACCGTGCAGCAAGCGGCTCACGATTTGCGCGGTCTCGCGGGTTCGCGCGAGGCCGCTGGTGACGATTGCGCCCACAGGGATGCGCAGCTCCCGAATGCGCAGCGCCGCCTCGGCGGCCTGACGCCGCCCGAGATCGGTGAGCGGCGCGTCGAGATCGCCGCCGCAGCGCAAACCCGCGAGGTTGGGCTCGGTCGCGCCATGGCGCATGAAGTTCAAGTGGAACGACGTCATCGGTGCGGGTTCGGTTCGGCGGTCGCGCCGCGGGCTCAGCGCAGCGCGCTGCCCGGGGCGAAGTTGATCGGCGTGCCGGCATGGCGCTCGCGGGGCGCGCCGTGCAGCACGGTCCATTCGCCTTCGGCGTAGCCGGTGCCGAGCAGCCAGTCGCGCAGGAACGCAATCTGGTGACGATCGGCGAGCAGCGGCGCGTGGCCGGTGTCGGGCAAGTGCATCAGCGTCAGGTCCTTGCCGCGTGCCATGCGCCGCATCGTCGGCGCGAACAGCACGTCGGACTGCATGCCGTGGATCAGCAGGATCGGACAGCGCACGCGGCTCCACTGCTCCCATTGCTGCAGGCTCTTCTGCGCGTCGCGGCGGTAGGCCTGCAGCGCGCGCACGTCGTGGCGGTAGACGCGCCCGCCTTCCTCGTCGGACCAGCGGGTCTGGTGGAACGTGAGGTTGAAGCGGATGTCGTCGCTCACCGGTCCGTCGTTCTTCTGCGACGCGCCGACCCGACGCAGCATCTCGGAGGGTTCGCGAAACACATAGTGGCGCGCCAGTGTGTCGGCGCGCCGGCGACGGCGCCGCGCCGCGATGTGAGGGCCGATGTCGTTCAGGATCAACCGGTCGATCAGCTTCGGGTGGCGCGCCGCGACCTCGATCGCCGCGCTGCCGCCCAGCGACGAGCCGAGCACGGTCGCGGGCCCGCCGCCCAGGTGCTCGATCATCTGGCGCAGTTGCTCGGCGTAGGTGGCGAGCGAATAGTCGCCCTCGGCGGCGAGCCAGCCGGAGCGGCCACGCCCCACCCAGTCCATGCACACCAGGCGGAAGTCGTCTTTCAGGTCCGAGGCGAGGTAGTTGAAACGCATCGCGACACTTGCGACGCCGCCGCAACAGATGACCAGCGGCGCGTCGGGCGCGCCCCAGTCGGCGTAGGCCACGCTCACCTTGTAGGGGCGCTTGAGCCGCCGCACCGTGCCCGGCTGAAGCCGGGCAGGATGGTGATAGTCGAAGTGGCACAGGTTGTACTGGCCGTGAAAGCGCCCCACCACCTGGCTCGCCACGGCGACGTAGTCGTTCCAGCTGGTCAGCACGCGTCGCCGCCCGGGCACCGGCGGCTCCCACGCCAGGTCGAACAGCGCCGCCGGCACGGTGTCGCCGGTGGCGTCGTCGCGCGCGATCGTGACGGTATTCACGGTCGACCTCATGCGCGGCTCTCCGTCCGAGATGATTCCCAGCTTCGCTTGTTCACAGACCCGTCCCTCGCTCCATTGTTGGATTCGATCCGATATCGGCAGCGCGGACTCGCGACTTGAGGTCAACAAATCACGGCTTGATCAGCGATTCAGGCGGCCGGTGCCGAAATTCGGACTCAAGGTCCGGGGCGAACCGCCGAAACAGGCTGGGCCGGCTGTGCAACCCTGATGCCGGCCGAGAAGGAAACATTCAATGAATAGCACTCGACCCCAAATGATCATGGTCGCCGTCCTGGTGTGCCTGTTCGCGGTGGGCATGGCGGGCTTGCTGAACTTCTTCAAGTACCGCACCAACGCCGAGCGCATCATCAAGGAACGCCTGGTCGTGACCGGCACGTCGATCGAGAACAGCATCCAGTCTTCGCTGGCGCTGGGCATGCAGTTCTCCGACCTGGGCACGCTGCCGGGCACGCTGGAGCGCGAGCGCGCGAGCGACGAGTTGATCCTGAGCATCGAGGTCTTCGACGTCGACGGCAAGCCGCTCTACAGCACCGACCGCCTGCGCGCCGCGCGCCATGTACCCCCCTCGTGGATCGATGCGGCGCGTCAGGCCGGCGGCAATGACTGGTTCGTGAAGCGCGGCACGGAGTCGGCTGCCGGGATCGCGATCCAGAACAGCTTCGGCCTCGTGATCGGCTACCTGGCGCTGCGCTATTCCGACGAACAGGTGAAGGCGTCGACCAGCGCGGTGGCGCGCGAACTCGCGCTGACCACGTTCGCCGTGTTCAGCGTCGCCGCGGTGCTTGCCTCGCTCGCATTGGTGGCGATGATGGGCCGGGTGGCGCGCGATTTCGACGCGGTCGAGGCGGCGGTGCGCTCGGGCGACCCGATGCGCTCCAGCGAAACGCTGCGCAAGGGCCCGTTCGGCCGCGCGCTGCGCCGCTTCTTCGACAGCGTGCGCGGCGCGGAGGCCGAAATCGCCCTGCTGCGCGGCCAATTGGAGCGGGGAACAGGCACATGAATCAAGGTTACCTGCGCGGCATCTACCTGCGCCTGACGGGCGTGCTGATGTTGGTCGTGGTGCTGGCTCTGGCGGTCAACGCCTACCTCTCGCACCGCGCCTTCGAACGCTCCCTGGCCCCGGAGATGGCGGCCAAGGTCGCCAGCGGCGGCGCCTCGGCGCGGGCCCTCGTGCTCAAGGCGATGGAGCACCGCATCGATTTCCGCGAGATGTACGGCGTGGAGCAGACCTTCGACGAATTGAAGGGCGCGATCCCCGATATCGCCTACGTCGCGGTGACCGATCTGCGCGGCGCGATTCTCTATGAGCGCTTCAAGGCGCCGGCGGGCGCGGCCGAATACTTCCGCAGGCCGGCTGTGCTGGCAGCGACCGCCAACCCCGAACACACGCAACCCGCGGTGTACCTGGGCAAACAGTACGTCGTCAGCATGCCGATCGTGGCCCCGGGCAATCCGGTGGGCATGCTGCACATCGGCGTGGACGTCGGCTTCGTCGACCGCATCATCCTGGACATGATGTTCGACGTGCTGGTGGTGTTGATCGTGGCGCTGTTCTTCACGCTGGAGTTGCTCAACTTCATCGCCGGCACCCAGATCGAAGCCGAACTGCGCGCGCTGGGCACGACGATCGAGCGCGGCGGCTCGGGCAATTTCGGCGCGATGCGTCCCACCGGCATGGGCCTGGCGTTCGGCGCCGTGCACCGCTTGCTGGAGGGCCTGAGGCTGCGCGTCAATTCGGCCTACGAAGCACTGGCGCGCGACATCGAGGCCGGCCGCCGCGCCCCGGCCCACGAGCGCCCGCCGGGACTGGCGGCCGCGGCGAATGGCCTGAACCTGCTTGCGCAACGCTACCGCTTCGGCCCGGCCGATGCGAGCGACGCCGTCGACGACGGTTTGCTCGCCAAGGTGCGGGCGCCGCTGTTCGTATTCATCCTCGCCGAGGAACTGACCCGGCCCTTTCTGCCGGGCTACGTGAAGAGCCTGCTCGTACCGATCCCCTGGCTGTCGCCGGAAATCGTGGTCGGCCTGCCGATCGTGCTGTTCATGTTGATCGTCGCGCTCGCCCAACCGTTTCTCGGTGCCTACAGCCAGCGCGTCGGCCACCGCCAGGCGATGCTGGTGGGCGCGGGGATCGCCGCATTCGGTTTTGCCGCGAGCGCGTTCGCCGGCAGCGTGATCGACCTGCTCGTCTGGCGGTCGCTGTGCGCGCTGGGCTACGCCACCGTGTTCGTCGCCGCGCAAGCGCATGTGCTGGAACACTCGACCGCCGCGAACCGGGCACGCAGCTTCGCGCTGTTTGTCGGCGCGATCATGGTGGCCACGGTGTGTGGCCCGTCGATCGGCGGCATTCTGGCCGACAACATCGGCGAGCGCCTGACGTTCGGCGTGGCGGCGTTGCTCGCGATCATCTCGATCGCGGCGATCCAGCAGATGCCTGATGTCGCCACTCCCGGCCACGTGCTCGACGACTCGCAGCGCGAAGTACCGCGCGCACCGCGCTTGCGCGAAATCGGCTCGCTGATACTGAACCGGCGCTTCATGACGCTGACTGGCCTGGCCGCGGTTCCGGCGAAGATTCTGCTCACCGGCATGTGTTTCTACCTCGTTCCGCTGTACGTGGTGAGCTTGAACAGTTCGCAATCGGTCGTGGGGCGCATCTTGATGGCCTACGCGGTCGTGATGGTGCTGGGTGCGCCGCTCGCCGCGGCGCTGGCGACGACGCGCGAGCGCATGGAAAACCTGGTCGGCGCGGGCTTGCTGCTGTCGGGCGCGGGCGGCGTGCTGCTGCTGCTGGGCAACGATGTGCTCTGGGTCTTCGCCGCGACGGTGCTCGTCGGCGCGGGCCAGTCGCTGTCGATCGCGGCGCAAAGCGCGCTGGTGCGCGAACATTGCGAAGCCGAAGTCGCGCGCTACGGCGAGCCCGCGGTGTACGGCGTGTACCGGCTGCTCGAACGCCTGGGCAACGCCGCCGGCCCACTGCTGGCGGGAACGCTGGTGCTGACGCTCGGCTACCGAAACAGTTTCGTGATCATCGGCGCGGGTGTGATGGTGTGCGGCCTGGCCTTCGTGATGGCCACGCGCCGGCCGCCGAACCCCGTGCTCGCGAACGCGCAAGTTTGAAACCCCAGAGGAGCTTCCCATGACGACGCATTTCTCCCGCCGCGGCCTGATCGCCGGTGCCTTGGCCGCAACCCTGCCTGCGGCTCCCTTCGGCTCGGTCTTCGCCCAGGAGCGGGCGGGCAAGCCGCAGGCCCCGCAGCGCGGCGCTGCCACACGGCCGTTTCGCATCTACGCGATCACGTTTCGCGGCATGACCGACGTGGAAAAGGGCTTCGAAGAGCACTTTGCGACGCGCAAGATCCCGGTGCAGATCACGTACCGCGACCTGAACCGCGACATGACTCGCATGGCGGGCTTCCTGAGTGAAATCCGCGCCACCCGGCCGGACCTGATCTACACCTGGGGCACGTCGGTCACGCTCGGCGTGGTGGGTCCTCACGACGCCGTGGTCGCGGGCGAGCACATCACCGACATCCCGGTCGTGTTCACGCTGGTGGCCGCGCCGGCGCTCGCGAAGATCGTTCCGGAGCAGCAGGGCGCGATCCGCCACAACGTGACCGGCGTCGTGCACGTCGCCCCGGTGGCCGCGCAAATCCAGGCGATGACGGCGTACCGGCCGTTCCAGACGCTGGGTGTGCTGTACACGCCGACCGAAAAGAATTCCCTCGTGGTACTCGACGAAATTCGCAAGATCGGACTGGAACGCAAGTTCAACGTCGTTTCGCGCACCTTCCGCCTCGACGCCAACCGCAAGGTTGTCGCCGAAGGCGCCGCCGAACTGGTGCGCGAATTGAAGGAGGCCAAGTCCGATTGGCTGTACCTGCCGCCCGACAGTTTTCTCGGCACGCTCGCGCAGGACGTGATCATCCCGACGGCGATGGAGGTCGGCTTGCCGACCTTCGCGTCGACCGAACAACTGATGCAGGCCGGCGCGCTGTCGGGGCTGGTGAGCCGCTACTACAGCGTCGGCCAGTTCACCGCGCACAAGGCGGAGCAGATTCTGGTGGGCAAGCAACAGCCATCGGCGATCCCGATCGAGACGCTGAAGCGCTTCTCGTACCAGATCCGCATCAGCGCAGCCGAGAAGCTGAAGCTTCCGCCGCCGCTGCCGATGTTCAACTACGCCGAGATCATCACCGACACGCCTGCGGCACAGTAGCCGCGGGTATATCAATTCGCCGCGAGCACACTTGGATCCCGGCGTGCGCCGGGATGACGACATTGAGCAACTGTCATCCCGGCGCACGCCGGGATCCACTCTCGCCTTGCGCTGCCGGCGGCTAACATGCGCAACGCGGCCCACCCCGGTCCGCCCCGACAGCGCAGCGCCATGGACCGCATCACCGGCATCCAGCTCTTCATTCGCATCGTCGAATGCGGCAGCTTCAGCAAGGCGGCGCAGGAGCTGCGCATCACCCAGCCCACCGCGACCAAACATGTCGCGGTGCTGGAAGAACGCCTGGGCGCGCGGCTGCTGAACCGCAATACGCGCGGCGTCAACGCCACCGAGATCGGCCTGCTGTACTACGAGAAGTGCAAGACGATCCAGCGCGAAGTGGAAGAGGCCGACAACCTGGCGACGCTGCTCCAGTCGCGCCTGGGCGGCACGCTGCGGGTCAGCACATCGGTGGCGTTCGGCCGGCGCATCGTCGCGCCGTTGGTGCTGCGCTTCATGCGCGAACACACCGACATCAGCATCGACCTGAGCTTCGACGACCGCTACGTGAACCTCGTCGAGCAGGGCGTCGACCTGGCGCTGCGCATGGGGCGTCTGGCCGACTCGACGCTCGGCTCGCGTTACCTCGGCATGAACCCCTGGCTGGCCGCCGCGTCGCCGGGCTACCTGCTGCAGCGGGGTGAACCCCTGTCGCCGCAGGAGCTGGCGCGCCACGCCTGCCTGGTCTACAGCAGTGTGCAAGGCGACGACCGCTGGCAATTCACCGATGCGCAGGGCCTCACCCACGGCGTGCAGGTACGCGGCCCTTTGCGCAGCAACAACCTCACCACTCTGCTCGGCGCGGCGCAGGCCGGCCACGGCGTGGCCGTGCTGCCATGGTACGTGGCGCGCGAGGCACTTGCCGACGGCTCGATCCGGCAGGTGCTGAGCGGCTACGCGCTGCCGGCGCAGGAGCTGCACGCGGTGTTCCCGTCGCCGCGGCTCGTGCCGTCGAAAGTGGCGACGTTCATCTCGTTCGTGCAAGACGCGCTGGCCGATCGCGACGGCGCTGCGTGGTGGCAGCGCGGCGTGTAGCGCGTATCCGGCGGGCACCAGGGACGAGCTGCGTGGCGCCTCGCCTATCAACTCAGCAAGCGTTTGGCCAGCTCGTTGTGCCGAGCAATGAGTTTCGGCAGTTCCAGCGTGATCGGTTCACCGTCGCGCACCAGCACCCGGCCATTGACCACGCTGTGGGTGATTCGCGGCACATGGCAGAACAGCAGCGCGGCGAGCGGGTCGTCGCCGGCACCGGCCAGGCCGATCTGATCGAGCTTCACGCTCACGATGTCCGCAGCCATGCCAGGGGCCAGCGCGCCGATGTCGTCACGCCCGAGCACGCGCGCGCCGCCGAGCGTGGCGATCTCCAGCGCTTCGCGCGCCGTCAGCGCCGCGGGGCCTTTCACTGGCCCATGTGCGACGCGTTGCAGCAGCAGCGCGAGCCGGACCTCGCCGAGCATGTGGCCGGAGTCGTTCGACGCCGAACCGTCCACGGCGATCGACACCGGCACACCGGCGTCGCGCATCTCGCGGATCGGTGCGATGCCCGAAGCCAGCCGCATGTTCGAGCCCGGGCAATGCGCGACGCCGGTGCCGGTGCGGGCGAACAGGGCGATTCCCTCGGCGTCGAGCTTCACGCAGTGGGCGTGCCACACGTCCGGCCCGAGCCAGCCCAGCTGCTCGGCGTACTGCGCCGGCGTGCAGTTGAACTTCTCGCGCGTGTAGGCGATGTCGAAGTCATTCTCCGCGAGATGCGTGTGCAGGCTCACGCCGTGTTCGCGCGCCAGTCCGGCGGCGTCGCGCATCAGCTCGCGGCTCACCGAGAACGGCGAACATGGCGCGATCACGATGCGCTGCATCGCGAAGCGGCGCGGGTCGTGCCAGCGTTCGATGAGCCGCTGCGAGTCCTGCAGGATCGCCGCTTCGCTCTGCACCACGCTGTCGGGCGGCAGGCCACCGGCCGATTCGCCCACGCTCATGGACCCGCGGGCCGCGTGAAATCGCATGCCGACCTCACTCGCCGCTTCGATCGAATCGTCCAGGCGCACGCCGTTGGGGTACAGGTAGAGGTGGTCGCTGCTTGTCGTGCAGCCCGACAGCAGAAGCTCGGCCATCGCCGTCTGGGTGGAGATGCGCACCATCTCGGGCGTGAGGCGTGCCCAGATCGGGTACAGCGTGCGCAGCCAATCGAACAGCTCGCAGTCCTGCGCCGGCCGCACGACGCGCGTCAGCGTCTGGTACATGTGGTGGTGCGTGTTCACGAGACCCGGAAAAACGACCTGTCCGCGCGCATCGATCACGGTGTCGGCGCTGGCCGGCAACTCGCCGCTCGGGCCGACCGCTTCGATCACGTTGTCGCGAACGAACACACCGCCGTGCGGAATCTCGCGCCGGTGTTCGTCCATCGTGACGAGCAGTTGCGCGTTGCGGATCAACAGTGTGGCCATGGCTCCAGGGTCATCCCGGCGAACCGCCGCCCCGTGCCGCGACACGGGGGCCGGGATCCACGGATCTTCGATGCCCCAGTGGATCCCGGCTTTCGCCGGGATGACACTTTCAAGGCACCTTGGGCGGCGCCGGCTTGCGCTCGCTCCACAGCGTGCCGGCGGTCGCCCAGTCGTGCTTTGGAATATCGAACATGATGATGTCCACACTGTCGGCGGGAACGCCGAGGGCGCGCACCGTCGCCTCGGTCAATTCCTTGGCGAGCACGCGCTTTTGCTCGACGCTTCGGCCTTCGAACATTTCAATCCGGATGCTGGGCATGGCGATCTCCTGCTATTGGTCTCAATGCCTCAGTGTGCCTCAGCCGCCTTGGCGGCCTCGACGGCACCGGCCTCGTCGGCCTTGCTGCCGTTGAAATAGAAGTTCAGCCCGACCGCGCTCACCGCCGCGAGCAGGATTCCGGACTCGAGCAGCGGGTGCAGGCTGTGCGCCATCTGCTGGGTCCAGCGCGGCGCGACGAGCGGAATCAGCCCGGCACCGACCGATATCGCGACGATGTACAGGTTGTTCTTGTTGTTCTTGAAGTCGACGTTGCCCAGGATGCGGATGCCGGTGGCAGCGACCATGCCGAACATCACCAGCCCGGCGCCGCCGAGCACGAACTGCGGAATCGACTCGACCAGCGCCGACATCTTGGGCAACAGCCCCAGCACGATCATGATGATGCCCGCGGCGACGCAGACGAAGCGGCTGCGCACGCCGGTCACGCCGACCAGCCCGACGTTCTGCGAAAAGCTGGTGTACGGAAACGTGTTGAAGACGCCGCCGATCAGCGTGCCCAGTCCGTCGGTGCGCAGTCCCGCGGCCAGGTCGCCCTGGCCGAGCGGCTTGCCGGTGATGTCGGACAGCGCGAGGAACATGCCAGTTGATTCGATCATCACGACGATCATCACGAGCGTCATCGTCAGGATCATCACCGCGTCGAAGGTCGGCACGCCGAAGGCGAACGGTGTGACGACGTCGAACCAAGGCGCCTTCGCCACCTTGTCGAAGTTCATCTTGCCCAGCGCCACCGCGATCACGCAGCCCGCGATGATGCCCAGCAGCACCGAGATGTTCGCGACAAAGCCGCGCGTGAATTTCACGAGCAGCAGGATCGCGATCAGCACGGCACCGGCCACCGCCATGTTGTCGAGCGCGCCGTAGTTGGGATTGTTCACCATCGGTATCGGCCCGGGCAGACGCAGCGCCGGTGCCGCGGCGCCGGCGGGCACCGATGCCGCAGCCGCGGCGGCGGCGGCCTTCGCGCCGTCGACCATCGCGACCAGCTTGGGCACGTCCACACTTTGCGCCAGCGGCGCCGGCCCGCCCATCGCCCAGCCGACGCCGACGCGCATGAGGCTGATGCCGATGATCGCGATGATCGTGCCGGTGACGACCGGCGGAAAGAAGCGCAGCAGCCGGCTCATCAACGGCGCGATCAGGATCGACACGATCCCCGCGCCGATGATCGCGCCGAAGATCGCGCGCGCGCCCTCCGGGCCGCTTTGCGCATTCGCCATCGCGACCATCGGGCCGACGGCGGCGAAGGTCACGCCCATCATCACCGGAAGCTTGATGCCGAACCATTTCGTCAGGCCGAACGACTGGATCAGCGTGACCAGGCCGCAGCAGAACAGGTCCGCCGAGATCAGCAGCGCCACCTGCTCGGGTGTGAGCTTGAGCGCGCGGCCGACGATCAGCGGCACCGCCACCGCGCCGGCGTACATCACGAGCACATGCTGCAGGCCCAGCGCGGCCAGGCGCGGCGCGGGAAGTTTCTCGTCCACCGGGTGGACTGCGACTGTGTTCATCGTTGTCTCCTCTTTGGATCGCAGGAAAGTGCGCCCCGTCACTGCACCGGTGCGCCAGCTTCGTACCAACGCTTGAACAGCTCGCGCTCGCCGTCCTGCATCTGTGTCGCGTTGCCCAGCGGCATCGTCTTTTGCAGCACCGTTTGCTGATAGATCCCCTGGCTGTTCTTCTTGACCAACTCAGGCGTGTGCAGCTGCACATTCTTGTTGATCACCGCGGCACTGTGACACAGCACGCAGCGCTGCTCGATGATCGGCTGCACCTGGGCAAAGCCCACCTTGGCCGGCGCCGCCGCGGCCGGCTCGAACTTGGGCGCGACCAGCCACGCCACGACGCCGATCAGCGCCACCCCGGCGGCCACATACTCCCAGCGGTTCGGCCCCTTGTGGCGCAGCACGAAGAACAGGCGGATCAGCGCGCCGGCGAGCATCAACAGCACGAGCACGAGCCAGTTCAGCCGGTGCTGGTAGAGCATGCCGTAGTGGTTGGTGAGCATCGCCACCAGCACCGGCAGCGTGAAGTAGGTGTTGTGCACGCTGCGCTGCTTGCCGCGCCGGCCGTGGTTGGCGTCGACCGGCGTCCCTGCGCGCATCGATCGCGATCACCTTGCGCTGCCCGGGAATGATCACCATCAGCACGTTCGCGCTCATCACGGTGGCGAGCATCGCCCCCGTCAGCAAAAACGCAGCACGCCCTGAGAACAATTGGCACGCAACCCAGGTGGCGATGCAGGTGTAGAGGAACACGAGCACAGCCACCTTGGTGTCGCCGCCGACGTCGCCTTTTTCATCCTTGCCGAACACGCGACAGATCAGGTCGTAGACGATCCAGCCGAGTACCAGGTAGGCGAGCGCACCGCCGATCGCCGCGCCGGGCGACCAATCGAAGCACGTTCTTGTCGACGAGGAACGACGACGCGTTGAAGAAATACAGCACCGTCAGCAGCGCAAACCCGGTGAGCCACGTGGAGTAGCTCTCCCAGTACGACCAGTGCAGTTTGTCGGGCAGATTCTTCGGCGCGACCAGGTACTTGTTGTGGTGGTAGAAGCCGCCGCCATGCACCGCCCAGGCTTCACCGCCGACGCCCTTGTCGAGCAGGCCGGGGTCGACCGGCTTGTACAGGCTGTCGTCGAGCAGAACGAAGTGGAACGACGCGCCGATCCACGCGATTCCCGTGATCACATGCGCCCAGCGCAGCAGCAGATTGGCCCAGTCGATCAAGTAGCTTTCCATGGCGCGTGAGCAGTCGAGTCGCCGAGTCGGGCTACTTCAAGTCCATCGTCTTGATGAGCGGCGACCAGTCCGCCGCCTGCCTGCTCACCAGCTCGGCGAACTCGGTCGCGCTCATCTTCACGGTGGTGATGCCGAGTTCCTCGAAGCGCTTCACGATCGCGGGATCGGCAACGATCTGCGCGAGCGCCTGGGCGAGCTTGTCAGTCACGTCCTTGGGCAGGCCCGCCGGAGCGGAGACACCGAAGTAGTTCTCGGCGATCAGCGTCGGGTAGCCCAGCTCGGTGGTCGTGGGCACGTCGGGCAGCAGCGGCGAGCGTTGCCGCGTCGTCACCGCGAGCGCCCGGATCTGCCCGGCCTTGACCATGGGGACAAAAGCAGTGATCACGTCGACTCCCAGTGGAATCGTCCCGGCGATCAGGTCGGTCGTCATCGGCGCTCCGCCGCGGTAAGGAATGTGCGTCATCTGCACCTTCATCGCGCTCTTCGTCATCTCGCCGACGATGTGGCCGATCGACCCCGGTCCGCCGCTGCCGAAGCTGTAGCCCGGCGCAGCCGCGGCCTTGGGCAAGTCCTTCAGCGTCGCGACACCGGTTTTCGGGTTCGCCATCAGCAGCACCGGAGCGACGCCGAGCATCGCCACATGGGTGAACTGCCTGGCTGGGTCGTAAGGCTGCTTCGGCACGGTGAACGGGCCGATCGACAGCGGTGTCGAGTTCGACAGCATCAGCGTGTAGCCGTCGGCAGGCGCGCGCACCACGTCAAGCCCACCGAGCGTGCCGCCGGCGCCGGGTTTGTTGTCGACGATCACCGGCTGGCCGATCAGCTTGGCCAGCGGCTCCGAAATCGTTCGCGCGACGATGTCGCTCGCGCCGCCCGCAGCGAACGTGACGACGATGCGCACCGGTTTCTCCGGATACGCGGCTTGCGCGAGCCCGCAGACGACTGCGCCCACCAGCGCAACCGCGACCAGCCTCGCCAGCGCGAACGCGCGACCCACCTGCCGATCAAACATGGACTTCTCCTTCTTTGTGTGCACGTGCCTTGATTCGCCGACAGCCCCGCTCAGGACCCGCGGTACGTGCTGTAGCTCCACGGGCTGACGAGCAAGGGCACGTGGTAGTGCGACGCCGGATCGGCGATGCCGAAGTCGAGCTGCACTTCGTCGACAAACGGCGGATCGGGCAGGTTCACGCCGCGCCCGCGGAAATACGCCGCCACCGCGAACACCAGCCGGTAGCGGCCCCGTTGCAGCGCCTTGCCCTCGAGCAGCGGCGCGGCAGCGCGGCCGTCGGCGTTCAAGTCGAGCTGGGCCAGCGTTTGCACATTCGTTCCGTCCAGACGCAACAGCGTCATGCGCATGCCTGCCGCGGGGCAGCCATGCGCCGTGTCGAGCACATGTGTCGTGAGTTGTCCCATGCGGGTCTCGCTCTCGGCCCGGCAGGCGGGCGGTTCCGGTTGATCGGATGCCGGTCCGCGTGGCGCGGGTCGGCGCGGTTTGCAGCGCTCGGCAAAGTGTATACACTCTCGCATACAAATCAAGTCCTGGAGAACCCGAAGTCATGCCCCGCAGCCGCGCCAACCTGCAGGTGATCACGCCGCAATCCGCGCCGGCCGTGCGCGCACGCCGCTCGGCCGCGCAGGCACCGGCGGGCGGCGCGACGCAGCGCATCGTCGATTCGATCACCGAGGCGATCGTCGAGCGGCGCCTGATGCCCGGTACCAAACTCGCCGAACAGGGCCTGGCCGATATCTTCAAGGTCTCGCGCACCCTCGTGCGCCAGGCGCTGAACCAGTTGAGCCGCGACCACCTGGTGACGCTCGAGCCGGCGCGCGGCGCGTTCGTCGCGCAACCCGGCGTCATTGAGGCGCGCCAGGTATTCGAGGTGCGGCGCATGCTCGAAACGTCGCTCGTGAAGCGGCTGTGCGCAAGCATCACCGACGCCCAGATCGCCGAGCTTCGCCACCATCTCAAGGCCGAGTTCGACGCGGTGCGCCGCACCGACGTCCCCGGCCGCACCCGTCTGCTCGCCGACTTCCACGCCGTGCTCGCGCGAATGGCGGGCAACGACGTACTGGCGCACATGTTGGCCGACCTGCTGTCGCGCAGCTCGTTGATCGCGCTGATGTACCAGTCTTCGCACTCGGCCGAACATTCGCAAGAGGAACACGTGGCCCTGGTCGACGCGCTCGAGCGCCGCGATTCGCGCGCCGCGGTGCGCCTGATGGAGCAGCACCTGCTTCATGTGGAGAACAATTTGCGGCTCAACCCTCGCGGACCCGATTTGCAGTCGGTGCTGCAGCCGAACTGAATGTCCCATCCTCGCAACGTCATGACACCGACACCCAGCTACCCGCGCGACCTGAAAGGCCACGGCCGCAACCCGCCGCACGCGCAGTGGCCCGGCCGCGCGAAGATCGCGGTGCAGTTCGTCCTCAACTTCGAGGAGGGCGCAGAGAACAGCGTGCTGCACGGCGACAAGGCGTCGGAAACGTTCCTTTCGGAAATCGTCGGCGCCCAGGCGTTCGAAGCGCGCCACCTGTCGATGGAGTCGATGTACGAGTACGGTTCGCGCGCGGGCGTGTGGCGCGTCCTCAAAGAATTCGAGTCGCGCCGCCTGCCGCTCACTGTGTTCGGCGTCGGCATGGCGTTGCAGCGCTGCCCCGAAGTGCTCGCCGCGTTCCTGGAACATGGCTGCGAAATCGCGAACCACGGCCTGCGCTGGATCCACTACCAGCACCTGCCCGAAGCGCTGGAGCGCGAGCACATGGCGCAGGCGACCGCGCTACTGAAGGAGATGACCCAGGGTGAATGGCCGCTCGGCTGGTACACCGGCCGCGACAGCCCGAACACGCGCCGCCTCGTCGCCGAGCATGGCGGGTATGAATACGACAGCGATTACTACGGCGACGACCTGCCGTTCTGGCTGCAGGTCGCGAAGTCTGACGGCCAACTCGTTCCGCACCTCGTCGTGCCCTACACGCTCGACGCGAACGACATGCGCTTCGCATCGCCGCAGGGTTTCAACACCGCGGACCACTTCTTCAGCTATCTGCGCGACAGCTTCGACGCGCTCTACGCCGAAGGCGATGAGGCGCCGAAGATGATGAGCGTGGGCATGCACTGCCGGCTGCTCGGCAAGCCGGGGCGCATCGTCGCGCTGCAGCGCTTCCTCGACCACATCGGCGCGGTTGATCGGGTCTGGGTCTGCCGGCGCATCGACATCGCGCGCCATTGGCGCGCCACGCACCCGTTCGACGCCGCCACGGCGCATGTCTGGAAGTGACGATGCTCTCACTCGCCCAACTCAACGCCGCGCCGCAGCCGGAATTCACCGCGCTGCTGGACGGCACCTACGAACATTCGCCGTGGATGGCCGAACGCGCCTGGCAACACCGGCCGTTCAAGAGCCTCGCGGCGCTGAAGCACGCCTTCGTGCTCGCGCTGCGCGAAGCGGGCCGAGACGCGCAACTGAAGCTGATCCGCGCCCACCCTGAACTCGCCGGCAAGGCGATGGTCAGCAAGAGCCTCACCGCGGAATCGACGAACGAACAAGGCAAGGCGGGCTTGACCGATTGCACGCCGGCCGAGTTGGCGAAGATCCAGGACCTGAACGCGCGCTACCACGCCAAGTTCGGGTTTCCCTTCATCCTCGCCGTGCGTGGGCCGCGCGGTCTGGGGCTGGACAAGGCCGAGATCGTCGCAACGTTCGAGCGGCGCCTGGACAACCACCCCGACTTCGAACTCGCGGAAAGCCTGCGCAACATCCACCGCATCGCCGAGATCCGCTTGAACGACAAGTTCGGCAACGTGCCCGAGCTCGGCAACCTGGTGTGGGACTGGGCCGAACGCCTGTCGACGAACAGCGACCCGGGCTACAAGGAGCGCGGCGAGCTGACCGTGACCTACCTGACCGACGCGCACCGCGCGTGCGCGCAGCGGCTCGCGCATTGGATGCGCGCCGATTGCGGCTTCGACGAAGTCGAGATCGACGCCGTCGGCAACGTCGTCGGCGTCTACCACGGCAGTGACCACAACAGCGAGCGCGGCGCTGGCCATGCAACCAAGCGCCTGCTCACCGGCAGCCACTACGACACGGTGCGCAACGGCGGCAAGTACGACGGGCGCCTGGGCATCTTCGTGCCGATGGCGTGCGTGCGTGAATTGCACCGTGCCGGCCGGCGCTTGCCGTTCGGCCTGGAGCTGATCGGTTTCGCCGAAGAAGAGGGCCAGCGCTACAAGGCGGCGTTCCTCGGTTCGGGCGCGCTCACCGGCCACTTCGACATGGCCTGGCTGGAGCAGAAAGACGCCGACGGCGTGTCGATGCGCGAAGCGATGCAACACGCGGGCCTGTGCATTGACGACATCCCCAGGTTGCGGCGCGACCCCGCCAAGTACCTCGGCTTCGTCGAGACGCACATCGAGCAGGGCCCGGTGCTCAATGAAGTCGACCTGCCGCTGGGCATCGTCACGTCGATCAACGGCAGCGTGCGCTACGTCGGCGAAATCATCGGCATGGCGAGCCACGCCGGCACGACGCCGATGGACCGCCGGCGCGACGCCGCCACCGCCGCCGCCGAGTTGGCGCTGTACACCGAAAAGCGCGGCAGCGCGGCGCCCAATCTGGTGGCGACCATCGGCATGCTCGAAGTGCCGAACGGCTCGATCAACGTCGTCCCCGGGCGCTGCAAGTTCAGCCTCGACATCCGGGCGACGACGAACGAAGTGCGCGACGCCTGCGCCGCCGACGTGCGCGCCGAGTTGCAACGCATCTGCGAGCGGCGTGGCCTGCACCACAAACTCGAAGAAACGATGCGCGCCGCGGCGGCGCCGAGCGCACCCGCCTGGCAGCAGCGCTGGGAGCGCGCGGTGGAAGCGCTCGGCTTGCCGATCTATCGAATGCCCAGCGGCGCCGGCCACGACGCGATGAAGATGCACGAGGCGATGCCGCAGGCGATGCTGTTCATGCGCGGCTTGAACGCCGGAATCAGCCACAACCCGCTCGAGTCGATCACGAACGACGACGCCGACCTGTGCGTGCGCGCGTTCCAGAACCTGCTCGACGAACTTGCCGCGGAACTCGCTGCGGAATTGCGATGACCTACGCCACGCTCGACGCCTGGATCGACACCCACTTCGACGAACAGGTGCGGTTCCTGCAGGAACTGGTGCGGACTCCCAGCGACACGCCGCCCGGCAACAACGCTCCGCACGCGAGGCGCACCGCGCAGTTGCTCAGCGCATTCGGCTTCAACGCCGAGCAGCACGCGGTCCCCGAGGCCGAAGCCAAGGCCGCCGGTTTGCAGTCGATCATCAACCTGGTCGTGCGCCGTCCCTACGCGGCCGGTGGCCCGGTCATCATGCTCAACGCCCACGGCGACGTGGTTCCGCCCGGCGATGGCTGGACGCACGACCCGTACGGCGGCGAAGTGGCGGACGGCAAGCTCTACGGCCGCGCGGCGGCAGTGAGCAAGTGCGACTTCTCGACCTACACGTTCGCAGTGCGCGCGTTGGAGAGCCTGAACGCACCGTTGCGAGGCGCGGTCGAACTGCTCTTCACCTACGATGAAGAGTTCGGCGGCGAGCTCGGCCCGGGGCGGCTGCTCGCCAACGGCACGATCAAGCCAGACCTGTTGATCGCCGCGGGCTTCAGCTACCAGGTGGTGACGGCGCACAACGGCTGCCTGCAGCTCGATGTGAAGGTGCACGGAAAAATGGCGCATGCCGCGATTCCCGAGAGCGGAATCGACGCGCTGCAAGGCGCCAACGCGATCCTCAGCGCGCTGTACGAACAAAACGCGCTGTACAAGTCGGTGAGTTCGAAGGTCGCGGGAATCAAGCACCCGTACATCAACGTCGGCCAGATCGAAGGTGGAACCAACACCAACGTCGTGCCGGGCGAAGTGACGCTGAAGGTCGACCGGCGCATGATCCCCGAAGAAACGCCCGAGCAGGTGGAAGCGCAGATGCGCCGCCTGATCGCCGAAGCGGCGGCAACGGTTCCGGGCATCCGCGTCGACATCCGGCGCATGCTGATGGCGCACCCGCTCAACCGCTGCCGGGCAACCGGCCGCTGGTGCAGGCCTTGCAGCGCCACGGCGCGGCGGTGTTCGGCGAAACGATTCCCGAAACCGGCTCGCCGCTGTACACCGACACCCGTCTGTTCAGCGAACGCGGCATCCCGGCGGTGATTTACGGCGCCGGGCCGCGCACCGTGCTCGAGTCGAACGCGAAGCGCGCCGACGAACACATCGTTCTCGAGGACTTGCGGCGCGCGACCAAAGTGGTGGCGCGAGCCTTGTTCGATCTGCTCGGATAGACGCCTGTCGAGCTTTGCGTCGAGCGCGTCACGAAGCGGGAGACGGCGCCGCCGCGCATCGCGCCCGAGGGTTGCAACGGGTACCGCGCCGGGCTCGCTCGGCCCACAATTTGCTTACCCTTTGCCTCGTCCTTGTCCCTTTGGAGCCCCTCATGCCCACGTCCCTCGCCCGGCGCGCCCTGCTCGCCGCCACCCTTGCCTGCACCTTGCCGCTCGCCCTCACCCAGGTCCAGGCCCAAGAAACCCCCATCAAGTTCCAGCTCGACTGGCGCTTCGAAGGCCCGGCAGCGCTGTTCCTCGTGCCCGGCGACGAAGGGCTACTTCAAGGCCGAGAAGCTGAACGTCAGCATCGACGCCGGCAACGGCTCGGGCGGCACGGTGACGCGTGTTGCGTCGGGCGCCTACGACATGGGCTTTGCGGATCTCGCGGCGCTGATGGAGTTTCACGCCAACAATGCGTCAGCACCGAGCAAACCGGTGGCGGTGATGATGGTCTACAACAACACGCCCGCCGCGGTGCTCGCGCTGAAGAAGTCGGGCATCAAGACCCCGGCCGACCTGAACGGCAAGAAGATGGGCGCACCGGTGTTCGACGCCGGCCGCAAGGCGTTCCCGATCTTCGCGAAGGCGAACAACATTTCCGGCGTGAGCTGGACCGCGATGGACCCGCCGCTGCGCGAAACGATGCTGGTGCGCGGCGACATCGACGCGATCACCGGGTTCTCGTTCACGTCGCTGCTCAACCTCGAGGCACGCGGCGTGAAGGCGGAAGACGTGGTCGTGCTGCCCTACCCCGCGTTTGGCGTGAAGCTGTACGGCAACGTCGTGATCGTCGGCGAGGAGTTTCTGAAGAAGAACCCCGAAGCCGTGAAAGGCTTTCTGCGCGCCTTCACGAAAGGCGTGAAAGACGTGATCGCCGACCCGAAAGGCGAGCATCGCCACCGTGAAGGAACGCGACGGCATCATCAACGAAGAACTGGAACTGCGCCGCTTGAAGCTCGCACTCGATGCGACCGTGCTGACGCCCGACGCGAAGAGCGAAGGCTTCGGCAACGCCCTGGGCCCGCGCCTGACGCTGATGGCCAGCCAGGTGTCCGACGCCTTCGGCACCAAGGAGCGCATCAAGCCCGAAGCGGTGTGGAACGGCGACTTCCTGCCGAGCGCAGCGGAGCGCGACATCTTCAAGGCGGCGAAGAAGTGACCGGAGTGCGCGTCAGCGCGCACTCCGGTCATCCCGACGAAAGTCGGGATCCACCACCACGTTTGCCCCTGTCCGGCCAGTGGATTCCGGCTTTCGCCGGGATGACGCAATGACCCCCTTCGTCGACTTCCGCAACGTCTGGCTCGCCTACAACGACGAGCTGCTCGCAAAGCAGCAGTTCGCCGTCGAAGACATTTCGCTGCAAGTCGGCCAAGGCGAGTTCATCGCGATCGTCGGGCCCTCGGGCTGCGGCAAGTCGACGTTCATGAAGCTGACCACAGGGTTGAAGATGCCCAGCCTCGGCAGCATCCACATCGACGGCCAGCCGGTCACCGGCCCGCTGAAGATCAGCGGCATGGCGTTCCAGGCGCCGTCGCTGCTGCCGTGGCGCACCACGGTGGACAACGTGCTGCTGCCGCTCGAGATCGTCGAGCCGCACCGCTCGCAGTTCAAGGCGCGCCGCGCCGAGTACCGCGAGCGCGCCTGCCAGCTGCTGCAAAGCGTGGGCCTGCGCGGTTATGAAGACCAGTTCCCGTGGCAGCTTTCCGGCGGCATGCAGCAGCGTGCGTCGATCTGCCGCGCGCTGATCCATGAGCCGAAGATGCTGCTGCTGGATGAACCGTTCGGCGCGCTTGACGCCTTCACGCGCGAAGAACTCTGGTGCACGCTGCGCGACCTGTGGCAGGTGCGCCGCTTCAACGTCATCCTCGTCACGCACGACCTGCGCGAGTCGGTCTTCCTCGCCGACACGGTGTATGTGATGAGCAAGAGCCCGGGGCGCATGGTGGTGCGGCGCGAAATCGACCTGCCCCGGCCGCGCGACCTGGAGATCACCTACACGCCGGCGTTCACCGACATCGTGCACGAGCTGCGCGGCCACATCGGCGCGATGCGTGCGCCTGCCGCGCAAACCATGGCCAAGGCGGCCCCATGACGCGCAAGAACTCCGAACGCTGGGCGCCGCTGGCCGCGCTCATCGTCATCCTGCTGCTCTGGCAGGGCGTGTGCACGCTCCTCGAAGTGCCCGAGTACATCTTCCCGACGCCACTGACGATCGCGCAATCGCTGATCGAGTTCGCCGGCCCGATCGGCAAGGCGGCGTGGAAGACCTTCTGGGTGACGATGCTCGGCTTTGCCATCTCCATCGTCGTCGGCGTGCTGCTCGGCTTCCTGGTCGGCAGCTCACGCATGGCGTATGCGGCGCTGTATCCGCTGCTCGTCGCGTTCAACGCGGTGCCGAAAGCGGCGATCGTGCCGATCCTGATCGTCTGGTTCGGCATTGGCCTCGGGCCCGGCATCCTGACCGCGTTCCTGATCTCGTTCTTCCCGATCACGGTGAACATCGCGACCGGTCTGGCGACGCTCGAGCCCGAGCTGGAGGACGTGCTGCGCGTGCTGGGCGCGAAGCGCTGGGACGTGCTCACCAAGGTCGGCCTGCCGCGCTCGATGCCCTACTTCTACGCGTCGCTGAAAGTCGCGATCACGCTCGCGTTTGTGGGCACCGTGCTCGCCGAAATGACCGCGGGCGACTCGGGCATCGGCTACCTGATGCAAAGCGCCGGCTCGCAGCAGCGCATGCCGCTCGCGTTTGCCGGGTTGGTCGTGATCGGCGCGATGGCGTATCTGATGTACGAGATGTTTTCGCTGATCGAGAAGCGCACCACCGGGTGGGCGCATCGGGGGTCGGGCAATGAGTGAACGGTCTGCCCCGGCCTGCGCGCCGTTCCCGACACCGCAGCCAATGCAGCGCCACCTGCGCGCCGCGAACGCGGTCGCGCGGCGCGCTCTCGATGCCGGCCACCACCCCTTCGGCGCCGTGCTCGTTGCGCCCGACGATGAAACGGTGCTGCTCGAACAAGGCAACGTCGACACGGTGAACCACGCCGAAGCGGTGCTCGCGCGCGAAGCCGCGCGGCGCTTCGACAGCGACTACCTCTGGGGCTGCACGCTCTACACCACCGTCGAGCCGTGCTGCATGTGCGCGGGAACGGTGTACTGGGCGAACATCGGGCGGGTCGTGTACGGCATGGAGGAACGGCGCCTGCTCGCGCTCACCGGCAACCATGCCGAGAACCCGACACTCGACTTGCCCTGCCGCGACGTGTTCGCCCGCGGGCAGAAGGCGGTTCGCGTGTGGGGCCCGGTCGCTGAAGTGGAAGCAGAGATCGCGGCGCTGCACGAGGTTTTTTGGAGCGCCGGCGAAGGGCCACGGCAGCAACGCACCTGAGCGCAGCAGCAGACATCGCCGCAGCCCTTGTGAACATGGTATTCGGAGGCCCGGCGATGAAACCTGCTCTACGATTGACGGCGCAATTGCTGATGCTCATCGCCTGCATCGCGCCCGACGGGCTGCCGGCACAAACCCTCAGCGCGCACCAGCAACTCGCGCGCGACATCCACCGCGAACTCGTCGAGATCAACACCGTCACCGCCACCGGAGACACGCTCAAGGCGGCGCAGGCGATGGCGGCCCGATTGATGGCGGCAGGCTTCGCGCAAGACGACGTGCGCGTCCTGTCACCCGCGCCGCGCAAAGGCAACCTGGTCGCGCGTCTGCGCGGCACGGGCGAGCGCAGGCCGATGCTGCTGCTCGCTCATACCGACGTCGTCTCGGCCTCAAGCGAGGATTGGTCGGTCGAGCCCTTCAAGTTGATCGAGAAGGACGGGTTTCTTTACGGCCGGGGCGTATCGGACAACAAGTACATGGCCGCCGCCTTCGTGGCCAACATGATCCGCTACAAGACCGAGGGCTACCGGCCGCAGCGCGATCTCATCCTCGCCCTGGAAACCGACGAAGAGATCCTCGACTCGAACGAGATGGGAATCCGTTGGCTGCTGAAGAACCACCGCGACCTGATCGACGCCGAGTTCGCCCTGAATGAAGGCGGTGGTGTGGGTCTGCTGGGCGGCAAGCCGCTGTCCAACAGCGTGCAGACGAGCGAAAAGGTCTCGCAGAGCTACCAGCTGGAAGTGAAGAATTCCGGAGGGCACAGTTCGCTGCCGTCCAAAGACAACGCCATCTACCGCCTGGCCGATGCGCTGGCGCGGCTGGCGCGCTTCGATTTCCCGGTGGTGTTGAACGACACCACCCGCGCCTATTTCCTGCACACCGCCGCGCTCGTGGACGCACAAACCGGCGCCGACATGCGCTCGCTCGCGTCACCCCAGCCCGACGCGGCAGCGATCGCGCGGCTGTCGAACACGATCCGCTACAACGCGCAGATGCGAACGACTTGCGTGGCGACGATGCTGTCGGGCGGGCACGCCGTGAACGCATTGCCGCAGACCGCGCGCGCCGGCGTGAACTGCCGCGTCCTGCCGGGCGTTGCCATCGACGAAGTGCACAAGACGCTGGTGCGGGTGATTGCCGACGATCAGGTGTCCGTCACGCCCACCAGCCGGCCCGTGCCCAGCCCGCCCTCGCCGCTCAACCCGCAGATCATGGGTGCGGTGGAACGCCTGACGGCCGAGTTCTGGCCGGGAATCCCCGTCATCCCGACGATGCTCGCCGCCGCCACCGACGGCAGCTACTTGCGCAATGCCGGAATCCCGACCTACGGCCACTCCGGCCTCGCGAACGACGTTTCCGACGTTCGCGTGCACGGCCGCGACGAGCGCATCTTGATCAAGTCGTTTCATGACGGGCATGAGTACCTCTACCGGCTCGTGAAAGCGCTGTCGTCGCAGTAGCCGAGCGACTTGCCGCCTCGGCGCTGCACGCTGTCAGCGCGCCGCCACGAGGTCCAGACGCCGGCGCAAGCGCGCGGCCTCGGCTGAATCGCCCGCCGTCTCGGCGCGTTTGAGTTGCAGCGTCAACCAGGCGAGCAGCGGCCGGCGCCAACCTTGGCCGGACGCGGTGTCTGCGGCCAGCCCGAGCAGCGCGGGTTCGGCACGGCCGGAACGCAGCGCCACGCCGGCGGCGACCAGCCGCGACAGCGGGTCGTCGATGCGCGCCAACGCGTCGGCGGAAGGCCTGGACACGGCGAACTCTCGCTGCGCCGCGGGCAACAGCGCGCTGCTTTGCGCAGACCCGCGACCCGCGAGGTACTCGGCGTAGGCCCGCTGCTCGGCAGAGGCGTCTTGCGCGAGCGCCGCAAAACCCGGGCAGTCGTCAAACACCAGGCTCGCGACTTGCGCCGCGCAGCGCATCAATTCGGCGCGCGCCACCCAATCGGCACGGCCGGTTCGTGCAAGCTCGGCGCGAGCGCGCGCGAACTCGGCCGCACCGACGCGGTCATCGCCCGACAGGTACGCATCGGTCGCGCGCTCGAGCGAGCCTTTCGCGTTCATCTGCCAGTCGGGCGGCGGCGGCGTGCTGCTGCATCCGGCGAGCAGCACCAACGTGGCGGCGCAGGCGATGCGGCGCAGGACCGGCGGATTCATGGCAACTTGATCTCGGTATCGCGCGCGAACGGCCACTTGCGGTTCACTTCATTGATCAGGTGCTCCACCTTGCGCAGGCTTGCCTCGACCTGCGCGCGCAGCGTCCCCAGATCGACGGTCGCCTCGCGCGCGTTGCCGGCGATGCCTTGGGCTTCGACGAGCAACGCGTCCACGCCCTTCAAGCTGTTGCGCGCGTCGGCAAGCAGTCCGTTCAACTGCGCGATCGCCGCGCGCACGTCTTTCACCGCGCCGTCTTCGCCGAACACCTGCGCATTGGCATTGCCCACCAGGCCGTCGGTCTTCACGGCGATGCCGTCGACACGCTGCACCAGGCCGTCGGCGCGCTGCACCACGCCGTTCAGCCGCGCGAGCAGTGAATTCACGCCGCCGAGCGTCGCGTCGATGCGCCGGCGCGCCGCCTTGTCGTCGCCCATCACGACGCCGAGCGCGCCGCGCGGGCCGTTCAGGTTCTCGGTCGTCGTCTGCACGTTGCGCAACGTCTGGTTCAGCGGCGCGTCAGCGCTCGTCATCGCCGTCAGGTTGGCGAGCAGGTCGCGCACGCTCGCCACCATCTTCGGGATTTCCGCCGACGCGTCGCCGCTCAGCAGTTTGCGCACCGCGCCATCGGGCAGCGGCGGCGCGGTCAGGATACCGGTGAAGGCGCGGATTTTCGGCGCGCCGACCAGGCCACTTTCCATCGTGAATACGCTCGATTCGCGCAGCCAGTGCGCGTCTTTCACGGGCACGTCGACGACGATGCGTGCGTTGCCTTCTTCCGAGAGTTCGATGCGGTTCACGCGGCCGATCGCGAAGCCGGCGAACGTGAGGTCCTGGCCGACGACCACGCCCTCCGAGTTGTCGGCCACCAGCACGAGCGTCTGCTTGCGCTCGAACGCGCCGCGTGCGTAGAGCACGTAGCCTGCTGACAGCACGATCAGCACCAGCACGCCCCACACCAGCGCCCGCGCCTTCAGGTCGAGGTGCGCGACCGGAGGGGCGTCGTCCAGGGGGTTGGGGTCCGGGTTGGGATTCTGGGGTGGCATGGGGCGGGTGAACCGGCTAATAGTAGTTGCCGACGAGACCGACCATCTCAATCAGCAGCACCACCGCGAGCAAGCGCGCGAGCCGAATGATGTCGGCATTCACGCGCGCCGCGCCGCTGGTGCCTTCGCGCGGCGTGGGCACCATCGGGATGATCGCGACGGCGAGGCTCAGGAAAAAAGTCTTCAGGCAGAAGATCAGCACGATCACCGGGCTGAACACCTGGCCGACGGTGCGCGTGAACGCCTCCAGCCCCCAGCTCGCAAAACCGTACACCGACACATAGGCGAGCAGCAGCGTCACCGCGCCGCTCACCACGGCGAGCGTGATCACCGCGAACATGCTCGCCACGGCACGCGGTAAGACGCGGTCACGCGTCGGGTCGTGGCCGGCCGCGAGCAATGACTCGAACTCGCCGCGCAGGCGCATCGCGCGCACCTGCTCGCCGGCGGGCATCGCGTAACGCAGCGCGGCGAACAGAGCGGCCGACAGCGGAATCAGCTCCAGCACCAGCGTTCGCACCAGCACGTCGAGCGCGTAGCGCGTCAGCCCGTAGCTCAGCGCCGTGGCGAGCACGATGCGGATGATGATCAGCGCAGACACCGCGGCGATCACCGTGAAGGTGGGCAGCAGCGGCATCGTCGCGCGATACGCCGCGTGCAGCATGCGGCGCCGCTGCACCCGGCGGTAGCTGGACCGTGCCAGCGCCAGCACGAGGATCTGCGCGCCGAAGTGCAGCACCTGGCGCCAGCCGCCCCACCATTCGCGCAACGCGCGCGAAGTGGGGTGGATCAGGTCGGGAAGGGAACCAGTGGGCATGGCGACAGGGCAGCGTTGCTGCCATTGTGCCCAGCCCGTGCAACTGGCGGCGCTGCCTGGCGGCCGAACGCCTACCTGCTGGCGCGATTCACGCTAGGCGCAGCTGGCCAGAACGGTGGTCATCACGGTGTGGGTGTGCGCCATCCAGTAGCTGGGAACGGTCGCGGGCGACGGTGCAGTCACCGTCACCGAACCTCCGCCCTTGAGCGTCGCAAGCTGGGCGGGGCTGTACGTCACGGTGTGCACGTGGGAGTCGAGGGAGCCCGCGCTGAGGTCGTACGTCTTGGCGGTCAGCGAATCGAGATCCGCCTTGGCAATGGTCAGCACATGACCGTGGTTCGAACTGATGTCGGATCCACTCGCGCCGCAGGTCGAACCGGGGGTCGGTGAGCCTGCGGCACTCGAATAGCTACCACCGCCACCGCAACCCTGAATCAGCAGGGTCACCGTCGAACCGGCGAGCGACGCACAAAAAGCCTTGCGGGTCAGGTTCATTCAATTCTCCTCAGGGGCGGGCGAGCACCCCGGTATACGGCGTCACCTCGATGTGCATTCCACGGGTGCCCGACTCGTCATGGCCGAAAATTGAAACAACCGATGTCCAGCGCGTGCGACACTGAATCCTCTTCACAACACACACCCGGTGACGCTGGCGCCGGGCGATGTGGCCTGAAAGCCCATCCGATGGACGACAGCACACCTCGCGCCGAATTCGGCCCGGTCACCGTCTACTTCGGCGAAAAGACCGGCAAGTACCCTGACGGCAACCAGGTGATCGTGCGCGGCCGGGACCGCGCGGCCGCGTTCGATACGCCCAAGGTCGCGAACCGCATCGGCGCGGCGCTGGACTGCGTGGACTTGGTGATCCTCGGCCACGTGCACGAAGACCACATGGCCGGGCTGCACCGCCTGCGGCACGTGCCGGTGCACGTGCACGAGCGGGACCTGGCAGCGGCCCAAAGCTGGCAGGGCCTGTCGCGCCACTATGGCTACCCGCGGCCGGTGTTGAGCGCGCTCAAGACCAAGATCGAAGCCGAGTTCAACTACGTGCCTCGGCCCGACGCCGTGAGCTACGCCGACGGCGCGGTGTGGGATCTGGGCGGCGTGCGCGTGCGCGCGATCCACATGCCGGGCCACACCTCCGGGCACTGCGTGCTGCTGGTCGAGCCGCACGGCATCGCCTTCATCGGCGACATCGATCTGTCGAGTTTCGGCCCGTACTATGGTGACGCCACGTCCCAGCTCGGCCAGTTTCGGCGCACGCTGGCGCGGCTGGAAGAGTTGCCCGCGTCGACCTGGATCACGTCGCATCACAAGGGCGTGTTGACCGAGCGCGCCGCATTCCTGACCGCGCTGCACGCGTTTGCCGCGCGCATCGACGAGCGCGAGGCGCGTCTGCTCGGGATGCTCAACGCCGGCCCGCGAACACTGGCCGAGTTGGTGCGCCAGCGGCTGCTCTATCCGCCGCAACACGCCGAAATCTGGGTCGACTGCGCCGAAGAATGGTCGATTTCACAGCATCTGGACGAACTCGCGGCCGCGGGGCGCGTGGTTCAGCATGCGGGCCGCTGGTCGCGCGCCTGACCCATCAAGACCGCCGCCTCGCGCGCGCCGAGCGGCGCTGTGCGGTGCGAATCGTCGCGGCAGCTCGAGCCGTGCCCGCAAGCTGTCAAGCAGTGCCGCGCAACCCCTTCGGTGCGAGGTCAGGTGACTGGGGGCTTCGAGCGAGAACCTCTTGTCCAATCCAGCCCAGCCCACATGCGACTGCGCCCCAGGGCAGTGGCGGCGCCCCCGTTCTCCGGCCCACGCTCGCGGGGCACCACCGAGGCCCACAACCCACAGCCACGTCATCATCAACCAGGCGCGGCACGAGCCAGGACACCGCGAATGGGGCCTCCGCCCGGGGGCCCCACCACCGCCCTGCTGCAACCCATGGTGGCGGGCGATGCGCAGGGGTGCCGCCCGGTGGCCGGGGCAGGTGGCTCGGGGTACGGTCGCAGGCCCCATTCGCGGTGTCCTGGCTCCTCGCGAGCTTGGCGGGCGTTGATGGAATTGCGCGCCGCGGGCCACATCGGGTGCCCCGCGAGCGTGGGCCGGAGAACGTACCCCGGGCCACCTGCCCCCGCGCAGTTGCTGGCATGCGCGCAGCGGCGAACGGCAAAGTTGGGCCGAAAGCGGCCAGCGCCCAGCAGCCGTCAAGCCACCAGCGACTCCGTCGCCTTCGCCGCGGGCCTGGACATCTCATTGAACACGAGCGCCGCGAGCACCGCGCTGCCGCCGATCAGCGTGGCCATGCCGGGCCGCTCGCCGCCGAAGGCCCACGTGAGCAGGATGCCGAACACGACCTCGAGCAGTCCGAGCAACGCCGCCTCGGGTGCCGACACATGGCGCGCCACGTACATCACGAGCACGCATGGGATGCCCAGTTGCACCACGCCCAGAAACGCCAGCAGCGCCAGATCGTGCCCCGAGAGTTGCAGCGGCAACGCGAATGGCAGACACAGCAGCGCCGAGATCGCGCCGCCCACGAGCACCGACACGCTCATGTCCACGCTCTTGCCCGCGCGCTGCAGCACGACCCAGTTGATGGCCGACGCGAACGGCACAAACAGCGCGATCAGCACGCCGGCCACGTGGCGCCCGCCCAGGCCGGAGATGTCGACGGCGTACATCGTCACGATGCCCACCGCCGCCACCGCAATCGCGATCCAGGTGCGGGCCTCGACGCGCTTGCGCAGCACGAACCATGCAAGCAGCGCCGTGAACACCGGCGCGAGCGATTGCACGATGAGCACGTTCGCCACCTTGGTCAGCGTGAGCGCGACCATGAAACAGGTGAACATCACGGCCCACATCGCGCCGCTGACCCACACCGCCCTGCCGCCTTGCGCGAGCACGGCCAGCGGCCCGCCCGCGTTGACGCCGCGGCTTCGCAACACGAACCAGGCGAACACCGTCACGGCCGCGAACGTGCTGCGCCAGAACGTGATTTCCAGTCCTTCGCTCGATTCGAGGTGCCGACTCACCACGCCGCCCAGGCTCCACATCAAGGCTGCGGCCACCATCCAGAGAACTGCCGTTCTGTGTTTCATCTCGAACCGTCACCCACCCTGCACCAATGCCTACCTCGGAAACACCCGATCCAGCACCGCGTCATGCGGATAGGCCGCGCCGGGATCGACCTTGCGGCGCTGCGTCTTGTCGCAGGGCAGCGCGGCATGGTCCAGGTCGGAGTGTCGCAGCACGCCTTCGCGCCCGATGCCGCGGCGTTGCGCGATGTCGCGCAGCAGCCCAACCAGCGCATTCAGCAGAGCTTCGGGGAACGGGTCGAGGCCGTCGCCGTCGTTGATGAGCTCGACCGCGATCGAGCGAGCGCTGTAGCGAAACACGTGGTGCGCGAGCTGGTCCTCGGGGACGCTGGCGCGAAGCGTGCCGTCACGGTCGATCATGTAGTGGATGCCGAGTTGCGGGTGCGCTTCGATGGTCCGCAAGTTCTCTTCCAGCGTCCCGGCACCGACCCAGATGGCTTGGCCGGTGAGCGCGTCGCAGGTCGGGCCGCCGGTGGAGTGGATCACGACCATGTCGATCGGCCCGCCGCGCGCGGGGCCGTTGCGCCGCGCCTGGCCCTCGCCGGCGGCCATGCCGAGCAGCACTGCCATCAGTGCGATCGCGGCGAAGCGCTTCACGCCAACGCGCGGCTGCCGCGTCGTGCGGCGCTTCGAAGAGAATTCGGCGCTTGAAGTCGACGGGAGCAAGGACATGAGGCGAAGGCTCTGGATGCGCACGATAGCAGCGGCCACGCTGGGCAGCGCGTGGCACGGCTTGCGCGCGCAGGCACCTGCCGCGACCGCGGGCTCGCTGCGCCGCTTGACGGTGCTCGAGTTCGAGCTCGTCGACGAGCAGAACAACCCGCTCACCCAGGCGGCGACCGGGCAGCGCCTGCGCAATGCCACGCTGCAACTGCGGCAGGAGCTCGCCGAGAGGCGCCTCTACGCGGTGATCGACCCCGCCCCTTCACAGCCGTTGCAGGACAAGCTGCGCGCGCAGCAGGAATACATGTACCGCTGCGACGACTGCGCATTGCAGGTCGGCCAGCAGCTCGGCGTGGACCTGGTGCTGACGCCGTGGGTGCAGAAGGTGAGCGAACTGATCCTCAACCTGAACGTGCAAATCTACGACGTGAAGGCCGACAAGGTGTTGTTCAGCAAGTCGGTCGACATGCGCGGCAATGACGACGTCTCGTGGACGCGCGCGGTGCGCTATCTCGCGCGCGACATGGCCGAGAAGCGCGAACGCAACCCGCGCTACGGCCAGTAGCGCTACCGGCAGTAGCCGCGCGACATCGTCGCACCGTCTTGTGAGTAGTGCCGAAAGCTGTAGCTGCCGTCGGCCTGCACCTTGACGTAGCCGTTGCCGCGATGCGGTTGGACAATGACGTAGGCCAAGCGACTGTCCCAGTCCAGGCGGCCGTTCTCGTACAGCTCGCCGATGCCCTTCGGGTCGGCCGTGTCGGCCGCGGTTTCGATCCAGCCACGGCTGCCGCTCGCGCGCAGCTTGAACGGAAATGCCTTCAGCGCCGAGGGTCCACTGCACGACACGTGGATGTTGCCGCAGAACACGGGCAAGGCCGGCTCACAAGACACTTCACCCGTCTCGGCGAGTTTTGCGACGGTGGTCTGCGCGATGCCGTGCGCCGCCATCAAACCGGCACCGGCCAGCAAGACCGCCATTGAAGCGACTTGGCGCGGTCGCATCACCCGTGATAAATCGGAAAGCGCGCCGTCATCTCATGCACGCGCGCGAGCACCGCCGCCTCGACCGAATGCAGCGCAGCGGCGTCGCGCCGCAGGGCGTTCAGCACCAGCGCGATCATGTCGCCGATCTGCTCGAACTCGGGCACGCCGAAGCCACGCGTGGTGGCGCCGGAGACGCCGAAGCGCAGCCCCGACATCACCTTGAGATCGGCCGCGTCCGACGGGATCGGGTTCATGTTGCCGATGATGCCGGCGCGCTCCAGGCTGTGCGCCGCCGCGTCGCCGGTGAGGCCCTTGGAGCGCAGGTCGACGATCATGAGCGGCGTGTCGGTGCCGCCGGCCAGCAGATCGAATTCATGCCGGCGCAGCCGCGCCGCGAGTGCCCGCGCGTTGGCCAGAACCGCCGTGGCGTAGACGCGGAATTCCGGCTTCAGGGCCTCGCCCAGCGCAACTGCCTTGGCCGCGACGATGTGCATGTAGGGTGTGCCTTGCAGCCCGGGAAACACCGCGTTGTCGATCCGCTTGGCGAGCTTCTGATCGTGGCAAAGCGCAATCGCGCCGCGCGGACCGCGCAGCGACTTGTAGGTGGTCGTCGTCACCACGTCGGCGTGCGGCAGCGGGCTCGGGTGCGCACCGCCCGCCACCAACCCGGAGAAATGCGCCATGTCGACGAGCAGGCGCGCGCCGGCCGCATCGGCAATGCGGCGAAACGCCGCGAAGTCGATCGCGCGCGGGTACGCCGAGCCGCCGGCGATCACGACCTTCGGCTTGTGCTCGCGCGCCAGTTGCTCGGCCTGTTCGTAGTCGATCACGCCATCCATCAGGCGCACGCCGTAGTTGATCACCTTGAACCACTTGCCGCTCAAATTCACCGACGCGCCGTGGCTCAGGTGGCCGCCCGCGTTCAGGCCCATGCTGAGGATCGTGTCGCCGGGTTCGGCCAGCGCGTGCAGCACGGCGTGATTCGCCTGGCTGCCGGAATGCGGCTGAACGTTGGCGAAGCGGCAATCGAACAACCGGCAGGCGCGCTCGATGGCCACCCGTTCGACCACGTCCACATGCGCGGCACCGGCGTGAAAGCGTTTTCCCACGTAGCCCTCGACCGTCTTGTTGGTGAGGATCGAACCTTGCACGTCGAGCACGGCGCGGCTGACGATGTTTTCGGACGCAATCAGTTCGATCACGTCTTGCTGGCGCCGGTATTCGCCGGCAATCGCCTGCGCGATCACCGGGTCGATGGTCTCGACGCCTGCGGAGAAATAACCGGGGTGGAGAAAGCTCGGAGCTTGCATGTCGTTGATTTCCATCAGGCGGCCTACCGGCTGCCGGCGCTGAGGCAATCGTCGGCCAGCGGCACAACCGGCGTGAAGTCGCGGTGGTGTTGATACTCCGGCCGCTTGAAGCGGGTCTGCTTATTTGCCACCGGGTTCAGGATCAGCGAAAAGATCCGCCGCGGCCACGGCGACATGTTCGGCGGCGAGCCGTGCACCAGCGTGTCGCCGAAGATCAGCCCGGTGCCGGCGCGGCCATGCGCCGAGACGATGCCGCCCTCTTCCACCAGCCGCGCCACCGCATCGTTCGGTACCGTCCACAGCGGGTAGCTCGTCGTCACCGTGTCCAGGCCGGTGGGCGCCGGGCCCTTGCGGTGCGAGCCGCGGATGAACCACAGCGGCCCGTTGAACTCGCTCACGTCGTCGAGAAAAATGTGCAGGTTCAGCGGCAGGGGTTTCGGTATGCCGTCTTCCTGGTGGTGCGTCGCGAAGTCGTAATGCCACTGCCACTGGTCGCCGCCGAACGCCGCCTTCACGTTCACCTTCACCTGCATCACGTAGAGCTGGTCGTCGCCCAGGATCTGCGCCGCCGGCTCGAACAGGCGCGGGTGCCGCACCAGCTGGCCGTAGACGGGGTTGCGCAGGTGCAGGCCCATCGACGTGCGGACCTCGTGCTTGCCCTTCTCGCGGATGTTCGCCGGTGTGTCCTCGTCGAACAGCGCGGGCAGCTGCGCGCGCAGCAGCGCCACTTCAGCGGGCGAGAACAGGTTCGGCCGGACGAGGAAGCCGTCGCGGCGGAATTGGTCGAGTTCGGGTTCGGTCAGACGCATGGCGGCAACTCCCATTCCGATTATTGCGCCACGCGGGGCCTGCCTGGGTGCGGCTCACGACGCCACCTGCGTCAATTCAGATACTTCCATGTGTCTGCGCCGTCGAGGCAGCGAATCCGCACCTGCCCGACATCGACTGGATCGAAGTTGCGCATGTTGACACCCTGCGAGCGGCCAGGCTTCGGATCGAGCGGCTCCCAATGGGTGACGCACCCGCAGTGGCGGCAACGCACGATGCGCAGTGTCTTGTCGCCCCAGATGTACTGCGCCGTCTGTTCCGGATGGCCCGTCACGCGGACCGTGCCGACCTTGTAGTACGCCCACAAAGCGCCGATGCGCCGGCAGATCGAGCAGTTGCAATTGGTGAGTTTGCGCGGCCGCCGAGGAACTTCGATTCCAACGGCACCGCAGTGGCAGGTGGCATGGAGCATGTGAGACCTCGTGTTGTGGCGGGCGACATATGCAGACAAGGCTTCGATGTCATTGCAAGTCAACGGCCCTTCAGGGTGCAGCCTGGTCAATTTTGGCTGAGAACGCCTCCTCCAGGTTCCTGACGCGCACGGGGTCAGCACCGCCAGGGATGTACTCGCCCGCGAGGATGACATCGCGCCAGTCGATTGCCAGCAATTCCACGTAGTACTGAAGCCTCTCGAGCGACCCCTCCGAGGCAAGCAATGCGCAGCGTTGCAGCCTCGGGCTGGCGGGCGTACCGTCTTCGATGACCGCCCCTGCCACCAGCGCTGATGCAACGGAAACCTGCGACTCAGGAAACCGCTTGCCGATGTACGCTTCGATGTCGGCGAGCAACTTCACGGCACGATTCCAGCCTTGAACTGGGCACCATCGGACAGACCGGACACCTGCGACGAGAAGTCCGACAGGAACGCAAGCGCCTCGGCAAGAGGCACCGCCTTGAGCGACACGCCCGCCTCCGCCTGAGCTGTGCAAAACGGAGGATAGGCATGGAGTACCTGTCCGGGCTGCAGGGAGCCGCCTTCTTGTTGAAACCGAAGCAGGGGATGCATCGCGAGGAATTCGATGGGGTCGGATTCCACTTGCGCGAAGAACTCGGGCAACGTGAAACCGAGCGAGGCGATTTCGCCAGTCTCGGACGTGAGCCGATGAACGACCCCTGAGCGCAGAATGAACTGATCCGCCAGACAGTCTTGCGCGAATGGAACGTCGGTTGGCGTGATGGCCGGGTAAAAGCGGTGCAGCGCCATGGGTCCAAGCATCACGTGCTCGAGACTGTGCCACTCGGGCAGTGCGCAGACACCACGGACGTGCAGTCCGCCGCCGTACTGGACGAACCCGTTGATCTGCCGAAGAAGCGCCGCCAGGTGGCCAGGAAGGAGTACGACCACGGGAGACTCAGCCTCAAATGGCGGGCCGGTGAAGGAGACGTGATTCAGCTCCATGTTTGCGCCCCAAGACAGCCACTCGAACCGGCACCGCGGCCCACAGCGCGCGCCAGTCTCGGCGAGGCCGGAGGTTCAGCCGTTACCTTCGCTTGGCGTAGACCCACTCGGTGCATGGTTCACCCTTGAAAACCACGACTCGCGACTCGATTCGCTGCATGCCCACTCGCTCCAGCAATTGCATCGAGGCAGTGTTGCGAGCATCCGTGACGCCCAGGACCCGCTCCACCGCTGTTGCTTCGAACAGCAAGGAGATCGCCGCCGCGACCGCTTCTGAACCGTAGCCGCGCCCCTGTGCGGCGGGCGAGACGGTAAACCCGACCTCGGCGTGCTCGCCGGTCCCTGAAACGAACAGGCCAATGTCGCCGACCAAGGAATTGTCTTCGGCTCGGGCGATGGCCAGTTGTGCCCATTCTCCGGGTTCGAACAACGCGGCCGAGGTCATTTCGGCAATGAACGCCAGTGCCTGCGATTCGGACATAGGCGTCCAGCCCTGGTAGCGGCCAACGACAGGGTCTTGGCGGTACCCGTGAAATGCCGCGAGGTCCGCGACGACGAGGCGCCTGAGCAAAACGCGACCTGCTTTGCGCGGCAGCAAGGAAGCACTTTGCATGACTTTGACGGCTACCGATTGAAAATCAATCACTTGGAAGGAGTTTCTTGAGAGGCCCCACCTGCTACTCCCACTTCACGGTAATGCCGCGGAAACTGGAAAGCCACTTGCGGCGCTGCTCGTCTGTTGCGCTGAGACGAGAAAGATGAATTTCGAGGCACTGGCCCTTCCCGTTGCCGGAGAAAACATGTGCCTTCAGCTGCTCCAGCGGACCAACTTGGAACGGGTAGATGAGCACCCAGGCGTTCGCCCCGGCGGGAAGGAGCTGAATGGCCGCGAGGTCGGGAGCGTACCGTGAGATTGTGCTTCCGACCAACCAACTGGCACATTGTTGGGCAGACGCCCGGAGCGCATCGGCTTGACCGAATACGAAGGGACTTCCCACCTTTCAACAACGGTGTCGAGGCACCAAGATTGAGTTGTGTTCATCAATCTGAATCTGAAAAGGGGAAGTCCCATGAGCGAGATTACACGAGGTCTGGTTGTTCGGGTAGGTGTTGATCTGGCCAAGCGCGTGATCCAGGTGCACGCGGTGGATGCCAGCGGTCGCGTGATCACGGCGCGAGCGCTGGCCCGAGACAAGTTCATGGCCTGGTGCGCGCAGCTGCCCCCGGGGTGCCTGGTGGCGATGGAAGCATGTTCGGGTGCGCACCACTGGGCGCGCAAGCTGATCGGTTCGGGGCTTGAGGCCAGGCTCATCGCAGCCAGTTTGGTGACGCCGTATCGCACGCAGGG
>CAWBTF010000035.1:0-205964 GCA_963791595.1 uncultured beta proteobacterium | reverse complement strand
CAAGCAACGATGTTCAGCGTATTTCGGCATCACGTCTCGGTAGTGTCATTCACGGGGATGGTGGCCGACATGGTGTTGCTGTTTGGGGCGTTGTTGCTGGCCGGGCTGACGCAGGCTGGGGTTTCTGGGCTAGAGCAGGCGGGGCTGGGGTCAGGCGAGCTGGGAAGGCTGGGCGTGGGGGTGGGCGTGGGAGTGGGCCAGCCGCTGGATCTGGCGCAGATCGTGTTGTTCGCGGCGCACTTTGCGCTGGTGGTCTCGCTCATGTACTCCTTTGCCGGGTTGTACCGGCCCCGGCCCATCGGCGTGCCCACGCTGTGGTGGCGCACCGTCGTGGCGCTGGGCGTGGGGGCGTACCTGACCTACCTCATGCTCGGGCTGGTGGTGCCCAGCGAGTACCTGAAGCTGCTGCTGAGCTCGGCCATCGTCTACGCGCTCATCGGGCTGGTGTTCGTGCGCGCCGCGCTGTACTGGCTGCGCCACGTGCGCGCGCGCTCACGCGTGCTGATCGTGGGCACCGGGCCCGAAGCCTACGCCGTGGCCAGCGACCTGGCCGCGCTCACCCGCGCCTCCAAGAGCGTGATCGGTTTTTACCCCAGCAGCGACGACGTGCCCGGGCATCTTCACCAGTACGCCGGCGCCGACAGCCCGCCCGTGTTCTCGCGCCAAGCCAGCATCCAGGAGCTGGTCGCACGCCACCGCATCGACCGCATCATCGTGGCCGAGCAAGAACAGCGCGGCGGCGGTGTGCCCATGGACGAGCTGCTGGCCTGCCGCATCCGCGGCATCCCCGTCATGGACCTGGCCGGCTACTGGGAGCGTACCAAGTCCGAAGTCCCCATCGACAGCCTCAAAGGCAGCTGGCTCGTCTACGGCGAGGGTTTCGTGCAAGGGCGCGCGCGGCGCATCGCCAAGCGGCTGTTCGACACCGTGTGCTCAGGCGCGCTGCTCATCCTGGCGAGCCCCGTCATGCTGCTCGCCGTGCTGGCCATCAAACTCGACAGCCCCGGCCCCGTCATCTACCGCCAAGAGCGCGTGGGCAAGGGCGGGCGGCTGTTCTGGTGCCTGAAGTTTCGCAGCATGCGCAGCGACGCCGAACGCGACGGCGTCGCGCGCTGGGCCTCCAAGAACGACTCGCGCGTCACGCGCGTGGGCGCGTTCATCCGCAAGACCCGCATCGACGAGCTGCCCCAACTCCTGAGCGTGCTGGGAGGCGAGATGAGCCTGGTGGGGCCGCGCCCGGAGCGCCCCAGCTTTGTGGCCCAGCTCAAGGAGCAGATCCCCTTTTACGACGTGCGCCACAGCGTCAAGCCCGGCGTCACCGGTTGGGCGCAAGTGCGCTACAGCTACGGCGCGAGCTTGGAGGACGCACGGCGCAAACACCAATTCGATCTCTACTATGTGAAGAATAATTCACTGTTCCTGGACCTTCTCGTTCTGATCGAGACAGTCAGCGTTGTACTATTTCGTGAGGGTCAGTGAGGCGATGTGTGCCTCTGTTCGGCCCCTGCGAACCACGTGCTGAAGCGGGTGCGCGTGCCGGGTGCGGTGCGGCCCTGCGCGCCGATTCCCAAGCCTTCCCGAAGGAGCCCACACATGAACCCAAGCGGCAAGGCGGCACCAGGCATGCGCAGAGCACTCGCTTCTCGCAAAGCACTCAGGCTCGCTTCTCACAAAGCGCTCATGTTCGCTTGTCTGGCCGCAGCCACGCTGCTCAGCGGCTGCGGCGTGCTCAACAACTACCCGCCCGCACCGTCCACGGTGGACACCGTGGACCACCGCTACCGAATCGGTCCGCTGGACACGCTGAGCATCTCGGTGTGGCGCAACCCCGATCTGTCGGCCACCGTGAGCGTGCGCCCCGACGGGCGCATCTCCAGCCCCCTGGTGGAAGACCTGATGGCCGCGGGCAGGAGCCCGGTGGACCTGGCGCGCGACATCGAGAAGACGCTGGCCAAGTTCATCCGCGAGCCCGTCGTCACCGTCGTGGTGGGGGGCTTCCAGGGCATCTACCCCGAGCAGATCCGCATCGTGGGCGAGGCCGCCAAGCCGCAGTCGGTGCCGTACCGCCAGCAGATGACGTTGCTGGACGTGATGATCGCCGCCGGAGGGCCTGACCGACTTTGCCGACGGCAACGGCGCCGTGCTGGTGCGCGGCAGCGAAGGCGGCAAGCAGTACAGCGTGCGCCTGAAGGACCTGCTCAAGCGCGGCGACATCTCCGCCAACGTCGCGGTCAAGCCCGGGGACATCGTGATCGTGCCGCAGAGCTTGTTCTGACGATGATGCCCGACGATGAGTGTGCCGACGAAGAGCGTTCCGACGATGAGGCCAAGCATTTGAAACCCGCACCCACCACCGACACCGGCCTGAGCCAAGCCAAGGATGCGATGCGCGCGCTGTGGCGCTCGCGCTGGCTGGCATTGAGCGTGGCCTGGGGGTTCTCGGCGCTGCTGGGCGCGGCCGTGCTGACGGTCAAGGACCGCTATGAGGCCAGCGCGCGCATCTACATCGACACCCAAAGCGTGCTCAAGCCGCTGATGGCGGGATTGGCGTTCCAGCCCAACATCGACCAGCAGCTGAGCATGCTCGCGCGCACCCTGATCAGCCGGCCCAACGCCGAGCTGCTGCGCGCCTCGCCCGAGATCGGCTGGGACGACAGCGCCTCGCAGGGCGACCCCGCGCGCCGCGCCGCCGAGGTCGAGTCGCTGATGAAGGCCATCAAGATGGCCCCCGGCGGCACGGGCACCAACAGCTACACGCTGAGCTACCGCGACACCGACCCGCAGCGCGCCGAGCGCGTCGTGGCGCAACTGGTGAAGATGTTCGTCGCCTCGGGCGCGGACAACAAGCGCAAGGATTCGCAGGACGCACGCCACTTCATCGAAGAGGAGATCCGCGAGCACGAGGCCAAGCTGGTGGCCTCCGAGGAGCGGCTCAAGGACTTCAAGCTGAAGAACTTCGGCGTCACGGGCGTCTCGAGCCAAGGCTACTTCGCGCGCATGTCCAGCCTGGCCGAGGAGGTGGACAAGCTCAAGCTGGAGTTCAGCGCGGCCGAGCAGTCGCGCGACGCGCTCAGGCGCGAACTCTCCTCCGAGGCGCCGCAACTGCCGGCACCGCCACCGGCACCGGGCCAGCTTGCCACGCCCGCGCCCGCACCGCTGGTGTCGGAGGTCGAGCCGCGCCTGGAAGCCATGCGCAAGCAGCTCGACGAGCTGCTGCGCCGCTACACCGACGAACACCCCGACGTGGTCAGCGCCCGGCGCGCAATCGCCCAACTCGAGGTGCAAAAGCGCCAGGACCTGGAGGCCCGCGCCGAGGCGCGCGCCAAGGCGATCGCCTTGGAGGGCCCCAAGGGCCCCACCGCGATGGCCCTGGCCGGCACCGGCCCCACCAACCCGGTGTTCCAGCAGTTGCGCATCTCGCTGGCCGCGGCCGAGGCCAACGTGGCCTCGCTGCGGGTGCGCCTGAGCACCCAGCAGACCCGGCTGGCGGAGACACGCGCGCTGGCCAACCGCACGCCCCAGATCGAGGCCGAGTTCAGCCAGCTCAACCGCGACTACGACATCATCCGCAAGAACTACGAGCAGCTCGTCTCGCGCCGCGAGTCGGCCTCGCTGGGGGTGAAGATCGACGAGTCCTCGCCGCTGGCGGAGTTTCGGATCATCGACCCGCCGCGCACCGCTCCTGCCCCGGTGCTGCCCAGCCGCGTCAGCCTGGCGCTGGCCGGCTCGCTGCTGGCGCTGGCCGCGGGCGTGGGCGCGGCGCTGCTGCGCGACAAGCTGCGCCCGGTGGTGAGCACGCCCAAGGGCTTGCGCGAGCTGTCGGGCCGCCCGGTGCTGGGCAGCGTCACCTTGTTGCTGGGTCCGATGGGCCTGCGCGCGCAGCGCGCGGCCACGCTGAGCCTGGCCGCGGGAGTGGGCAGCCTGATGCTGGCCCAGCTCGGCTGGCTGGCCTGGGTGGCCACGCAGGCCAGGATATGAGAACCCCAGACACGAGAGCCACGACATGAGCCTCATCGAACAGGCCGCGCGCCGGCTGGAAGAACTCAAGCGCGCCGGGGTGGAGGTGGACTGGGAGCCCACGGGTTCCCCGGCCACTTCGGCTCGCGGTGGGACTCATGGCAGAAGCCAGGGCACAGCCCCCGGCGCCGCGCCGCGCGTCCCGCTGGACGACGACGAAGGCTATGTGCTCGATGCGCTGGACGATGACGATGAGGTGCCCGGCTACTCGGGCAGGGGAGCGGGCGCGGGCTCGGCCAACTCGAGCGCACGCAACCGCGCCGCCAGCAGCGCCGCGGCCCACGCCGCGGGCAGTTCCTTGGTGCGCGTCGGAATGCGCCAGTCCAAGAGCGTGGAGCTGGACTTGCTGGGCCTGGCTGAGCAGGGCTACCTGGTGCCCGGCGCCCCGCGCTCGGTGCTGGTGGATGAGTTCCGCGGCATCAAGCAGCCGCTGCTCAAGCAGGCGCGCGCGCAGGCCGAGTCCGGCGCCGCTGCCTCCAGCGCCCACGACCCCACCCCGGCCACGCCAACCTGATCATGGTCACCAGTGCCTTGGCCGGCGAGGGCAAGACGTTCTGCGCGGTGAACCTGGCGCTGTCCATCGCCTCGGAGGTGGACTGCTCGGTGCTGCTGGTGGACGCCGACGTGCTGCGCCCGGCGGTGATGGAGCGCCTGGGGGTGAGCGCCGCGCAGGGCCACCATAAGGGGCTGCTGGACTTGCTGTCGGACACGCAGCTTGCGCTGCCCGACCTGATCCTGAAGACGAACATCCCGAAGTTGTCGATCCTGCCCGCGGGCGCGCCCACCAGCCACTCGACGGAGCTGCTGGCCAGCGACGCGCTGGGCGAGCTGTTGCATGAGATCGCCACCAAGTACCCCGAGCGCATCGTGATCTTCGATGCGCCCCCGCTGCTGTCCACCACCGAGTCCAGAGTGCTGGCCACGCGCATGGGCCAGATCCTGATGGTGGTGGCGGCCGAGCAGACCCACACCCTGGACCTGGCCACAAGCCTACACCGCGCTCGAACACTGCCCCAACGTGTTCAGCGTCTTGAATCGCGCTCAGTCCAATTCCGAACAGCGCCGCTATGGCTATTACGCGGACTGAGCGCGGGCGCATCACCGAATTGGTGACGCATCGCGGCATGCGGCCTGCCTGACGCCGAGCGATGTACGAAGCACATTTCGGGTTCAGCGGCCCGCCTTTCCAGCTCGTCCCGGACCCGGGATTCTTTTTCGGCAGCCGCGGACACAGCAATGCGCTGGCATTTCTGCAAGCGGCCGCTCAGCAAGGGGATGGTTTTCTTGTCGTCACCGGCGAGATCGGGGCGGGCAAGACGACGCTGGTGCGGACGCTGCTCGAAGGCCTGGACAAGACTCGGGTCGTGGCCGCGACGATGGTCAGCACCCAACTCGAGTCGGGCGATTTGCCGCAGGCGATTCTGCTCGCCTACGGCACCCCCAGTAACGCGCGAAGCCGCGCTAAACCGAACGCGAAACTCGAGGCATTTCTGATCGGCCTTGCCGAGAAGGATCGGCGCGCGTTGTTGATCGTTGACGAGGCGCAGAACCTGGGCCACGCGCTGATCGAAGAACTGCGCATGCTGAGCAATCTGCAGGTTGGCGCGAAACCTCTGCTCCAGGTGTTCCTGGTGGGGCAGCCCGATCTGCGAACGCTGTTGCAGGCCAAGGCGATGGAGCAGTTGCGCCAGCGCGTCACTGCGTCATGCCACCTGGGTCCGCTCGATGCGAACGAGACACGCGCTTACGTGGAGCATCGCTTGCGCCGGGTGGGTTGGAGCTCGAATCCGCGGTTCGAAGAGGCTTCCTACGCGGCACTGCATCAATGGACGGCAGGAATTCCCCGGCGCATCAATCGACTGTGCAATCGGGTGTTGCTGGCCGCGTTCCTCGAGCGCCAGGAGGCGATCAACGCGCAGGCGGTCGAACAGATCGCGCGCGACCTGCGCAGCGAAATCGGCGAGTCCGACGATCCGGTGCCGATGCAGCCGAGCTTTGTGCCGGAGCCGGCTGCGCCGCAACCGACGTCTCAAGCGGCGCCTCAGGCAACGCTGAAAACAGCTGCTGCCGAATCAGGCAAGGCAGAAAGCGCCGCCCCACCGATTCCGGCGGCGACCCTGCCTGCACCAGTGTCGGCTGAGCCGATCGCAGGAGAGCGTGCAGCAGTGGCCAACGCTGCGGTCGAGGCACCGATGGCGGCCGCCGAACCACAGGTCAAATCGGCGATTCAGGCCTCGGCGCCGGTAGCTGCGGAAATCCCGACGCCCGCATCGGCACCGGCCAAGGTCACGCTGCCCGCTTCCACCGAAACTCCCCTCGTCGAGGAAGACGAGGAAGAAGAGCCACTCGACAAGCGCGTCGCGAGCCCGATGGCAACTGCCCCGGCCAAGAGCGAGACCCCATCACCGCCGGCGTTGCCTGCCAAGCACGCGCTGCCGAACTTGAAGGGCATCGTCGCCAGCCACGAAACGCGTCCGGTGCCGCGCGACGGCCTGCAGGGCAAGGCCGCGGCGCCGGCGACACCGCGCTCCGGCGAAAACGTCGCGGGAAAACCGCCCGAGGCTCCGTCGCGTGAAGTCTCGGTGCCGCCAACCCGGCCGGCACAGCGCGCCCAAGCGGACGCGATCCCGATGCCAGGCCTCGAGGTGCGGGGCGTCATCTCGCCGTCGGTACGTGGGCTGCTCCTCGAGCCGCTCGCCTTGCTCGTTGACAGCGCGGACGAGTACGTGAAAGCGCGCGCGCTCACGCGTACATTGAGCGAAGACCGGAGCCTGCCTCCGACCATGATCGTGCACACCGGCAGCCTTTCAAGCTTGAACGTCGGCGAAGAACTCGCCGGGGTGATGCCGCAGTCGGCTCAGGATGTGCATCTCGACATCAACGAGCATGGTGGTGCGGCAAGCGCAGCCCTGGCGATCACGCGCTTCGATGCGATGCTGCGTGCCTACCGACCCCGGGCGCTGATTGCGATGGGCGCGAGCGACACCTTGCTCACCTGCACCCTGTTTGGCCACAAGAGCGGCGTGCCGGTGCTGCGCAACGACGCCGGGCGACGCCGCGCCTGGTCGCGCCCGGGCGAACAGATGAATTCCGCGTTGCTGGAGCGCCTGGCCGACAGCTCCTACATCGGCGACATGGCGACCTTCTACACGCTGTACCGCGAAGGCATCCCGACCGAACGCGTTCTGCTGGTGGGCAATCTCGCCGACAACGTGATTCATTGTGCCGACCGCCACACCGTGAACAGCCGCGCAATCCTGAAGCGTGCGGGGATCGCGGTCGATTCGCTCTTTGGGCCGACCGGCTACGCGTTGTGCACGGTGCAGTTCGAATCATTGCGCGCTGCACATGACGAGGCCATCGAACTGATCTCCATGTTGACCCAGGTCGCCGCCGAGGTGCCGGTGGTATGGGCCGTCAGCCCGGCGACGCTGCGCGAAATCGAGGCGCTCGGCAAGTTGGCCGCACTGCGCCAGACGCGCATCGATCTGGCCGCGGCGCTCTCCTATCTCGATTGCGTCGACCTGCTTCGCAGTTCGCGCTGCTTGCTGGCCGGCGACGCCGGGCGCTTTCTCGACAATGCCGTGGCTCTGCGCGTTCCCGGCATCGTGCTCGGCAAGGGAATCGTCGTGCCGGTCAAGAGCACCGAAGCGCTGCAGCTTAGCGAGCCCTTGCCGGCGAGCAAACTGGCCGCCGTGCTCGCCGATGTGCTCGCCAACAACGCGGCACCGGTGGAACCGGCGCCATTCTGGGACGGCGGTCCGGCGGCACGCATTGCCTTGCATCTGGCTGAGTGGTTACCGATGCAGGCGAACCCCGGCAAGCGTGCCACCCAGCTCACCGCGCCGGCGCAAATCGCGTCACGAGTCGCGCCACACGGCGATGCCGTCGCCGTTGAAGGCGCCGACGCGCGCTGAGCGGATCGAGGGGCAAGCGCCGCCCGTTACCGCCGTGCCTCGCCCGGATGTCCGGGGTGAATCAGCAGCGCCCGGCGCGATCTCACGCCAAGGCTTCGTCGAGCACCTCGATCCAATGACGCACCGGGGTCGTCGTACCGCTTTGAAGGTGCTGGATGCAGCCGATGTTGGCCGAGACGATCGCCTGCGGCTCAACGCCGTTCAGGTGCCCGAGCTTGCGATCGCGCAGCTGCGTCGCGAGGCCCGGTTGAAGAATCGAATAGGTGCCGGCCGAGCCGCAGCACAGGTGAGTTTCGGCCGCGGCAAGTTTCACCTCGAAACCCAGGTCGGTCAGCGTGGTTTCGAGCGTGCCGCGCAGTTGCTGGCCATGCTGCAGGCTGCAGGGCGGGTGCAGAGCGAGCCGAGTCAACCGACCCGCTGCCTTGCTTCGCAACCGCGGTTTCAGCCTGGGTGCAATGTCGGGCAGCAGCTCGCTCAAGTCGCGCGTCAATCCGGCAATGCGCTGCGCTCGCTGCGCGTACTCGGGATCGGCGGCCAGCGCGTGACCGTATTCCTTGACAGTGACGCCGCAGCCGGACGCGTTCATCACGATCGCCTCCACTGCACCCGAGTCGACCTGCGGCCACCAGGCGTCGATGTTGCGCCGCATGTCGGCCAGGCCTCCCGCGCGGTCGCCGCCGTGGCTGCGAATCGCGCCGCAGCAGCCGGCACCGTCGGCCACCAGGGTCTGGACGCCGGCGGCGTCGAGCACGCGGGCCGTCGCGCTGTTGATGTTGGGCAGCATCGCCGGCTGCACGCAGCCGAGCAGCAACAACACCTTGCGCGGATGCTCACGCGTCGGCCAGCGGTGCGCGCTGGCGCCGGCGCGCGGCGGCACCTTGTTCTTCAACGCCGCCGGCAGCAGGGGTCTGAGCCATTGGCCAAGTTGGAACGCCGGCGGGAACAGCGGTGAAGTGAGGCCCTCCCTCAAGGCCCAGCGCAGCGCCGTTTCAGATGCTGGGCGTTCGACACGCTCTTCGACGATGTGCCGGCCGATGTCCACCAGCCGCCCATACTCCACCCCCGACGGGCAGGTGGTTTCGCAATTGCGGCAGGTGAGGCAACGGTCCAGGTGCAACTGGGTCTTGCGCGTCACCGGGCCGCCTTCGAGCACCTGCTTGATCAGGTAGATGCGCCCGCGCGGCCCGTCGAGCTCGTCGCCCAGCAGCTGATAGGTCGGGCAGGTCGCGGTGCAGAAACCGCAGTGCACGCACTTGCGCAGAATCGCCTCGGCCTCGCGTCCGTCCGCGCTGTTCTGGAATTCAGGGCTGAGTCGGGTCTGCATGTCTCGATCAGAGCCCGGGGTAGAGGCGGCCGGGGTTGAAGATGCCCGACGGGTCGAAGGCTTTTTTCAGTTCGCGGTGAATCCGGTCGAGCGGTGCGCGCAGCGGCGCGAAGGCGCCGCCCTCTTTGCGGCTCGCGCGAAACAGCGTCGCATGCCCGCCGGCGCGCTGCGCGGCATCGCGCACCACATTGGCCGGCATCGCGCTGCGCAGCCAGCGCTGTGCGCCTCCCCATTCGATCAACTGTTCGCCTGCCAGCGGCAGGGGAGGCGCGGTCTGCGGCAGTGACAGGCGCCACAGCGCGCCGCCCGCGTCCACTTCGGCAAGCGCAGCCGCGAAGAACGGATCGCCGTGGTGGCGCAAGCCGCTCCAGAAGGAATCTGCGAGCCCCGACAGGACGAGTTCGCCCCCCAGTGCCGACTGCGCGGCATGCACCGCGGCGCGCGCGCCGCTCAGGCGCAGCACCAGCGTGCCGTCCCACCAGGCACTCGCGCTCAGGGGCAGGGCCTTGCCCGCCCATTGGTTCAACTGCGCCAAGGCCTGCGCCTGTGGCATCTGAAAGCGCAAGGTCGCGCTGGCGGGTGCGATCGGAACCACCTTGAGCGAAACCTCGAGGATCACGCCGAGGATTCCCAAGCTGCCGGCAAGCAGGCGCGAGACGTCGTAGCCGGCCACGTTCTTCATGACCTGGCCGCCGAAGCTGAGAACTTCATTGCGGCCATTGAGCAGCGTCGCGCCGAGCAGGTGGTCGCGCACCGAGCCCGCGCTGGCTCGCGCCGGCCCGGCCAGGCCGCTCGCGACCATGCCGCCGACCGTGCCTCCCGGCGCGAAGTGCGGCGGTTCGAACGCCAGGCATTGACCCTGCTCGGCGAGCGTGGCTTCGAGTTCCGCGAGTGACGTGCCGCAGCGCGCGGTGACGACGAGCTCGCTGGGCTCATAACTCGAAATGCCTTCGAGCACGCGCGTGTCGAGGATCTCGCCCTGCGACTCCTCGCCGTAAAAGTCTTTCGTGCCGCCGCCGCGGATGCGCAGCTGCACGTTGGCCGCGATCGCGCTCGCGACACGGTCGATCAGCACCTGCAGTGCGGGGTCATTGCCGAGCATGCGCGCGCTGGAGCCGTCAGAAACGCGGAATGTCGGCGAACGGCAACAAGCCGCGCCGCACATGCATCTTGCCGTACTCGGCGCAGCGCGACAAGCTCGGAATCACCTTGCCCGGGTTGAGCAACTCCTTCGAATCGAAGGCGCGCTTCACGGCGAGCATCTGCTCGCGCTCGGCGGGCGAAAACTGCACGCACATCGACGACAGCTTTTCCACCCCGACGCCGTGCTCGCCCGTCACCGTGCCGCCCATGCGCACGCTGGTCTCGAGGATGTCGGCACCGAACAGCTCGCAGCGGCGCAGTTGGTCGGCGTCGTTCGCGTCGTACAAGATCAGTGGGTGCAGGTTGCCGTCGCCCGCGTGAAACACGTTGACGCAGCGCAGACCGTACTTCTGCTCCATCTGCGCAATCGCGAGCAGGATGTCCGCCAGACGCTTGCGCGGGATCGTCGAATCCATGCACATGTAGTCGGGGCTGATGCGCCCGGACGCCGGAAACGCGTTCTTGCGCCCGCTCCAGAAGCGCAGGCGCTGCGCTTCATCGGCGCTGACTTCGATGCGTGTCGCGCCGCTCGCGCGCAGCACCTGCTCCATGCGCGCCACTTCCTCTTCCACTTCTTCCGGCGTGCCGTCGCTTTCGCACAGCAGGATCGCTGCCGCGCCCAGGTCGTAACCGGCGTGCACATAGTCCTCGACCGCGGCGGTCATCGGCCCGTCCATCATCTCCAGCCCGGCCGGGATGATGCCGGCGGCGATCACGCTGGCGACCGCCGCGCCGGCTTTGCGCACGTCGTCGAAGCTGGCCATGATGCAGCGCGCCAGCGGCGGCTTCGGGATCAGCTTCACCGTCACTTCCAGCGTCACCGCGAGCATGCCCTCGCTGCCCACCAGCAGCGTCAGCAGATCGAGACCTGCCGCTTCGAGCGCCTCCGAGCCGAATTCGACCGGCTCGCCCTCGGCAGTGAAACCGCGCACTCGCTGCACGTTGTGCAGCGTCAGGCCGTACTTCAGGCAGTGCACGCCGCCCGAGTTTTCGGCGACGTTGCCGCCGATCGTGCAGGCGATCTGGCTGCTCGGATCGGGTGCGTAATACAAGCCGAACGGCGCCGCCGCTTCGCTGATCGCCAGGTTGCGCACGCCGCACTGCACGATGGCGGTTCGCGCCTGCGAATCGATGCGAACGATGCGGTTGAACTTGGCCAGGCTCAGCGTCACGCCCATCCGATGTGGCATCGCTCCGCCGGAAAGCCCGGTGCCCGCGCCGCGCGCGACCACCGGCACATTGAGCCGGTGGCAGGTGCGCAGCACGGCGGCCACCTGGTCTTCAGTCTCCGGCAGCGCCACGACGAGCGGCTGCTCGCGGTACGCCGTCAGACCATCGCACTCGTAGGGCGCGGTGTCTTCGGCCTGCCAGAGCAACGCGTGCTCGGGCAGCCATTCGCGCAAGGCCGCCACCACTTCGGACTGGCGCTGCGCGCGCACCGCAAACTGCGCGGCGGTGATGACCGGGACGCCGAGGGTCATCGCTCGCTCACGAACGAAACACGGTCAGCACGCCGGTGTAGCCGTACAAGTGGTGGCGTGCAATTTCGCCAGCCGCGAAAAAGCCGGCCAGCGGCACGTCGCCCAGCGCGCGGCGCACCACCGCGAGTTCGGCCGACGGTGCGCCGAAATGTGGGCCGCCTCGGCCGCTGCAGCTCACGTAAATGGCGCCCGCGATGCCGCGGGTGGCGTCAGGCATCGCAGCCGCGGCCGCGCCGGCGGAAGCGGCAGTGCCCGGGGAAACCGGCGAAAGCGGCGACTCGGCTTCGATCTCGTCGCGAATCTCGGCGCAGATGCGCATCAGGTCGCGCCGCGCCGCCTCGGTGTTGCGCGTGCAGAACGTGAGTTGCAGGCCCGGCTCGGCGTTCTCACCGATCGCTACGCCGCGCCGTGCCGGGTCCAGCCCGATCAGGTGGCGCACGCGGGTGTCGGATCCGAACGCGCCGTGGCGTGCCGCGGTGTAGAAGCGCCCGCGCTGGCCGGGCTCGGTGGAGCGCCGGTCACTCAGGCCGACGAGCGTCTGGCGCAGGTGCGGCAGGGCCTCGCGCGCGTCGGTGTTTTCGGCGATCGCCATGTCGCGCAGCAGGCAGTTCAGCGCCGGTTCGCCGTCGAGTTCGGTGATCACGTTGCGGTCGGAACTCGTCACATGGCGCAACGGGCCCACCGGCTGGCAGCCTTGCGTCACGCGCGATACCAGCGCCACATTTCTGTCGAACGCTACGCCCGACAGGCCGCCTTGCAGCACGTCTTGGGCGATGTGCAGCGTGCGCTGGCGCGCCGAAGACAGGCCGCCGAACAGATAGCCGGTGGCCGTGCGCCCGCTCATGTCCTTGATCAACTCCGCCAAGTCTTCCGTGTTCGGGTCGGCGTGAACCTGCGCCGTGTGGGCGGCAAAGTCGGCCAGCGGCCTTGCGCCCGAGAACACATGGAAGCGATCGACCGGCAGTTCGGCGAGCATCAGCGACAACGCGGGTTCGTCGAAGTGCTCTTGGCCGCTCGCGGCGACGCCCACCCCCACCGCGCCGACCCAGCTCACGCCCGGCCAGCGCTGCTGCGCCTGCAGCAACAGCTGCTCGGCCTGCGCGGCGTAATGGTCGGTCAGGTAGAGCCAGCCCAGCGTCGGGTGCGTGGCGCGCCCGGGCAGGCGGCGTTGGGCCTCGATCTGCGCGCCGGCCACGGCGAGCGCCTTGTCGGGGTCGGCATGCGCCGCGTGGGCATGAAGAAAAGTCTTCACCGGCTTCAGGCTCCCGGTTTGTGCTTGCGCCGCGGGGCTGTCGCTTTGCGCGCCACGGCGGCGGGTACGCCGGCCGTGGCCTTGAAGGTGCTGCCCGCGGCGTCGAGCCCCTGCTGAAGCACGTTGCCGGCCAGCGTCTTGGCCGCGCCGATCGTTGCGTTCTTCGCGCTGTCGGTGACGGCGGCTGTGGCCAGCTCAGTGAACTGCTTGGTCAGCGCGGCCCACCATTGAGTCGGATCGACGGCCGGGCTGCTCGCGGGCTCGGCGGGTCTGGCGCTGGCTTCTTGTGCGGACGCAGCGGCGCCGCTCGGGGCAGCCTCACCTGCGGCAGGTGTCTTGGGGCGAATCGCCAGACTCTCGCGCAGATCGTCCATCTGCACATTCATCGATTGCAGCGTCGACAGCGTCATGCGCTGCACCTCGAGGGCCTGAATCGTCGCGCCGATCATGCGCGCGTTCTGTTCGAGCCAGAACTGAACCGTGCGCAACTCTTCGATGCGCTTGGCGATTTCCTGAGGGTTGAGCGTCGGCGCGATCCACTGCCCGATGTTGGGCAGCGCCGCGCCGGCGTTCTTTACCAGGTCTTGCAGGAATTCGAATCCGGGCGCGAGCCGGTTGATCGGGCTGGGGTCGGACATGGCATGGATTTCTTCATGGGCGGGCTGGCCGGCATTGTGCCTGCTCAGTGCCCCAGGGGCGGGCAGCCGGTCGTCCGCGTCAACGTTGCAGTTCGACGCGCAGTTGCCCATCGTTTTGCTGCCAGCGCAGGCGCGACAGCACGTCCATGCCAAGCAAGGGGTGTTCTCCCAGATGCGGCAGCGCGACCACGCGCAAGGCGCGAGCGCTGACGCCGCCCTGCAGTTCCACGTCGGCACGCACCATCTGGCCGCTCACCACGCCGCCGGCGGTGTTCGACCTGACTTCGCCGAGTGACTCGAGCCGCAGCTCGCGCGCCAGCGCCGCCGAGATGGCGGTGCCGGTGGCGCCGGTGTCGACCAGAAAATCGACCTCGCGGCCGTTGATGCGCCCGGGCCAGTGGTAGTGGCCGTCGGCGCTGCGCCGAATCTCGACCACGTCGCCATGCGCCTGAAAGCGCATCGCCTGCTGACGCGACTGCCACCACTGCACGCCGAGGAACAGACATGCGCCCACCAACAGCCACACTGTGGCCACTTTGAAACTGCGCGGCAGTTCATGGCTCATGCAGTCGAGGCGCGAACGACGCGTTGTTCGATGGCCCCAAATACGCTCTGCTGGTCATCGCCCTTCATCTCGATGCGAATCGTGTCGCCGAATTTCATGAACTCGGTGATCGGCTGGCCGGTCTCGATGGTCTCGATGGCGCGCTTCTCGGCAATGCAGGAGTAGCCGCGCGACCAGTCCTTGTTGCTCACCGTGCCGCTGCCGACGATGCTGCCGGCGCGCATGTTGCGCGTCTTGCAGACATGGGCGATCAGCTCGCCGAAGTGAAATGTCATTTCCTCGCCGGCCTGGCAGTGGCCGACGCGTGTGCCGTTCCAGGTGCTGTCCAGGTCCAGGTGGACCCGGCCGCCGCGCCAAGCGGAACCCAGTTCGTCGGGCGTCACCGCTACCGGGCCGAACGCGGTGGCCGGTTTGCCTTGCACGAAGCCGAAACCCTTGGCGAGTTCGTCGGGGATCAAATTGCGCAGGCTCACATCGTTGACCAGCATCAACAGGCGCACTCCCGCGATAGCGGATTCGGCGCTGCACTGCATGGCCACGTCGCCGGTGATCACGGCCACTTCCGACTCGAAGTCGATGCCGTAGGCTTCGCTCGGGCAGGTCATGTCGTCGTGCGGGCCGAGGAAGTCGTCGCTGCCGCCCTGGTACATCAGCGGATCGGAGTAGAAGGACTCCGGCACCTTGGCGCCGCGCGCCTTGCGCACCAGTTCCACGTGGTTCAGGTAGGCCGAGCCGTCGACCCACTGATAGGCGCGCGGCAACGGCGCCATGCACTGGCGCGGGTCGAATGGGAATGCGTGGCGTGCTTTGCCTTGGTTCAGCGTGCGCGCCAAGTCTTCGAGCTGCGGCGCAAGGAAATTCCAGTCGTCGAGCACTTGTTGCAGGCGCGTCGCGATTGCGCTGGCATAGTGTGCGCTGGTGAGGTCGCGGGACACGACGACCAGCTGGCCGTCGCGAGAACCGTCTTTGTAGGTGGCGAGCTTCATGGCGGCACGGTGCGGGTGACGGGAGCGCTATTGTCAATGCAGGGGCCCATGCACGGGCCAAACCGCGGAGCAGTGAACCGCGCGGCGCGGCGTGCGCGCGCGCATGTGCGCGCACGCAGGATGGCGCTGGCGGCACTTGGCGCTGGCTTGTTGCATTGGATGCTGTACATCGGCGCCGAGAGAAGCTGGCGCATTCCGCAAGGGGCGGCGCCTCCGCCGGCGGCGATGTGGATTCAGGCGGCCGAGGTTGTTGCTGATGCTCGTCCGGCGCCAGCGGCAGCAACGATCGCGCAGGCACCCGCTCCCGCCTTGCTGGAGGCGCCCCACGCGGAACCGGCTCGTGCCGCGCCGAGGCCCCGCCCTCGCGCGAAACCCGTTGCCGAAGTCGCTGCTGCACAGCCCCTGCCCGCGCTCGGCGCCTCGGCGACGCAGGAGCCCACGCATCACGAACTGCTGGCGCAGCCCTTGCTCGCTACGTCTAATGCGGTGCAAGCCGAGGCTGCGGTGGAGGCGGTCGCCCGTGGCGACTCGCCGAAGCTGCCCGCGCCGCCTGGCGTGGCGCTGGCTGCGGCAACGACGCCTGCGGTCGCTCGCGGCAACGCGCCAGACCCCGCCCCCGACGCTCCAGCCAGCACAGCGCCCCTGAGTGAGCCGGTGCCCGTTCACGCAACGCTCATCCCGCCGGCAATCACGCTGCAGTTTCGAATGCGCCGCGGCCTGCTGCACGGCAACGCCGAACTCGCCTGGAAGCCCGAGGGCGGGCGCTACGAGGCCCGCTTCGAGGCGCGCGTGAGTGGCCTGACGCTGTTGACCCAAGTCAGCCAAGGTGGTTTCGACGCTGCCGGTCTGGCGCCGCAACGATTTACCGACAAACGGCCCAGGCGCAGCGCAACGGCCGCGAACTTTCAGCGTGGCGCGGGCCCGGCCGGCGCGAAAGTCACCTTCTCGGGCAGCACATCGGAAATCGCACTCCACCCTGGCGCCCAGGACCGCTTGAGCTGGATGGTCCAGCTTTCGGCGATCGCCAGCGCTGAGCCGCAACGCCTGCTGGCGCAGGGGCGTATTTCAATGCACGTGATCGGCGCCCGCGCCGACGCCGCCCTCTGGCAATTCGTCAGCTCCGGCGAAGAAGTGCTTTCTGCCAACCCAGCGCCGCTGCGCGTCGTTCGATTGCAACGCCTGCCGCAGTCGGCGTACGACACCCGGGTCGACATCTGGTTGGAGGCCAAGCCCCCCCATTGGCTGGTTCGCGCCCACCTAAGCAATGGCCCCAGCGACCCGGGCCTGGAGCTGTGGCGAATTGACAGCGCCGAGCCGCGCTAGGAGGCCGGCGGAGTCGGCGGTGCCGAACGCGGGGCGCCAGCATCGGCCAGGCACTTGCAATTCAGAGCGCCGCACCCAACTCGGGTATCAGGAGGAGTGACGATGCTCATGCTCTACAACTCAGAGAACTTCGCCGTGGTACAGATCGATGTGCAAGGCGGTGCCGAAGCGCAGGCTACGGGGTCTGTCCAGGCACGCCCGAACTCGCGCGGTGGGTTCGAAATTGTCGACAAGTTTGCCCGCAAGGAGATTTTTCTCCAGGGCGCGCTCGCCGACAGCTTCAAACAGGGCGTGGACGCGCTGATTCAGACCGAGCCCACAGGCGAGGAAATGGACGCCTATCTCGAGCGCTTCGCCGCGCTGATGCAGCAACCCCTGAGCCTGCACTGATGCCGCGCTGAGCGACGCCAAGGCGCGGCGCGCCACGCACGCCTGCGCCCGAAAGCAGGCCGTGTCGACCCCGATCACCCTGGGTTTGTCCGGGGGCTTGCCGCAACTCGCGCACTGCGCCAAGATCGGCTCCACGTTCACGCACCGAAGGGGTGTCATGGCGCGGGGCCAGTCCGACAAGGGCATCGAGAACCGAAGCGACAGCCGCAATCTGCTGTCTCCCGGCTTGCGGGAGGCGCCGGTGCTCGACCGCATGTGTTCGCATTTCGTCCTGACGCTGACGCTGCGCAACGCCGGGCGCTTCAACCTGCGCCGCGACTGGAACAACCTGCTGTCGCTGACCGGCAAGCACCTGGCGTGGCAGCCCTCGGTGCTGGCCCGGTTGCGTGCATTCCTGGCGCAGCGCTGCAAGGGCAACGAGCATTGGCAAGGCCACGAGCTGTTGAGCGACGAGGCCTTCATCGCCCGTCACGGCGCCTGGCGCGGCCCCTATGAAGAGGGCACACTGTTCTTCTACATCGACGAGTACATCAAGGACTCGCCCAAGGACTTGCTCGCCACGCTCGGGGCCACGGCCGAGTGGTTGGCGCGCAGTCTGAAGAAGGAATCGACGCTGGTCGAAAAGAACATCGACGCGCTCGCCGGCTTGCTGCAGCTCAACCCGGCTGAGCGAGCCCTGTTGCTGTACGGAACGCTGGCGCGCTACCAGCGCGACCTGCGTGGCCTGCTGGTTGAGTTCAAAGTCGCGAACGCACAGGAGGCCTACGCCGCGATCGCTGCAGTCGCCGGGGTGAGCGCCAACGACGTCGGCGAGGCACTGCGCGCGGGTTCGCGGCTCGAGCGCATCGGCATGATCGAGAACCTGATCTCGGAGCACAACATCACCGACTTGGCCGACCTGATGAAAGTCAGCGAGCAGTTGCCCCAGGTCTTGATGCGCAAGTACGAAGGCCCGTCCGACCTGATGGCGGTGTTCACGCGGCCGGTGCAGCGCAGCGAGTTGACGCCCGCGGACTTCCATTTCGTCGACGTCGATACCGGCATGATCACGGCGCTCCTGCGCAACGCCGTCGCGCGCAAGGAGCCCGGCGTCAACGTGCTGCTCTACGGCCCGCCGGGCACGGGCAAGACCGAACTCGCCAAGGTGGCGGCGCAGGCCGCGGGGATCGAGCTCTATGAGGTCGAGTACGCCGACCGCGACGGCAATTCGCTGAGCGGGCGCGACCGCTACCGCTCGCTGCAGATCAGCCAGGTGTTTCTCAAGGGCAGCGACAAAGTCGCGCTGCTGTTCGACGAAGTCGAAGACGTGTTCCCGCCCATTTCAACCGACGCCGCGCAAGTGATCGCACGCCTCGATCTGGGCGACGGGGCGCCGACCGGCAGCGTGAGCGGCAAGGCCTGGGTGAACCAGCTGCTCGAGACGAACCCCGTTCCGGTGATCTGGGTGACCAACCGCATCGAGCAGATCGACGTCGCGTTTCGGCGCCGCTTCCAATACCACCTCGAATTGAAAGGTCCGCCGCCCGGCGCGCGCGAGTCGCTGGTGGCGCGCGCGCTCGGCGGGGTGGCGGTGGACCCGGCGTTCGCCCAGAAACTCGCGCAGCGGCGCGCCTTGACGCCGGCGCAAATTCGCACCGCCGTCAAGTTCGCCAAACTGGCAGGCGACGGTTCGGGCGTCGAGGCCTTGATCGAGCGCCAACTCGGCAACGCCGACAAGGCCCTGGGCAACGCACCCGGCGACCGCGGCGCGCGCCCTGTGGTCACGAGCTACGACCTGAGCCTCGTCAACACCGAGTCGCGCTTCGAAGTGCCCAAGATCGTGGACGCGTTGCGCCGCAAGGGTTGCGGCACGCTGTGTTTCTATGGCCCGCCGGGAACGGGGAAGACAGCGCTGGCTGAACACATCGCACACGAGTTGCAGCGCCCGCTGCTGATTCGCCAGGCGAGCGACCTGGTCAGCAAGTTCGTCGGCGAGACCGAGCAGAACATGGCCAGAATGTTCGAAGAGGCGCAGACCGAAGAGGCCGTGTTGCTGCTCGACGAAGCCGACAGCTACCTGCGCAGCCGCCAGATGGCGCAGCGAAGCTACGAAGTCAGCGAAGTCAACGAGATGCTGCAAGGCATGGAGCGCTTCGCCGGCATCTTCATCTGCACGACCAACCTGTTCCTCGACATCGACGAGGCCGCGCTGCGCCGCTTCACGTTCAAGATCCAGTTCAAGCCCTTGACGCCCGCGCAGCGCGAACGCATGTTCATGGCCGAGGCGCTGGCTGGTGAGCCCCTCGATGACGAGCAGCGCCAGCGCCTGGCGCGGCTGGACCTGCTCACGCCCGGCGACTTTGCCTCGGTGAAACGCCAGGTCGACATTCTGGGCGTCGGCTTCGAGCCCGACGAATTCCTGTCGCAGCTCGAGGCCGAGCACCGTGTCAAGCCCGAGGTCCGGCAGTCGCGCGGCATCGGCTTCACGCGCTGAGCGGCGCGGGCGCTGTCGGGCGCCTTTCTACAATCGAATCCCATGCACACCCTGAACTACACGCGCGGCGCGGAGCTCGCGCGAATTCTGCAATCGCGCATCGTCGTGCTCGACGGCGCGATGGGCACGATGATCCAGCGCCACAAGCTCAGCGACGCCGACTATCGCGGCGAGCGTTTCGCAAAGCATCCGAAAGAGCTGAAGGGCAACAACGAATTGCTGCAGCTGACCCAACCTCGCGATGATCGGCGCGATCCATGAGGCCTATCTCGAAGCCGGGGCCGACATCATCGAAACGAACACGTTCGGCGCGACGCGCATCGCGCAGCAGGACTATGGCCTGGAGGAATTTGCGTTTGAAATGAACCTTGCGGCGGCGCGTCTGGCGCGCCGCGCTTGCGAGCGTTTCCAGAGCGCTGACAAACCGCGTTTTGTTGCCGGCGCGCTCGGCCCCACGCCGCGCACCGCGAGCATTTCGCCCGATGTGAACGACCCAGCCGCGCGCAACGTCACGTTCGACGAGCTGCGGGCCTCTTACTTCGAGCAGGCGCACGCGCTTCTCGAAGGCGGGTGTGACCTGTTTCTGGTCGAGACGATCTTCGACACGCTCAACGCCAAGGCGGCGATCTTCGCGCTCGACGAGCTGATGGAACAAACGCGCGAGTGCATTCCCGTGATCGTCTCGGGCACCGTGACGGACGCATCAGGCCGAATCCTGTCGGGCCAAACCGTCAGTGCGTTCTGGAACAGCGTGCGCCACGCGCGCCCGCTGGCGGTGGGACTGAACTGCGCGATGGGCGCGGCGCTGATGCGCCCGTACATCGAGGAGCTGTCGAACGCCGCGCCCGACACCTTCATCAGTTGTTACCCGAACGCCGGCCTGCCCAATGCGATGAGCGAAACCGGTTTCGACGAGACGCCGGAGGTCACGAGCAGCCTGCTCGAAGAATTCGCGCGCAGCGGCTTCATCAACATCGCGGGGGGCTGCTGCGGCACGACGCCCGAGCACATCGCGCAGATTTCGCGGCGTGTCGCGGCCTACCGCCCGCGCAGCCGAAGCGACCCGCTGTTCGCCACGCTGCGCGCCGCTTGAGAGGGGCTGCCTGCGAGGTTTCTGCGGCCCCTCAGTCGGCTCACTCAGCGTGACGTTGCCGCGCGTTCGCCGATCAGGATATTCAGCCGGTGCTCGCTCGCGGGGGCGGCTGGTGCGGTAGCGCCTCGCGGTGCCGCTTCGGCGACCGTGCGGCGCCCAGCCACTGCGATCCGTCGCGCCGGCAGCCCGCGGGCCACCATCCAGTCGCGTGCGGCGGCGGCGCGATCGAGCGCCAGCGCACGACTCTTTGCGTCGTCGCGGCTCTGCGGGTCGGGATCGCCGATGATCTGGACTTCACCGCGCGGCAACTCGCGCAGCGCCGCGGCGACCCTGTCCAGCCATGGCGTCGCCGTGGGCTTAAGCGCCGATCGGCCAGGAGCGAACATGGCATCACCGGCAAAACTGATCGCGAGACGATGGTCGTTCGATGAGCCGACACTCGCCGAGTCGCCGGGCAACTCGCCGCGCAGCTTGCGGGCCGCGGCGGCGAGCGTGTCGGACCAGAGGTAGTCCGCGGTCGGCGCCGGGGTGATGTTCGGCGCGGCCGTCGGGCGCTCCAGCGGCGCGGCCGGTGTGGTGTCCGGCAGCGTGACGGGAGGCGGCGCCGGTGGCGCCGATGCACAAGCGCTCAGCAAGGCCAGGTTCACCCAGCCCAGCAGCCGCAGCGCGGGAGAAGGAAACGAAAAGCGAAGCGAAATCATGGCGCGCATTGCATGCGTTTCCGTCTCGTGCGGCAAGCTTTGCTGCGTGACCAGAAGTAACGCGCATCCCCGCAGCGTCTCGGCAGCGAGGCCGGCGCCAGGCCAGACGCCCTGCGGGGTGACCCTACAATTGCCCACCGCCCGAGGAGCGTTGCGACCGGCCAGATGCACCCGATGCGTTTGGCCTGCCAGGCTCGGGCATGGGCCGGCGAGGCAGATCGCCAGGCTGCCATGAACGGCGCTCACCCACCTTTGACAGGCTGCGGTGAGCCACGCGGCCGTCCATCGAGCGACGCCACCGCCATGACCCTGTCCGCTGCAGCTTTTGCGCCGATGAAGTTGTCCGGCCTCGAGCCGGTGACGATCGGTGCGGGAACGCTGTTCGTGAACATCGGCGAACGCACCAACGTGACCGGATCGAAAGCCTTCGCCAAGCTCATTCTCGAAGGCCGCTTCGAGCAGGCGCTCGGTGTGGCCCGACAACAGGTGGAGAACGGCGCGCAGGTTATCGACATCAACATGGACGAGGCCATGCTCGACAGCAAGGCCGCGATGGTGCGCTTCCTGAATCTGATCGCCGGCGAGCCCGAGATTGCGCGCGTGCCGATCATGATCGACAGCTCGAAGTGGGAGGTGATCGAAGCCGGCCTGAAGTGCGTGCAGGGCAAGGGCATCGTCAATTCGATCTCGCTGAAAGAAGGCGAGGCCGCCTTCATCCACCAGGCGAAGCTGGTGCGGCGCTACGGCGCGGCCGCGGTCGTGATGGCGTTCGACGAAGCAGGCCAGGCCGATACCTACGCGCGCAAGACCGAGATCTGCGCAAGGGCGTATCGCATCTTGGTGGAAGAGGTCGGTTTCCCCGCCGAGGACATCATCTTCGATCCGAACATCTTTGCGATCGCCACCGGCATCGAAGAGCACCAGAACTACGCCGTCGATTTCATCGAAGCGACGCGTTGGATCAAGAACAACCTGCCCGGCGCCAAGGTCAGCGGCGGCGTCAGCAACGTGAGTTTTTCGTTTCGCGGCAACGACGCGGTGCGCGAGGCGATCCACACCGTGTTCCTGTACCACGCAATCCAGGCCGGCATGGACATGGGCATCGTCAACGCCGGCATGATCGGCGTGTACGACGCACTCGATCCGCTGCTTCGCGAACGGGTCGAAGACGTGGTCTTGAACCGGCGGGCGGACGCGGGCGAGCGCCTGATCGAAGTGGCCGAGAGCGCGAAGGGCGCGTCGCGCGACGACAGCGCGCGTCTGGCCTGGCGCGCCAAACCCGTGCGCGAGCGCCTCAGCCACGCGCTGGTGCAAGGCATCAACGAATTCATCGTCGCCGACACCGAGCAATGCTGGCAGGAAATGTCGGCGCAGGGCGCGCGCCCGTTGCACGTGATCGAAGGCCCCTTGATGGAGGGCATGAACATCGTGGGCGACCTGTTCGGCCAGGGCAAGATGTTCCTGCCGCAAGTGGTGAAGAGCGCGCGCGTGATGAAGCAGGCCGTCGCGCACCTGCTGCCTTACATCGAGGCAGAAAAGCGCGCCCTCGAAGACGCCGGCGGCGAAGCGCGCGCCAAGGGCAAGATCGTCATCGCCACCGTCAAAGGCGACGTTCATGACATCGGCAAGAACATCGTCACCGTCGTGCTCCAGTGCAACAACTTCGACGTCGTCAACATGGGCGTGATGGTGCCGTGTCAGGAAATTCTGGCGCGCGCGAAGGTGGAAGGCGCCGACATCATCGGCCTGTCGGGGCTGATCACGCCCAGCCTCGAAGAGATGCAGCATGTCGCGGCCGAGATGCAGCGTGACGACTACTTCCGCATGCGCAAGATTCCGTTGCTGATCGGTGGTGCCACGACGAGCCGGGTGCACACCGCGGTGAAGATTTCGCCCCACTACGAGGGTCCAGTGGCCTATGTGCCCGATGCCAGTCGGTCGGTCGGCGTGTGCAGCGAACTGCTCAACGACGCGCGTGCCGCCGCGTACATCGCCGAGCTCAACGCCGACCAGCAACGGTTGCGCGAACAGCACGCCAACAAGAAGACCGTGCCGCCCGTGACGCTCGCCGCGGCGCGCGCGAACAAGGCGGTGCTCGACTGGTCGGGCTACACGCCACCGCAGCCCAAGTTCATCGGCCGGCGTGTGCTGCGCAACCAGGACCTGGGAGAGATTGCTGCGTGCATCGACTGGGCGCCGTTCTTCCAGACCTGGGACCTCGCAGGTTCGTTTCCGGCGATCCTCACCGACGATGTGGTGGGCGAATCGGCGCGCCGCGTGCACAGCGACGGGCAGCGCCTGCTCAAGCGATTGATCGAGGGCCGATGGCTCAACGCGAGCGGCGTGCTCGGCCTGTACCCGGCGAACAGCGTCGGCGACGACGACATCGAGATCTACTCCGATACGACGCGCAGCGAGGTTCTGATGACCTGGCACGGCCTGCGCATGCAAACCGAGCGGCCGGTGGTGGACGGCGTGCGCCGTCCGAACCGCTGCCTGGCCGACTTCATTGCGCCGCGCGAGACAGGGCTGTTGGACTACATTGGCCTGTTCGCCGTGACTGCGGGATTGGGGATCGAGAAAAAGGAAATGCAGTTCCTCGACGATCACGACGACTACAGCGCGATCATGCTCAAAGCGCTCGCCGACAGGCTGGTCGAAGCTTTTGCCGAGCGCCTGCACCAACGTGTGCGCACCGACCTGTGGGGCTACGCTGCCGACGAAGCGCTGAGCGCCTCAGAGCTGATCGCCGAAAAATATCGCGGCATTCGCCCGGCGCCGGGCTACCCGGCGTGTCCCGATCACATCGTGAAGGCCGATCTGTTCCGGGTGCTCAATTGCGCCGAGATCGGCATGGGCTTGACCAGTAGCCTGGCCATGACGCCCGCGGCCAGCGTGAGCGGCTTCTATCTGGCGCATCCGCAAGCGACCTACTTCAACGTCGGCAAGATTGGTGACGACCAGTTGCAGGATTGGGCGCGCCGCAGCTCGCAAGACGTTGCGTCGGCACGACGCGCATTGGCGACATTGCTCTGATCCCTCCCCCTGCGCGGGCGTGCAGCCGACAACTCCTGCGCGAATTCGCAAGATTCCCGCCACGAAGTACGGGTTCGAGGTGGAACGCCTGGGCCTGACCTTCGGTTACGTCTCGAGTCTGCGGTTGGCAACCGAACAGTCGAAGCATCACGTTCAATCGCCCAGTCGCCCAGAGCAGCGACGCAGTTGCGGCGATTCTTCGGATCAGACTTTCAAGGAACCCTCCCATGAGTACTGAAACATCCCCTGGCGCAGTAACGCCGTCCAAGCCCCCGGTCCTGTGGTTCGCCGCAGGTGGCCTCGCCTTGGTGTCGATCGCCGCCGCTGCCGCGATGGTGATGCGGCCTAGCGCGCCGGAGCCTCAGATGGTTCCGCTCAATGCCGCCAAGCCGGAGGTCTCGGTCCAGGCCAAGGCCCCGACCGCCACTGAAGCACCGACCAAGAAGGCCGCACCTCAGGCTGCACGCCCGGCGCCCGAGCCCACCCGTGTCGCGAAGGTGGAGCCCGCCAAGGTCGTTCCCAAGCCCGCCAAGCCGGCGGCTGAGCCGGTTCGCGTTGCGGCGGTCTGCAGCTATTGCGGCGTGGTCGAATCGGTGGAGGCGATTCAACGCAAGGGTGAAGGAAGCGGCCTCGGCGCCGTCGCCGGCGGTGTGCTCGGCGCGGTCGCCGGCAACCAGGTCGGCCGTGGTGATGGCCGCAAAGCCATGACCGTGCTCGGTGCGGTGGGCGGCGGACTCGCCGGCCATGAAGTCGAAAAGCGTGCCCGCGGCGAAACCGTCTACAAGGTCAAGGTTCGTCTGGACGACGGGAGCCTGCGCATCATCGAGCAAGCGACCGAACCGAAGGTCGGTTCGCGCGTCGAGGTGCACGGCGACACGCTGAAATCGGCGGCCTGAAGGCACACCACATCCGCCGCGCCCGGGCCAGCGAGTCGCTCGCTGGCCCGGGCGCTCTTACGTTGACGCGGGGATGCGCCGGTACTGAATCGCCTCCGCGAGGTCCTCGGTTGCGATGGCAGGGCGTTGCGCCAAGTCGGCGATGCTGCGCGCGATGCGCAAGATGCGGTGGAAGCCGCGGGCCGACCACCCCAGTCGCCTGGCCGCGTTCTGAAGATAGGTCGCCGCGCCGGCGTCCAGCTTGCAATGTTCATCGAGCGCCTCGCCCGCGAGTTCGCTGTTGGGGCGGGCCTGGCGCGCAAACGCCAGGCGGCGGGCCAGGGCGACGCGCTGCGCGACCGTGGTGCTGGCCTCGCCGTCGGACGTTGCAGCGAGGATCTGCGGCGAGACCGCCGGCACTTCGATCCGCAGGTCGATTCGGTCCAACAGCGGACCGCTGAGCTTGCCCTGATAGCGGATCACCGCGTCGGGCGTGCATCGGCACGAGTGCAACGGGTTTCCCAAATGCCCACAGGGGCAGGGATTCATCGCCGCGATGAGTTGAAACCGCGCCGGAAACTCGGCCTGACGCGCGGCGCGCGAGATCAAGATGCGACCCGTCTCCAGGGGCTCGCGCAGCGCCTCCAAAGCCGTGCGCGCGAACTCTGGAAGCTCATCGAGGAACAGCACGCCATGGTGCGCCAGTGACACCTCGCCAGGCCTGGGCGGCGAGCCGCCGCCCACCAGCGCGACCGACGAAGAGCTGTGATGCGGGGCCCGGTACACACGTTGCCCCCAGCGCTGCGCGCTGAATTCGCGCGTCAGGCTCAGCACCGCCGCCGATTCGAGCGCTTCGTCAGTCGTCAGCGGTGGCAACAAGCCCGCAAAGCGTTGCGCAAGCATTGACTTGCCTGTTCCCGGCGGGCCGATCAGCAAGACGCTGTGTCCACCCGTGGCGGCGACCTCCAGCGCGCGTTTCGCTCCCGATTGGCCCTTCACGTCGCGCAAGTCCGGATAAGCTGCGGTGGTGCCCGGTGTCGGGTTCTCGACCACCGGGGTCGGCTGCTCGTTGGTGTTGGGCGCGAGCCAGCGCACGACGTCGAGCAAGTGGCGCGCGCCGTACACGGTCACACCCCCAACCAAGGCCGAGTCCTCGGCGCTCTTCTGAGGCAATACCAAGCCGCGCTCGGTGCGCAGTTTGCGCAGGCCCAGCGCCAATGCAATTGCACCACGCACCGGTTGAAGTTCGCCCGAGAGCGAAAGCTCGCCCGCGAACTCGAAGCGGTCCAGGCGCGCCGTATCGATCTGACCGCTTGCCGCGAGGATGCCCAGCGCGATCGGCAAGTCGAAACGCCCGGACTCCTTCGGCAATTCGGCCGGCGCCAGATTCACCGTGATGCGCTTGTTGTGCGGAAACTCGAGCCCGCTGTTTTGCAGCGCCGCACGCACCCGTTCGCGCGACTCCTTGACTTCAGTGTCGGCCAGGCCGACGAGGGTGAAACTCGGCAGGCCGTTGGCGAGGTGCACTTCCACCTTGACCTGGGGCGCCTGCAGACCATCGAGCGAGCGGCTGTGGACGACGGCGAGGGACATCAGAGGCTTTCGGCGTGGTGCGCTCCGGAACCGGCAATCGGGGGCGATGCTGCGGTCGTGAGGGTGGGTTGGCGCGAATTGTGCCCGTGGCGGGCGCGCAGTGACCGATGCATGCTGCACCAATCTGGCGCAATGCTGAGGGCGGAACCAAGATGGTGCAGTGGCAAAGCCGACGAGCGTCGGTATGCGCAGCCGAGGGGCGCGGTGGCCTGCCGGCCGCCTGGCACGGAAGCTGCGATACAGGCCTGTTCCCTTTCTGACCAATCACTTCCCGGAGACTGAAGCATGAACTTGAACAAGACCATTGTCCTCGTCACTTTCGCCGCTTGCACATTGCCGGCATTCGCGCAAACCCCTGCCAAATCGGACTGGACGATCACAGGCAATGCCGGGTTGTACAGCGACTACCGTTTCCGCGGCTTTACGCAGACCGGCTTTGGACCGGCGTTCCAGGGCGGCTTCGACGTCGCGCACGCCTCTGGCTTCTACCTTGGCAACTGGAACTCGAACGTCGAGCAGGGCCTGTACAACGGGGCCAGCCTCGAGATGGACTTCTACGGCGGCTACAAAGGAAGCATTGGCGACATCGGCTACGACCTGGGTTACCTCTACTACTACTACCCGAAGACCGGCGCGCTTGGCTCGACAAAGATCGACAACGGGGAACTCTATGTTGGCGCTTCGTACGGTCCGGTGTCGGCCAAGTGGTACTACGCGACAACCAAGTTCTTCGCGCTCGGCGAGCCTCCGACCAGCCCGACCAATATCGATACCAAGGGTTCCTGGTACCTCGACCTCAGCGCCACCTTCGACCTGGGCGACGGCTGGGGCGTGTCGGGGCATTACGGCTACCAGAAGATCAACGAAGGCAAGACAGCCTTTGCCAACGGGTTGACCTTCGCCAACAAGGACACGGTCTCCGACTACAAGATCGGCGTTACCAAGGACCTCAGCGGCTGGCTGCTTGGTGCGGCAATCGTCGGTACCAGCGAGAAGGATCTGTTCCGCACCGCCGAATCGGGCTTTACCAAGGCGGCCGGCAAGTCCAGCGGCGTCATTTCACTAGGCAAGACCTTTTAAGGAGGCGACGATGAAAATGGTGACTGCCATCGTCAAGCCGTTCAAGCTTGACGAAGTTCGCGAAGCGCTGAGCAACATCGGCGTGCAGGGTGTGACCGTGACCGAAGTAAAGGGTTTCGGGCGTCAGAAGGGGCACACCGAGCTCTACCGCGGTGCCGAGTACGTGGTCGACTTCCTGCCGAAAGTGAAGATCGAAGCCGCCGTCGATGATGCCGTGGTCGACCGTGTCATCGAAGCAATCGAGACCGCTGCGCGCACGGGAAAGATCGGCGACGGAAAGATTTTCGTCTCGACGCTGGAGCAGGTGGTTCGCATCCGCACCGGCGAGACCGGCAAGGACGCGCTCTAACAATCACGAAACGAGACAACCATGAAGAAACTCATTGCCATCCTGGCGTTGGGGCTGGCCGGATTGGGCTTGGCCGGCGCCGCACTTGCCGCCGACGCGCCGGCCTCGGCACCCGCAGCAACGGCCGCTGCGGCACCCGCCGCGGCAGCCGCTCCCACCGCAGCCGCCGCGCCGGCGCCTGTTCCCAACAAGGGCGACGTGGCCTGGATGATCGTCGCCACCGCCTTCGTCATCATGATGGCGATTCCCGGCCTGGCGCTGTTCTACGGCGGTCTGGTGCGCAGCAAGAACATGCTGTCGGTGCTGATGCAGGTCTTCGTCACGTTCTCGATGATCGTCGTGTTGTGGTGCCTGTACGGCTACAGCCTGGCGTTCACCGAGGGCAATGCCTTCTTCGGCGGCTTCGATCGACTGTTCATGAAGGGCATGTTCGATCCGGTGAAGGGCGAATTCGCGATGGCAGCGACGTTCAGCAAGGGCGTCGTATTGCCGGAGTTGCTGTTCTTCGCGTTCCAGGCAACCTTTGCGGCGATCACCTGCTGCCTGATCGTCGGTGCGTTCGCCGAGCGCATGAAGTTCTCGGCCGTGCTGCTCTTCATGGCGCTGTGGTTCACGTTCAGCTACGCGCCGATCGCGCACATGGTGTGGTACTGGATGGGGCCGGATGCCTATACCAGCAAGGAAGTGGTCGAGCAAATGAACGGGAAGGCCGGCTACCTTTGGCAAATGGGTGCGCTTGACTTCGCCGGAGGCACCGTCGTGCACATCAACGCGGCGATGGCCGGCCTCGTGGGTGCCTATGTGGTCGGCAAACGCGTCGGCTACGGCAAGGAGGCTTTCACGCCGCACTCGCTGACGCTGACGATGGTCGGTGCCGCGATGTTGTGGGTCGGTTGGTTCGGCTTCAACGCCGGCTCGGCACTCGAAGCGGGCAACTCGGCCGTGCTCGCGTTCGTCAACACCTTCTCGGCCACAGCCGCGGCGGTGCTCGCCTGGTGCATCGGCGAAACGCTGGCCAAGGGCAAGGCGTCGATGCTCGGCGCCTGCTCCGGCGCGGTGGCAGGGCTGGTCGCGATCACGCCGGCTTGTGGCAACGTCGGGCTGATGGGCGCGATCGTGATCGGCTTCGCCGCCGGTTTTGCCTGTCTGTGGGGCGTGAATGCCCTGAAGAAGATGCTGCGTGCCGACGATTCGCTCGACGTGTTCGGCGTGCACGGCGTCGGCGGTATCGTCGGCGCGCTGCTCACCGGCGTGTTCAACAATCAGGCGTTGGGTGGCCCCGGCATCGTGACCGATTGGGTTACGGCGACCATGGGCAACAGCGAGATCGCCGGGCAGGTGTGGATTCAATTGAAGGCGGTGCTGCTGACCGTGGTGTGGTCCGGGGTCGTTTCCCTCGTCGCCTACAAGATCGTCGACATGGTGGTCGGGCTGCGGGTGGCCGAAGACGAAGAACGCGAAGGTCTGGACATCTCGTCGCACGGCGAGACCGCGTACCACAACTGAATCGGTCGCTTGGGCCTTCGGGTCCATGGCGTGTGATCGCGCATCCGCGCGAGGCAAGGGCCACATTGCGTGGCCCTTGTCACGCATGCATAGCGCTTCTCGAGGCAGGCAACCCAACCCTTGCTCCAAGGCCGAACGGCCCCAGATGCCTAGAATCTTCGCCTGCTCCAGCCCATCGGGCCGCATGCCATGGTTCCGCATCTCGTCACCGCACTCACCGGCCCGATCAACGAACTCGAACAGCGCATCCTCGAGTCTCTGCCGGCGATCGAGCGCTGGTTCCGGCTCGAGTGGATGGAACACACTCCCCCTTTCTACACCTCGGTGGACGTGCGCAATGCCGGCTTCAAGCTCGCGCCGGTGGATACGAACCTGTTCCCGGGCGGCTTCAACAACCTGACGGCCGAGATGCTGCCGCTGGCGGTCCAGGCCGCGATGGCCGCGATCGAGAAGATCTGCCCCGAAGCGAAGAACCTGCTGCTGATCCCGGAGAAACATTCGCGCAACACGTTCTACTTGGCCAATGTGGCGCGGCTGATGCAGATCTTCCATCAGGCCGGGCTCAACGTGCGCCTCGGAACTCTGGATGAAGACATCAAGAAGCCGACCGAAATCGCACTGCCCGACGGCACCAGCCTGACGCTCGAACCGCTGGTGCGCACGCGCGGGCGCCTGGGCCTGAAGGGCTTCGACCCTTGCACGATCCTGCTCAACAACGATCTCTCGGCCGGTCTGCCGCGGGTGCTGTCGAACCTGCATGAACAGTACGTGTTGCCGCCGCTGCACGCCGGCTGGGCGGTGCGGCGCAAGACGAAGCACTTCGCGGCCTATGAAGAGATCGCGAAGAAGTTTGCCAAGCTGCTCGGCATGGACCCGTGGCTCATCAACCCGATGTTCGCGCGCTGCGGCGAAGTGAATTTCAGCGACGGCAGCGGCGCCGAATGCCTGAGCACGAACGCCGACGCGCTGCTGACGAAGATCCGCCGCAAGTACAAGGAGTACGGCATTCAGGAAAAGCCCTTCGTCATCGTCAAGGCCGACGCCGGCACCTACGGCATGGGAATCATGACGGTGCGCGACCCGAAAGACTTGCTCAACCTGAACAGCCGCACGCGCAACAAGATGGGCGTCATCAAAGACGGGCAGGAGGTCAGCGAAGTCATCCTGCAAGAGGGAGTGCCGACCTACGAACGCGTCAACGACGCTGTCGCCGAGCCGGTGGTGTACATGATCGACCGCTACGTGGTGGGCGGCTTTTACCGCGTCAACGCGCAGCGCGGCATCGATGAAAACCTGAATGCGCCCGGCGCGAGCTTCGTTCCGCTCGCGTTTGCAGAGTCGAACCAGATGCCCAAGCCGGGCGCGAAGCCCGGGGTCAGCGCGCCCAATCGCTTTTACATGTATGGCGTGATCGCTCGCTTGGCGATGGTCGCGGCCAGCTACGAACTCGAAGCGACCGACCCGAACGCCGAAGTCTACGAATAGCCCCGGCGCCGATTCCGCTGCTTCGTGTTGCCCGGACGCGGGCGCCACGATTGACGCACAATGGCGCGCTTCGCGCATCTGACCCGGCCGCCCACGCGGCCGGAACCGCTTTGAAACCCCAGTCCCCTTCGTCCAGTCTCGCGGCCCTGACCCTGGGCGCCATCGGTGTCGTGTATGGCGACATTGGCACCAGCCCGCTGTATGCGCTGAAAGAGGTCTTCGGCCCGCACCATGTGCCGTTGACCGCGGACAACATCCACGGCGTGCTGTCGCTGTTGTTCTGGACCTTGACGGTGATCGTCTCCGTCAAGTACGTGCTGCTGATCCTGCGCGCCGACAACCACGGCGAAGGCGGCTTGATCGCGATGCTGGCACTCGCCTCGCAGGCCGTGAAGGAGCGCCCTCGCTTGCGCCGCGCGCTGCTCACGCTGGGCATCTTCGGCACTGCCATTTTTTTCGGCGATGGTGTCATCACCCCGGCGGTGTCCGTGCTCGGGGCGATCGAAGGCCTGGAGGTCGCCGCGCCGGGCCTGCATGATTTCGTGGTCCCGGTATCGCTGGCAGTGTTGACGCTGCTGTTCATCGTGCAGCGCCACGGCACCGGCGGCATCGGCAGGTTCTTCGGACCCGTCACGGTACTGTGGTTCATCGTGATCGGGGCGATGGGCGCGGTGCACATCGCGCGCAATCCCAGCGTGATGGCGGCGCTCAGCCCGCACTACGCGCTGCTGTTCATGGTGCAGCACCCGGGAGTGGCCTTCGTCGCGCTCGGCTTCGTGGTCTTGTGCGTGACCGGGGCGGAAGCGCTCTATGCCGACATGGGCCACTTCGGCAAGAAGCCGATCCGCACGGCCTGGTTCACGCTCGTCATGCCCGCGCTGCTGCTGAACTACTTCGGCCAGGGCGCGATGCTGCTCGACTCTCCTGAAAACGCGATCAATCCGTTCTACAAGATGGCACCCGACTGGGCGCTGTACCCGTTGATCGCGCTGGCCACCTGCGCCGCGGTGATCGCTTCGCAGGCGTTGATTTCGGCGGCATTCTCCGTGACCAAGCAGGCCATTCAGCTCGGCTACCTGCCGCGGCTGCGGATCCTGCACACCTCGGTGAAGGAGACTGGGCAGATCTACGTGCCCTTCGTCAACTGGAGCTTGTACGCCTGCATCGTGCTCGCGGTGGTGATGTTCGGATCGAGCGGCCGGCTGGCTGCGGCCTACGGCATCACGGTGACGATCGACATGTTGATCACGACGATCATGACTTTCTTCGTCATCCGCTACGGCTGGAAATACCCCTGGGCGCTGTGTTTCGCCGCGACCGGTTTCTTCTTCGTCGTCGACATCGTTTATTTCAGCGCCAACATCGTCAAGGTGCTCGATGGTGGCTGGTTCCCGCTCGTCATCGGCGCAGTCATGTTCATGGTGATGATGACCTGGAAACAGGGGCGCAGCCTGGTTGCGAACCGGATGCGCGACGAAGCCATCGACCTGCCGTCGTTCCTCGAATCGGTGTTCACGAACCCGCCGCTGCGCGTCTCCGGCACTGCGGTGTTCCTGGTCAGCGAACAGGGCCTGACACCCAACGCCTTGCTGCACAACCTCAAGCACAACAAGGTGCTGCACGAAACCAACCTGTTTGTCACGGTCGTGCACCACGAAGTGCCATGGATCGGATTCGACAAGCGCAGCGCGATCGAGAGCCTGGGCCACAACTGCTGGCAGGTGACGCTCAACTTCGGCTTCAAGAACGAGCCCGACGTGCCCGAGGCGCTGTCGATGCTGCGCGAGCGGGGCTGCGCTGTCGAGGAGATGGACACCTCGTACTTCCTGTCGCGCGACATCGTGATTCCGACTTTCGGCGCCGGCATGGCGGTGTGGCGCGAGAAGCTGTTCGCGAGCATGCACCGCAATGCCGCTGCGGCGGCTGACTTTCTGAATCTGCCGGCGAACCGAGTCGTCGAGCTCGGTTCGAAGGTGGAGATTTAGGAGCCTGGGCGGCAGAAGGCGGGGCCCGCGTTGGGCCTGAAAAGGGGCGCAGGCTAGACGCAAAGCGCAGCCGTGCCGGTGGCACGGCGAGCATTTGCAACGACGCATGCGCCCCTTTTCAGGCCCAACCCTGCGGGCCGGGGAGATTTTCCGGGCCATTCGTCGTTGCCGGCTCGTTGTGGGGGCCCGCCACACGCCTCGCCGGCGCCTAGACTGGCCCGGCAACTCTCCCTGGCGCAGGCCCCGCCTTCTGCCGCCCAGGCTCCTAGGCCATCTCGGGCGTCGCGGCGGGTGCCGCGACTGTCGCGACGGTGGGTGTGGCAACAGGTGTCACGGCCGGCGCAGCACCTTGCATCGGCAGAACGTGCTTGATGCGATAGGCAGCGCGCGACAGACGCACCACCGCGCCGGGAGCCAAGGCCTGCCACTCGTCGCCCCCATCGCCCAGCGGCTCGGAGGCGACCACGTCGCCGCGGATGCCCCGGCGCAGGTACAGCGTCGGCGGCTCGGCGTCGCTGGCCAGGCGAAACGCGTGCAAGGTCTGGCCGTCGGTCAACGCGGCACAGAAGCGCAGCGGCTGCTCAATGCCGGCCTCGCGCATGCGTTGCACCGTGCGCTCGAACACGTTCACGACCGCCGCGCCGGGCTCTTCGCCGCGCTCGATGCCGGCCAGCGCCAACAGAAACATCAGCTCGGAATCGGTCGCGCCCAAACGCCGCGCGTAGAGGGCGTCGGGCAGCTGCGCTTCGAGAGAGCGGCGAATCTGGTGGTAGCCGCCGACCTGGCCGTTGTGCATGAACAGGTAGCGGCCATGGCGAAACGGGTGACAGTTCTGGCGCGAGATTGCGGTTCCCGTGGCGGCGCGCACATGCGCGAAGAAAGCGCCGGAACGCAGCGTGGTGCACAGGTTGAGCAGGTTTTCGTCAGACCATGCCGGCAGGATTTCGCGGTACACCGCGGGCTCGGGTCGCTCGCCGTACCAGCCCAGCCCGAAGCCGTCGCCCTGGGTCGCGGTTTTCGATTCTTCGGCGCGCAGTGATTGGTGCAGCAGCGAGTGGCGTGGCTTGCACACCAGTTCTTCGAGAAAGATGGGTGTTCCGAGGTAGGCGATGAAACGGCACATGGGGCGGCAGGCGGTAGGGGGACTCTGCGATATCGGCGTGGCGCACTCCCGATGTAGCGAATGAGGGCGTGCGAAAGCGCCGAAAGTGTCGAATGCGTCCCAGGTGCCGGGATCGCGGCGGCCGCACCGTTATGCTCAGGCGACCATGAAATCCTGGGCCAGCGACTTCTCCCTGTCCGCAGCGAGTGCCGGATTCGTCGCGGTGCTGGTGGGTTTCACGAGTTCGGTGGCGATCGTGTTCCAGGCCGCCAACGGATTTGGCGCCACTCCCGCCCAGCTCGGTTCCTGGATGTGGGCACTGGGCCTGGGCATGGGGCTGGGCTCGTTGCTGCCGTCGCTGTGGCTGCGCCAGCCTGTCATGGTGGCGTGGAGCACGCCCGGCGCCGCCGTACTCGCCACCGCCGCCACCACCGGCTCTGGCGGCGGGTTCGGCATGGCGGAGGCCACCGGCGCGTTCATGTTGTGCGCGCTGTTGATCACACTGTGCGGCGTAACCGGCTGGTTCGAACGCATCATGGACAGGATTCCGATGGCGTTGGCGAGCGCGCTGCTCGCGGGCGTGTTGGCGCGCTTCGCGATTGACGCCTTCCTCGCCGCCCAATCGGCACTTGGCCTGGTGCTGGCGATGCTGCTCGCCTACCTCGTCGGTCGACGGGCCTGGCCGCGTTACGCCATTCCCGTCGTGCTGGCAGTGGGTATGCTGTGGTCTCTCGCGGAAAGCCGGATGGTCGTCCCGCTGCTGGACGCGAGCCTGACGCTGCCAGTGTTCACCGCGCCCGAGTTCACCTGGCGCGCGGCGGTGAACCTGGCGCTGCCGCTGTTCATCGTCACGATGGCGTCGCAAAACCTGCCGGGCGTTGCGGCGATTCGCGCCGCGGGCTATGCGATGCCGATCTCCAGGATCATCACGCTCACCGGCGTGACGACGCTGCTGCTCGCGCCCTTCGGCGCATTCGCGCTGAACCTCGCGGCGATCACCGCGGCGATCTGCATGGGCCGCGAAGCGCACGCGGACCCCCAGCGCCGCTACATGGCCGCCGCCGTGTGCGGCGCGATCTACTGCGCCGTCGCGTTGTTCGGTGCGGCGGTGGCCGGTGTCCTGGAGGCGCTGCCGCGCGAACTCATTCTCGCGGTGGCTGGCCTGGCGCTGCTGGGCAGCATCGGCGGTGGCTTGGCGGCGGCGGTGAAAGACGAGGCGCACCGCGAAGCCGCGCTGATCACGTTCCTGGTCACGCTGAGCGGCTTGCAGATCGCCGGCATCGGCTCGGCGCTGTGGGGCGTGCTGGCCGGCGCGCTGACGCTTTTTGTGCAACAGTGGCGGCCCCGCGTCAAGCCGAACCCCGTGAAACCATGAAGCTGCTGTTCGTCGCCGACCCGCTGGAAGGCTTCAAGACCTACAAGGATTCCACCTTCGCGATGCTGCGTGTCGCCGCCGCGCGCGGCCATGCACTGTTCGCCTGCGAGCCGCGCGATCTGTCGTGGCGGCGCGGCGGCAAGGTGAGCGCGCCGCTGCGCGAGATCGCCCTGACGGGCGATGCGAAAGACTGGTTCACGCAACACCGCCGCGCGACGCTCGCGCTGGCCGAGATGGACGCCGTGGTGATGCGCAAGGACCCGCCGTTCGACAGCGAATACTTCTACGCGACGCACCTGTTGCAGCAAGCCGAGCGCGAAGGCGCGCGGGTCTTCAACCGGCCGTCGGCGCTGCGCGATCACCCCGAGAAGCTCGCGATCATGGAGTTTCCCGACGTGATCGCGCCGACGCTGGTGACGCGCGACGAGGCCGAGATCAAATCCTTTCACGCCGAGCACAGCGACATCATCCTCAAGCCGCTCGACGGCATGGGCGGCATGGGCATCTTTCGGGTCGGGCCCGATGGGCTGAACCTGGGCAGCATCGTCGAGACGCTGAACCGCGGCGGCGCGACCACCGTGATGGTGCAGCGTTACCTCACGGCCATCAAACAGGGCGACAAGCGCGTGCTGCTGATTGGCGGCGTGCCGGTGCCGTTTGCGCTGGCGCGAATTCCGCAGGGCACCGAGATTCGCGGCAACCTCGCGGTGGGCGGCAAAGGCGTGGCGCAGCCGCTCTCAGTGCGTGACCGCGAAATTGCCGAGCGACTGGGCCCGGTGCTGGCCGCGCGCGGCCTGCTGCTGGTGGGGCTGGACGTGATCGGCGATTGCGTCACCGAAATCAACGTCACGAGTCCCACGGGGTTTCAGGAAATTGCGCAACAGTCGGGCTTTGACGTTGCCACGATGTTCGTCGAAGCCCTGGAACGCGCGGTTCAGTCGATGACGTGAACGCGATGCCGACGCGACGATCGGCGCGAGAGAACGGGGGCAATACCGTGGGCACGAGACAATCGGGCCATGGCTGTTCTCTCACTTTCCAACGCGCGCCTCGCTTTCGGGCATGTCGCGCTGCTCGACAGCGCGGCGTTTTCGCTCGAACTCGGTGAACGCCTCGGCCTCATCGGCCGCAACGGTGCAGGCAAGTCGTCGCTGCTGAAAATCGTTGCCGGGCTGGAGCGGCTCGACGACGGCCTGCTGCAATTGACCCAAGGGTCTGCGCATTCGCTACGTGGCTCAAGAGCCGCTGTTCGAGACCCACGCAACCGTGTTCGACGCGGTGAGCGAGGGCGTCGCCGAGGCCAAGGCGGTGCGCGCCGCCTATGAAGAACATGCGGCCGGCGACGCCGCGCATGGTGCGGCGCATGACGCCACTTTCGACGCGCTGCACACGCGCATCGAAGCGCTCGACGCGTGGAATTGGGAGCAGCGCGTGCAGACCACGCTGACCCATCTGCATCTGGACGGCGCGCGCCGCGTCGATGAACTCAGCGGCGGCATGAAAAAGCGCGTCGCCCTCGCGCAGGCGCTCGTCGCCGTGCCCGACGTGCTGCTACTCGACGAGCCGACGAACCACCTCGACCTCGACTCGATCGCCTGGCTCGAGGCGTTGCTGCGAGACTTTCGCGGCGCCGTGATGCTGGTGACGCACGACCGCGACTTTCTCGACAACGTCGTCACGCGCATCGTCGAGCTCGACCGTGGCACGCTGCGCAGCTACCCCGGCAACTTCAGCTCCTACGAGCGCGTCAAGGAAGAGCAGATCGCCTCGGAGCTGCTCGCCAGCGCGCGCGCCGACAAGCTGCTCGCGCAGGAAGAGGTGTGGGTGCGCAAGGGGGTCGAGGCGCGGCGCACGCGCAGCGTCGGTCGCGTGCAGCGCCTGCAGGCACTGCGCGCACAGCGGATCGCGCGGCGCGAGTCGCTCGGCCAGGTGCGGCTCGAAGTCGACTCAGGCGTGCCGAGCGGGAAAATCGTCGCCGAACTGCGCGACGTGAGCATCGGCTTCGGCGGGCCGCTGCTCGTCAAGCAGTTCAGCGCGACGATCCTGCGCGGCGACAAGGTCGGCCTGATCGGCCCGAACGGCTGCGGCAAGACGACGCTGCTGAAATTGATCCTCGGCGAGCTCGCGCCGCTCTCCGGCAAGGTGCGTCTCGGAACGCGCCTGGAAGTGGCCTACTTCGACCAGCTGCGCAGCCGCCTCGACTTGAACGCGACGCTGGCCGACACCATCAGCCCGGGCAGCGAGTGGGTCGAGATCAACGGCGCGCGGCGCCATGTGATGGGCTATTTGAGCGACTTCCTGTTCTCGCCGGAACGCGCCAATTCGCCGGTACGGACCCTCAGCGGCGGTGAACGCAACCGCGTCTTGCTCGCGCGCCTGTTCGCATTGCCCGCGAACGTGCTCGTGCTCGACGAGCCGACGAACGACCTGGACATCGACACGCTCGAATTGCTCGAAGAGCTGCTGCAAACCTACGCCGGCACCGTGTTCCTGGTGAGCCACGACCGGCGCTTTCTCGACAACGTCGTCACCAGCACCATCGCCTGGGCCGGCGATGAAGCGCCGGGCTTGTGGCGCGAGTACGAAGGCGGCTATCGAGACTGGGAGCAGCAGCGAGCGCGCGGCCTCGCGCTGCGCGACGCCCAAGCGCGCAGTGCAACGCCACCCGTCCCAGTGGCCGCGCGTGGGCCCGCCGCGTCCAAGCTCTCGGCAGCGGCCAAACCGCGCAAGCTGAGTTTCAAGGAACAGCGCGAACTCGACGAATTGCCGCAGCGAATCGAACGCCTGGAGAACGAACAGAAGGAGCTGGGCGTGCTGCTCGCCGACGCCGACATCTATCGCACCCAGACCGACCGCGCCGTGGCGGCGCAGACCCGCTACGCGCAGATCGATGCCGAGTTGACCTTGGCGCTGGAACGTTGGGAGGCGCTGGGCCAGCGCGGCTGATCGAGTTCAGCGAACGGCCGGCTGCGGGTCAGCCTGCGGCGGCGACGGGCTGGTGCCGAGTCGGGCCCGTTCAGCGCCCGAGCGCGCCGAACCAACTGTCGCTCGCCGCCTCGGGGTGGGCCCGGCTAACGATCAAACCGGCCTGCAGGTACAACGCATTCAGCAGCCGCTTCGCGCGCCCGCTGTCCAAGCCCGGCCAGGTGGAGAGCTCGCGCAGGTTCGCCGCCTGGTGGCGCAGCCGCGTCAGGCTCGCAAGCAGCGGGCCGCGCACCGGCAGGCGCGAAAAGTCGGTGCCGGGTGCGACGCGGTAGGCGGCCGATCCGCCGATCTCGGGCAACAGCTCGCGCCGTGCACCGCGCATCGCCAGCTCCCATGCAAACGGGGCGAGTGGGTGCAGCATCGGGTTCACGCCCGCTGGGTTGAGATCGGGTCTTCCCGGTGGCGCAATCCACGCCGCTTCGACATGCAGCACGCTCAACTCTGCCATGTGCTGCGCCATCTGTTCGATCATCGACATCGAGCAGTGAATCAGCTGCTCTTGTGGAAACACGGTGAGCGGCAACGCGTGACGACCGCACTGCAAGTGAATCGTCACGCGTTTGCCGTGGCGCAGGCAGGCGGCCAGCACGCCCAGCAGGTCGGCGCCGTTTTCCTCGTCGTCGAAGCGGCTCAGGTCGGCACGCAGCGATGGGCTCAGCGTCGACTCGTCGGGATCGGTGTCGTGAAACTCGATCGACAGTGTGGCCGGGTGCGCCGCGCCGCGCATCGGCCGCGCCTGGGAGCGGTCTTCGTACGGCAGCGTCGATTCGAATGATTGCGGCGGCATGGCATGCCATTTTGACTCGCGGCCGCGGCCCTTCCGGGCAATGTCTACATATTGTTACGAGCCCGCGCGAAGTCGCGCCAGAAGTGCTGGTCTTGGGTACTCGCGAAGTTGATGCGCATCAGCGTCGTCGCACGATGCGTCGCATGGAACAGCGCTCCCGGCGCGAGCAGCCAGCCTGCGTCGAGCATCACATGTGCCAGGCGTTCGGTGTCCACGCCGGTGTCGACCCAGCCGAACAAGCCGCGCGGCGGCGAAGCGAAGCGGCAACCATGGGCCAACGCGAGTTTCACGGTGCGCGCCCGCGCGGCGTCGAGCTTGGCGTTGATGCGTTCGGCGTGGCGCCGCAGCAGCCCCTGCTCGAGACAGACCGCGAGCGCCGATTCGGTGAGCGCCGGTGTCGTGAGCGTGCCGAGCAGCTTGGTGTCAATGAAACGCTCCACCAGCTCGGGCGGCGCGGCGATGAAGCCGACGCGCCAACCCGGCGTCAGAATCTTCGAGAAGCCGCCGATGTAGACCGTGCGCTCCAGCGCATCGAGCGCGGCCAGCCGCGGCAGGTGCGGCGCGGCGAGGTAGGCGTAGCTGTCGTCTTCAACGATGTGCAAGTGATTCTTCTGTGCGAGCTGCAAGACGCGATGCGCTGTTTGCAGAGACAGCGACGCACCGGTCGGGTTGTGCAGCACCGACACCGTGACGTACAGGCGAGGCTGCTGCCCGGTGGGTTGGGCGTCGATGAGGCGCTGCATCGTGACCAGGTCCGGGCCATCTTCGCCGCGCGGCACCGGCAGGATGCGCATGCCCATCGCCGCGAGACGGGCGTACTCGATCGACCAGCCGGGCTCGTCGACGAGCACGCTGTCGCCCGGCTTGAGCAGGGTGCGCGTCACCACGTCCAGGCCGTGGGTTGCGCCGAGCGTGGTGACGATTTGCTGCGCGGTCGCGTTCACGCCGATGTCGGCCAGACGGGTGGCGAGTGCGCGCCGCAGCCGTGCGTCGCCAGAGGGCTCGCCATATTCGAGCAGGCACGAGCCGAGCGCCGTGCCGCGCATCACTTTGCGCAGCGCGCTGGCGAGCAGGGGCAGGTCGAGCCAGTCGATCGGCAGCGTTCCGAGGCCTGGCATCGGCTGCCCCAGCGGGGACTGGAACATGCCGCGGATCAGCGAGGTTGCGTTGATCGGCAACGGCATGCGCGCGGCCACCGCCGGCCGCGCTTCGCCGGCCGCTGCATCCGGCGCCGCCGAGCGCACGAAGAAGCCGCGCCGGCTGCGCGCCTCCACCAGCCCATGCGCCTGCAACTGGTCATAGGCGGCGACCACGGTCGACGGGCTGACGCCGTGGCGGCGCGCGCAGTCGCGCACCGAAGGCAGGCGCGCGCCCGGGGCCAGCAGGCGCTGGCGAATGCGCTCGGCAAACCGCGCCGTCAGCTGCTCGATCAGCGTCGTGTCGGCACGGTGCGACAGCACTTGTGCTGCCTGTGCAGTGCCGAATGCGGCGGGGGGCAGCGCCGAGCCAGCGACTGGGGGCGACGTTTGCGGTGTGCTGGTCATTTTTGGCAGTACAGATCGTCCAATTGGGCCACAAAGTGTATGGCCTGTGTGCTGGTCTTGCGGCATAGACTGGCCTGGATCGACCCCCTACCGGCAACGCCCGACAAGCCAACTCATCCATGCCAACGACATCGCGCCAGGAAACCTTGGGCCTGTGGCTCGGGCTGCTCGGCGTCGTGATCTTCGCGATGACCTTGCCGATGACACGCCTCGCGGTCGGAGCCTCGATCGATCCGCAACTGCCGCCGCTGTTCGTGACGGCGGGCCGTGCCGCGCTCGCTGGACTGCTGAGCCTGGTCGTCCTGCTGGCGCTGCGCGCCGAACGGCCGCGCGCCAGCCAAGCCGGCGCGCTGGCGCTGTGCGCGGCCGGAACCGTGGTCGGTTTTCCGCTCTTCCTCGGCCTGGCGCTGCGCGATGTCGACGCGATGCACGCCGCGGTCGTGACCGGTGTGCTCCCGCTCGGCACGGCACTCGCCGCCGCGCTCTACTTTCGGCAGCGCCCTTCGCTCGGCTTTTGGGTGTGCGCCGTGCTCGGCTGTGCGCTGGTGCTGGGATTTGCCGCGCACAAGGGGCGTGGCGCATTGAGCGCCGCCGACGGGCTGCTGCTGCTCGCCGTCGCCAGCGCGTCAGTCGGCTACGTGGCTGGCGCGCGCCTGGCCGCACAGATGAGCGCGCAACGCGTGATCTGCTGGGTGCTGGTGCTCAGCCTGCCGCTCACGCTGCCGGCCACCCTGCTGAGCTGGCCGGCGCAGCCGGCACGGGCCTCGGCGTGGTTGGGCCTGGGCTACGTGGCGTTGTTTTCGATGTGGCTGGGCTTCTTTGCGTGGTACCGCGGCCTGGCGCTCGGCGGCACGGTGCGGGTGAGCCAGGTGCAACTGGTTCAACCGTTTCTGGCGCTGCTGTTCGCCGTGCCGGTGCTGGGTGAGGTGCTCGAACTCGACACGGTGCTGTTCTCGCTCGCCGTGATCGCCACCGTGTTCCTCGGCAAGAAGATGCCGGTCGACACGGTGCCGCCCGCAGTCGCCCATCATCAAGCGGCTACCGGAGCGACCCAGGAAGTTGCCAAGGGAGTCGCCGAGGCAAATGCCAAGACCGACGCCAAAGGAGATCGAAGCGCATGATTTTTCAAATGGCGCGCCGGGCCGAGCGCATGAACCCTTCGGTGATCCGCGAGATCCTCAAGGTCACCGAGCAGCCGGGCATCATTTCGCTCGCCGGCGGCTTGCCCTCGCCAGACTCGTTCCCCATCGATGCGATGCGCGAAGCCTCGCAGCGCGTGCTGCGCGAGCAGCCGCGCGAGGCCTTGCAGTACGCGGCGAGCGAAGGCTTCGGCCCGCTGCGCGAATGGGTCGCCGCCGAACTCGCGACGCAAGGGCTGATCGCGGATGCGGGTCAGGTGTTGATCACGACAGGCTCGCAGCAGGGGCTGGACCTGGCGGGCAAGGTGTTGATCGACGCGGGCAGCCAGGTTGCCGTCGAGTCGCCCACTTACCTCGGCGCGTTGCAGGCGTTCGCGCCGTATGAACCCGAAGTCGTGAGCGTCGAGTGCGACGCCGACGGCCCGCTGCCGGAAGGCCTGGCCCAGGCGCGCGGCGCGCGTTTTCTGTACATGTTGCCGAACTTCCAGAATCCGAGCGGGCGCTGTGTCGGCGCCGAGCGCCGTGCTGCGTTGGTGGATGCGGCGCGCGCTCAAGGACTGCCGATCGTCGAAGACAACCCTTACGGCGACCTGTGGTTCGAGGCCGTGCCGCCTGCCCCATTGGCGTCGCACTGGCCCGAGGGCACGATCTACCTGGGCTCGTTCTCGAAGGTCCTCGCGCCGGGCTTGCGCCTCGGGTACGTGATTGCGCCCAAGCCGGTATTCCCGAAGCTGCTGCAGGCCAAGCAGGCCGCCGATCTGCACACTTCGGGCTTCAACCAGCGTCTGGTCTACGAGGTCATCCGCGACGGTTTTCTGCGTGACCATGTGCCGACGATTCGCGCCCGCTACAAGGCGCAGCGCGACGTGATGCGAACCGCGCTGGAGCGTCACATGCCGCCGGGCTGCCGCTGGAACGCGCCGAGCGGCGGCATGTTCTTCTGGGTCGAGCTGCCCGAAGGCGTGGACGCGGCGGCGCTGTTGCCCAAGGCAGTCCAGCGCGGCGTGGCCTTTGTCCCCGGCGCGGCGTTTTTTGCATCCGGCCCGCGCAAGAACACGCTCCGGCTGAGCTTCGTCACCGCGGCGCCGGCGCAGATCGAACAAGGCATCGAACTCCTGGCGCAGGCACTGAAGGATCCCTCATGACGACGTTCAGATTCACGCAGCTCGATGTCTTTGCGGCAACACCGCTGATGGGCAACCCTCTGGCCGTCGTGCACGCCGCCCAGGACCTCAGCGACGCGCAAATGCGCGCCTTCGCGAATTGGACGAACCTGAGCGAGACGACATTTCTGCTGCCGCCCACGCACGCCGAAGCCGACTACCGGGTCCGCATCTTCACGCCCTCGCGTGAGTTGCCGTTTGCCGGCCACCCGACGCTCGGCAGTTGCCACGCCTGGCTGGCCGCGGGCGGGTGCGCGAAGCTCCAAGGCGAAGTGGTGCAGCAGTGCGGCGCAGGATTGGTACGCGTGCAGCGCGGTGCGAACCGCCTTGCCTTTGCCGCCCCGCCCTTGATCCGCAGCGGTGACGTGGACGCCGCGACGCTGGCGCAGATCGCGCGCGCCTTGCGCATCGCGCCCGAAGCGATCCGAGCCTCGCAGTGGGTCGACAACGGGCCGGGATGGGTCGCGGTGATGCTGGCCTCTCGCGACGAGGTGCTGGCGCTGCAACCCGACTATGCGGCCATGCTGCCGCTCGAGGTCGGCGTGGTCGCGCCGTGCCCGAGCGGACACGACGCGCAGTTCGAGGTGCGCGCATTCATCCCCGGTGGCGGGGTCAACGAAGACCCGGTAACGGGCAGCCTGAACGCGGGCTTGGCGCAGTGGCTGATCGGTGCCGGCCTGGCGCCGTCGAGCTACGTCGCGGCACAAGGCACGGTACTGGGCCGCGCTGGACGCGTGTTCATCGAACGGCGCGACGCCTATGTCTGGGTGGGAGGCGGTTGCGTTGCGGTGATCGAGGGCAGCGTCACGCTCTAGTCGTTGGCGGGTGCGGCGGCGTGCCCTTGCATGCTGGCGGCACGCCGGCTCTCGCGAAGTGGGTTCGGCGGTGCTCCGGTCGCGCAAGCGGCGCGTGCGTTTTGGGTAGGATGGAACGATGCATCGCCGTTCCATGCTCGCGGGTCTGGTGGCCGCGTCGGGTGCCGGCAGCGTGCTGGGCGGCTGCTCGCCGCAAATGACCGTGGTCGACGGCCCGGACGCGCCGGAGTTCGTCGCCTCGCGCGCCGTGCCGCGTTTGGCGCTGGTGCTGGCGGCGGGTGGCCCACGCGGCTTTGCCCATGTCGGTGTGTTGCGCGCGCTCGATGAACTCGGCATTCGCCCCGATCTGATCGTCGGCGCGTCGATTGGTGCCCTGGTCGGCAGCGCGCTCGCCGCCGGAATGGCGATCCCACAGATCGAGACGCTGGCCTTCGACTTCGACTTCTATCGGCTGGCGCGCTGGTCGCCGAGCCTTGGCGTGCAGTTGCAGGGCGAAGGCATTGCCCAACTGGTGCAGCAGACCTTGGGCGTGCGGCGTTTCGAACAGCTGGTGACGCCGTTGACCGTGGTCGCGACGGACTCCGCCACCGGCCGACCGGCGGCGTTCAACCGCGGCGAACTCGGCCCCGCGGTGCAGGCGTCGTGCGCGGTGCCGCGCTGGTTCGCCCCAGTTCGAATTCGCGGCCGGGAGTTCATCGATGCCGACGTGTCGAGCCCACTGCCCGTAAAGGAGGCGCGCGACGCGGGCGCGAAACTGGTTCTGGCAGTCGACGTTGCGGTGCACGTCGACAAGCCGCGACCGAGTGGCGCCGAGCGCTACCTCGACGGCGACCGGATCAAGCGGGCCCAGATCGACGCCGAAGCGCAACTCGCCGACTTCGTGCTGCACCCCTATTTCGGCTACTGGGTCAATCTGAGCCGGGAGTTTCGTGTCAACGCGGCGCGTGCTGCCTACGAGCAGACCATGCAGCAGGCGAGCCGCTTGCAGAAGCTGTTTGCGTAAATCCTGGCTGTGCAGAGCACCCGAGCCGTCCCGATCGGGTGTGGCCTTTCCCGCGTCCAAAGGCTCTTGACTGTGACATTTGCAAACAGACGCTTCAGCGCCAGCGGATAGACTGCGCGCCGCCCCGTCGGGGACGCGCACGCGCCCGCGTGTCGCTGCAAACCGAGAAGAGGAAACCCTTTCAATGAAATCCCATCGACACATTCAAGGTCTCGCCGCTGTGCTTCTGGCCGGCACGATCGGATTCGCGCAGGCGCAAACCGCAGCGCCCTATGTCGGCGCGTCCCTGGGCGATACCGACCTGGGCACCGGACTGCGTGCCTTTGGCGGCGCGGCCATCACCAACGTCTTCGGCTGGGAAGCGCAGTTGACCAGCTTCGGTTCGGAGTCGGTGCTCAACTGCAAGACCTCGGCATGGGCTCTCGGCGGCGGGGGAACGGCCAGGGCGCCACTGAGCCCCGTGATTTCGGTCTACGGCAAGGCGGGGCTTCACTACGTGAAGTCCAAGCTCTCGGGTTGCGGCGTCTTCAATACCAGCAACAGCGACGTGGAAGTCGGCATCGGCGCCGGACTGCTGTGGAACTTCTCGCCGAAGGCCGCGCTGCGGGTCGAGTTCGAAAACATCGGCGGCAACGGCGGCGACTTCATTTCGGTGGGCGTTCAGATTCCGCTCTGAACCTGGCAACGCAGGCGCGGCCTCGTTGCGCAGGCGGGTCGCGCGTGACTCAAGCCTTGAACAGTTGCGCGTGCTGAGCGCGCAGCACGTTCTTCTGCACCTTGCCCATTGCATTGCGTGGCAGGTCGTCGACGAGGAACAGGCGCTTGGGCACCTTGAACCCGGCGATGCGCGATTTCAACGCGGCGATCAGCGCGTCGGGTTGCAGCGCGCTTCCCGGCCGCACCACGACAACGGCCACCACCGCCTCGCCGAAGTCGGGGTGCGGCAGGCCGATCACGGCACTCTCGAGCACGCCGTCGGCTTCGTTCAGGTAGCCCTCGACTTCGGCTGGGTAGACGTTGTACCCGCCGCTGATGATCAGGTCCTTGCTGCGCCCGACGATCGTCAAGCGCCCTTGCGCATCCAGACGCCCGACATCGCCGGTGCGAAACCAACCGTCGGCGGTGAACTCTTCGCGCGTTTTCTCAGGCATGCGCCAGTAGCCGCCGAACACATTCGGCCCCTTCACTTCGATGTTGCCCGTCTCGCCTGCTGGGACCGGCTCAGCGCTTGCTGAGGCGACCCGCACCTGCACGCCAGGCAGCGCGAAGCCGACGCTGCCGGCGAGCCGTTCGCCGTCGCTCTCGCGGTAAGGGTTCGACGTGATCATCACCGTCTCGCTCATGCCGTAGCGCTCGAGGATCGTGTGACCGGTGCGCTCGCGAAACTGATTGAACGTCTCGGGCAGGAGCGGCGCCGATCCGCTGATGAACAGACGCATCGCGCGGCACGCCTCACGCGTCAGCCCCGCCTCGCCGAGCAAACGCACATACAGCGTCGGAACACCCATGAACACAGTGGCCCGGCTGAAATGGGCCAGTGCGACCTTCGGGTCGAACCTGGCCATCCAAAGCATCTTGCTGCCGTTCAGCAGCGCGCCGTGAATCGCAACGAACAGGCCGTGCACGTGGAAGATCGGCAAGGCGTGGATCAGCACATCGCCGCGTTGCCAGCCCCAATAGTCTTTCAACACGATTGCGTTGCTGAGCAGGTTGCCGTGCGACAGCATCGCGCCTTTACTGCGACCGGTGGTGCCGCTCGTGTAGACGATCGCGGCGAGGTCGTCGGCGCGCTTGAGCGCGGGTGTGTGCCGGTCACTCTGGAACGCGGCGCGGTCAAGCAGCGTGCCGGTCCGGTCGTCGTTCAGCGTGAAGACGTTGCGCGTGCCGCACTGGAAAGCGATCTTCGAAAGCCAACCGAAATTCTGCGCCGTGCAGACCACGACGCCGGGTTCGGCGTTGCCGATGAAGTATTCTATTTCGCTCGCCTGATACGCGGTGTTGAGCGGCAAGTACACGAAGCCGGCGCGCAGCACCGCCAGGTACAGCATCAGCGCTTCGACCGACTTTTCGGTTTGCACGGCGACGCGCGCACCGGCCGGCAGCTCGAGCGATGCAAGCAGGTTCGCGAGCATCGCGGTGCCGCGCTCCAGGTCGCGCCAGGTGTAGACCAGACCCTGAGCAACCGTCGCCGGGCCGCCCCAAGACGGTTGCTCGCCGTGGGCCACGAAGGGGCCCGTGCGGTCCCCTCGGGGGGCGGGCGCGAAGCGACCGGGGGCGAACACATCAGCGCCGATCGTCTCGACCGCGGCGCTGTCCAGGTCAGCCGGAAACGCGTCGCGCAGCGCGACGAACAGATTGCCGCTCACTGCGCAGCCAGGCTCAGTCGAGCTTGGCGCCCGATGTTTTCACCACGTCGGCCCAGCGCTTGATCTCGCCGCTGACGAACTTGCCGAAGGCGTCGCCATACAAGTTCGGCACTTCGGCGCCCAAGCCGTTCCAGATCGCCGGGAGCTCACTGCCGGCGAATGCCGCCTTCATTTCGGATTGCAGCCGCTCGACAACTTCCGCGGGTGTTCCCTTGGGGGCCCACAGCGCGTACCAGGTGGCGACCTGGTAAGTCGGAACGCCGGCTTCAGCGCTTGTGGGAACATCGGGAAACCCGGGTGCGCGGCGCGTCGCAGCCACCGCCAACGCCTTGATGCGGCCTCCCTTGATGTGGATCGACGACGAGCCCAGGCCGTCGAACATCAAGTCGACTTGGCCGCCGATCAGGTCTTGCAAGGCCGGGCCCGCGCCGCGGTACGGAATGTGCGTGATGAAGGTCTGGGTCTGCAGCTTGAACAGCTCGCCGGCGAGATGGTGCGAGGTGCCGTTGCCCGCCGAGCCGTAATTCAGCTTTCCGGGATTCTTGCGAACGAACTCGAGAAACGCCTTCAGGTCCGGCACCGGAACGCGCTGCGGGTTCACGACCACGACTTGAGGCACGCTGGCCACCAGACCGACGGGCACGAAGTCGGTTTCCAGGTTGTAGTCGAGTTTGGGGTACATCGACGGCGCGATTGCGTGGTGCACAGCACCCATGAAAAATGTGTAGCCGTCGGGCGCGGCGCGGGCCGCGACCCCGGCGCCCACCGTTCCGCCGGCGCCGCCGCGGTTGTCGATCACGATCTGTTTGCCCAGGGTGCGCGAGAGGATGGCGGTGAGCGGCCGGGCGAACGCATCGGTGCCGCCTCCGGCCGGAAACGGCACGACCAGCGTGACAGGCTTGGTGGGCCAGGAACTCTGCGCGCGCGCGAACGGAACGCCCAGCGTGGCGCAGCCCGCGGCGGCAACGAGAAGCGAGCGGCGCACCAGGGCGGCAGATACGGCTTGCTGAGTCATTGATGCTCCGATGCAGAAGGGTTGTCTGGCCAGCGCAACATCGCGCAGCCGATCGGGCGATGATACGCAGTGCATGGCGAGCTGAACGCGATGCGTCTTGAGGGAAAACGACAGGTGGGCGCACCCTTTCGGCGCGTGTGGGCGCCGCGCCCGTCGGAGAGCGGACCTGCTTTTTGGACGCTTGAATCCGCAGCCCTTGCCGCAGCCTTTGGCTAGGGCATACAATCGCGGGCTTTTCAGCACACGCTGCTGCGCTCTTTGACGGGCGGCCCGCTGCGTTGACGCCATGAGTCCCGGTCGATCCGGGCGCGCCAATGCCCGGCCCCTCCTGACCCTGGAACGCTGCGTCAGTGTTGAACGCCAGCGGCAATCCAACGGGAACGGTTTTCATGCCAACGATCAATCAGCTCGTGCGCCACGGTCGCCAGACCGAGACGGTCAAATCCAAATCGCCTGCGATGCAAGGCGGCCCGCAACGCCGCGGCGTCTGCACGCGGGTCTATACGACAACCCCAAAGAAGCCGAACTCGGCGCTGCGAAAAGTCGCCAAGGTGCGCCTGACCAACGGCTTCGAGATCATTTCCTACATCGGCGGCGAAGGCCACAACTTGCAGGAACACAGCGTGGTGCTGGTTCGCGGTGGCCGGGTGAAAGACCTGCCCGGCGTGCGCTACCACATCGTGCGCGGCTCACTTGACTTGCAGGGCGTGAAAGACCGCAAGCAGTCGCGCTCGAAGTACGGCGCGAAGCGGCCGAAGAAGGCGTAAGGCTTCGCGGGGATACGAAAGCCGGAGAACGGCTTCGCCGAACGGGAAAGCCGGCCTGAAGGCCGGCATCGGATAGTTTTTTGACCCGTCCAGGAATGGTCCTGGCCGAGTAAGTGGGCGACTCGAATGCGTGGTCGCCCGAGGCGCCGGGCGAAGATCGGGGCCAACTGAAGCAGAAGGAAGAGAGAAATGCCACGTCGTCGCGAAGTCCCCAAACGGGACATCCTGCCCGATCCGAAATTCAATTCGGTCGACCTGTCCAAGTTCATGAACGTCATCATGGAGTCGGGCAAGAAGGCCATTGCCGAGCGCATCATTTACGGCGCGCTCGAGCAGGTCGAGAAGAAGTCCGGCAAGGACCCGCTCGAAATCTTCGTCACCGCGCTGAACAACATCAAGCCGATGGTCGAGGTGAAGTCACGGCGCGTCGGCGGTGCCAATTACCAGGTTCCGGTGGAGGTGCGTCCGGTGCGGCGCGTCGCGCTGGCGATGCGCTGGCTCAAGGAGTCGGCGCGCAAGCGGGGCGAGAAGTCGATGGCGCAGCGCCTGGCCAATGAGCTGATGGAAGCCGTGGAAGGCCGCGGCGGCGCGATGAAAAAGCGTGACGAAGTGCATCGCATGGCGGAAGCCAACAAGGCGTTCTCGCACTTCCGCTTCTAAAGTTCGCGCGGCCACGAGCCCGCACCTCTCGGCCGCTTCTGGGTTTGCACGGGCCCGCGAGCGGCCCGTGTATTCGCCCTGCACTTGGAGTGATCCCACCATGGCCCGCAAGACCCCGATCGAGCGCTATCGAAACATCGGCATCTCGGCCCACATCGACGCCGGCAAGACCACGACGACCGAGCGCATCCTCTTTTACACCGGTGTGAACCACAAGATCGGCGAGGTGCACGACGGCGCCGCGACGATGGACTGGATGGAGCAGGAGCAGGAGCGCGGCATCACGATCACGTCGGCCGCGACCACGTGCTTCTGGAAGGGAATGGACCTCGGCTACCCCGAGCACCGCATCAACATCATCGACACGCCGGGCCACGTCGACTTCACGATCGAGGTCGAGCGCTCGATGCGCGTGCTCGACGGTGCGTGCATGGTCTATTGCGCCGTGGGCGGTGTGCAGCCGCAGTCGGAAACGGTCTGGCGCCAGGCCAACAAGTACAAGGTGCCGCGCCTCGCGTTCGTCAACAAGATGGACCGCACCGGCGCGAACTTCTACAAGGTCTACGAGCAGATGAAGACCCGGCTCAAGGCGAATCCGGTGCCGGTGGTGATTCCCATCGGCGCGGAGGAAAACTTCACCGGCGTGATCGACCTCACCAAGATGAAAGCCATCATCTGGGACGAGGCGTCGCAGGGCATGAAGTTCAACTACCAGGAAATTCCCCCGGCGCAAATGGCCGAGGCGAAGAAGTGGCGCGAGAACATGGTCGAGGCGGCCGCCGAAGCCAGCGAAGAGCTGATGAACAAGTACCTCGAATCGGGCGAGTTGACCGAGGCCGAAATCCGGCAGGGCCTGCGGCTGCGCACGATTGCCACCGAAATCCAGCCGATGCTGTGCGGCACGGCGTTCAAGAACAAGGGCGTGCAGCGCATGCTCGACGCGGTGATCGAGTTCATGCCCTCGCCGATCGACATTCCGCCGGTGCCGGGCATGGACGACGACGACAAGGCAACCTCGCGCAAGGCAGCCGACAGCGAAAAATTCGCCGCGCTCGCGTTCAAGCTGATGACCGACCCGTACGTCGGCCAGCTCACCTTCGTGCGCGTCTATTCCGGCGTGTTGAAGTCGGGCGACTCGGTGTTCAACCCGATCCGCGGCAAGAAAGAGCGCATCGGCCGAATCTTGCAGATGCACGCGAACCAGCGTGAGGAAATCAAGGAAATCCTGGCGGGCGACATTGCCGCCTGCGTGGGCCTGAAAGACGTGACGACCGGCGAGACGCTGTGCGATCCGGACTCGATCATCACGCTGGAGCGCATGGTGTTCCCCGAGCCGGTGATTTCGCAGGCGGTCGAACCCAAGACCAAGGCCGACCAGGAAAAGATGGGCATCGCCCTGGGCCGCCTGGCCCAGGAGGACCCCTCGTTCCGCGTGCGGACCGACGAAGAAAGCGGCCAGACCATCATCTCGGGCATGGGCGAGCTGCACCTGGAAATCATCGTCGACCGCATGAAGCGCGAGTTCGGCGTCGAGGCCAACGTCGGCAAGCCGCAGGTCGCGTACCGCGAAACGATCCGCAAGGCCGTGACAGACATCGAAGGCAAGTTCGTTCGCCAGTCGGGCGGCAAGGGCCAGTACGGCCATGTGGTGCTGAGCCTGGAGCCGCAGACTCCGGGCAAGGGCTTCGAGTTCGTCGACGCGATCAAAGGCGGCGTCGTTCCGCGCGAGTTCATTCCCGCCGTCAAGAAGGGCGTGGAAGAGTCGCTGCCCACGGGCGTGCTCGCCGGTTACCCGGTGGTCGACGTGAAAGTCACGCTGACTTTCGGTTCGTACCACGAGGTGGACTCGAACGAAAACGCCTTCAAGATGGCCGCGTCATTCGGATTCAAGGACGGTTGCCGCAAGGCGAGCCCCGTGATCCTGGAGCCGATGATGGCGGTGGAAGTGGAAACGCCGGAAGACTATGCCGGCTCGGTGATGGGCGACTTGTCGTCACGCCGCGGCATGGTGCAAGGCATGGACGACATGGCCGGCGGCGGCAAGGTGATCAAGGCCGAAGTGCCGCTGTCGGAAATGTTCGGCTACTCGACGACGCTGCGCTCGATGTCGCAAGGCCGCGCCACTTACACGATGGAATTCAAGCACTACACCGAGGCCCCGAAAAACGTGGCCGACGCGATCATCACGTCGCGCGGAAAATAAGAAACCGCATGGTCTTCATCGCCTCCCGGCGGGCTGCCAGTGGCCCGTGCGATGCAGGCGGCGGTGGAAACCTAAAACAAATCACTGGCATCGTTCTTTGAGCAGGAGACAGGCACCATGGCCAAAGGCAAATTCGAACGCAAGAAGCCCCACGTGAACGTGGGCACGATTGGTCACGTCGACCACGGCAAGACCACGCTGACCGCGGCCATCACCACGGTGCTGGCGGCCAAGTTCGGCGGCGAGGCCAAGGCCTACGACCAGATCGACGCCGCGCCGGAAGAAAAAGCGCGCGGCATCACGATCAACACCGCCCACGTCGAGTACGAGACGTCCAAGCGCCACTACGCGCATGTGGACTGCCCCGGCCACGCCGACTACATCAAGAACATGATCACCGGCGCGGCCCAGATGGACGGCGCCATCCTGGTCGTCAGCGCGGCGGATGGCCCCATGCCCCAGACCCGCGAGCACATCCTGCTCGCGCGCCAGGTCGGCGTGCCCTACATCGTCGTCTACATGAACAAGTGCGACATGGTCGACGACGCCGAGCTGCTCGAGCTCGTCGAGATGGAAGTGCGCGAGCTGCTCGACAAATACGAATTCCCCGGCGACAAGACCCCCATCATCCACGGCAGCGCCAAGCTCGCCATGGAAGGCGACAAGGGCGAGCTCGGCGAAGGCTCCATCATGAAGCTGGCCGATGCGCTGGACAGCTACATCCCCACGCCCGAGCGCGCCATTGACGGCGCGTTCCTGATGCCCGTCGAAGACGTGTTCTCCATCTCCGGGCGCGGTACCGTCGTCACCGGCCGGGTCGAGCGCGGCGTGCTCAAGGTCGGCGAGGAAATCGAGATTGTGGGCATTCGCGCCACCCAAAAGACCGTCTGCACCGGCGTCGAGATGTTCAGAAAGCTGCTCGACCAAGGCCAGGCCGGAGACAACGTCGGCATCCTGCTGCGCGGCACCAAGCGCGAAGACGTCGAGCGCGGCCAGGTGCTGTGCAAGCCGGGAAGTGTGAAGCCCCACACCCACTTCACGGCCGAGATCTACGTGCTGAGCAAGGAAGAGGGCGGACGCCACACGCCGTTCTTCAGCAACTACCGGCCGCAGTTCTACTTCCGCACGACAGACGTGACCGGCGCGGTGGAGCTGCCCAAGGACAAGGAGATGGTGATGCCGGGCGACAACGTGAGCATCACGGTCAAGCTGATCAACCCCATCGCGATGGAAGAAGGCCTGCGCTTCGCGATCCGCGAGGGCGGCAAGACCGTCGGCGCTGGGGTGGTGGCGAAAATCATCGCCTAGCCAACCACTGACTTCAGCGGCCGCCGGCGAGCTTTCTTGCCAGACGGCCGTCAAACCCCGCGATCGCGAGATCGCATCGCTCTTTGAGGACCCGTCATGCAAAAGCAAAAGATTCGAATCCGCTTGAAGGCATTCGACTACAAGCTCATCGACCAGTCGGCGCTCGAGATCGTCGACACCGCCAAGCGCACCGGCGCCATCGTCAAGGGCCCCGTGCCCCTGCCCACGCGCATGCAGCGCTTCGACATCCTGCGCTCGCCGCACGTCAACAAGAGTTCGCGCGACCAGTTCGAGATCCGCACGCATCAGCGTCTGATGGACATCGTCGACCCGACCGACAAGACGGTCGACGCGCTGATGAAGCTCGACCTGCCCGCCGGCGTGGACGTCGAAATCAAGCTGCAATAAGAGCAGCAGCCTCTTGCGCAGCATTTCACTGCTGCTACACTCACAGGCTTTTCCGACAGTGCACCGCGTTCGCGTGGGGCGCTGAATCAGTCAGCCCGGCCAATCGATGTCGGGCATGTGCAACAAAGGCTGTACCTGTTCGCGCAGGCGCGGCTGGAGAAAAACCATGACAGCAGCAAGCGCGGCATACCGCCTTGGGTTGCTGGGCCGCAAGGTGGGCATGATGCGCATCTTCACGGACGATGGCTCGGCCATCCCTGTGACGGTGCTCGACGTGTCCGGCAACCGTGTGGCCCAGGTCAAGACCGAACAAAGCGACGGCTACAACGCCCTTCAGGTCGTGTTCGGCGCACGCAAAGCCTCCCGCGTCACCAAGCCGCAGGCCGGCCATCTGGCCAAGGCTGGCGTGCAAGCCGGCGAATTGACCAGGGAATTCCGCGTCCCCGCCGACGTGGTGGCGAACTACCAGCCGGGCGCGCAAGTGCCGGTCGGCCTGTTCGCGGTGGGCCAGATGGTCGACGTGCAAGGCACATCGATCGGCAAGGGCTTCACCGGCACCATCAAGCGCCACAACTTCAAGTCGCAGCGCGCGTCGCACGGCAACAGCCGTTCGCACAACGTGCCCGGCTCGATCTCGATGGCGCAGGACCCGGGGCGCGTGTTCCCGGGCAAGAAGATGTCGGGCCACCGGGGCGACGTGACCTGCACCGTGCAGAACCTGGACATCGTGCGCATCGACGAAGCGCGTTCGCTGCTGCTCGTGCGCGGCGCGGTGCCTGGGGCGAAGAACGGCCACGTCGTGGTGCGCGCGGCGATCAAGGCCGGCCCGAAGCCGGCTGTCACGAAGACGGGAGCGAAGTGATGCAACTCGAGCTCCTGAACGAACAAGGCCAGGCGACCTCGAAGGTCGACGCGCCCGACACCGTGTTCGCACGCGATTACAACGAAGCGCTGGTGCACCAGATCGTCGTGGCGTTCCAGGCAAACGCGCGCCAAGGCACACGCGCCCAGCTCGACCGCGGCCAGGTCAAGCACTCGACGAAAAAGCCGTGGCGCCAGAAGGGCACCGGCCGCGCGCGCTCGGGCATGACCTCGTCGCCGCTGTGGCGCGGCGGCGGACGCATCTTCCCGAACAGCCCGGACGAGAACTTCACGCACAAGGTCAACAAGAAGATGTACCGCGCCGGCATGGCGGCGATCTTCTCTCAGCTGGCGCGCGACGGTCGCCTGGCGGTGGTCGACTCGATGAAGGTCGATTCGCCGAAAACCAAGCTGCTCGCCGCGAAGCTCAAGGCCATGGGCCTGGACTCGGTGCTCGTGATCTGTGACGAGGTTGATGACAACCTGCTGATGGCGTCGCGCAATCTCGCCAACGTGCTGATCGTCGAGCCGCGTTATGCGGACCCCTTGTCGCTGGTGTTCTTCAAGAAGGTCCTGATGACCAAGGCGGCGATGGCGCAAATCAAGGAGATGCTGTCATGAGCACGGCTGCCGCGACCAAACCCAAGTACGACGAAGGCCGCCTGGCCCAAGTGCTGGTGGCGCCGATCATCTCGGAAAAGGCGACCTACATCAGCGAGAAGCGCAACCAGTACACCTTCAAGGTGCTGCGTGGCGCGACCAAGCCGGAAATCAAGGCGGCGATCGAGCTGATGTGGAAGGTGGAAGTGACCGGCGTTCAGACGGTCATTCAGAAGGGCAAGTCCAAGAAGTTCGGCCGCTCGATGGGCCGGCGCGACCACGTCAAGAAGGCGTACGTGTCGCTCAAGGAAGGCCAACAACTCAATCTCGGCGGGGAGGCTGCGTAATGGCCATCGTCAAAGTCAAACCCACATCGCCGGGCCGCCGTGCCCTGGTCAAGGTGGTGCACGCGCACTTGTACAAGGGGCGCCCGGAAGCGTCGCTGGTCGAGCCGCAGATGCAGAACTCGGGCCGCAACAACAACGGCCACATCACGATCCGCCACAAGGGCGGCGGCCACAAGCACCATTACCGCGTCGTCGATTTCGTGCGCAACAAGGATGCGATTCCCGCGAAAGTGGAGCGCATCGAGTACGACCCGAACCGCACCGCGCACATCGCGCTCGTGTGTTACGCCGACGGCGAGCGCCGCTACATCATTGCGCCGCGCGGGCTGGACGTCGGTGCGACGATCCTGAGCGGCGCCGAAGCGCCGATCAAGGCCGGCAATACGCTGCCGATCCGCAACATCCCGGTGGGCTCGATCGTTCACTAACGTCGAGATGCTGCCCGGCAAGGGCGCGCAGATCGCGCGTTCCGCCGGTGCCGCGGTGACGCTGCTGGCGCGTGAAGGCACCTACGCGCAGTTGCGCCTGCGCTCCGGCGAAGTGCGGCGCATCCACATCGATTGCCGCGCCACGATCGGCGAAGTGAGCAACGAAGAACACAGCCTGCGCCAGTACGGCAAGGCCGGCGCGCGGCGCTGGAAGGGCATCCGCCCGACGGTGCGCGGTGTCGCGATGAACCCGGTGGACCACCCGCACGGCGGCGGCGAAGGCCGTACCGGCGAGGGCCAGGCCCCGGTGTCGCCGTGGAACACGCTGACCAAGGGTTACCGCACGCGCAACAACAAACGCACGCAGACGATGATCGTTGCGCGGCGCAAGAAGTAAAGAGCAGAGGCCGCCATGACGCGTTCACTCAAGAAGGGCCCGTTCGTCGACCATCACCTGATGGTCAAGGTCGAGAAGGCCTCGGCGACGAAGGACAAGAAGCCGATCAAGACCTGGTCGCGCCGCTCCACGATCCTGCCCGATTTTATCGGTGTCACGATCGCCGTGCACAACGGCAAGCAGCATGTGCCGGTCTACATCACCGACCAGATGGTCGGGCACAAGCTCGGCGAGTTCGCGCTGACGCGGACCTTCAAGGGTCACCCGGCGGACAAGAAAGTCGTGAAGAAATAAGGGATGACAGCGATGGAAACCCGTTCAATCGTTCGTGGCGTTCGCCTCTCGGCCGACAAGGGCCGCCTGGTGGCCGACCTGGTGCGCGGCCGCCCCGTGGACCAGGCGCTCAACATCCTGAACTTCACGCAGAAGAAGGCCGCCGGCATCATCAAGAAAGCTCTTGAGTCTGCGATCGCCAATGCCGAGCACAACGACGGCGCCGACATCGACGAGCTCAAGGTCAAGACCATCTTCGTCGAACAAGGCACGTCGCTGAAGCGCTTTTCGGCGCGCGCCAAGGGCCGCGGCAACAGCATCATGAAGCCCACCTGCCACATCTACGTCACCGTCGGAAACTAAAGAGATCGGACCATGGGACAAAAAATTCATCCGACGGGTTTCAGGCTGCAGGTCACGCGCAACTGGTCGTCGCGCTGGTATGCGTCGAACAAGAACTTCGCGACGATGCTCGCTGAGGACCTGAAGGTCCGCGACTACCTGCGCACGCGCCTGAAGAGCGCGGCGGTGTCGCGCATCCTGATCGAGCGCCCGGCGAAGAACGCGCGCATCACGATTTTCTCGGCGCGTCCGGGTGTCGTGATCGGCAAGAAGGGCGAGGACATCGAGAACCTCAAGGCCGAATTGGCGCGCCGCCTGGGCGTGCCGGTGGCGGTGAACATCGAGGAAGTGCGCAAGCCCGAAATCGACGCGCAACTCATCGCCGACAGCATCACGCAGCAGCTCGAAAAGCGCATCATGTTTCGCCGCGCGATGAAGCGCGCGATGCAAAACGCGATGCGCCTGGGCGCGCAGGGCATCAAGATCATGTCGTCGGGGCGCCTGAACGGCATCGAGATCGCGCGCTGCGAGTGGTACCGCGAAGGCCGCGTGCCTCTGCACACACTGAAGGCCGACATCGACTACGGCATCTCCGAAGCCAAGACGACCTACGGCGTGATCGGCGTGAAGTGCTGGGTCTACCGCGGCGACCGCTTGGCCAAGGGCGAAGTGGCGCCCGCGGCGAAATCCGACATGGGTGAAGACGACCGCCGCAACCGGCGCCCGGCACGCCCCGGTGCACCGGGAACCGGAGCCCCTGGTGGCCGAGGCCCAGCGCCCGACCGCGCGCCGCGCCGCGTGATGGCGGCCGCACCGACCGACGGTTCCGACAAGCCCGCCGACGGCGCCGCACCGGCACCGAAAGTCCCGGCCGTCAAGCGCATCCGCAAAGCGGTGGCGCCCGACGCCAAAGGAGAATAAACAATGCTGCAACCTGCACGCAGAAAATTCCGCAAGGAACAGAAGGGCCGCAACACCGGCGTCGCGACGCGCGGCGCCAAGGTGTCGTTCGGCGACTTCGGCCTCAAGGCGCTGGAGCGCGGCCGCCTCACGGCGCGCCAGATCGAAGCCGCGCGCCGCGCCATCTCGCGCCACGTGAAGCGCGGTGGACGGATCTGGATTCGGATTTTTCCGGACAAGCCGATTTCGCAAAAGCCTGCCGAAGTTCGCATGGGCAACGGCAAGGGCAATCCGGAGTACTACGTGGCCGAGATCCAGCCCGGCAAGGTGCTCTACGAAATCAACGGCGTGCCCGAGCAACTGGCGCGCGAGGCGTTCCTGCTCGCGTCGGCCAAGCTGCCGCTGCGCACCCGATTCGTGGCGCGCATGATCGGCGGCTAAGGGAAGAAGCGGAGAAGCACCATGAAGACATCTGAACTTCGCACCAAAGACGTCGCCGGCCTGCAAAAGGAAGTGAGCGAATTGTTGAAAGCTCACTTCGGCCTGCGCATGCAGAAGGCGTCGCAGCAACTGAACAACCACTCGCAGTTGGGCAAGACGCGTCGCGACATCGCGCGCGCCAAGACCATCCTGGCCGAGAAGAACAAAGAGGCGGCGAAATGACGCAGACGCAAACCCAGACCGAAACCGCCGCGGCCAGGCCGAAGAACACCCGCACGCTCGTGGGCAAGGTCGTCAGCGACAAGCGCGCCAAGACCGTCACGGTGCTGATCGAGCGCCGCACCATGCACGAGCTGTACGGCAAGATCGTCGGCAAGTCGAGCAAGTACCACTGCCACGACGAAAAGGGCGAGTACAAGCTGGGCGACGTGGTCGAGATCGCCGAATGCCGGCCGATCTCCAAGACCAAGGCCTGGACCGTCACACGCCTGGTCGAGAAGGCGCAGGGCGTTTAGGGTCTATTCGCCCGTGCGGCGCGCTGGGCTCTGCCCGTCGCGCCTGCAAAACGGCCGGAACGCTGGGATACTGGCGGCCGGCCGTTCCCATTTCCGAAACTCATCAGGAGAATCACGATGCTCAAAGTTGGAGACAAGCTGCCCGCTGGAAAACTTCAGGAATTCGTCGAAGTCGAAGGCAATGGGTGTTCGATCGGGCCGAACACGTTCGAGCTCGACAAGCTGACCGCCGGCAAGACGATCGCCGTGTTCGGCTTGCCCGGAGCGTACACGCCCACCTGCTCGGCCAAACATGTGCCCGGATATTTGGAGAACGCCGGCGCGCTGAAGGCCGCGGGCGTCGACGAAATCTGGTGCGTATCGGTCAACGACGCCTTCGTGATGGGCGCCTGGGGCCGCGATCAGAAGACCGCCGGCAAGGTGCGCATGATGGCCGACGGCAGCGCCGATTTCAGCAAGGCCACCGGCCTGACGCTGGACCTCAACAGCCGCGGCATGGGGCTGCGCTCGAACCGCTACTCGATGCTGGTGGTGGACGGCGTGGTCAAGTCGCTCAACGTCGAAGCGCCAGGCAAGTTCGAAGTCAGCGACGCGGCCACCTTGCTCGGCCAGGCGAAGAGCATCCTGCGCTGACCGCCGGCGGCTGACCGCTGACGACGACCCGCGCGTCTCGCGCCGGGTTCGGTTCCCGTGCCGGGCCCCGAGGAATCAGGCGGGCAGAGCGGAGATGGCGCGATGGAACTGCGAGAAGGCATTCGCAAGCACGGCTTTCGCAAGTGGTACGAGCGCGAGCTGATGCACAGTCATGGCTACCTGCTGCTGCTGATCGCCTGCGCCATCGGCTTGATGACAACGTTCGCAGTGTTCAGCAACAGCGCTTCGGCGGCGCAGCGCGCGCTCGACGCGGCAGCCATCGTGTTGTTGGCGGCGGTCGGATTCTGGTCGCTGCGCCGCTACTTGTTCCTGCTGCTGCACGCCGAGCATGTGGCTAACCAGGCGGTGTGCTCGGTGTGCAAGACCTATGGACGCGTGGCGCTGGTCGAGGGTCGCGCCGGGGCGAACCAGTCACTTCAGGTGTGCTGCCGCAAGTGCCGGCACGAATGGGCGATCATCGACTGATACGCATTTGCGTTCAACGACATCGAATCTTCCGGCTCCTGTCGGCCCATTCCCGCCGTTCGTCGCGGCACGCTTGCTGGGTCCCGCGCGAACGTTGCGCAGACCCGGTTCCACGGGGCGCTCGGGACGTTCGTCCCTGCGCGCATCCCGGCTCCGCGCGCAGGCAGGTGGCTGCGCGCTTCGAGCGAAAGCCTCCTGCCCTCGCAATCCCAGCCCACATGCGGCCGTTCCCCAGGGCGGTGGCGGCGCCCCCGTGCTCCGGCCCACGCTCGCGGGGCAGCGCCGCAGCCCACGAAGCTCAGCCGCGTCATCACCGTCCAAGCGCACAACGAGCCAGGACACCGCGAATGGGGCCTGCGCACGGGGGCACCACCACCGCCCTGCTGCAACCCACGGTGACGGGCGATGCGCAGGGGTGCCCCCCGGTTGCCGGGGCAGGTGGCTCGGGGTGCGGGCGCAGGTCCCATTCGCGGTGTCCTGGTCATTCCCACGCTTGGACGGTGTTGATGGCGCCGCGCGCCGTGGACCACCTCGAGTGCCCCGCGAGCGTGGACCGGAGAACGCACCCCGGGCCACCTGCCCCCGCAGCGGAGCAGGCGGGCGCACAGCGGCGAATGCCGGTAAGCGCACAGCGGCGAACGGCAACGACGGGCCGAACGCAGACACCCATTCCTATGCGATTGAACGCAAATTCGTATGAGGCGCCGCCGCGAAGCGCTCAAAACAACTGGCCGATCAGCAGCGCCACGAAACTCAACAAGACACTGCTGGCCAGCGGGATGAACCACTCGCGACCCAGCAGCCGGAAGCGGAAGTCGCCGGGCAGTTTGCCGAGCCCCAGTTTCTCCAGCCAGGGATGGAGCTGGCTGAAGATCAGCAGCGCGAGGAAGATGACGAACAGCCAGCGCAACATCGAGGGGGCCTTCAGCAAGCCTTTACAGCGTATGGCTGCGGTCGCCGAGCGTGAAGCCCAGGCTCTCGAACTCGCAGCCCTTGGAAAAACCGATCGCCTTGAACAGCTCGCCCATCTCGTGTTCGTTGATGAGCTTCTGCGCATCGACGCGCTCGCGCAGCCCCGCCGGCTCCAACAAGTCGAGCAGCCCGCAGTTCATCAGGAAACGCGCCTGCGAGGTATAGCCCAGCACCGACAGGCCGGCCGATTGGCCCGCCAGGGCGATGGCGGTGAAATCGACATGCGCCGTGATGTCTTTCTGGCCGACGTCGACGAGCGGATTGTCGTCGCAAAGGTGGGCGCGGTGGCACATCAGCGTGCCGCCGCTGCGCTGCACATGGTAATACTCCGACTCTGGAAACCCGTAGTCGATGAAGAAGGCCGCGCCGCGTTCCAGGCGCTGCGCCAAGGTCGAAATGAAGGCTTGCGCCTGCGCGTGGATTTCCGTCGTCGTGCCGGCGGGCACGCGTTGCTCGAACGGCGCGCTGAGAGTCGTCGGGCGATCGCCCCATGCGAAACCTTCGCCTTCTCGCACCACGCCGCGTTCCAGCCATTGCGATCCGTCATGGTGGAGCAATTGAACCGGCATCGCGTCAAGCAATTCGTTGCCGACGATCACGCCGCGAATCTGCGCCGGCAAGCTGTCCAGCCAACGCACGCGCGCGCCGAAGCGCGCTAGGCGCTGCGCCTGGCGCTCGCGCAAGGCGCCCGAGAGCTCGACGATGCTGTAGCGCTGCGCGCGCTCGCCCAGGGAGTCGAGCAACTGCTCGGCCAACGCGCCGCTGCCGGCACCGAACTCCCACACCTCCTCGCATTCGCTCGCGCTCAAGGCTTCCCGCACGGCGCGGGCAAGCGCGCGCCCGAACCAGGGGGAGAGCTCAGGCGCGGTCACAAAGTCGCTGCCGCTGCTGGGCATGGTGCCGAACTTGATGCCCGGTGACGCGTAGTACCCCAGGCCCGGCGCGTACAAGGCGAGCGCCATGAAACGGTCGAACGCCAGCCAGCCGCCTTGTTCGGCGATGGCCCGGTGGATCAGCTCCACGAGCGGCGCCGATACACTGCGGCCCTGAATCGATGGCATCGCCGGATTGTAGAAAGCATGCACGCACGCCCTGTTTGTCTCGTGACCGGTGCCGCGCGCAGGATCGGCCGGGTGATTGCCTTGGAGATGGCCGGGCATGGCTTTGACGTCGCCGTGCACTATCGCCATTCGCGCGAGCAGGCGCTCGAGCTTGTCGCCGAAATTGCCGGGCTCGGTGCGCAGGGCCAAGCGATCCAGGCCGATCTGTCGCAAGAGCAGGGCTGCCGTGACTTGGCCGCCGCGGCCGTGAGCTGGCTCGGTCGGCTCGACGCCGTGGTCAACAACGCCTCCATGTTTGAATCCGACGATGCAAATTCATTCAGCCACGATTCGATGGAGCGGCATTGGCGCGCCAACACGGCGCCTGCGGTATTGCTGAGCAAGGCCTTGCACGACCACCTGCTGGCGCGCGGCGCCACCGGCTGCGTGATCAACCTGCTCGACCAGAAGCTTTGGAACCCCAACCCCGATTACTTCTCCTACACCCTGTCCAAAGCGGCATTGCAAGCAGCGACGACGATGCTGGCGCAGGCCTACGCACCGGTGCTGCGGGTGTGCGGCGTGGCGCCGGGGCTGACCCTCGCGTCGCAGGCGATGAGCGCGCAGCAGTTCGACGCGGCGCAGCGCCTGAACCCCTTGCAGCGCACGTCGACTCCGCAAGACGTGGCGCGCGCCGTGCGCTTTCTGATCGAATCGCCCGCGATCACGGGGACGAACCTGCTGGTCGACGGCGGCCAGCACCTCACCGGGCAGGCGCGCGACGTGCTGTACCTGACGCCGCAGGCAAGGCCCGAATCGACACCATGACCGACCTGGCACTGCTCGCCGACTGCCGCCGCCTGTTCGTTCGCGAGATGGAAGTGATGGTCGACATCGGCGTGCACGACTTCGAGCGCGGGGCGCCCCAGCGCATGCTGATCGACCTCGACGTCTACGTTCCTTTGGGCCTTTCCACGCCGGCGCGCGACCGGCTCGACGAAGTGCTCGACTACGATTTCATGCGCCGCGGCGTGCTGGAACGAATCGGCCGCGGGCACATCGAATTGCAGGAGACGCTGTGCGACGATCTGCTCGCCTACCTGCTCGCGCGCCCCGAAGTGCGCGCGGCGCGCGTGCGCACCGCGAAGCTCGACGTGTATCCCGAGTGCCGAGAGGTCGGCTGCGAACGTTTTTCAGTCAAGGAAGGCCCATGACAGAGCCGGCATCGACGCCCACCCCGAACAAGCGCTCGGTCGACACGGCGAAGCTCGACAAACGCCTGCACCGCCTCGTCGGCCAAGCGATCGGCGACTTCAACATGATCGAAGCCGGCGACAAGGTGATGGTGTGCGTGTCGGGCGGCAAGGACAGCCATGTCCTGCTCGACATCCTGCTCAGCCTGCGCCAGCGCGCGCCGATCCACTTCGACATCGTCGCGGTCAACCTCGACCAGAAACAGCCCGGCTTTCCCGAGCATGTGCTGCCGCGGTACCTGGCTTCGCGAGGCGTGCCGTTTCACATCGAACAGCGCGACACCTATTCCGTGGTGAAGCGCTTGATCCCCGAGGGCAAGACGATGTGCAGCCTGTGCTCGCGGCTGCGCCGCGGCATCCTGTACCGCGTGGCGGGCGAGTTGGGCGTGACCAAGATCGCGCTCGGGCACCACCGCGACGACATGCTGCAGACCTTGTTCATGAACATGTTCTTCGGCAGCCGCATGAAAGGCATGCCGGCCAAGCTGGTCAGCGACGACGGCAAGAACATCGTGATCCGCCCGCTCGCCTACGTCGCCGAGACCGACCTCGAGCGCTGGGCCGCCTACCGCGAATTTCCGATCATTCCCTGCACGCTGTGCGGCAGCCAGGAAAACTTGCAGCGCGTTCAGATCAAACGCATGCTGCGCGACTGGGAGCGTGAATTTCCGGGGCGGGTCGAGAACCTGTTTTCGGCGATGGGCAACATCGTTCCGTCGCACTTGATGGATCGCAAGCTCTATCCGTTCGCGACGCTTAAAACGAGCGGTGTCGCTGAACCCGGCGGCGACCGCGGGTTCGATGACGAAGCAGTCGAGCAACCCTGTGGCGGCGCCGGGGTGCCGGTGGTTGCCATCGTCGAAGCAGAGCGCCGCGGTTCAGACCGGGAGGCCAGCGCATGCGCCCCATGACCCCTGTCATCCTGCTGTCGGTGTTGCTGCTCGGCGCGTGCGCGACGCCGCGCCAGCTCGACAACGACGTGTCGACCTACAGCCAATGGCCGGTCGACCGCAAACCTGCAAGCTACGCGTTCGAGCGACTGCCGTCGCAAGAGGCACGACCAGAACAGCAACAGCAGCTCGAAGACGCGGCGCGCCACGCACTCGAGGCGGCGGGTTTCACGCCTGCGGCCGATGCAAAAGACGCAGACGTGAGCGTTCAGGTCGGTGCCCGTTTGTCGGCGGCGGAACGTGCCATCTATGACGACCCGCTCTACTGGCGCGGCGGGTTTTCGACGCGCTGGCGCCGTGGCTTCCACTCTTCCTGGGGCATTGCCTACACGGTGCCGAGCTACGAGCGAGAGGTGGCGCTGCTGATTCGCGAGCGCAAGACGGGCCAGGCGCTGTACGAAGCCCGCGCCAGCAACGCAGGCAGCTCCAGCGCCAGCGCGGCGCTGCTTTCAGCAATGTTCGATGCGGCGATGAAAGACTTTCCGCATACCGGCGTGAACCCGCGGCGAGTGACGGTCGAACTGGGCCAGTGACTGGCGGGTCACCCCGCACCCGATTCGCCCCACGCTCACGGCGTGGCGCTCGCCGACAAGGCCCGCAGATCGGCCTCCCAGCCCTTGAGTTTGCCCACCAGCACCTGGCGTTGCGCGGCGCTCGTCGCGTTGTGGACCTCCGCCACGAACTGGCAGTTGTATTGCACCAAGGCCTGGGCGTAGCCCCGGTAATCCAGGCGCGGCGAATGGGTCAAACGTTCGAAGTAGGCGCGCAGCGCAGCCTGAGCCTCGTCGCGGCCCGCCCCTTCGGCTTTCAGGCGCCGCAGGAGTTGCAGCGCGTCTTGCTGGCGCGCCTTGCGTTCGTTGAACCAAAGCTCGGCGTCGAAAGGGGAGGCCGCGACCAGCTTGGCGATTCGCTCCCGCTGGGCGTCGTCAAGCCGGCCGTAAAAGCTCTCGGCGCGATCCACCGCGCGGCGAATCGCTTCCCTGCCGCGCTTCGCGGGGTCGGCCTGCAGGTAGTCGTCGCGAAACTCGGAATTCGCCTTGGCGTAGCGGCGTTCGATGTGGGTGATCTGCTGCGGCGTCAGGGTGAGCAGCAGCTCGGCGGCCGGTGCCACCGTGCGCTCCAGCGCGACATCGATGCGACTGCGCGAACTGTCCCACCACTTGCAGAGCTGCTGCGCCGTCGTGGGCTCGAGCGCTTCGGCCTGGGCCTGGATCAGCAGCGCGGTGTAATCGGGCAGCTGGGTGCGGCGGTGCCATGCGTGCCACTGCGTCAGCGCCTGGCGCACCGGCTGGGTCTGGGTTTCGTTGAAGTCGACGTAGCCGTCGAGCCACCAGTAGGCCAGCTCGTCGGCCTGGTTATAGCCAAATCGTAACGCGCTGCAAGCGCCCAGCAGGCTGAGCGCCGCGGCAAGCAACGCAATAATTCCCGACCGAAACGAGGAGCGGCACATGGCGTTGAACATCGTGATCATGGCGGCAGGCAAGGGCACGAGGATGAAGTCGAAGCACCCAAAAGTGCTTCACAGACTCGCCGGCCGCAGCCTATTGCAGCATGTTTTGGACACCGCCGCCAAGCTCGAGGCGCAGCGCATCGTCACGATCACGGGCCATGGCGCTGAAGCTGTGGAGGCCGCCGTCAAGGCGCCGAACCTGCGTTTCGTGCGTCAGATGCCCCAGCTCGGCACCGGCCACGCGGTTCAGCAGGCTGTACCGGCGCTGCCCGACGACGGAACCACGTTGATTCTGAATGGCGATGTGCCGCTGATTCGTGCCGAGACATTGCGCGCGCTGGTGCAGGCCTGCGCGGGCCGGCAGCTTGCGTTGCTGACGATCGAACTGCCCGACGCCACCGGCTACGGCCGCATCGTGCGCGAAGGCCAGGCGGTGCGCGCGATCGTCGAGCACAAGGACGCGACGCCTACGCAACGCGCGATCGCCGAGGTCTACACCGGTGTGATGGCCGCTCCTACCGCGATGCTCAAGCGCTGGCTGTCGCGCCTGACAAACGACAACGCGCAGGGCGAGTACTACCTGACCGACGTGGTGGCGCTTGCCGTCGCCGACGGCGTGCCGGTCACCGCCACCGCGGCGAGCTCCGAGACCGAGGTGCTGGGCATCAACAGCCCGCTGCAATTGGCCGAGCTCGAGCGGCGCTACCAGCGCCAGTTGGCCGAGGGATTGATGGAATCTGGCGTGCGCCTGGCCGACCCGGCGCGCTTTGATTTGCGCGGCGAGTTGAGCGCAGGCACCGACGTCGAAATCGACGTGAACTGCGTGTTTGAGGGCCGCGTGCAACTGGGCGACAACGTGCGCATCGGCGCCAATTGCTGCATCCGCAATGCGAACATCGCGGCGGACGTGACGATCCAGCCGTTCACCCACATCGACGGGGAGGCGTTGGGCGTCAAGGTCGGCGCCGGGTCGTCGATCGGCCCGTTCGCGCGGTTGCGCCCCGGCGCCGAGCTGGCGCAAGACGTGCACATCGGCAACTTCGTCGAAGTCAAGAACTCGACGCTGGCGCGCGGCGCGAAAGCAAATCACCTCGCGTACCTGGGCGACGCCACCGTGGGCGAACGCGTCAACTATGGCGCGGGCAGCATCACCGCCAACTACGATGGCGCCAACAAGCACCGCACCGTGATCGGCGACGACGTTCATGTCGGCAGCAACTGCGTGCTGGTCGCGCCGATCACGATCGGCGCGGGCGCAACGATCGGCGGCGGCTCGACGGTCACCAAAGCCGCGCCGGCGGGCGAGCTGACGCTGGTGCGCGCCAAGCAGGTCACGATCGAAGGCTGGAAGCGGCCGGCAAAGAAGAAGTAGCCGTCAGGCTTGGGTCGCGAGCTTGGCGGTCTCCACCGCCAGGCACAGATCGTCCCAGGCGCGCGCTTTGTCTTCGGGGTTGCGCAGCAAATAGGCGGGGTGGTACGTCACGATCAACGGCACGCCCTGGTAGCGGTGCACGCGCCCGCGCAGCCGGCCCACCGGCTCGTTGCTGCGAAGCAGGCTTTGCACCGCGAAGCGCCCCATCGCAACGATGATGCGCGGCTGGAGCAAGGCGAGCTGGCGGATCAGGAACGGCTCGCACTGCGCCAGTTCGTCGGGCTGCGGGTTGCGGTTGCCCGGCGGCCGGCACTTGATCGTGTTCGCGATGTAGACCTGCTGCTCCGGCCGCGCGTCGCCGCGTGTCAGGCCGATCGCGCGCAACATGGAATCGAGCAGTTGCCCCGACTTGCCGACGAAGGGCAAGCCCTGCAGGTCTTCCTGCTCGCCCGGCGCCTCGCCGACGATCAACCACTGCGCCTGCGTGCTGCCGGTGCCGAACACGGTTTGCTTGCGGCCCTCGCATAGTTTGCAGGCGCTGCAGGCAGCGACCGCTTCGCGCAGCGCGTCCCAGCCCATCGCTTCGATGCCCGCTGGCCGGTGGCCACTCATGACGGCGCGCGCCAGTGTTGCCGATCGGGCGGGCTCGGTGGTGATCGTGACTGCGGCACTGGAAGCGACGGCCGCCGGCACTGCGCTCGAAGTGGCAAGGTCCAACTCCGAATCCGGTGCGGCACCGGAGGCCGCCCACAACGCCACATCCGCGCCGCTCACCTGCGCATTCTCGGCAGCGGGCCAGACGCGAATGCCCATCTCGCGCAGCATCGCGAGCTGCCGCTCACTCCAGCGCATGCAGCTTGCCGCGCGACGCGGCACCGGTGTCGATACTCATCACGACCGCGTCCTCGCGCGCATCTCCCACCGCAGGGTAGTAGCGCTTGCGCACCCCTCGGGTCACGAAGCCGAAGCGCCGGTACATGCGCAGCGCGCGCTCATTGCTGGGCCGCACTTCGAGCCACAACTCGTCGGCTCTGCGGTCCTCGCAAACCTGCACCAGCGCTTCGAGCAGCGCGCGGCCATGGCCCAGGCCCTGATCGGCTGGCGCGACGGTCAGGTTGAGCAGGTGCATTTCATCGACGCCCGGCATCGCGACAAAGTAGCCGAGCAGCTTGCCGCGGGAGTCGCAGAGCAGGCGGCAGACGTGATCGGCCGCGATCGAATCGATGAAGTTGCCGCGCGTCCATGGGAACTCGTAGGCGGCCTGCTCGATGCTCAGCACGGCGTCGACGCTTGGCTGCGCCATCGGCAACAGCCGCAAGGTGTCCGACAGCACCGCGTTCATGCAGCCGTCCCCCGCGCCGCGCCGTCTGCCAGGCGCAGCGCCGAGCGTTCAGCGACCGTCTGCGCCACTTTGTCTCGCACATAGCTGGGCATGGCATCGGCGGCGTCGAGCGCATCGCCCTGTGCCCACGAGCTGCGCGCCAGCGACAGCAGGGCCACTGCGCGCGGCAGCGCTTGCGCGTGGCACGAGGCCGCAGTGCAGTCGAGCCGACCGGCAAACGCGCGCAGCGCATTGCCTGCCACCTGTTGCGGCGGCTGCTCGCGCCACAGCGCATTCAGCTTCTCGCTGCTCGCCAGCGCCGGAGCGTCCAGCACGTGCCAGCGTCCTTGCTCGAACAGATATTGCGCCGCATAGATCTGCTCCATGCGGGCATCGACGGTGGCCCAGACCTGAAGGTGCGCCGCGCCCCGGCGCGCGTCTTCGGCCACCGCCATCAGCGTGTCGATGGGCAGCACCGGCTTGCCCGCACCGAGCGCCAGACCTTGCGCGACCGAGCACGCGGTGCGCAGGCCGGTGAAGGCGCCAGGCCCGCGGCCGAAGCCGACCGCATCGAGCTCGGCCAGCTCGACGCCAGCGGATTCCAGCAAGGCCAGAATCGTCGGCAACAGATCGGACGAAGCCTTCGCGCCACCAGCAGATTCGTGGACCCACTCACGAGCGCCGACGCAAAGGCCGACGTGCATCGTCTCACCCGAGGTGTCGAAAGCGAGCAGGCTGCTCACTGGAGCGCTCCCGAGGCAGATGCGACGCGCAACGCGCTTAAGGCATGCGGCGTATGCGAGCTTGCGCCCGCGCGCTCGATCGAGAATGTCCGAGGACCGGATGCACAATGCTGGGAGAGCGCAGCCGACACTCGGCCACGGTTGGCCTGAAGTCATCGGCACAGTTTAGGACAACGCATTTTCGCGACGGCTGGCTCTGCGTTACATCAGGGCAGGTCCGCGAGCCTCGCGCCAGCCCCGCAGGCAGCCGGCGACGCCGCTGCCGCCAACCCAATTCTGCCGAGCGAATCGGAATGACCGCAATGAACTTGATCGACACCCTCGGCTTCGTCGCCGCCACGCTGACGACCGGCTCGTTCGTGCCGCAGGCCTGGCTGACGTTTCGCACGCGCGACGTGAGCGGCATCTCGCTGGCGATGTACAGCGCGTTCACGCTGGGCATCGTCGCCTGGCTCGTCTACGGGCTGATGCTCGGGGCGTGGCCGGTGATCGTCGCCAACGGCATCACCTTGGCCTTGGCCGCCGGGATCTTGTCGATGAAAATTTGGATCGGGCGGCGCGGCTGACCCGGCCTGGCGCAGCGCCGACCCGGCGCAAATTCAGAATGGATTGCCGGTGGCGCGCGTGAGTGCCAGGCTGCCCAACAAGGAATGGCCACCGCTGCTGAAGAGCCGATCGGTTGCCCAAAGATAGCTACCGGCGGTGGCACTGGCAGCCGGCGCCGGCGGGTGGACGAGCTGCGCCGTTGTGCATGAGGTGGGGCCCAGACCGCACGCCGCGTCCTTGGCATTGGCAAGCCCGGCGCCGGCCGGGTTCCTGACCACGGCCTGCACCGTCTCATCGGTCAGCAACAAGCCGATGCGGCGACCGTCGTTGATGATGTTGATGCGCAGCCGTGCGTTGAACTCCGCGGTCAGGCGCTTGAGCAGCGCGGCGCGCCCCGGCGTCGCCGCGTCCTCGCTGAGTGCGAAGGGCGTGAGGCTGAGGTCGGGCACGGTGGAGATCAACACCTTGCCGCCGGAATTGGCGATGCGGTTGACCTGCGCCGCGAGTAATTCTCCCGCAGCCCGCACGGCGCCGATGGCCGCCGGTTCGCTCTGAGGGTCGGCGGCGACAAGCGCGTACTGGTTGAAGATGTCGTTCGCGCCGGCCAGCAGCGTCACCAGGTCTTTCTCGACGAACACGCCCACCGAATCGATCTGCGCGGGGATGCTGCTCACCTGCGCGCCGGCAGCCGCCAGCATCAACACCGTGACCGGCGCGCTGCCATTGGGGCACTGCGCAAGCGTCAGGCCATAGAAATTGGCCAGGATCTGCACCCACAGGGGATTGGCCTTGCAATCGAGCAGCAGGTTGTCGGGAGCGAGCAGCGCGTTCACGCTGTACTTGCTGCCGTCGCTGTTGACCACGCTGGTTTCATCGCCCAGCACGATCAGACGTCGTGCCACGAAGCGTTCGATCGGCTCGCCGCCGCCACACCCGGCCAGCAACGCCGCCGTGCCCACCACAGCCGCCATCGCGCAGCGCTGCCACCCCAACCAACTGTTCGTCATTCAACGCTCCGCGGATCGCACTTCAAGAAGATTCAAGACGCCGCGGCGCGTTGCAGCCGGTCGCGCACGCCGTCCCATTCGGCGCCGGCCGGTGGGTCTTCGACCCAGATCAATTGCACGCCTTTCGCAGTCGAATTCGCGAAGCGTGGCAAACAGTTCGTGCGCCGCCGCTTCCGGCCGCAGCGGCATGCGCTGGTGAATGAAACCCGGCGCGGCACCGGCCGGCAGCGAACGCGAATATACCGCCAGCTTCAAGGGCTGGGGCCCGAGCATGCGCAGCGCGGTCTCCAACATCGAGGTCGACATGATGCGCAGCTTGGCCTGAGGCGCGTAATGCGCGGTCAGTGTTCCCGGCGCGTTCGGCGCCGTTTCATCGGCCTCGAAGAGCGGCTCGCCCAGCGCCGCCTCGATGCGTTCGCGCGTCAAGATGCCCGGCCGCAGCAACACCGCGCGCGCGACCCGAACAATCGACGATGCTCGATTCGATGCCCACCGGGCAGTCGCCGCCGTCGAGCACAGACACGCTGTTGCCAAACTCGGCAACCACGTGGGCCGCACGCGTCGGGCTGATGCGGCCGAAGCGGTTTGCGCTCGGCGCTGCGACACCCGGCACGCCCAGGCGCCGGCATGCGGCAAGCAGGGTCTGCGCGACAGGGTGTGCCGGGCAGCGCAGGCCCAAGGTGGCGTGGCCACCGGCCGCGGCGTTCGCCACGCCCTCGGCGCGCTTCACGATGACCGTCATCGGGCCGGGCCAGAACGCGTCGATCAGTCGCTTCGCGCGCGGCGGCAACTCAGCCGCAAACATTGCCGCGTCGCCGGGCTGCGCCACATGCACGATCAGCGGGTGCTCGGCCGGGCGCCCCTTCGCCGCGAAGATTCGCGCCACGGCCGCGTCGTCATCCGCGCGAGCGCCCAGGCCGTAGACGGTTTCGGTGGGGAAGGCGAGCAATTCGCCGGCGGCCAGGCGCTGCGCGGCCTGCTCCACAACCTGCGGGTCACGGGCGTCGAGCAGCACGGCGCTAGGGCTCGCGGCCGGTCCGGGGGCAGCGCATCGGCATCCGAGGTCCGAACCGGCCCTAGAACTTCTCGATGCCCAGGCGCTGGGCCGCGATCAAAGCGGTGGCGCGCGCCTGCTCCGGCGTTGCGGCAGTGAGCGTCAGATGGCCCATCTTGCGCCCGCGCCGCGGGCTCGCCTTGCCGTAGAGATGCAGATGCGCGCCGGGCAGCTCGAGCACGCTCGCCCAGGCGGGAGTGATTGCCGTCTCATCCGCGCCGTACCACAAGTCGCCCATCAGATTGAGCAACACAGCGGGCGAGTGTTGGCGCGGCGCGGTCAGCGGTGCCCCGGTGAGGGTTCGCACCTGCAACTCGAACTGCGAGTGATCGCAAGCGTCGATCGTCGCGTGGCCCGAGTTGTGCGGCCGCGGTGCCATTTCGTTGGCGAGCAGCCGGCCGTCCTCCAGAACGAAGAACTCGACGCACAGCACGCCCACGTAGTCCATGTCTTGCGCGAGCCGCGTCGCGGCTTGTACCGCCAGGGTCTGAAGCGGCGCCGGCACGTCGGGCGCGGGGCACTGCGTGACGGCCAGGATGCCGCCGCAGTGCAGGTTTTGCTGCACCGGAAAGTGCACCGTGTCGCCCTGCGCGCCGCGCGCGACGATGACGCTGATCTCTTGCGCCAGTGCCATGCGCTGCTCCAGCACGCAGGGAACTTCACCCAGTTCCCTCCAAGCCGCGCCGAGCTCGGCGTGGGATCGGACTTGCACTTGGCCTTTTCCGTCATAGCCCAGGCGCGCCGTTTTCAGAATGCCCGGGAACAGCGCCGGATCGAGGTTGGCGAAGTCGGCCGCGCTGGCGACTCCCGCATGCGGCGCGCAAGCCACGCCGCTGCGCCTGAACTGCGCCTTCTCCTGCAGGCGGTCCTGGCACACCGCTACCGCCTGCGCGCCCGGCGCCACCGGCCGATGCGCGCCCAGTGTGACCAGCGCTTGCGCGGGAACGTTCTCGAATTCAGTGGTGATCGCGGCGCTGCGCTGCATCAATTGCGCCAGGCCTTGTTCGTCGAGGTAATCGGCGCGAATGTGATAGTTGGCCACCAGGCCCGCCGGGCTCGTCGGGTCGGGGTCGAGCACGGCCGTGAAATAGCCCATGCGCTGCGCGGCATGCACGAACATGCGTCCGAGTTGGCCGCCGCCCATGACGCCGAGCGTCGCGCCCGGAGCGATGAAGCGGTTCATTTCAACTCGATGTTCATGGCCCGCGCGGCTTCGGTCTGGCGGGCGCGGAACACGTCGAGCTTGTCGCGCAATTCCTGGTCGTGGTTGGCGAGCAGTGCCACCGCGAACAGCGCTGCATTGGCCGCGCCCGCCGGCCCGATGGCGAACGTGGCTACCGGAATGCCCTTGGGCATCTGCACGATCGAGTGCAGCGAATCGACGCCCGACAGGATATTTGCTCGCCACCGGAACGCCGAGCACTGGCACCGTGGTCTTCGCCGCCAGCATGCCCGGCAAGTGGGCGGCGCCACCCGCGCCCGCGATGATCGCCTTCAAGCCGCGCGCCGCGGCGCTTTGCGCGTACGCAAACATGTCGTCGGGCATGCGGTGCGCCGAGATCACGCGCGCCTCGAACGCAACGCCGAACTCGGCGAGAATCTCGGTGGCGGCGCGAAGGGTCTCCCAATCGCTGCTGGACCCCATGACCACGCCGACCACTGCTGGCGCGTGGTTCATGCGCTCGCTCCATGTGTTTGATCGATCTTCAATTGTAGGCGGGGCTCGCCGGGCAGGCCCCGCCAGTTGCCGCCCCGGCCCATCAACCGACACCGACGCCATGCTGGACATTTCTTTGCAGAATTTCGAATCCGACGTCATCACCGCGTCGATGCAGCAACCGGTGCTGCTGGACCTGTGGGCGCCGTGGTGCGGCCCGTGCAAGGCGCTGGGGCCGGTGCTCGAGAAGCTCGAGGTGGCCTACGCCGGGCGCTTCAAGCTGGCCAAGCTCAATTCCGACGAGCAGCCCGAGATCGCGGGGCAGCTGTCGCAGATGTTCGGCGTGCGCAGCATTCCATTTTGCGTGCTGTTCAAGGGCGGCCAACCGGTCGATGGTTTCGTCGGCGCGATTCCCGAAGGGCAGGTGCGCGGCTTTCTGGACAAGCACGTGCCGAGCGCCGACCAGGTGGCTGCGCAAGACGACATCGAGCAGGCCCAGGAGCTGCTGGCCGAGGGCGACGTGGACCAGGCGCTGGGAAAACTCCAGGAGGCGGTGGCGATCAATCCCGGCAACGACGCTGCGCGCGCCGACTATCTGCGCGCCCTGTTGAACGCCGGCAGAGTCGACGACGCCAGGCGCGCCTTCGAGCCGGTGGCGAGCAAGGTCATGCTCGACGCGCGCCTGACCGCGTGCGGGCTATGGCTCAGTGCCTGCGAAGCGGCCCCAACGCTGCGTTCAGTCGAAGAACTGAGGGCGGCGATCGGCCAGAACAAGCGCGATTTCGACACGCGCTTTGAACTCGCGCAACTTCATTTTGCCAACCAGCGTTTCACCGACGCGATGGACGAGCTGCTCGAAATCCTGATGCGCGACAAAGCCTGGAAAGACCAACTGGCGCGCAAGACCTTTGTCGCGATTCTCGAAGTGATGGGCAAGCCTGTTGCCGCCAAGGCGGAAGCGGCTGCGCCGAAAGGTGCGCTTGAAATCGCAGGGAAGGTTGCGTCGACACCGGCTGATCCGGTTGTCGATGCTTATCGGCGGCGGTTGAGTATGGTGTTGTTCTAGAGCGGCTCCGACTTTGTCGAGGCGAGTTTCCTTGCCCTAACGAGCCAGCTCGCCGTTTTCAGCCATGTCTCCGAGCAGATCTACAAGGCGCTCCTGAATAGCACCGAATTGGCTCCAATACTGTTTGGCAAGTTGCTCATGACGATTCGCCGTCGGTTCGTCGCCAGACTTGCGGTAGTAGCTTGCGAGCCGGCTATGGGTGGCCGCGCGATCATCCACCTGGGTTCTGGGCGTGATACTCCGCTCCGCTTCTTCGGCGTCCGCCCGAGCTCCGCTGGTGTCGCCGTGCAACAGCCGGCACCACGCAATGTCGGATAGAACATCCGACTCCAACCGTGAAAGCTCGGATGCGACACCTTTTCGAATCTGCTCCTCGTAGACCAGCAGCGCCTCGGATGCGCGTTGCTGGAGAGATAGGTACCTTGCACGCATGAGAGGTCTTACGCTCTCCAGTGTCGAAGTCCCAATCAGGTCATCAAAACTAATGCTGGAATCGAGCCCCGTCAGAGCCGTGCTTGCTCCTCGCTCCTCGCCCTGGCCTGTAAGTCTGACCTGTCTGAAGTGGTCCAATCTCATGCAGACCATGTTGTGCATCAACGCGCTGATACTAAGGTCATCGCCTTCTTCCGTTGCGTGAAACCTGGCGCGCGTATACCAGGGCGCGGCCAGGTCCCATCTTCCGGCAAGATGAAGCGCCTGCGCGACAACGAGGCTTGCGCGTGTTCGAGCCGAATGATGATCGGGCGCGCTCAAGCGAAAGGCCTCCCTTACGTGCAGCGCCAGTTTTTCTATGTCAAGCTTCGCAAAATCCATTTGAGCTAACCACGCCGCACTCAGGGCATTCAAGCGGACAAGTCCGGTTGCCGCGCTCAACGCGTGCGCACGCATTACCTTATCGTGCGCGCCGACGCCTAGCTCTGCAAAGTGGCTTAGCAAACCTTCCGCAAGATTCAGCCACGCGCTCATTTCTGCGTCTGGGTGCAAAGAATAGCGACTGCGCAAGCTCTCGATTGACCTCTTCGCTCCAGCGAAATCGCCTAGGCGGGCTAGGAAGCAAGCTCGCTCGGCCCGATAGCAGTCTGCAATGTACGGACCCTTCGCGGCGGCAACTTGTGCGTTGAGTCGACGAAGGAGCCTGGAGCTGGGCTCTTTCATGCTCGCAGGCGTTTGTTTGACTCGCGGTACTTCTCCGCCGTGGCATCGATGACATCGGCAGGGAGCGATGGTGCCGGTGCGCGCTTGTTCCAGGGTTTTCCATCTACAACGGCGCGCTCTAGCCAGTCGCGAACAAACTGCTTATCGAAGCTCGGCGGGTTCGAGCCTTCGGCGTATCCCTCGACGGGCCAATACCGCGACGAGTCGGGTGTCAACACCTCGTCCATCAGCGTCACGGTGCCGCGATCGTCCAATCCGAATTCGAACTTGGTATCGGCAATGATGATTCCTTTCTCTAGCGCCTGCGACGCGGCTCTGGAATAAAGGCTCAGCGCCAGGGCTCGGACCGTCGCGGCCAGTTCGGCGCCGAGCAACTCACAGGTCCTGTCAAACGTAATGTTCTCGTCGTGCTCGCCTTTCGCTGCCTTCGTCGCGGGCGTGAAAATCGGCTGCTCGAGTTTCGAAGCATTGCGCAACCCGGCTGGCAAACGCACGCCGCAAATCGAGTGACCGCGTTGGTACTCGACCCAGCCGCTGCCGGCCACATAGCCGCGCACCACCGCCTCGATGGGAATTCCCTTGAGGCGCTTGACCAGCATTGAACGGCCCCGCACTTGCTCGCGCTCCGCTTCGCTGACGACGCTCGTCGGATCCAGCCCGGTCAAGTGGTTGGGCGCAATGTCGGCCAACCGTTCAAACCAGAACAGGGCCATTTGCGTGAGCAGTTCCCCCTTGCCCGGAATCGGCTCGTTCATCACGACGTCGAACGCACTCAGACGGTCGGTGGCGATCAGCAAGAGGCGATCGTTGCCAACCGAATAGATGTCGCGAACCTTGCCGCGCCCGACCAACGGAAGCGACTTGAGGTGGCTTTCGAACAATGTCATCGGATTCCTGCAAGGCGGCTGGGGCTCGGTCCAGGGCGGGCGGCGTTGCCGATTGTATGGAACGGCGCTTGGCCGCCACGGGGCGCGGCGGCGCGATGGCCGCCCCTAAAAAGCAAAAACCCGGCCGAAGCCGGGTTGCGATCAGATGAGTCGAGTTCCGATCAGGGCTTGCTGCCCGTTGGGAACGGCCATGCCGCCTGTGGGCTGAGCGAAGTCTTCGCAGGAGGAATTGCCGGGGCCGGAGCCGCAGCTGCCTTCTTCACAGCCGGCTTTTTCGCTGCTTTCTTCGCAGCCGGCTTTTTCGCTGCTTTCTTGGCTGCGGGCTTCTTCGCCGACTTCTTGGCTGCGGCCTTCTTCTTGGCAGGGGCCTTCTTCTTAGCTGCTGCCTTCTTTTTCGCAGGCGCTTTCTTCTTGGCAGGTGCCTTCTTCTTCGCAGCAGCCTTCTTGGCGGGAGCCTTCTTCTTCGCCGCGGCCTTCTTGGCAGGGGACTTCTTCGCCGCGGCCTTCTTCGCCGGTGCCTTCTTCGCCGCGGCCTTTTTCGCCGGTGCCTTCTTGGCCGCCTTCTTCGCTGTCGCTTTCTTTGCAGTTGCCATTACGTTTCTCCTTGATCAAGTTGAAAAAGAACCACCTGACGACGACGTTCCCGCCGCCCTGTGGCTATTCACCGCCCGTGGCCTGCCCAGGAGGGGCGACCCAGTACGATGAATCCGGTTGCGGAGCGCTGCAATGCTTCTGCGTCATTGCTGGGCGATCCACGAATCTTGATCTCTCACATGCACCTCGCGGTGCGGCTGCGGCGAAGCCCCATCAAATTGGGTCTGCGCCACACTCTCTCTTTTCAATCCCAGGACAGCGCGCCGCCCGATTGGTATTCGATGACGCGCGTTTCGAAGAAATTGCGTTCCTTCTTCAGGTCGATCATTTCGCTCATCCATGGGAAAGGGTTCTCTTCATTCGGGAACAACTCTTCCAATCCGATCTGGGTCGCGCGCCGGTTCGCAATGTAGCGCAGGTAACCTTTGAACATGGAAGCATTCATGCCCAATACGCCACGCGGCATTGTGTCTTCGGCATAACGATATTCGAGTTCCACGGCGCGCTCGAACAGCTTCTTGATCTCTTGCTTGAACTGCGCGTTCCACAAATGCGGGTTCTCGAGCTTGATCTGGTTGATCAGGTCGATGCCGAAATTGCAGTGCATCGATTCGTCGCGCAGGATGTACTGATACTGCTCCGCGGCGCCGGTCATCTTGTTCTGGCGGCCGAGCGCGAGAATCTGCGTGAAGCCGACGTAGAAGAACAAACCCTCCATCAGGCAGGCGAAGACGATCAGCGACTTCAGCAGCGCGCGGTCGGTCTCCGGCGTTCCGGTGTGGAACTCGGGGTCCATGATCTGCGCGATGAACGGCAGCAGAAATTCGTCTTTGTCGCGGATCGACTCGATCTCGTGGTACGCGTTGAAGATCTCGCTCTGGTCCAGCCCCAGCGATTCGACGATGTACTGGTACGCGTGCGTGTGAATTGCCTCTTCGAAGGCCTGGCGCAGCATGAACTGGCGGCACTCGGGCGCCGTGATGTGGCGGTAGCTGCCGAGCACGATGTTGTTCGCGGCCAATGAATCGGCGGTGACGAAGAAGCCCAGGTTGCGCTTGACGATGCGGCGCTCGTCGTCGGTCAGGCCGTTCGGGTTCTTCCAGGTCTCGATGTCGCGCGACATGTTGACCTCTTGCGGCATCCAGTGGTTGGCGCAGCTCGCGAGGTACTTCTCCCACGCCCACTTGTACTTGAACGGAACCAGCTGGTTCACATCAGTCTTGCCGTTGATCACCCGCTTGTCGGAGGCGTTGACGCGCTGCGTCGGTTCCGGCGCGGGCACATTTTCGACCGGTGCCGCAGCCTTGACCAGGGCCGAGGGCTTTGCCGGCGCGGTGTCGAAGCCGAATGCAGCGGGCAATTTCTTCGCGCGCCCGGCCGAAACATGGCCAAGCGTCAGCGCTGCGTCTTGAAGTGTCGAGGGTCTCAGGTCGTCTTCCCAAACCAGCATGTTGATTTCCCGTGGAGGTGGATTATGAAAGCGATAGGCGAATTCGCCAAGCAATCGCTCACTCTGCGATCACGCTTGTGTTGCCAGATTGCATCGGCATCGCATCTACTGGCATGCCTCACAGGTCGGATCATCGATGGCACAGAAGCGAACCTCGGGTTCGAGCGCGCTCGTTGTGTCGAGCGCCATCACCGCGGAGCCCGCGGCATCCTGCGCTCCGTGGTCGGCGTGGCTCGATACCGAATTCATCTGCCCCGCCTTGACGGTCGACTTCTCGGCTTGCGTCGCGCCCACGGTGCGCAGGTAGTACGTGGTCTTCAAGCCGCGCAACCACGCCAGCTTGTAGGTCTCGTCGAGTTTCTTGCCCGAGGCGCCGGCCATGTAGATATTGAGCGACTGCGCCTGGTCGATCCATTTCTGCCGGCGCCCCGCCGCTTCGACCAACCAACTCGGCTCGATCTCGAACGCCGTGGCGTACAGCGCCTTCAGGTTTTCCGGAACGCGGTCGATGCGGCGCAGCGACCCGTCGAAGTGCTTCAGGTCCATCACCATCACTTCGTCCCACAGGCCGATCTTCTTCAGATCGCGCACCAGGTATTCGTTGACGACGGTGAATTCGCCGGAAAGGTTCGACTTGACCGACAAGTTGCCGAACGAGGGCTCGATCGACGCGCTGACGCCGATGATGTTGGAAATCGTCGCCGTCGGCGCGATCGCCACGCAGTTGGAATTGCGCATGCCGTGCTCGGCGATGCGCTGGCGCAGCGCGGCCCAGTCCAGCGTCGTCGAGCGATCGACCTCGACGAAGCCGCCGCGCTGCTCGGCCAGCAGGTCGAGCGAATCGATCGGCAGCACGCCACGATCCCAGAGTGAGCCGCGGTAGCTCGAATAGCGGCCGCGCTCTTGCGCCATTTCGGTGGAAGCCCAGTAGGCGTGGTAGCACACCGCTTCCATCGACTCGTCGGCGAAGCTCACTGCGCGATCTGACCCGTACGGAACGCCGAGTTCGTACAGCGCGTCCTGAAAGCCCATGATGCCCAGCCCCACCGGGCGGTGCCGCAGGTTCGAGTCGCGCGCTTTCTTCACGGCGTAGTAGTTGATGTCGATCACGTTGTCGAGCATGCGCATCGCCGTCGCCACGGTCTTCTTCAGCTTGCCCTGGTCGATCTTGCCGTCCAACAGGTGATGCACGAGATTCACCGAACCGAGGTTGCAGACGGCGATTTCGGTTTCGTTCGTATTCAGCGTGATCTCGGTGCACAGGTTGCTCGAGTGCACCACGCCCACATGCTGCTGCGGCGAGCGCACGTTGCAGGCATCCTTGAACGTGATCCAGGGGTGGCCCGTTTCGAACAGCATCGTCAGCATCTTGCGCCACAGGTCGCTGGCGCGCATCGTGCGGAACAGTTTGATCTCTCCGCGCGCGGCCTTGGCTTCGTAGGCGGTGTAGGCCTGTTCGAAGTCGCGGCCGAACTTGTCGTGCAGGTCGGGGCAGGTGCTGGGGGAAAAGAGGGTCCAGTCGCCACCCTGCGCGACGCGCTTCATGAACAGGTCGGGGATCCAGTTGGCCGTGTTCATGTCGTGCGTGCGTCGACGGTCGTCACCGGTGTTCTTGCGCAGCTCGAGAAATTCTTCGATGTCCAGGTGCCAGGCTTCCAGATAAGCACACACCGCGCCCTTGCGCTTGCCACCCTGGTTGACGGCCACGGCGGTGTCGTTGACCACTTTCAGGAAAGGCACGACGCCTTGGCTCTTGCCGTTCGTGCCCTTGATGTGGCTGCCCAACGCGCGAACGTTGGTCCAGTCGTTGCCCAGTCCGCCGGCGAACTTGGACAGAAGCGCGTTCTCTTTGAGGGCTTCGTAGATGCCGTCCAGATCGTCGGCGACCGTGGTCAGGTAGCAGCTCGACAATTGCGAGCGCCGCGTGCCGGCGTTGAACAGCGTGGGCGTGCTGCTCATGAAGTCGAAGCTCGACAGCACCTCGTAAAACTCGATGGCGCGCGATTCGCGATCAATCTCGCCCAAGGCCAGGCCCATCGCCACGCGCATGAAAAACGCCTGCGGCAACTCGATGCGCACCTCGTCGACGTGAATGAAGTAGCGGTCGTACAGCGTCTGCAGGCCGAGATAGTCGAACTGATGGTCGCGCTCGGCCTTCAGCGCGGCGCCAAGCCGTTCGAGATCGAACTGAAGCAAGGCCTCATCGAGCCGCTCGGCCTTCACACCCTTGCGGATGAACGTCGGGAAGTAGGTCGCGTAGCGCTGCGCCATGTCTGCCGGCAAGACTTCTTCGCCCAGCACTTCGCGCCGGATCGTGTGCAGCAGCAGGCGCGCGGTGGCGCGCGAGTAGCCCGGATCTTTTTCGATCAAGGTACGCGCCGCGAGGATCGCCGCCTTGTGCACCTCGTCGATCGGCACGCCGTCATAGAGGTTGCGCTTGGTCTCCGCCATGATGGGCGCGGGCGAGACGTCTGCGCCCAGGCCCGCGCAGGCCGATTCGAACAAGCCTTGCAGCCGGCCCAGATCGAGCGGCCGGCGCTCGCCGTTGTCGAGCACGCTCAATGCCGGCTCGGCAGCGGGCGCACGCTTTTCTTTCTTGGTGCGCTCCTGGGCGCGCCGCTCCCGATAGAGCACATAAGCGCGTGCCACTTCATGGTGGCTACCGCGCATCAAGCCCAGTTCCACCTGGTCCTGCACGTCTTCGATGTGAAAGGTTCCGCCACCGGGGCGCGAACGCATCAGCGCGCGCACGACACTTTCCGTCAGCGCGTCCACCGTTTCACGCACGCTCGCCGAGGCCGCGCCTTGCGTTCCGTGGACCGCCAGGAATGCCTTCATCAAGGCCACCGCGATCTTGTCCGGCTCGAAGGACACGACCGAGCCGTTGCGACGAATGATCTGGTAACCCTGGTATGGATCGACTTCCGCGTTCGCCGCGGCGGATGCGCGGACCGTGGACAGTTTGCTCGGATGCCGGACCGTGACAGCTTGCATTGAATCCCCTTTTTGTGTTTTGACCGGATGGTCTGTGAATCGCAGTGGCGCCCTGTTGTTTCGCGCGGCGCCGATCGCGTAGCGGTCATCGCTGCGATCGATGACTCTTCTGGTGTTCCATGAATGTGAACAGGCTTCTTCGCACGTGCTCACGGTCGCGAGCGGTGCGCAAGCTCGGCAGTTCCGGCCACCCCCTCCTGGCCCCACGCGTCAAGCCGGCTTGCGCGGCGCGTGGTTCGATGCAGATGCGAAGCCTATCACGATCGAACACTATATCTGGGGTCTCGCCCGGCATCAAGCGCTAGCGATAGCGTATGGCGGGCTTTCGCGATCGAGCGAAACCGGCGCACGTCGGTGCCGGCGGGCGCCACTATTCAGTTGTCCAATGGTGCGAATATCTTGCGCGGCCAGCGCAGCGCGCGTGCCAGCCGCGGCCACTCGAACTGCGCGCCGGGATCTCGCTTTCGGCCTGGCGCGACATGCTCGTGCCCAGCGACAGCGCTGAGCGGATAGCGGCTGAACAAGGCTCTCAACAGACGCGCCAGCGCTGTGTATTGGGCAGCCTCGAAAGTCCCGCCTTCCAGGCCTTCGAGCTCGATGCCGATCGAAAAATCGTTGCAGTTCTCCCGCCCGCGCCACGACGAAACTCCCGCATGCCAGGCGCGCCAATCACATGAAACGAATTGCAACGTTTGTCCATCACGGCGAATCAGAAAGTGCGCCGAGACCTCCAAGCCCCGCGTCGCCTCGAAGTAGGGGTGCGCCTCCCAGTCGAGCCGGTTCGTGAACAGGCGCTCGATCGCATCGCCGCCATACTCGCCGGGCGGCAGGCTGATCGAGTGGATCACGACCAGGCTGATGTCTACCCCCGCCGGGCGCGGGCCGCAGTTCGGGGAGGACAGGCGCTCTGCCCGCCGCCACCAACCGTCTTCCCAATGGCGGCTCATTTGCCCCTCACTCGCGGCTCACTCGCCGGCCGTGTCGGCGCCGGAATCAGCGCCGACCGTCACGCCCAGGCGCGCCATGCGGTAGCGCATCTGGCGCAGTGACAGGCCCAGGCTCGCGCCCGCCGCGGTTCGATTGAAACCATGCTGCTCGAGCGCGCGCTCGAGGATGCTGCGTTCCACCGAGTCCAGGTGATCGGCGAGATTGGTGGGAAGGGGCGAATCGGAGTCGGAGGCTGGCGCCGGGACGAGCAATGGTGCGCGCGGTGGCGCCGGCGTGCCGGGGACGTCGAGCGCCTCGGCCGCCGGCTGCGTCGCGCCGGACAGGGCCGCGGCCGGCAAGCCGATGTCTTCCACACCGATGCGATCGCTGGCGGCGAGCGCCACGGCGCGGTGCAGCAGGTTCTCGAGCTCACGCACGTTGCCCGGAAACGAGTAACGCGTGAGCTGTTCGAGGGCCTCGGCCGTGAGTTGCGAAACGCTCGGTGCTCCGGCATCGCGGGCGATCCGCTCGAGCACATGCGCGGCAATGTCCGCCAAGTCGGCGATGCGTTCGCGCAGCGGCGGCACACGGATCTGAATCACGTTGAGCCGGTAGTAGAGGTCCTGCCGGAACAACCCCTGGTTCACCTCGGCGCCCAGGTCCTTGTGGGTGGCGCTGAGCAGGCGCACGTTCACCGGCACCTCGCTCACCGCGCCAACCGGCCGAACCTGCCGCTCCTGAATCGCGCGCAGCAGTTTGGACTGCATCGACAGCGGCAAATCGCCGATTTCGTCGAGGAACAGCGTACCTCCATCGGCAGCCTGAAAGAAGCCTTCGCGGTCCTCGGCGGCGCCGGTGAAGGCGCCCTTGCGATAGCCGAAAAACTCCGCCTCGAGCAGCTGCTCCGGGATCGCGCTGCAATTCACCGCGATGAAGGGCTGCGCCGTGCGCACGCTCACTTCGTGGATCGCGCGCGCCACCAACTCCTTGCCGGTGCCCGACTCGCCGTTGATCATCACCGGCGCCATGCTGCGCGCCACCTTGCCGATCAAGCCGCGCACCTGTTCCATCGCTGCGGACCGCCCCGCCATGCGCGACAACCAGCTTCGTGCCATCGGCGCGGCGGGGGCAATCGCGGCTTTCGGCGCAACGCTTGGCGCGGCGGCGCCTGCGCCAGCTTGCGGCGCCGGCTTGATGCGCTCCGAGGGCAGGGTCGACGGATTGGTGGGCGCGATGGCAACCGAGCTTCGCCCCAATGCAGAACCGATCACGGCACGGAACTGCCGCAGATCCACCGGCTTGGTGAGGTAGTCGTAAGCTCCGGCGCGCAAGGCCTCCACGGCGTTCTCCGCCGAGCCGTAGGCGGTGATGACGATCGCCTTTTCACCCCGATCGCATTGCGCCAGCCACCGCAGGATGTCCAGCCCCGTGCCGTCGGGCAATCGCATGTCGGTGATCACGGCGCTGTAGCTGCGCGCCTTCAAGGCCTCCAGCGCCTCTTCGACGCTGCCGGCAGCCTCGACGTCGTAGCCCTCGCGCAGCAGCGTCAGCTCGTAGAGCGTGCGCAGGTCCGGCTCGTCGTCGACGACGAGCAGGCTCAGGGCGGGCGCGGGTGTCACGGGGTCACCAGCAAATTCACGTTGTTCTCGTCGTCAGACGCCAGGGCGCAACGCCGCATCGCGACGAAAAATTCGTTGCGTTCACCCGTCGGAGATTGGCGCAATCGGTAGTCAATGCTCGCGCCGTAGCGCTCGCAGAGCTCACGGCAAATGTACAAGCCCAGTCCCGTGCCGCGGCTGCGCGTGGAAAAGAAGGGTTCGAAAAGGTGGCGTTCAACGTCGGGGGGTATGCGTGGGCCATCGCTGGAGATGCTCAGGAACGCCCGGGTTGCATCGCGCGAGTCGACTCGTACCTCGATGGAGCCGACCGCGCCGCTGGCATGCCGCTTCGCATTGTCCAGCAGATTCACGAGCACACGCCGCAGGTGCTCGGCGTCGAATACCACACCGAACGCCACTTCCGGCAGGTTCAGCCTCAGTGTGCCTGCTGTGCCGACCCCCACACCCGCCGCCTGCGCCCACTCGACGCAAACAGCTTTCACCTGGGCGGCGGCGTCCAGCGGCGGCAGATCGTGCGCCAAACTCGGTGCTGCAGCGAGCACGTCGTCGACGATGTGCTTCAGCCGCTCGACGTTGTCGCTGACCATCTTGGTGAGCTGGCGTTGCGACGCATCGGAGGCGTCTTCGGCGAGCAAGGCGTTGGCCTGGGCGATCGCCGCGAGCGGATTGCGAATTTCGTGGGCGATGCCCGCGGACACGCGGCCCATCGCGGCGAGCTTCTCCTGGCGGCTGCGTGCCTGCATGTTGCGCACGTCCTCGATGAACAGCACGCAGAACTCTTCGCCGGCCTGGGACTCGGACACCCCGGTGAAGCGCACGCGCACCCGCAGTGTGCGCGTCAATCCTGGTTCGAACACGAGTTCCACGTCGCGCCCAGCCTCGGGCCAGGCCACATCGAGAAACGCACGCTCCGCCGAGTTGACCAGGCCCTCCCAGACCGCGACGCCGCGCATCTGAAAAGGCGCGGAACGGCACATGCCCGAGGGTGCGAGCAGGCGCCTGGCAGCAGGGTTCGCGGCTCGAACGCGCCCGGTTCGATCGATGACGAGCACGCCGTCTTGCATTTCCTCGATCACCAGGCGGTTCAGCTGCGCCTGCTGGCGCGCCATCTCCAAGCTGCCGCGGGACGTCAACTCTTCGCGCGCGAGCCGGGCCGCGAGCTCGCTGGACAAGACCGCGAGCACGAAGAACCCGCTGCCCGCCAACCCGGCCTGCGTCAAGGCGAGCGACGGGTCGCCCCCTTGCGGCACTGCCAGCACGGCGCCGCTCAGCAACACCAAGGTCACGCCGGCCGCTGTCGCCAGCGCCATCGTGCGAGGCGTCAGCACTCCCGCCATCAGCACCGGCATCACGAGCAAGGCGACATAGTTCAAGCTCGAACCGGGCGCCAACAAGTGAAGCGTCGTGAAAGCGAGCAGGTCAACGCCGATCGTGAGCAACCAGTGCGGGCTCGTCGGCCGGGCCATCGCCCGAGGGTGGGCCGCTGGCCACATGCCGGGCAGCAGCCACATCGAAATCGACAGTGCGGCATACGCCACAGTGACGATGGTGACCGGCAGCGCCGGTCGTGCCCCGAACAGGCTGATCAAGATGAGTGTCGCCAGTAGCGCCAGGCCGAGCACCGCGCGTGCACCGATGAATGCGCGGTGCAGGCGCGCATAGCCCGACTGGCGCGAGGCGTCGTTGCGCACCGCCTGACGCGCCAGCATGCGCGAGTCGGTGTGCGTGCTGTCGTCGCCGAATTGGGATGCTGTGGGCTCGGCGTCGCTCGGCGTCGCGGTGTGCTCGAACAATGTGCTGTCGCCGATTTCATCCAACTCGAAGGCGCCGAACCAGGACTCGTCGGCCGTCGGCGAGCGCCGTGTTCGGCGCCGTTCGCCAACGCGGCGTTCCGTATCGCGCGGGATGCTGCTCATCACGCGGGGGGCGAGCTTTCGAACGCGTCGCGGTGTGCCGCGCTGCAAAACACGCCACCGCGCCCGGGCAGGGCATCGTCGCGTGGCAGCAGCACGCCGCAATGCGCACAGGCGAGCATCGGCTGAACCTCAGCCGGCTTGGACGCGGGGGGCGACTGCGGCGGTTTCACGCGCGGCCGCAGCGACGCGCGCAGCAACCACACCAACGCCAGGACCGACAGGATCAGGAGTGCGAATTTCATGTTCTCGAAGCGTCACCCCGGCGCAGCGCGGTGCAACAGGACCTCGAGCACGAAGCGCGAGCCGACGTAGGCCAGCAGCAGCAGCCCCGCTCCGGCGTATAACCAACGCGTCGCGATCGGTCCGCGCCAGCCGAACACGCGGCGCCCGCTGAGCAGCGCGGCGAACACCATCCAGCCGAGGATGGAGAAGATCGTCTTGTGGTCCCAACGCCAAGGGTTGGCGACCCAGATGCCCAGCAGCAAGGCCACCGAGAGCACGCCAAAACCGGCGGCGACGAAGCGAAACGTGAGGCGCTCCAAGCTGAGCAGGGGAACGCCGGTGAAGTTTGCGACTCCGCCAGCACCCTTGGCGCGCAGTTGTCGTTCCGCACTGCCGAGCATCGCCGCGTGCAGCACCGCCGCGCCGAACAGGCCGTACGAGGCGATGCCGAGGATCCAGTGCAGCGGCGCCCATCGCGACAGCGGTGCCGACCGGATCTCGGCCGGGAATGCCCACGCCAATGCGACGGCGGCCATGCCCAGCAAGGCCAGGCTGCGCCGCACGCCCTGCATTGGCACGAAACGGCTTTCGACCCCGTACACGACGACGACGAGCCATAGCGTCACCGACAGCGCTGTCGCGAAGCCGAAACGCGCGCCGATGTTCGGACTGAACAGGCCCACTGAGTCGACAACGATCGCCACGCCTTGCGCGAGCCAGCCGATCAGCATCGCGATGCGCTGCGCATTCGCTGCGCGGTCGTGCCGCAGCGCCGCGCACGCCGCATAGCCGGCCAGCGCCAGTGCGCTGCTGATGGCCAGCGCGAGCGCCGCGGCGCTCGGAGCCGCGGCGTCGGACCCGAACGATAGAATCATCCGCACAGTGTACTTTCGCGCCCACGCAGCGCTCGTTCACTGCTTCGTGCCCGACGCGCGCCACTTGGCCGGCGAGCTCCCGCGCCCCATGCGCACTTCACGCCTGTCACCGCCACGATGGCCACCACCCTGACCGAACGGCTCAGTCACCTCGTCAAGACCGTGCGCGGCCAGGCGCGCATCACGGAAAGCAACGTGCAGGACATGTTGCGCGAGGTGCGCGTGGCGTTGCTCGAGGCCGACGTCGCGCTGCCCGTGGTGCGCGAGTTCACGGCGCGGGTGAAGGAGCGTGCGCTGGGCGCCGAAGTGGTGGGCTCGCTGACGCCGGGGCAGGCGCTGGTGGGCATCGTCAATCGCGAACTCGCTTTGACGATGGGTGAAGGTGTGGCGGACCTGAACCTGTCGACGCAGCCGCCGGCAGTCATCTTGATGGCCGGCCTGCAAGGCGTGGGCAAGACGACGACGACGGCCAAGCTGGCGCGCCACCTGATCGAGCGCCGCAAGAAGAAGGTGCTGACGGTATCGACCGACGTCTACCGCCCCGCCGCGATCGAACAGCTGGCGACGGTGACGGCGCAAGCCGGCGCGACCTGGTTCGCGTCGAGCGCGCAGCAGACGCCGTTGGCGATTGCGCTTGCCGCGCTCGACCACGCCAAGCACCACTACTTCGACGTGCTGCTGGTCGACACCGCCGGCCGCCTGGGCGTCGACGAAGCGCTGATGGCGGAGATCGGCGAACTGCATGCGGCGCTCAAGCCGGTGGAGACGCTGTTCGTCGTCGACGCGATGCAGGGCCAGGACGCCATCAACACCGCCAAGGCGTTTGCCCAGCGTTTGCCGCTCACAGGAATCGTGCTGACCAAGATGGACGGCGATGCGCGCGGTGGCGCGGCGCTGTCGGTGCGCCAGATCACCGGTGTGCCCATCAAGTTTGCCGGCACGAGCGAGAAGATCGACGGGCTGGAAGTGTTCGACGCACAGCGCCACGCGGGGCGCGTGCTCGGCATGGGCGACATCGTGGCCTTGGTCGAAGAGGTGCACAAGGGCGTCGATCTGAAGGCCGCCAAGGCCCTCGCCGACAAAGTGCGCGGCGGCGAGTCGTTCGACATGAACGATTTCCTGGCGCAGATTTCGCAAATGAAGAAGATGGGCGGGCTGTCCGGTCTGGTCGACAAGTTGCCGACGCAGTTGACCGGCAAGGCCGGTGGGCTTGGCCAGGCCGACATGGACCGGGCGGAGCGCGACGTGCGACGCATGGAAGGCATCATCTGCTCGATGACGCTGCAGGAGCGGCGCAAGCCCGAGCTGCTGAAGGCGTCGCGCAAGCGCCGCATCGCAGCTGGCGCGGGTGTGCAAGTTCAGGATGTGAACCGCATGCTCAAGCAGTTCGACCAGATGCAAGACATGATGAAGAAAATGAAAGGCGGAGGAATGATGAAGTTGATGAAGCGCATGGGCGCGATGAAGGGGTTCGGCGGCTGAACCTTCTGCCCTCGGTTCGGGCGCCCACCGCGCACGGCCGACGCTACCGCCAACCCTTTGTGCAGGAGATCAACGATGAGCCTATACCTCGCGGTCCCGCTGGCAATCCTCGCCGGCGTCGCGCTCGTGCTTGTGATCGTCTGGTATCGCGGCCGACTCGAAAGGACCGATGGCGACGGTGCGGATTTCGAACGACTGGACACCTTGGCCGCGTGGCCGGCCCAGGCCACGCGCATCCTGACGACCCACGAACGCCTGGCCTACAGCACATTGCTGCGCGCGTTTCCGGACTACATGGTTCTCGCCCAGGTGCCACTGTCGCGGTTTCTCAAGGTGCCGACACGCCACTCCTATGGGCAGTGGCTGAGCCGGGTCGGTAACCTGTGCGCGGACCTGGTCGTCTGCGACATGGCCTCACAGGTGATCGGCGTGGTTGTCGTGCAGGGGCCCGGCGGGCTTCCCAGCGATCGGGCCGCGGCGCGCCGAGAGCGCATGGCCAAAGTGCTCAAGTCGGTGGGCATCCGCATGCTGGTATGGGTGGAAGGCGCCTTGCCGACGCCGAACGCGGCACGCGAAGCGCTTCTTCCGACGCCTGTCGCCCTCGACGCCGGCGCGCGAGTCGCGGCAACTCAGTCCGGGCCGGTGCCGCTCGCCGCCGATACACCCGCCGGACAGCTACCCAGCGAGGAAGGAGCGGAGCCGCCCTCGACCTGGTATGACGACCTGGACTCGCGCCCCACGCCGTTGAAACGGCTGCGCGAGCCGCCTGCCGGCGCTCCCTGATTCAAGCGGCGGCCCGGCCGCGCGCGGTTCACCCGAGCAGTGCCTGCGCGAATTCGCGGGCGCTGAACGACTGCAAGTCGTCCAGCTTCTCGCCGACCCCGACGAAATAGACTGCCAAACCTCGGCCGCCACGCTGCTCGCGCGCCTTGCACCAGAGCGCGACGGCGGCGAGCACACCGCCCTTGGCCGTGCCGTCGAGTTTGGTGATGATCAGCCCGGTGAGTTGCAAGGCCTCGTCGAAGGCCTGGATCTGGGCGAGCGCGTTCTGGCCGGTATTGCCGTCAACCACCAGGATCACCTCGTGCGGCGCGCCGGTCTGCGCCTTGCCGATGACGCGGTGGATCTTCTTCAATTCGTCCATCAGATGCGCCTGCGTGGTCAGACGGCCGGCGGTGTCGGCGATGACGACGTCGCAGCTGCGCGCCTTGCCTGCGATGGTCGCGTCAAATGTCACCGCCGCCGGGTCTCCCCCAGCCTGGCTGACGATCTCGACCTGGTTGCGCTGCGCCCACACCTGCAGTTGCTCGCGTGCGGCGGCCCGAAACGTGTCGGCCGCGGCGAGCAGCACTTTCAGGTTCGCATTGGCCAGGTGGTGCGTGAGTTTGCCGATGCTGGTTGTCTTGCCCGCACCGTTCACACCCACCACCATGATCACGGCGGGTTTCACGTCGGGCAGCACGAATGGGCGCTCGAGTGGCGCCAGCAGATCGGCCAATGCGTCGATGAGCAGAGCCTTCACCTGCTCGGGCTGATTCGCGCCGCTGGTCTTGACTCGGCGCTTCAGGTCCGCCAGCAACGCCGTGCTGGCCTGCACGCCGGCATCGGCCATCAGCAGGGCTGATTCCAGGTCTTCGAACAGCGCCTCGTCGACCTTGGCGCCGGTGAACACCTGGCTCAGCGCGCTGCCCGTCTTGCGCAGGCCGCCACGCAGACGTTCGAACCAAGACTGCTTTGCCTCGTGCGCCGCGCCGACCTCGATCGGGCGTGCTGGCACCTGCGCAAGCGCTTCATCGGTCTTCGACGATCCGCGTCGGAAAATGTTGAACATTGGGAGTGCCGATGGTGTCGAGATGGCGTGGAACGCGGTTCGCGCCGGCGCGGCGCAAGCCGGATCTGCAGGGTCCGCAAGCGACCCTGCTGCGAGAGTTCTCGCCGCTATACTGCGCGGCTCAGGCGCTTTAGCTCAGTCGGTTAGAGCGACGGAATCATAATCCGCAGGTCCGGGGTTCGAATCCCTGAAGCGCCACCATGACCCACCCGATTCATCGCCTGTTCGCCGTACTGCTGTCGATGGTGCTGATTGCGCCGAGCGCAGCTCAGGTGCAACGCCAGTTCCCTCAGAACGCACTGCGTGGCCAGATCGCATTCGGCCAGCCGCCACAAGTCGCTCTGAACGGCGAATCCAAGCGCCTCGCTCCCGGCGTCCGAATTCGCGCGGCCAACAACATGATCGTGCTGTCGGGTTCGCTGGTGGGCAGCCTGCGCGCCGTGCACTACACCATCGATCTGCAAGGAGAGATCAAGGACGTCTGGATTCTTCGCGACGACGAGTTGGCGAACCAACCATGGCCCAGCAACGCCACGGAGGCGGCGAACTGGGTCTTCGATCCCGCGGCGCAGCGCTGGACACGCCCGTGAACCCCCCCGGCCAGGGCAAGAAGGTCTTGATCAAGACCTTCGGCTGCCAGATGAACGAGTACGACTCCGACAAGATGCTCGACGTGCTGCGCGCCGAGCAGGGTTACGAGCGCGCCTCGAGCATCGACGATGCCGACCTGATTCTGTTCAACACCTGTTCGGTGCGCGAGAAGGCGCAGGAAAAGGTCTTCAGCGATCTGGGCCGGATCAAGCACCTCAAGGCCAAAGGTGTGCGGATCGGCGTGGGCGGCTGCGTCGCGAGTCAGGAGGGCGCGGCCATCATTGCCCGAGCGCCCTATGTCGACGTCGTGTTCGGGCCGCAGACGCTGCACCGCCTGCCCGAGTTGCTCAGGCAGCGCGAGCTGCAGGGTCGGCCGCAGGTCGACATCAGCTTTCCTGAAATCGAGAAGTTCGATCACCTCCCTCCGGCGCGTGTGGATGGGGTGAGCGCCTTCGTCTCGATCATGGAAGGCTGCTCCAAGTACTGCAGCTACTGTGTCGTTCCTTACACGCGCGGCGAGGAAGTGTCGAGGCCCTTCGACGATGTGCGGGCCGAAGTGGCCGGGCTTGCCGAGCAAGGTGTCAGGGAGGTCACCCTGCTCGGCCAGAACGTCAACGCCTACCGTGGATCGATGGGCAACACCGCCGAGATTTCCGACCTGGCCTTGTTGCTCGAACACCTGGCCGCGATCCCCGGCTTGGCGCGGCTGCGCTACACGACGAGCCACCCGAACGAATTCACGCAGCGCCTGATCGACGCGTACAACGAGATTCCGAAGCTGGCGAGCCACGTGCACTTGCCGGTGCAACACGGTAGCGACAAGATCCTCGCGGCGATGAAGCGCGGCTATACGACCCTGCAATACAAGAACACGATTCGCAGGTTGCGCCAGGCGCGGCCGGACATCGGCATCTCCAGCGACTTCATCGTCGGCTTTCCCGGCGAGACGGAGCAAGACTTCGCGCTCACGCTCAAGTTGATCGAGGACGTGGGGTTCGACGGCGCTTTCAGTTTCATCTTCAGCCCGCGCCCTGGAACCCCCGCGGCGGGGCTGAGCGACCCCACGCCGCAGGACGCGAAACTGGAGCGTCTGGCGCGCCTGCAGGTGCTGGTCGAGGCACAGGCCCGGGCCATCAGCCAGGCCCGGGTCGGGACGGTCCAGCATGTTCTGGTCGAGGGCCGGTCGCGCAAGGACTCGACCGAGCTGATGGGGCGCACGTCATGCAACCGCACCGTCAACTTCAAAGGACCGATCGGGCTCGTGGGCGAAATGGTCGACGTCAAGATCACCGAGGCGCGCTCACATTCGTTGCGTGGTCACGTCCTGGCGGAGAGGATGGACCACGATTCGGCCGGGCAGGCCTCGGCGCGCCTCGACGTTACTGCGGGCTAGCGCGGGTCAGCCTGACCGCGGGCCGCATGCCAGCCAGGCGGCGCCAAGCGCGCTGCAGCCCGCCGTCACCGCGTACGTGACCATCCCGCCATCCTGGCGCAGCAGCGCTACACAAATTCCGAAGCCAAGCGCGGAAGCAGCGCAAGACGCGGTGGCCAATCGAAGCAGCGAGGTCGCGCGCAATTCCCAGTGCCAAATCCATTTCGCAAGCAGCGCGGTCAGGCTACCGACGACGAGCACGGGAACGGCCAAAGCCAGCAGATGCCAGGTGCCAAGCAAAGGGGTCACGGGGTGAGTGCTTTCAATTGCGTGGGCAGGGGGCAGTCGACTGCGGATTTGACATCGATCAATCGGCTTGTCACCAATTCGCGCCGATGGCGAGGCACGCCGCGCGGCGCAAATTTTATAATTCGGCCATGAGTGTGATCGCCCTCGGCCTGAACCACGCCACCGCGCCGCTGGATTTGCGTGGGCGTTTCACGTTCGGACCGGAGCAATTGGGCATGGCGCTGCGCGGCTATCGCGAGGGCCTGGGCCGTGTCAGCGAAGTCGCGATCGTGTCCACCTGCAACCGCTGCGAGCTGTACCTGGGTGCCGAGCCGAGCGCAGTGGCACCGGCCGTCGACTGGTTGGCCGGCGTCGGTGGGGTGAGCAGCAAGACGTTTCGCGACCACGCCTACCTGCACGAGGGCAGCGCGGCCGCTCGGCACGCATTTCGCGTGGCCAGCGGACTCGATTCAATGGTCTTGGGCGAACCGCAGATCCTGGGCCAGATGAAACATGCCGTGCGCGAGGCCGAGGCCGCAGGCACGCTGGGGCGCACGCTGAACCAGATGTTTCAGCGCTCCTTTGCCGTGGCGAAGGAGGTGCGGACCTCCACCGAAATCGGCGCCCATTCGATCAGCATGGCCGCGGCGGCGGTGCGCTTGGCCGGTCAGTTGTTCGAAGACCTGGGCAAGACCAAGGTTCTGTTCGTCGGCGCGGGCGAAATGATCGAGCTGGTCGCGACGCATTTCGCCGCCCGCGCGCCGCGCGCCATCGTGGTGGCGAACCGCACCCTGGAACGCGGTACGCAGCTTGCAGCACGCCTGGGCGGGCAGGCGATTCGCCTTGCCGATCTGCCGGCCCGGCTGGGTGAGTTCGACATCGTGATCTCGTGTACCGCGAGTTCCTTGCCGATCATCGGACTGGGCGCGGTCGAACGCGCGTTGAAGGCGCGCAAGCACCGCCCAATGTTCATGGTCGACCTGGCGGTTCCGCGCGATGTGGAAGCTGAGGTCGCCGGCCTGTCGGACGTTTACCTGTACACCGTGGATGACCTGTCGACGCTGGTGCGCACCGCAGGGGAAAAACGGCAGGCCGCGGTGGCTCAGGCCGAGGCGATTGTCGAAAACGGAGTTCAGAGCTTTTCGCATTGGCTCGAACAACGCGTCTCGGTGCCGCTGATCCAGGCGTTGCACAGCCAGGCCGACGAATGGCGTGTCGTGGAAATCGCGCGCGCGCGCAAGCTGCTGGCCAAGGGCGAAAGCGTGGAGGCGGTGCTCGAATCTCTGTCGCGCGGCCTCAGCCAGAAAATGCTTCACGGGGCGCTTGCGGAGCTGCACTCGGCGCCGGCTGAGCAGCGAGCTCAGGTGGCGCAGAACATCTCGCGCCTGTTCTTGCGCCGCTTCCCGCGCGACCCTGCCGACGGCGCGTGATAGCCTGACGCTTCGCGCATTGGTCGCCGCCGCGACCCGCTTGGCGTGCGCAGCGCGCTGGGCACGACCGCACCCCACCCCGAAAGCGCATGAAAGAGTCCCTTCGCCAGCAGTTTGAACGCTTGAGGCTGCGCTTAAGCGAACTCGAAGCCACGCTGGCCGACCCGTCCGTGGGCGCCGACATGGCGCGCTACCGCGAGGTGAGCAAGGAGCACGCGGAAGCGTCCGCGCTGACCCAGTTGTATGCCCGGTACGTGGCGCGCGAGAACGACCTCGAAGCGGCCAAGTCGATGCTGGGCGACCCGGACATGGCCGATTTGGCCCAAGAAGAAATCAAGGGGGCGAACGAGGAGATGGCGCGGCTGCAGGGCGAATTGCAGTTGGCTTTGTTGCCGCACGACCCGGACGACGCGCGAAATGCCTTTGTCGAAATTCGCGCCGGTACCGGTGGCGACGAGTCGGCGTTGTTCGCCGCCGACCTGGCCCGCATGTACCTGCGCCACTGCGAGCGCCAAGGCTGGCGCACCGAGGTCATGTCGGAGTCAGTGAGCGATCTGGGTGGCTACAAGGAGCTCGTGTTTCGGGTGGAGGGCGAGGGTGCTTACGGCAAGCTCAGGCTCGAGTCCGGCGGCCACCGCGTGCAGCGCGTGCCGGCGACTGAAACTCAGGGTCGCACCCACACCAGCGCGTGCACGGTCGCCGTCTTGCCAGAGCCGGACGCGGCCGACCAGATCCAGCTCAACCCGGCGGAACTGCGCATCGACACGTTTCGGGCCAGTGGCGCCGGCGGCCAGCACGTCAACAAGACCGACAGCGCGATCCGCATCACGCACCTGCCCACGGGGCTGGTCGCGGAATGCCAGGACGATCGCTCGCAGCACCGTAACAAAGCCAAGGCCCTGGCGGTGCTGGTCGCGCGGCTGCGGGACAAGGAGCAGATCGAGCGCGCGGCCAAGGAAGCCGCCACTCGCAAAGGCCTCATCGGCAGTGGCGACCGCAGCGATCGAATCAGAACCTACAACTATGCGCAGGGTCGGGTCACCGATCACCGCATCAATCTGACACTGTACCGGCTCCAGGCGATCCTCGATGGCGATCTCGATGACATCGTCGGCGCCTTGCACGCGGCGCGCGCCGCCGAACAACTTTCCGCGTGGGAGTCGGCCAACGCATGAAGCGAGCGTCCGAGCGAGAAATCGGCCAGATGCGCCGTCAGGACCGCCTTCTGGGCCCGACGCTCGTGAATGCGACCACGGTCGCGCAAGCGCTGGCAGGGGCAAGGGCGAGCGGCCTTGACGCGCTGGACGCGCAGGTGCTTCTCGCCAGATGCGTTGGGAGAACGCGTTCCTGGTTGATGGCGCACGCAGAGGCCCAACTCGACGCCGCCCAACGGGGAAACTTCGCGGCGATGATGGCTCGCCGCGCCGAAGGCCAACCCCTGGCTTACCTGGTGGGCGAGAAGGAGTTTCACGGCCTGCTGCTGGAAGTCACACCCGCGGTCCTGGTGCCTCGCCCGGAGACCGAACACCTCGTCGATTGGGGTTTGGAAATCCTGGCTCGTCATCCCGTTCAAGCGGAGCCGGAGGTGCTCGACCTGGGAACAGGCAGCGGAGCCATTGCTCTGGCGATCAAGTCCGAGGTTCCGCAGGCACGAGTGTGTGCGGTCGACGTGAACGCCGATTCGTTGCACGTCGCCTGCGGCAATGCGAGCCGCCTCGGTCTCGGAGTCGAATTTCTGCTCGGCGATTGGTGGGCGGCAACGCATGCGCGGGTGTTCGACCTTGTGCTATGCAATCCGCCCTACATCGCGGACTCCGATCGCCATCTGGCGGCGCTGGCTCACGAGCCAACCCTCGCGCTCAGCCCGGGTCCCAGTGGGCTGGAAGCCCTGCGCGCGGTCATCGAGGATGCGGCGACCCACCTGCGAGTGGGGGCATGGCTCTTGCTGGAGCACGGTTCCGATCAGGCGGCTCAAGTGGTTGACTTGCTTCGCCGCGAAGGCTTTTCGCGGGTTCAAACCCGCAAGGATCTGGCGGGCCTGGCTCGCTGCAGCGGCGGCTGCTGGGGCGGCGCTCCAGAATCCGGCGGCAGTCGACCGTAACAACCGGTTCCGCCTTGCGGGCGATGCGGCCTGGTGGTCGCGGACCCCGAGGGCGAGATGTGTGCAAAAACACGCATCTGTTGCGGTTGGGGGGTGCGCGGTGATCCCTACAGGATCACAATGACCACGTTGCCGTGCGAATTCACCGGCGACGAACGGCTTTACACCTGTACACACTGGCCACCGACGGACCATCTTTGGAGACTGCGATGCGCGCCATTCGGAAGCTTTTCGTCATCGGCTACGGCCTCTTCCTGGCATTCACGGCATACGCGGCTGGCGACGGCCTGAAGCTCCCTTCGGGCGAGTCCGCCTGGGCGCGCTGGCAGGCCCGGCTCTCCTTGGGCTCAACCGCGCCGACTTGGCAAGCGAACCTGAAAGAGCCTGCCCCGGCTGGCCTGCGGGTCAACGCAGTCAGCGTAGCGGGTGACTATTACTTCACCGAATCGCTGTTCGACCGCCACAGCCTCGGTGGGCTGCGAGCGACCAGCGGTCTCATCGTCGGCCCGCGCTCACAGGCGACGACAGGCCAGCCGACACTCGGTGCACGCGGCACGAGCTTCGCCGCCGAACGACGCTTGTTTTCGACGGCGCTGACGGCTACGGGCGACCCGACCTCCGAGACCGCGTCGTTGCCCTATTTCAGTTTTGGCTATACGGGCCTTTCGTTGCAGGGCAAGTGGAGCTTCAGCGCGGACCTCGGCGTTGTGGCGCTGCAACCGGGTAACGCGGTGCGGCTGGGCCGGGTGGTTGGCGGAGGCCAGTCGTTCGACGACGTGTGGCGCGACTTGCGCTGGTCGCCGGTGCTGCAGATGGGTGTTTCGTACGCGTTTTGAAGCCGGTCTGCGATTCGGCTCGCGCGGCTGGGCCCGCAGGCTGGGCCTGATTCCCGTATAAAGTCGGGGTTCCCAGCTTCCATACAACCCCATGAGCGACGTTCAACAGCGCATCGATACCCTGGTCAAAAGCCACCGCGTGGTGCTCTTCATGAAGGGGACTGCGCAGTTCCCGCAGTGCGGCTTCTCCGGGCGAGCCGTGCAGATCCTCAACGCTTGCGGCGTGAACGATTTGAAGACGGTCAACGTGCTCGAAGACGAAGAGATCCGCCAGGGCATCAAGGGCTACGCCAACTGGCCGACCATCCCGCAGCTCTACGTGAACGGCGAGTTCGTGGGCGGGTCGGACATCATGACGGAGATGTACCAGGCCGGCGAGTTGCAACCGCTTCTCGGGGCCTGATCAGGCGCGCACAGTGACCGGCTCGCTGCGTCCCGACGATCGGTCGGCACGGCGGGTCATCGTCGGATTGACCGGCGCAAGCGGTGCGCTCTATGGGGTGAAACTGCTGCGCCGACTGCGCGAGAGCGGCTGCGAGACCCACCTGGTCGCCAGTCCGGCCGGGCTGCTCAACGTGCACCATGAATTGGGCATGGGGCGCAAGAACCTGGAGGCCTTGGCCGATTCAGCGTACAACCCTGCCGACGTGGGCGCCCGAATCGCGAGTGGGTCGTTCGCGGTTCAGGCGATGGTGGTGGCGCCGTGTTCGATGAAGTCACTGGCGGCCATCGCGCTCGGCCTGTCGGACAACCTGCTGACCCGAGCCGCCGACGTCACGCTCAAGGAGCGTCGTCGCTTGATCTTGCTGGTGCGCGAAACGCCGTTCAATCTTGCCCACCTGCGCAATATGACGTCGGTGACTGAAATGGGCGGTGTGATCTTCCCGCCCTTGCCGGCGTTCTATCACCTGCCACGAAGCATCGAGGAAATGGTCGATGAAACCGTCGAGCGGGTGCTTTCATTGCTCGGCGTGGAGCTGGCGGCGCCCAAGCAGTGGGAGGGCTTGTAGTGCAACCGAACCCGGTCAGGAGCGCTTGAACTCCCAACTCTTGCGGGCTCGCAGCACCGCATCGGGGTAAGGCGACTTCCCGCGGCTGCCGTTGTAGCGGCCCAGCGCAAGGAACAGATCGCCTCTTTCCAGATCAAGGTAGTGGCGCAGGATCACGCAGCCGAATCGAAGGTTCGTCTGCATGTGGAACAGATGACCTTCATTGCCGTCGCCGATCAGCCTCGCCCAGAACGGCATGACCTGCATGTAGCCGCGCGCGCCGGCGGCGCTGATGGCGTACTTGCGAAACGCGCTTTCCACCTGAACGATCGCCAACACCAGGGCGGGTTCGAGGCCGGCGCGCTTGGACTCGTACCAAAGCGCCTCCAGGAACTCGACGCGTGCAACATGTTCGGCCTTGCGCTGCTTGAGGCGCTGGCTGATTTCGCCGAGCCAGCTCAAGTATTCCAAGCGTTCTTCGAGCAAATCGAACGATGGCCTCGGGGGTGCGCTGCTGGCGATCGCGGCGGCAAGCGCCGAGCGAATCGAATCGGCGAGCGGTTCCTGAATTTGCGCGCCGGCGACCGCCAAGGTTGGATTGCCAGTCAGCCACGTGCCGAGCAGCACAACGGCTGCAAGACGCCCTTGCCCGCGTCGACCGACGCCGCGCCCCTCGCTCATGCCACGAGTTTGGATTTCAGGAACTTTGCTGCGCCATCGACCGCGACAGGAGTGGCCTGCGCATCGCGCCGCCCTTGGTACTCGAGTTTGCCGGCGGTCAGGCCGCGGTCCGACACCACGATCCGGTGCGGAACACCGATCAGTTCCCAATCGGCGAACATCGCGCCCGGGCGCTCACCCCGGTCGTCGACGAGTACGTCGACACCTTGGGCAATGAGTGCGTCGTGCAGCGCCAGCGCAGCCTGTTGCACGGCAGGAGAGCGCTCGTAGCCGATCGGGCAGATCACGACCTCGAAGGGTGCGAGCGCATCCGGCCAGATGATGCCGCGCTCGTCGTGCGACTGCTCTATCGCGGCGCCGAGGATGCGCGTCACGCCGATGCCGTAGCAGCCCATTTCCAACAGTTTCGGCTTACCGGTCTCGTCGAGAAAACTCGCGTTCATCGCCTGGCTGTACTTGGTGCCGAGGTAGAAGACATGGCCGACTTCAATGCCACGCTGGATGGCAAGAAGGCCCTTGCCGTCGGGCGAAGGGTCGCCCGCGACGACGTTGCGAATATCGGCCACCACATCGGGTTCGGCGACGTCGCGACCCCAATTGACGCCGGTGAGGTGGAAGTCGGCCTCGTTGGCGCCGCAGATGAAGTCGCTCATCAGCGCGACTGTCCGGTCGGCGATCACCTTCACGGGTCGCTTCGTTCCGACCAGACCCAGGTAGCCGGGCCGGCAGCCGAAGTGCGCCTGAATCTCGGATTCGGTCGCGAAGCGAAAGCCGTCTTTCAAGCCGTCGACCTTGCTGACCTTGATTTCATTCAGCGAGTGATCGCCTCGCAGCAGCAAGAGCCAGAGCGTCGTTCGCGCGGCTTGGCCTGCGCGCTCGGTTTGGTCTGTCGCCAGCACCAGGGACTTGACGGTTCGACTGCAATGGAACGCCCAGGTAGGCAGCAACGTCCTCACATGTGCTCTTGCCTGGGGTCGCGCACTTCGTCAACGGCTGGGTCGGGGCCTCGCGGCGGCTCAGCAGCGCTAGCGCTTGCGCGAGTTCGATGTTCGCGGCGTAGTCTGAGTCCGGGCAATACGCGATCGCATCCTCGCCGGTCTCGGCAACGACCTGAAATTCGTGCGATCGGTCGCCCCCGATCGCGCCCGTATCGGCCGCCACCGCGCGAAAGCGCAAACCCATGCGCTCGAAAATGCACGTGTACGCGGCGTGCATCTTGGCGTAACTCTGGCCGGCGCTTTGAGCGTCCCGGTCGAACGAGTATGCATCTTTCATCGTGAACTCGCGCCCGCGCATCAGGCCGAAACGCGGCCGGCGCTCGTCGCGAAACTTGGTCTGGATGTGATAGAAATTCTTCGGCAGCGCGCGGTAGCTGCGCAATTCCTGGCGAGCGATGTCGGTGATGACTTCTTCGCTGGTGGGTTGAATCACGAACGACCGATCATGCCGATCTTTGACCCGCAGCAGCTCGGGCCCCATCTTCTCGAAGCGCCCGGTCTCTTGCCAGAGCTCGGCGGGCTGCACCACGGGCATCAACAGTTCGATAGCGCCGGCCTTGTTCATCTCCTGGCGGATGATCGCCTCGACTTTGCGGATCACGCGCAGACCCATCGGCATGTAGCTGTAGATGCCCGCGCCCAGGCGCTTGATCAGGCCCGCGCGGAGCATCAGCTTGTGGCTCAGGATTTCGGCGTCTGCGGGGGCCTCTTTCAGCGTGGATACGAAGAACTCAGAGGCTTTCATGAACGGGATTTCGACGCGATCGGCCGGCCCGATGGCCGCTTCGGGAAACCCAAGGGTTTGAATCCCGTGACACCAATGCAATAATCGATTTCAACGAGTGATTTGGGGTTGATTATGCTCGACCGCGAGGGGTTCAGGCCCAACGTCGGCATCATCCTGCTCAACCAAAAGAATCAGGTGTTCTGGGGCAAAAGGATACGCACCCACTCCTGGCAGTTCCCGCAAGGGGGCATCAAATACGGCGAGACGCCCGAGCAGGCGATGTTCCGCGAGCTGCACGAAGAGGTGGGGCTGTTGCCGGATCACGTGCGCATCGTCGCGCGCACGCGAGACTGGTTGCGCTACGAAGTTCCCGACCACTACATCCGGCGCGACGCGCGCGGACATTACCGCGGGCAGAAGCAGATCTGGTTCCTGCTGCAGCTCACCGGGCACGACAGCGACATGAACCTGCGCGCCACCGAGCACCCCGAGTTCGACGCTTGGCGCTGGAACGAATACTGGGTGCCGCTCGAATCGGTGATCGATTTCAAGCGCGACGTGTACCAGCTCGCGCTCACGGAACTGGCGCGCTTCATACCGCGGGCGCACCACCACAATCGCTACTTGCGATCACGCATGCGGCAGCCGTCGGGTCCGCACCCAGGCGAAATGCCCGCGACCAACGCCGACGCCGGCGCGCCGGAGACCGGCGGGTCGGAGTACCCGCCGCCGACGGATGTGCCGCCGACCTGAATTCAGGACAGGACCAAGTTGTCGCGATGGATCATCTCGGGTTCACACGTGAACCCAAGCAAGGCTTCGAACGCGCTCGAAGGCTTGCGCGCGATCAAGCGCGCCTCGCTGCTGCTGTAGTTGGCCAGGCCGCGAGCGACTTCGGCGCCGCTCGGACTGCGCACGGCAATCACATCGCCACGATGGAATTCCCCAAGGACCTCGGTAATGCCGACAGGCAGAAGGCTCTTTCCGTCGTCGCACAGCTTACGCACCGCGCCTTCATCCACGACGACGGCTCCGCGCAACTGAAGGTGATCCGCCATCCATTGCTTTCGAGCGGCGAGTTTCGGCGTGTTCGACGTCAGCAGGGTGCCGATCGCCTCGCCGCGCGCGAGGCGAATCAGCACATCGGGCTCGCGCCCCCACACGATCGCGGTTGAGGTCCCGCTGCTGGCGGCGCGTTTCGCGGCCAGCACCTTGGTGATCATGCCGCCGCGACCGATGTGGCTGCCGGCGCCCGAGGCCATGCGCTCGAGTTCAGCGTCACCCGCGCTGGCGTGCTCGATCAAACGAGCACTCGGGTCGACACGCGGGTCGGCCGAGTACAAGCCCTTCTGGTCGGTCAGGATGACCAGCGCATCGGCGTCGATCAGGTTGGCGACGAGCGCGCCGAGCGTGTCGTTGTCGCCAAACTTGATTTCATCGTTGACCACGGTGTCGTTCTCGTTGATCACCGGAATCACTTTCAGGCGCAGCAAGGTCAGCAACGTGGAGCGGGCGTTCAGATAGCGTTCGCGATCGGCCAGGTCGGCGTGCGTCAACAACACCTGTGCGCTGCGCATCCCATGCTCGCGCAGCTTGGTTTCGTAGACCTGAACCAGGCCCATCTGGCCGACGGCGGCCGCCGCCTGCTGTTCGTGAATCTCACGCGGTCGAGAGGCCCAGCCCAGGCGCTTCATGCCTTCGGCAATCGCGCCGCTCGACACCATCACCACTTCGCGCCCTTCGCCGGCCAGCACCGCCATCTGTCTGCACCAGTTGCCGATGGCCTGTGGATCGGCGCCGCGGCCTTCATTGGTCACCAAGCTCGATCCGACCTTGATGACGATTCTGCGAGCGCCGACGAGCGTGCCGTTCATGCCCTCTCGCCCTGCTCGGCCGCCGAAAAGCGCAGATCGGGCTCCGGAACGGGAGGGTTCTTCATCGCCGCGACATGTTCGTAGGCGGCGCGCATCAAGGGCTCGAGACCGGTGCGCGCAAGCGCCGAAATCGAGAACACCGGGCCTTTCCACTTCAGCTTCTTGAGCACGGACTTGATCCGCGCTTCGAGTTCGCCCGGCGCGACCATGTCGACCTTGTTGAGGACGAGCCAGCGCGGCTTCTTCAGAAGGCTCGGATCGAATTTCTCCAACTCCCGCACGATCACTTTGACCTGATCGGCCGGATCGAGCACATCGTCGAACGGGGCGAGATCGACCACGTGAAACAGCAGCTGAGTGCGCTGAAGGTGGCGCAGGAACTGGTGCCCCAGACCGGCACCCTCCGCCGCGCCTTCGATGAGGCCGGGGATGTCGGCGATGACGAAGCTCTGGTCGGTTCCGACACGCACCACGCCCAGGTTCGGATGGAGCGTCGTGAACGGGTAGTCGGCGATCTTCGGCCGCGCGTTGGACACGGCCGCGATCAGGGTCGACTTGCCGGCATTGGGCAGGCCCAGCAGCCCGACATCGGCCAGGACGCGCAATTCGAGACGCAGCTTGCGCTGCTCGCCCGGCCATCCAGATGTCTTCTGGCGCGGCGCCCGGTTCGTGCTGCTCTTGAAATGGAGGTTGCCGAAACCCCCATCGCCACCCTTGACGAGGCGCACTCTTTCGTCATGCACCAACAATTCGGCCAGTGTTTCGCCGGTTTCGGCGTCGGTGACGATGGTGCCGATCGGCATGGGCAGCACGATGTCTTGCGCCGCCGCGCCGAACTGGTCGGAGCCGCGACCGCTTTCGCCGTTGCGCGCCACATGCTTGCGGGCGTAGCGAAACTCGATCAGGGTGTTCAGGTTACGGTCGCCGACGGCGTAGACGCTGCCCCCGCGCCCGCCGTCACCGCCGTCCGGGCCGCCAAAAGGAATGAACTTCTCTCGGCGAAAGCTCATGCAGCCGCTGCCGCCATTGCCGGCCGTGACTTCGATGGTCGCTTCGTCGATGAATTTCATGTTGCACCTTCAACATCGCAACACGCGTCCGTGCAGCGCCAGTCTATGCGCTGGGAAGTTGCCGGCGATCGCGGTTGCACAAAAAAGCAAGCCCCGGCGGCGCCGGGGCTTTGCGTGCGGCAGGCGCAACGACTAGGCGGAGGTGACGCTCACGGTCTGGCGGTTCAACGGGCCCTTGACCGCGAAGCTCACAGTGCCGTCAACCAACGCGAACAAGGTATGGTCGCGGCCCATGGCCACATTGGGGCCAGCGTGAAACTTGGTCCCGCGCTGGCGCACGATGATCGACCCCGCCGGAACAGCTTCACCGCCGAAGGCTTTCACGCCCAACATCTTGGGCTGTGAGTCACGTCCGTTGCGCGTCGAGCCGCCGCCCTTTTTCTGTGCCATCTCGCACTCCTGAATTGGTTCGGTCCGGAATCAGGCGTTGACCGCGCTGATCTCGAGTTCGGTGAATGCTTGCCGATGGCCTTGCCGCTTTTGATAGTGCTTGCGGCGGCGCATCTTGAAGATTCGAACCTTGTCGTGACGCCCTTGCGCCAGAACGCGTGCCGTCACGTGCGCGCCAATCACCCACGGCGCCCCGACGGACAGGCCCTCGCCGCTGCCCACGGCCAATACCTGGTCAAGGCGGATCTCCTGGCCCACATCGGCCGGAATCTGTTCCACCTTGATTTTTTCGCCGGCAGCAACGCGGTACTGCTTGCCGCCGGTTTTGATGATCGCGTACATGTCTGCCTCTCACACTGCGGGCCTTACCCGGTTTCCAGCATTGCACTGGCCCAAGGCGAAGCCGCGCAGTATAGCAGCAGGAATTCGGCTCAGATGCGGCGGCAACCTTCCCGAAGCCGCACGCTCCCCGACCCTCTATTTGCAGCACAGGCGGGCATTGAATCGGCCATTTCTATAATCCGCCTCGTCAACAAGGCCCCGTGTGCACACTCCGACCAAGCTCGAACCGTCCTCGGTGCCGCTGGCCCAGACCTTGATGGCTGCCGAAATGCGCGAGGTCGACGCCGTGGTGCAAAGGCGCCTCGCGTCCAATGTTGCGCTGGTCAATCAAATCGCTCACTACATCATCGGGGCGGGTGGCAAGCGAATTCGGCCGATGCTGGTACTGCTGTTCGCTGGTGCACTCGGATTCAAGGGGCGCGAGCGTTTCGAGCTGGCCGCGACGGTCGAATTCATTCATACCGCGACGCTGCTGCATGACGATGTCGTTGACGAGTCGGCGCTTCGACGCGGCCGGGAAACCGCCAATACGCTGTTCGGCAACTCGGCCAGCGTCCTCGTAGGCGATTTCGTCTATTCGCGCGCCTTTCAGATGATGGTCTCCATCAACGACATGCGCGTCCTCGAGGTATTGGCCGAGGCCACCAACGTCATCGCCGAAGGCGAAGTTCTTCAGCTGATGAACATGCACGACCCCGACCTTGCGGTGGATGACTATTTGCGCGTCATCCGCTTCAAGACCGCGAAGCTGTTCGAGGCGAGCGCGCGCATCGGCGCGGTACTGGCGAAGGCCGATGCGGCCGTGGAAGATTCGTGTGCTGCATACGGACGGTCCCTCGGCACGGCCTTTCAACTGGTCGACGATCTGCTCGATTACGAAGGCGCGACGCAGGAACTCGGCAAGAACGTCGGCGACGACTTGCGAGAAGGCAAACCGACAATGCCGTTGTTGATCGCCATGGAGCGCGGTTCGTCCGCCGAACGCTCGCTGATCAGGGCGGCCATCCAGGGGGGCGAGGTCGCGCGCCTGCCCGAAATCGTGGAAATCGTTCGGCACACCGGGGCGGTGGCTGCGACTCGGGCGGCCGCGCGCGCCGAGGCGGATGAAGCAAGCCGAAGTCTGGCGGCGCTGCCGGCCTCCGTCTACCGGGACGCTCTGCTAGACTCCTGCGCTCGGTCAGTTGAGCGTTCCTCTTGAGAATTGCTGCGGCGCTGAGTCGCAGCGACCGCGGGACGCGGCCGAAAATCGGGGTGTAGCTTAGCCTGGTAGAGCGCTACGTTCGGGACGTAGAGGCCGGAGGTTCGAATCCTCTCACCCCGACCAAGTCTTCATGGAAGACGTTCCGATCCAGCCCAGACAGTTGTTTCCAGTTGCTGGCGGCGTCGCTGTGAGAAGTTGACGCCCGGCTTCGGAAAACGGCGTTTACAGCACTGGGCGATTCGGCGATGATCGTGCGGTTTTCCCCAGTTCGGAATCGAGCAAACGAATCTTGGACACATTAGCCGAAGCCCCGCAATCCGCGTTGTCCGGCGTCGCGCGTGTGCTCGTGCATGCCGGCAAACTCAACGCCAAGGCGGCTGAAGAGCTGGTGCGATCGGCCAAGGACAAGCGCACCAGTTTCATCGCGTCCGTGATCGCCGCTGGCGCCGTGTCGCCAGCGGACTTGGCGCACACCCTGTCCAACGCACTGGCGCTGCCGCTGTTCGATCTGGGCGCCGCCGACGTGCAGCGCCTGCCACGCAACGTGGTCGACGCCAAGCTGGCGGCCCAATACCAGATCGTCGTGTTGGGCAAGCGCGGCAGCCGTCTGTTCATTGGCGGCGCGGATCCCACTGACCAGGAGGCAGTCGAGCGCATCAAGTTCGCGACCCAGCTGGCGCCGGAATGGGTGATCGTCGAACACGACAAACTCGCCAAAGTTCTGGAAGGTACGACCGCCAGCGCCACCGAGTCGCTGGAGTCGATGACCAGCGGCGACTTCGAGTTCGACGTCACCGATGACGTCACCAGCCAGCAAGAAACCGCCGAAGCGGCGCCCGACGTCGAAGACGCTCCGGTCGTGCGCTTTCTTCAGAAGATGTTGATCGACGCCATCAACGCGCGCGCATCAGACCTGCATTTCGAGCCCTACGAGTACCATTACCGCGTGCGCTTTCGGGTCGACGGCGAGTTGCGCGAGATCACGCAGCCGCCGATTGCGATCAAAGACAAGCTCTCGTCCCGGATCAAGGTGATTTCGCGGCTCGACATTGCCGAAAAACGCGTCCCGCAAGACGGGCGCATGAAGCTCAAGTTCGGCAACAAGGCCATCGACTTTCGCGTGAGCACGCTGCCCACCTTGTTCGGCGAGAAGATCGTGATCCGGATCCTCGATCCCTCGAGCGCCAAACTCGGCATCGAGGCCCTGGGCTACGAGAAAATCGAGAAGGACCGCCTGCTCAAGGCCATCGGGCGGCCCTATGGCATGGTGCTGGTCACCGGTCCCACCGGCAGCGGCAAGACCGTGTCGCTCTACACCTGCTTGAACATCCTGAATCAACCGGGAGTCAATATCTCGACGGTCGAAGATCCGGCTGAAATCAACCTGCCCGGCATCAACCAGGTCAACGTCAACGACAAGGCGGGCCTGAATTTCGCCGTTGCGCTCAAGTCGTTCTTGCGCCAGGACCCGGACGTGATCATGGTCGGCGAAATCCGCGACTTGGAGACCGCCGACATTGCGATCAAGGCCGCGCAAACCGGGCACATGGTAATGTCCACGTTGCACACCAACGACGCACCGACGACGCTGACCCGGCTGCTCAACATGGGCGTGGCGCCGTTCAACATAGCCTCGAGTGTGCTGTTGATCACGGCGCAGCGTCTCGCGCGCAAACTTTGCGAGAACTGCAAGGCACCAGCTGACTATCCGCGCGAAGCCATGCTCAAGGCGGGATTCAAGGAGTCCGATATTGATGGCACCTGGAAACCGTATCGGGCGGTCGGCTGTTCTTCGTGCAGCAACGGCTACAGGGGGCGAGTCGGCATCTACCAGGTGATGCCCATCACCGAGGAAATTCAGCGGCTGATCCTGGCCGAGGGAACGGCCATGGACCTGGCCGCGCAAGCGCAGCGTGAGAACGTTCGCGATCTGCGCCAATCGGGGCTCATCAAGGTTCGCGCCGGCGTGACGACCCTGGACGAAGTGATCTCGGTGACGAACGAGTAGGCTGAATCAACCAAGGGACGGGGGACGAGTCCCCGTAAAGAAACATGGCGACTGCGGCAGCCGCGAGAACTCTCAAGGAAATTGTCTTCGAGTGGGAAGGCAAGGACAAGAACGGCAAGGTCATTCGAGGGGAAATGCGCGCCGGCGGCGAGGCCATGGTCAGCGCCAGCATGCGTCGCCAGGGCATTCTGGTCACCAAGGTGAAGAAGCGCCGCCTGAGCGGCGGGCGCGCAATCAAGCAGAAAGATATTGCAGTGTTCACGCGTCAGCTCGCGACGATGATGCGTGCCGGCGTTCCGTTGATCCAGTCGTTCGACATCGTTGCGCGCGGCAGCACGAACCCGCGGATGACGCGCATGCTCACCGACATTCGCTCCGACGTCGAAACCGGCACCAGCTTGTCGGCAGCGTTTCGCAAGCACCCGCTGTACTTCGATTCGCTCTACTGCAACCTGGTGGAGGCCGGCGAAGCCGGCGGTATCCTGGAGCAATTGCTCGATCGCCTGGCGGTGTACCAGGAAAAGACGATGGCGATCAAGAACAAGATCCGTTCCGCCATGATCTACCCGGTGGCGGTGTTGGTGGTCGCATTCGTCGTCGTCGCCGTCATCATGATCTTCGTGATCCCGGCGTTCAAGGACGTGTTCAAGTCGTTCGGCGCGGACCTCCCGGCGCCGACCTTGCTGGTGATCGCGATGTCGGAGTTCTTCGTCAATTACTGGTACTTGATCTTCGGCCTGCTGGGCGGGGGCGTCTACGTCTTCTTCGAGTCGTGGAAACGCTCGCCGAAGATGCAGAAAGTCATGGACCGCATGCTGCTGCGCGCTCCGGTGTTTGGCGACTTGGTGATGAAGTCGTCGGTGGCGCGTTGGACCCGAACGCTGTCCACGATGTTCGCCGCCGGTGTGCCCTTGGTGGAAGCGCTCGACTCGGTCGGCGGCGCATCGGGCAATGCGGTGTATGCCGAGGCGACTGAACAGATTCAAAAGGACGTGTCAACCGGCTCCGCGCTCACGACATCGATGCAAACCACGGGCGTATTTCCGGTGATGGTGATCCAGATGTGCGCGATCGGCGAGGAGTCGGGCTCGCTCGACCAGATGCTCGGCAAGGCCGCGGAGTTCTTCGAGGACGAGGTCGATGAGGCGGTGAAGGGGTTGTCGAGCCTGCTCGAGCCGTTCATCATCGTGATCCTGGGCACGCTGATCGGCGGCATCGTCGTCGCGATGTACTTGCCGATCTTCAAACTCGGCGCCGTGGTCTGAGCCGCGGCAATGGATCCGCGGATCGCTGAATTCCTGCTCTCGCCCTGGGGACTGCTGCTGCTCGGTTTGTGCATCGGCAGTTTCCTGAACGTCGTCGTGCATCGCCTGCCGCTGATGCTGGAGCGCGGCTGGAAGTTGGAGAGCGCCGAGATGCTCGGCGTGAAGGTCGATGACTCACCGGCCTTGAGCCTGACCCAGCCACGCTCTCGCTGCCCGTCGTGCGGCCACGGTATCGCTTGGTATGAAAACATCCCGGTGCTGAGCTATCTGTGGCTGCGCGGGCGCTGCGCCGCCTGCAAGACCCGAATCGCCGCGCGCTACCCATTGGTCGAGATCGCCACCGGCGCCTTGTTCGCGATCCTCGGCTGGCGCTTTGGCGCGGTCCCGGCGGTCCTGCTCTGGTGCGGCTTCGCCGCGACACTGGTGGCGCTGGCTGCTATCGATTGGGACACGACGCTGCTGCCTGACAACCTCACCTTGCCGCTGCTCTGGGCGGGCCTCGTGGCCAGCGCGCTCGGCTGGACCCTGCCATTGAGCGATGCCTTGTGGGGGGCCGTTGCCGGCTATTTGTCGCTGTGGAGCGTTTACTGGCTGTTCAAGCTCGCCACCGGCAAGGAGGGCATGGGCTTCGGCGACTTCAAGTTGCTCGCCGCGCTCGGTGCATGGCTCGGTGTCAAGATGATTCTTCCCATCGTTCTCGGCGCATCGATGCTGGGCGCGGTGGTCGGCCTGTTCATGAAGATGAGCGGAGCCCTGCGCGAGGGGCGCTACGTTCCATTCGGGCCGTTTCTGGCGGGAGCGGGGGTCGTCGTGCTGCTCGCAGGCCAGGCCCGGGTCCTGCAATGGCTTGGTTGGTGATCGGGCATCCCGCCCGGCAGCATGCTGCGCATCGGCCTGACCGGAGGCATCGGCAGCGGTAAGAGCACGGTCGCGGCCTTGCTGACGCAGCGTGGCGCGACCTTGATCGATGCCGACGCCATTGCCCGGCGCCTCACCGAACCCGGTGGAGCGGCACTTGGCGCCATCGTCGCCGAATTCGGCGACGATGCGATCGGTCCCACTGGGGCGTTGGACCGTGACCACATGCGTCAAGTCGTGTTTGCCGATGCCTCGGCCAAACGCAGGCTCGAAGCCATCCTGCACCCGTTGATCGGCGCGGAGACGTTGCGCCATACTCAAGCCGCTCAGGGCGATGGAGCCGCGCCGGTCCTGGTGTACGACGTGCCGCTGTTGGCCGAGTCGCCGCACTGGCGCGCCCGGGTCGACCGGGTGTTGGTCGTGGACTGCGCCGAAGCCACGCAGATCGAGCGCGTGGCCGCGCGCTCCGGCTTGAAGCGAGACGCCGTGTTGGCCATCATCGCGCAGCAGGCAACCCGCTCGCAGCGGCGTGCCATCGCCGACGCAGTGGTCCACAACGACGCGATTTCGATCGATGAACTCGACCGGCACGTCGCCATCCTTTGGCAACTGTGGGTGAACGAACCCCTCACACGAATCCCGACCTGACGAGGTTGAGCGTCTTTCGGGCAAGCCCGAAAGGCGCTCAACCTCTGAGCCTGCGGCACCGGCCGAATTCGCTGTGGAACAATCGAACGGCACGGCGCCGACCCGCCGATGCCCACCCCAACGAGCCCGCCCAGTGATCGTTTACGAATACCCCTTCAACGAGAGCATTCGGACCATGCTGCGCCTCGAACATCTGTTCGAGCGGCTCGGCCAGTTGATCGTTCGCGACGCCGCGGTGGACCACCATTTTGCGCTGGCCACGCTGTTCGAGATCATCGACGTCGGCTCGCGTGCCGACCTCAAGTCGGACCTGCTGAAAGACCTCGACAAGCAGCGCACCCAGCTCGGCGCATACCGCGGCAACCCATCGATCTCGGAGGCGGCGCTCGACGACGTGATGGCGCGCATCGATTCCGCCTTCAATGCGCTCAATCAAATGCCAGGCAAGATTGGCGCCACATTGGCCGCCAACGAGTGGCTGATGGCGATTCGCAGCCGCATCAACATTCCCGGGGGAACTTGCGGCTTCGATCTCCCCGCCTACTTTGCCTGGCAACACGGTGACGCGGACCAGCGCCGGGCCGAGCTGTTGAACTGGGCGCAATGCCTGATGCCGATGGCCGACGCGCTGCAACTGCTGCTGCGCTTGATTCGCGACGCCGGCGTGGCGCACAAGATGATGGCGGTGGCGGGCCAGTTCCAGCAGAGTCTCCCCGCCGGCAAGGTGCATCTGCTGGCCCGCCTGCGGCTGACCGAAGGCGACGACCTGGTGCCCGAGATCAGCGGTCATCGCCTGGTGGTGACGGTGCGAATGCTGCAGCCCGATGCCGACGGCAAGCTCAAGCCCTGTGCGCTCGATACGCCGTTCGAGTTGACGATCTGCGCCTGAGGTTCGCGATGCCAGCCAGCCCCGCACGTCCGAAGATCGTCACTTGCCCCACCTGCAAGGGCGAGAGCGTGTTCGCGCCCGAGAACCCGTATCGGCCGTTTTGCAGCGCGCGCTGCAAGAACAACGACTTCGGCGCCTGGGCGAGCGAGGCGTTCCGCGTCGCCGCGAAGGCGTCGCGAGCTGAAGACGAGCCCGAAGAGCCTGACGCAGACTCCGCTCAAAGGCACTGAAACGCCGCCCTGGGTCCCTCAGGGCCGCACGCCCGGGGCCTCCAGCGCGACGCCGCGGGCCCGTATCGCCAGGTGCAGAGACAGTTCAATCATCTCAACGCTGCCGTAGGCCAAGGGCTCGGCGCGCACCCCCGTCATGCAGTTGCGAATCCGGCGCTGCAGTGACCCCAGGTTCTGCCATTGCAGGCGGTACGCCGGGTAAGGCGCCGGATCGCCCGGCGGAATCGGGTTGCCGCCCAGGCGTTTGCCAACCAACGCGTCATGGCAATTCGCGCAAGACAGGTGGAGCTGACCGATGCGCTGCTGAAACAAGGCCGCGCCGCGTTCGCGATACGGCGCGAGCGCGGGGTCGGTGGGCGTGGCCAAGCCCAACCCGCGCGATTGCATCGCGACCCACGCCTCGAGCGCCAGCAGCGGTGCGGCCTCCGGTGCCCAGGCGCCAGCTTGTTGGTGCCGGGTGCGGCACAGGTTGATGCGCCCGGACAAGTCCAGCGGCTGCTGAAGCTGCGCGTCCATCGCCGGATAACGCGCCGCAACGCCGCGCATCGAGGTCTGGGCTTGGCCATGACAACTTGCGCACGAGCGCCGCGCCTTGCCATCGTCACGCTGCCACAGTGTTTCACCGTCCTTCACCCACAGCATGCCCGGATTGAGCGAGTCGTCGCGCTGCATGGCCTGCAACTCGGGGCCCATCGTGCCGAACCCGGAAAGACGCGGCGCCATGGCGGCGTCGGGCGCTTGCGCCGCCGCGAGCGCCCAGGTGCTGCCCAGCGAAGCAAGCGCCAGCCGGCACGCGGCCGACACCCTGCTCATGTGACCTGCAGGCTCCGCGTTTCCGTGTGCACGAAGCCGTTGTCGCCCTCCCAGCGAAAGCTCAGCGTGCCGCTGTCCAGCACGAGCGTGTGGAACTCGATGAACGGATTGGCCGCGATCGCCGCGAACAATTCGGCACCGAACACCTGCACGCCGCCGTAGTGGCAGCTGAAACGCCGAATGATGTCGCGCGGTACCACCCGGCCGTCGGCGTCGACACGATATCCACTCTCCATCGCATGCCCGATCAGCGTGCGAATCTGGATCACTTCGCCGCGCCGCGCGCTCGCCGGCATGTGGATCAGCGTGCGGGCCATGGGCCTACTCGATGCACGCGGCGAGTGTCACGACCACGTCAACGCTGCGCGCCCAGTGTGAGCCGTCGTGGAGAACCGCCACCGCGACGAGCTGCTGCGAAGTCGCCAACCGAATTCGTGTGCTCACCCGCGCGCGCCCGGCGCGTGGCCCGAGCGTGAAACGCGCCACGTCGCGCTGTGGGTTGCGTTCGTTGAACAACGCCAGTGCGCGCACATGGTCGGTGCCGGTCATCGGGCTGTCCACTGAAATCGCGATCGGCACCACGTTGCCGTTCTCGACCAGCGACGCGACCTCGATCTCGACCCTGCCATCGCGCAGCGCGGCCCCACCGGTGAACGCGTCGATCGCGGCACGCAGGTCGGGCGCGAGCGCGAGCGCGGGCCGCACTGCAACAAGTCCCGTGAAACCTGCCAAACCCGCCACCCAGTCGCGGCGCCTCATCATGGTGTGCGGCAGCAGCGAATGCATCGCATCCATCGATTCATTCTTCCGGCCTGCCTCGCGCCGCGCCCAAGCTGCGCAGAAACGAGACCACGTCTTCAATCTGCTGCTCGCTCAGCAGCGGCTTGCCCCGCCAAGCGGCCCCCACGCGCGCCTGCCCGTCGGTACGGTGGTAAGCGGGCATCACGCTGCCCGGATTCAGCCGTCGCCCATCCACCAGGCGCAGGCGCAGCTGGCCTTCCGACCAGCGCGCGCCAGCGCCGCTCAAGTCCGGAGCAATGTCGCCTTGCAGATGCCTCTCGGGAAACGGCCCGCTGTGGCACAGCAGGCACAGGCCGACGCTGCGGTCGGCGACGATCGCGCGGCCACGCCCGGCATCGCCCGAGAACCCGCCGAGTGGGTCGGGGATGGCATCGCCGACGACTCCGAAGCTCGCGGCGCCCGCCGCCTTGCCCAGGGCCGGCGGATCGGAGGACTGCGCCAACGCGGCGGACCCACCCAGGCTCGTGGCGACGAGCAAGGTTTGCAGGGACCTTCGCGCCCGCCGCTGCCGCATCAAGCCTTCTTCAAGCTGTGGTGCTTGAGCGGCAGGTCGCGAATGCGTTTTCCCGTGGCCGCGAAGATGGCGTTCAGCACCGCCGGCGCCGCCACCGCGATCGTCGGTTCGCCCACGCCGCCCCAGAAGCCGCCGGACGGCATCACGATGGTTTCGACACGCGGCATCCTGTCCATCTGAAGAACCGGGTAGGTGTTGAAATTCTCCTGCTCGATGCGCCCGTCCTTCACGGTGCATTCTCCGTACAGCGCGGCCGACAGGCCATACACGAACGAGCCCTCGACCTGCGCCTCGATCTGCTGCGGGTTCACCGCGTGGCCGCAGTCCGTGGCGGCGACGATGCGGTGGATTTTCAGCTCGCCCGCGTCGCTCACCGACACCTCGGCGCAGGCCGCGACGTAGCTGCCGAAGCCCATCGTCTGTGCGAGGCCGCGAAACACGCCCGGTGCCGCCGGCGTTCCCCAGCCGGCGCGCTGCGCCGCGGCGTTCAGCACGGCCAGGTGTTTCGGGTGGTTCGCCATCAGCTTGCGGCGCAGCGCGAGCGGATCCTGCTTCAATCCGAACGCGACTTCGTCGATGAAGCACTCGAGGTAGATCGTGTTCTGGTTCAGGTTCACGCCGCGCCAGAAGCCCGGCGGCACATGCGGGTTGCGCATCGCGTGGTCGATCAGCAGGTGGGGCACGCTGTAGCCGATCGACGCCTCGGGCCCGGGCGCGTTCAGGCCCTGGAACACGACCGGGTCGCGCCCGTCGCGGATGTTCTGCGGGAACACGCCAGCGAGGATCGACTGGCCCGAGATGCGCATGTGCAGCGCGTCGAGGTTGCCGTCCTTGTCGATCCCCGCCGTGAGCTTGCACTGCGTTACCGGGTGGTAGCGGCCGTGCAGCATGTCCTCTTCGCGCGACCAGATCAGCTTCACCGGCACGCCCGGCATTTCCTTGGCGATCGCCACCGCCTGGCGCACCCAGTCGTGCACCGCGCCGCGCCGCCCGAAGCCGCCGCCCAGGTGGACCTTGTAGACCTCGCACGCCGACTGCGGCAGCCCCGCGGCCTCGGAGGTCGCGGCGAGCGCCGCCTCGCCGTTCTGCGTGGGCGTCCAGACTTCGCAGCGCGTCGCGGTCCAGCGCGCCGTGGCGTTCATCGTCTCCATCGTCGCGTGGTTCTGGAACGGGTAGGAATAGACTGCTTCGATCTTGCGCGTCGCGTTGCTCAGCGCCTTGCGCGCGTCACCGTTCGAATTGCCCACCACCGCGTCGTTCGCGTCCAGCCCAGCCTTGAGCACCGCAGCGATGCTCGCACTCGTCACTTGCGCGTGCGGGCCCTCGTCCCAAACGATTGGCAACGCATCGAGCGCCGTCTTCGCGCGCCACCAGGTGTCGGCGATCACCGCGACCGCGCTGTCACCGACCCGCACCACCTTGCGCACGCCGCGCCGCCCTTCGATCGCCGCGGCATTGAAACTCTTCAGCTTGCCGCCGAACACCGGGCAGTCCTTGATCGCGGCGTTCAGCATCCCGGGCAGGTTCAAGTCGCTGCCGTAAATCTGCGCGCCCGTCGTTTTATCCACCGTGTCGAGCCGCTTGACGCGCTTGCCGACCAGCTTCCAGTCCTTCGGGTCTTTCAGTGCCACGTCTTTCGGTGGCGTCAGCTTGGCGGCCGCGCCCGCGACCTTGCCGAACGTGGTGCTGCGGCCGCTCGGGCGATGCGTGATGACGCTGTTCGCCGCCTGGCATTCGGCCACCGGCACGTTCCAGCCCTCGGCCGCCGCCTGCACCAGCATCATGCGCGCCGCCGCTCCGCCCTTGCGCACGTAGTCGTGCGACTCGCGAATGCCGCGGCTGCCGCCGGTGGAGAAGTTGCCCCAGATCCGCGCGCGCGCCAGGTTCTGGCCGGGTGTCGGGTATTCCGTCGTGACCTTGGCCCAGTCGCACTCGAGTTCCTCGGCAACGAGTTGCGCCAGCCCGGTCAGCGTGCCCTGGCCCATCTCGGAGCGCGCGATGCGAATGCACACCGTGTCGTCGGGTTTCACGACGACCCAGGCGTTGATTTCCCTGGGGTCGGCGCCCTGCGCGGCGGCGTCGCCCGCGACATGAAAGCCGACGACCAATGCGCCGGCGGTCGACGCCGCGCTCGCGATGAACTCACGGCGCGAGACGCCGTTGACGCCGTTGACATTTTGCATGCTGCGCTCCTGGGCGACGGCTGCCTTCAGACCTGCGGCGCCGGTGCACCGCTGGCAGCGAGCTTGATCGCCGCGCGAACCCGGTTGTAGGTGCCGCAGCGGCAGATGTTGGTCATGGCCGCGTCGATGTCGGCATCGGTCGGGCGGGGCTTGGCCTTCAGCAGCGCGGCCGCGGCCATGATCATTCCGCATTGGCAGAAGCCGCATTGCGGAACGTCGAGCGCCGCCCACGCGCGCTGCGCCGGGTGCGAACCGTCGCTCGACAGGCCCTCGATCGTCACCACGTTCTCGTTCGCCCCGACGCTCGACACCGGCCGCACGCAGGAGCGCACCGGCACGCCGTCGATGTGCACCGTGCAGGCGCCGCATTGCGCGATGCCGCAGCCGTATTTCGTGCCGGTCAGGCCGAGTTGCTCGCGCAACACCCACAGCAGCGGCGTATCGGCTTCGACATCCACGTCGCGCTGCTTGCCATTGACGTTCAGGCTCGCCATCGGGGGGCTCCATTCCATCGACGCTGCGAACATCAGGCTAGCACGGCAACGTGACAGTCCGCGCCCGTCAAAACCCTAGGGGAAACGGTGTGGCCGCGGCCGAGTTTGCCGGCGGCGAGCTCCGAACGACGCATCGAACAAAATGTCGAGCCGCCGCCGCCGAGAGCACCCATGGACCCGCAACACACCGAATTCGCCGCCTTGCCCGACCTGGTGCGCCACCACGCCGAAGCGGCGCCGCGGCGACTTGCGCTGATCGAAGGCGAACGGCGGCTCGACTACGCCGGCCTCAACACGATGCTCGACCGGATCGCCCACGCCTTGCAGCAGCGCGGCGTCGGGCCCGGCCGGCAAGTGGCCATCTGCGCGGCGGCATCGATCGAATACGCGGCAGCCTTTCTCGGCGCTTTGCGCGCCGGTGCGGCGGTCGTGCCGCTCGCGACTGGCACCACACGTGCAACGCTGATCGGCATGCTCGCCGACGCCGAGCCGAGCGTGCTGTTCCTTGACGCCGCAACCGCCGAACTGCTCGACGCAGCGCCGGATCCGCAAGCGCTGCCGCTCGCCGCGGACCCGCTTCGGGTCTCGCTCGATCGCCCGCAAGCTGGTGCCGCCCTGGAACAGTGGCTCGCGCAAACCGCGAGCATGCCAGGTGTCAGGCCGCAGCCGGTGCAGATTGCGCCGCAATCCGCGTTCAACATCATCTACTCGTCAGGAACGACTGGCGCGCCCAAGGGCATCGTGCAGTCGCACGCGATGCGCTGGGCGCATGTGCGGCGCGGCGCGCACTACGGCTATTCGGCGCGCACGGTGACGCTGCTGTCGACGCCGCTCTACTCAAACACGACGCTCGTCGTGTTCGTGCCCACGCTCGCGTTTGGCGGCACCGTGGTGCTGATGCCCAAATTCGACGCTGCCGGTTACCTGGCACTCGCGCAGCTGCACCACGTCACGCACACGATGCTCGTGCCGGTGCAGTACCAGCGGCTGCTCGCGCACGCCGAATTCGACCGCCACGACCTCGCCTCATTCCAAGTCAAGTTCTCGACCAGCGCGCCGTTCTCCGCGAGCCTGAAAGCCGACGTGCTGCGGCGCTGGCCCGGCCAACTGATCGAGTTCTACGGCATGACGGAAGGCGGCGGCACCTGCATCCTTGAAGCGCATGCATTTCCCGACAAGCTGCACACCGTCGGCCGGCCGGCCGAGGGCCACGACATTCGTTTGATCGATGCCGCGGGCGCGCAGCTCGAGGCAGGCGCCACGGGCGAAGTGGTCGGCCATTCGCCGAGCATGATGACGGGCTACCACAAGCAACCCTCAAAGACGCGCGAAGCCGAATGGTTCGATCCCGCCGGCAAGCGCTTCATCCGTACCGGCGACATCGGGCGCTTCGACTCGGAGGGCTTCCTGACGCTGCTCGACCGCAGCAAGGACATGATCATCAGCGGCGGCTTCAACATCTACCCGAGCGACCTCGAAGCGGTGCTGCGCGAGCACCCCGCGGTGGCCGAGGCGGCGGTGGTGGGCGTGGCGTCGCGCAGGTGGGGCGAGACGCCGGTCGGCTTCGTCGTGCTGCGGCCCGCCGCGGTTGCGCCGGGCGCCGGCGCGGCCCCGAGCGCCGAGGCTCTGCTCGAATGGGCGAACGTGCGCCTGGGCAAGTTGCAGCGCCTGAACCGGGTCGAATTGCTGGCCGATCTGCCGCGCAGCGCAATCGGCAAGATATTGAAACGCGACCTGCGCGAGCGCTGTGCCGCCGCCGATTGAGGCTCTGACTTGCCCGTAGACTGCCGGGACCGGCCGTCCGGCGCAATGGAGCAGACATGAAGATCGTGATGATGGGTTCGGGTGGTGTCGGCGGCTATTTCGGCGCGCGCCTGGCTTTGGGCGGTGCCGACGTGAGCTTCGTCGCGCGTGGTGCGCACTTAGGCGCGATGCGCGAGCGCGGCCTGTTCCTCGACACGCCGCAGGGGCTGGTGCACGTGCCCAAGGTCCGGGCCGTCGAGCGGGCGTCCGACGCGGGAGTGGCGGACTTCGTGCTGCTGTCCGTCAAGCTCTGGGACACGGAAGAAGCGCTGCGGCAGATCGCGCCGATCGTCGGCCCGCACACCTGCGTGATTTCGCTGCAGAACGGCGTGCACAAGGAGGAGCTGTTGCGCCAGGCCTTCGCGCCGGCGCAGCTGATGGGCGGCGTGGCGTATGTCGCGACGCGCATCGATCCGCCGGGCACGATCAAACAGACGGGCGCGATGCAGCGCCTGCAGTTCGGCGAATACGATGGCCGGCGCTCGGCACGCGCCCAAGCGCTGCTCGACGCCTGCGTGAAAGGCGGCATCAACGCCGAGATCCCGGCCGACATCCGCCGCGCGATCTGGGAGAAGTACGTGTTCCTCGCCGCGCTGTCGGGCGCGACGACGTCGATGCGCCAGACGATCGGCCCGATCCGCGCGAACCCGCAAACGCGCGCCTTCTTCCTCGACCTGATGCGCGAAGTGGTCGCGGTGGCGCGTGCGTCGGGCGTCGATCTGCCCGAAGACTACGCCGAGCAGCGCCTCAAACTCGCCGATGGCCAGGAACCGGGAATGACGTCGTCGATGCACCACGATCTGCAGGCCGGCCACCGCCTCGAGCTGCGCTGGCTCAGCGGCGGCGTCGCCGAGCTCGGCGCCAAACTCGGCGTGGCCACACCGCTGCACCGCGCCGTGTCCGACATCCTGGCGCCGTACGCGCAGGGCACGGCGGGAGTGGCGGCGTGAGCGAAGCCAAAACCTCGGAGCTGCACGTGCGCGGTATGACGCTCACGCCCGTCGAAGTGCCGTTGAAAATGCCGTTGGGCACGACGGCGGACACGGTGAGCCAGGCGCCGCTGCTGCTGATCGACCTGCACACCAACGAAGGCATCACCGGCCACGCGTACCTGTTCTGCTACCGCCGCAGCGGCATGAAGGCGATCGCCGCGATGTTGCAAGACGCTGTCGATCTGGTGCAAGGCCGCGCCGCACAACCGCTGCTCCTGGGTGCGCTGCTCGCGCGGCGCCTGGCGCTGATCGGCAACGTGGGCACCGTTCGCATGGCGCTGTCGGGCCTGGACGTGGCGCTCTGGGACGCGAACGCCAAGGCCGCCGGCCTGCCGCTCGCGGCGATGCTGGGCAGCGGGCCCGGGCGCATGCGCGCTTACAACAGCAACGGCCTGGGGTTGCTCGGCGTGCGCGACACGACGGCGCAGGTTCCGGCGCTGCTTAAGCGCGGCTTTACCGCGCTGAAACTGCGCCTGGGTTATCCGAGCCTGAAAGAAGACCTCGACGTGCTGCACGCGGTACGTGCGCTGCTGCCCGCCGGCGTGCAGTTGATGGTCGACTACAACCAGGGCCTCACGCTGCAAGACGCCTTGCAGCGCGGCCGCGCGTTGCAGCAACACGGCGTGTACTGGCTCGAAGAACCGATCCGCCACGACGACTGGGACGGCTGCGCGACGCTCGCGCGCGAACTCGAGATGCCGCTGCAAATGGGCGAGAACCTCGACGGCGCGAAAGACGTGTGGCGCATGATCGCGCACCGCGCCTGTGATTTCATGATGCCCGACCTCGCGCGCATCGGCGGCGTCAGCGGCTGGGTGCAGGCGGCCGCCGTGTGCGCCGCGGCGGGCGTGGACCTGTCGAGCCACCTCTACCCCGAAGTCAGCGCGCAGCTGCTGCTCGCCAGCCAGACGCGGCACTGGCTGGAATACGCCGACTGGGCCGATGCGATTCTGGAGACGCCGCTGGCGATCGTTGACGGCCACGCCGTCGTCGGCGACACGCCGGGTGTGGGCTTGCGCTGGAACCCGGACGCGGTGGCTCGCTACAAGGTGCAGTAGCCCGCGCGGGGCTGTGCACACCGCGCGTCGCGTTCACGGCCGAGCGGGTTCGCCATCGGCCCGGCTTGCCGCGGGCCGGCCGATCATCGCCACGGTGGTGTAGCGAACGGCAATGCTGTCGCCTTGGGCCAGCCGTTCGAACAAGCGCTGCACGAGGCGAGCCGCTTCGCGCCCCTGCGCGCTGTCGCGCGCCGGCATGTAGGAGCGTGAAAACACCAGGCTGATCAGCCCCATTGCATCGAGCCGATGTTCATGCGGCCAACGCCGCTCGTGCACCAGAGCGCCGCCGAAAAAGCGCGGCACGTCGGCGCGTTCTTCATGCGGCAGCAACGCCGCGCGCTTGGCGCCGCCGAAGGCCGCGAAGACTTCGTCCAGCGCTTCATGCAACACGTCGCCGGCGCGTCGGTCGTTCCAGATCAGCGCCACCTCGCCGCCAGGCTCGAGCACACGCAGGCACTCGTCGCGCGCGGCGTCGACTTCGAACCAGTGAAACGCCTGCGCCGCGGTGACCAGGTCGATGCTCGCATCTGCCAACGGCATCGACTCGGCGCTGCCGTTGACGCAGCGGTGCGCCGGATGCCCCGCCAGAATCCGCTCGGCCGCGGCGCGCATCGCGGCATTGGGCTCGACGCCTGATCACCTGCCAGCCGCGCTGCAACAAGCCCAGGCTCAGCAAACCGGTGCCTGAACCCACATCGGCGATCCGCGCGCCAGGGCGCAGACCGCAGTGCGCCTGCAGCGCATCGAACAAGGCGCCGGGGTAGTCCGGCCGCGACGCCGCATAGTCGGCCACCTTGCCCGAGAACACGGCATGAACCCCGCCTTGCGCGGCAAACAACGTGTGCAGCGCTCGACAAGAGTCGGCGGGGTTGCGGGGCTCGCTCAAGGCCACAAGTCCGGGAAAGCGGAAGGCTCAGGCAAGCGGATGGTCGTAGCGGATGAAACCGCGGTGCGCGGCGACCTTGTCGTAGAGCATTCGCGCCGTCGCGTTGTCGCGATGCGTCAGCCAATACAGCTTCGGTGCGCCACGTGCTCTGGCGGCGTCCGCCACGCTTTCGATCAGCGCGCGCGCCACGCCCTGGCCGCGGGCCTCGGCGTCGACGAACAGGTCTTGCAAGTAGCAGACGTCGGCCGACCAGCTGCTTGCGTGGAGCAGGTAGTGCGTGATGCCGACAAGCCGGCCGTCGGCGTGCGCGCCCAGGCCGTGAATCGTGTCGCCTTGCATCAGGCGCGCCCAGGTGCGGTCGTAATCGGCATCGGGCAGAACGGTTTCGTAGAACGTCTTGTAGCCGCGCGCCAGCACGTTCCAGCGCGCGCGGTCCGCAACTCGCAGCGGGGCGATCTTGACCACGCGGTCAATACCCCAATGCCTGCCCGTCGCGCCGCGAATCGCTCGCCGCGACATAGCCGTCTTCAGCGTCGTCGCTGAGCTTCCAGATGAACTGGCCCGAGCCGAAGTCCATGTAGGCGTCGTGCGTCGCTTCGATGCGGTGGCCGCGCTCGCGAAGGCCTTGCACGAGGCTCGGCGCCATCGTCGTTTCGCAATCGACCGACAGGCCCGTCGCGACTTTCCAGCGCGGCGCGTCGCACGCGGCTTGTGGCTGCTGGCCGTGCACGAGCATGCGCACGAGGGTCTGCAAGTGCCCCTGCGGCTGCATGTTGCCGCCCATCACGCCGAAGCTCATCTGCGGTTTGCCGCCACGCATCAGGAAGCCCGGAATGATGGTGTGGAACGGTCGTTTGCCGGGCGCGACGAGGTTCGGATGACCTTCCTTTGTCGTGAATCCGTAGCCGCGGTTCTGCAGGCTCACGCCGACCTCGGGAACGACGACGCCGCTGCCGAAGCCCATGTAGTTGCTCTGGATCAGGCTCACCATCATGCCGCTCTGGTCGGCGGTGCTGAGGTAGATCGTGCCACCGCTCGGTGGTTGGCCGTGTTTGAAATCGCTCGCGCGGTCGGTTTGAATCAGCTTCGCGCGCTGCGCGAGATAGCCCTTGTCGAGCAGGTGCTGCGGCGTCACCTCCTGCATCGCGCGCGCGTCGGCGACCCAGCGGTAGGTGTCGGCGAAAGCGAGTTTCATCGCCTCGATCTGCAAGTGCTGCGACTCGACGCTGTCCACCGCCAGACCCGCGATGTCGAAGTGTTCCAGCAAGCCCAGCGCCATCAGCGCGGCGATGCCCTGGCCGTTGGGCGGAATCTCGTGCACCGTGTGGCCGGCGAACTCCATCGCGATCGTGCCCACCCATTCGGGTTGGTAGCCGGCCAGGTCTTGCAGCGTCATGCTGCCGCCGTTCAGGCTCGAATGCGCGGCGAGCGCTTGTGCGATGTCGCCGCGATAAAACGCCTCGCCGCGGCTCGCGGCGATTTTGCGCAGCGTCGCGCCGGCCGCGGCAAACGTGAAGCGCTCGCCGGGTGAGGGACACGCCCGCGCGGCATGAACGCCTGCGCATAGCCGGGTTGCGATTCGAGCAGCGGCGCTTGCAGGCCCCATTTGTGCGAGACGATGCGCCCGACGCCGTGGCCGCGCTCGGCGAGCTCGATCGCAGGCTCCAGCAGATCGGCGAACGGCAGCTTGCCGCAGCGCTTGGAGAGCGCCGCCCAGCCGGCCACCGCGCCGGGCACGGTCACGCTGTCCCAGCCGCGCATCGGAATCGAGCCGCCGTGACGGCGCTTGAAGTACTCCGGGCTCCAAGCCGCGGGTGCGACGCCCGATGAATTCAGCCCGTGCAATTGCGCGCCGTCCCAGAGGATCGCGAACAAGTCGCTGCCCAGGCCGTTCGAAATCGGCTCGACGATCGTCAGCGCCGCCGCCGCGGCGATCGCGGCGTCCACGGCATTGCCGCCTTTGAGCAGCATGCGCAGGCCGGCGCTCGAGGCGAGCGGGTGCGAGGTCGAAACGACATTGCGCGCCATCACGGGGCTGCGCAGCGTCGGGTAGGGATTGGTCCAGTTGAATGTCATGAAAGCGGTGCGGCTGGGCCGCACGGTGGCAGGCGAATGGGCCCCGCATTATCCCGGGCGCCGCGCTGGCACGCGACACCACAGCGCGCAGCGCTTCAGCCCAGCATCTTCATCGCCTGCTCGAGGCTGCGCCGCATGCGCGCGAACGACGCCGCGAGCACGCCGATCTCGTCGCGCCCGCCGGCCTTGAATTCGGGCGCGTCCATCTCGCCCAGGCTCACCTTGTCGGCCAGCGCCGAGAGCCGCGTCACCGGTCGGATCACGAGCGCCCACAGCATCAGGTTCAGCACCACCGCGATCGCGATGAACACGCCGCCGAGCGACAGCATGAACACCTTCCAGGTTTCCTGGGCGCGCGCCAGCGGCACCGTCATCGGCACCGACACCACCTGTGCGCCGATCACTTCATTCAGGTTCCAGCCGAAGCCGTTGGCCGGGCCGTAGCGGTCGAGCATCGGTTTGGGCGCGGCGTCGACCGTGCTGTGGCACACCAGGCACGCGGGATTGGTGATGCGCAGCGGCCGGGCGATGAACAGCATGCGGCCGGTGGGCGATTCGCGTTCGCCCGACAGCTCCTTCTGCGATTCGACGTTGCGGAAGCGATTCACGATGTCTTCTTCCCACGCCACCGCCTTGTCGCGCGGATTCGTCGGGTTCAACGTCGCTTCCTTGTAGCCGTACTCGGGGTACTTGCGCGCCAGCTCGTGCAGCACTTCGGTGGCGGCGTAGGCCGGCACCGATTGCGGCAGGAAGCTGTATTTCATCTGCGTGGCAAGCAGCGGCTGGATCTGCGACGTGGTGTAGTTGCGCACCGCGATCGCCTTTTCCATCAGCAGCCGCGCGTGCTCGAGGATTTCTTCTTTCGCGTTGCGCTGCAACAGGTCGCGCGAGAGCCAGCCGCAGCCGATGAGGCCGAGCGCGAACACCAGAGCAAAAATCAGATTGAACTTCAGCAGCAATCGCATGGCGGTCTCTCCCTGGTCTGTGTCATTTGATTCGTTGCCGCTTCCATGGCGTCAGGTGGGGCCCGAGGCGCGCGGCGCGGCGCTGGAGGCGGCGGGTGCGGGCGGCACGGCAGCCGGCGCCGGCCGAGGCTTGGGCTTCTTCGGCGGCACGACAAGCGGCGTCCATTCGGGATGGCGCGCCAGATTGGCCAGCACCGCGGCGCGAAACGCCGGGTCGGCGAGGTGCCCGCGCCACGTGTTGATGAGAGGGATGCGCAGCACCTCTTCGGCCTGCAGCCACGCGGCCACGCCCGCGTACGCCACGTCGCCGAGCGCGCGCGGCGCGACGGGCCTGTCGCGAAAGCGCGCGGCGCGCGCCGGCAGTGCGTCGCGAAACAGTTTGGGCAACCCCGACACGAACTCCGGCGTCGGGCGCGCCGCGATCTGCAGCGGTGCGTTGCCACGCCCGGTGACGAAGTCGCCGACCTTCACGGAGCGGACCGTGGCTCCCGCCGAGCGTTCGGCGAAAGAAACCGAGCCGCTTTCGACGAACAACGAAACCGCCGTCGCGTCGGCGCTCAAGACGCACACGCCGGCCAAGGCGCTGAGCGTCGCGCGTGGCGTTGCAAACTCGCCGACGGCCGGTTTGTCGGGCAAGGGCGTGAGCTTCAACCAGCCCTGCAACAAGTGCAGCCGTCGGCGCCGCGCCGTGTCCCGCGGCGCGCGGCGGCGCGAGCATCAGCCGCGTGTTTTCGCCCAGGCCGATGCGCAGACCGTCGGCGAGTTCGATCTGCGCGAACGATGCCGGCGCGGTTTCGACGATGTCGGCATCGCGCAGCAGCGCGCCCTCGGCGAGTTCGAACTGGCCCTCGGGCCGAAGCAGAATCGCGCGGCCTTCGAGAATGCCCACCACCGCCTGCGCCCAAGCCACCGTGTGGGGCAAGGCGAGCAAGACGATCGCAGACGCGGCACGCCACAGCGCACGCCGCAACCCACGGGGAAAAGGGGAGGCCTCCATGTGCAACGATCTTGCGGGAGCGCGCCGGTCGCGTCAATCCCCCGCTCGCGCCGTGCGCGCGGCCTCGTTGCGGTGGCCCCGCGGTCGATGCTGCGCACCGGGGATCCCATAATCGCGCTCGAGCTCACCGTACCAAGTCGTGCAGTCGCACGGCCTTGGGAGCAGCCCGCTTTCACCCCACAATGAACCCATTCCGGTCCTCCATGCCTGCACGCACCTACCCGCCACTGCGCCTCGGCCAAATCGTCGGCGGCGACCGGCGTGGTTTCCTGCGCCGCCTCGGTGCGGCCGGCTGGGCCGCATCGACAGGCTTCGCCAGTGCCGCGCCGCCGCCTGCGGACCGGATCGCGGCACTGCGCAAATCGGTTCGCGGGCAAATCGTCAGCCAGGGCGATCCGGCCTGGCCCGGCTGGTGCAATGCGATGGTCTGGCAGCAGCGCAAGCCCGCGCAGCGCCCGCCGTTGATCGTCCAGGCGGCGAACGAAACCGATGTCATCGAGGCGGTGCGCTTCGCGCGGCGCAACGGCTTGAAAGTCGCGGTGCGAACCGGTGGCCACAGCGTGTGGGCGTCGTTCATGCGCGGCGACGGCTTGCTGATCGACCTGTCGCAGTTCAAACGCGCCAGCTTCAACCGCGACGACCGCAGCGCCGTGGTCCAGCCCGCACTTTGGGGTTCGCAGCTGATCGAGCGCGCCGCGCCGTTGAATCTGGCGTTTCCGGTCGCGCATTGCGCGCAGGTCGGCCTGGGCGGCTACCTGATCGGCGGGGGCCTGGGACTGAACCACGACGCGTGGGGCCACATGGCGTGCTTCAACATCCGCGGCGCTGATGTCGTGACGCCTCGCGGCGAGTTGATCAGCATCGATGCCAAGCGCCACCCGGGCCTGTTTTGGGCGCTGCGCGGCGCCGGCCAGGGCTTCCCGGGCATCGTGACGAAGCTGCAACTCGCTCTGAAAGCGCGTCCGCGCGAGGTGCGCAGCAGCGTCTACACGCTGCCGCTGGCGACGGCCCCGGCGGCAGCGGCGTGGTTGCAGGAAGCCACCGTCCAGCAACGTGATGGCGTCGAAGTGATGCTGCTGCTGGCACGCGGTGACGGCGCGGAGCCGGTGGCCAACGTCATCGTCAATGCGTTTGCGTCCAACGCCGCGGAGGCGCGCGCCATCCTTGCGCCGTTCGCGGCGAGCGAGTTCGCCAAGGACGCGCTGAGCAAGAGCGAGGCGCAGCCGAGCAGCCTGGAAAAGCTGCTGCACGACGGCATTCACCCGTCGCCCGGGAACAACACAGACGTCGCCAGCCATGGTGTCGACTCGATCTGGACCGCGAACGCCGACGCCGCCGTCGCGGCGCTGGCCGAACACCTGCCGCGCGCGGCGTCGCCGCTGGCGCATGCGGTGATCGCTTTCAAGTCGAAGCGCGCGCTGCCCGGCGACGCCGCGTGCTCGCGCACCGACCGGGCCCATGTCGGCCTGCACGCGGTGTGGCAGGGGCAGGAGGGCGCGGCCGCGAACCTGAACTGGCTGCGCGCCGCGTCGCAGTCGTTGCAACCGTTTGCGAGTGGCCACTACATCAACGAGATCGACATCGACGCCGCGCCGCAGCGCGCGCTCGACTGCTTCTCCGATCGTGCGTGGAGCCGCCTGGCCGACGTGCGCCACCACTACGACCCGGACCGTGTGATGCACGGCTTCAGCGGTTTCGGCTGAGAAGCTGAAAGACTCCGCAGTCACTTCCTCCCTCCCATGCAAATCGCCATCCTCGGCGGCGGCCACGGCTGCTACGCCGCTGCCGCCGATCTCAGTGAAGCCGGTCACGAGGTGCGCCTGTGGCGGCGCGACGCGGCTGCGCTTGCGCCGGTGATCGACGCCGGCAGCATCGCGCTGAAAGACGCCGCTGGGAGCCGTGACATCAGATCGCCCTCGCCACGCCGGACATCGGCGCGGCACTGCGCGGCGCCGAACTGATCGTGATCCCTTCGCCTGCGACCGCGCAGGCCGACATCGCGCGCGCGATCGCGCCGCACCTGGTTGACGGCCAAGTGGTGTTCCTGGCGCCGGGAACGTTCGGCTCGTTCACGATGGCGCGCAGCGTGCAGGCCGCCGGCAACCGTGCCGACGTCGCCTGGGCCGAAACCGGCACGCTGCCTTACCTGGCGCGCAAGCACGGGGCCCGCGAAGTGAACGTGACGATCCGCGCGGTGCGCCTGCCCACCGGCGTGTACCCGGCCAGAGCATCCGACCGGGCGATCACGACGATTCGTCGTGCCTACCCGAGCGCGCACGCTTGCGGCGACGCACTGTCGGGCGCGCTGATGAACGCCGGCCCCATCATCCACCCGCCGCTGATGGTGATGAACGCGGCGCCGTTGCAGCACTTCGAGAAGTGGGACATCCACACCGAAGGCACGCAGCCCGCGGTGCGCGCGGTAACCGACCAGCTCGACCGGGAGCGCATCGCCTTGCGCGAGGCGCTGGGTTACGGCGCGCCACACTATCCGCTCGCCGACCACTACAAGAATGACCAATGGATGTACGGCGACGCGCACAAGAAGCTTCAGAAGAGCGGCGACTGGCGCGAGCACATCGACCTGCATACGCACCGCTACATCAGCGAAGACACCGAACTCGGCCTGGCATTCCTCGCCTCCGTGGCGCGCTGGGCGGGCGTGGATGCGCCGATCGCGCAAGGCTTGCTCGCGATCGTCGGCGGATTTCTCGGGCGTGACTTGCGGGGCGGCGACCGTACGCTGGAGTCGTTGGGTCTGGCCGGGATGAGCCGTACGCAGATGCAGCGGCTGTTGAATGATGGGGAGGTGTAGACGTGCCAGCGTCAGTGCGGCGCGGCAGGCGCTACCCGCAGGGGCCCGCAGGGGGCTCATGCTGTGACGGTCGACGCTGCGCGTCGACTCCGCTGTGGTGCTCGCCTTGAAGTCGCGCCCCGAACTCGCTGCGCTCACTTCGTTCGCTACGCTCAAACAGGCGGGGCGAAGTCAGTTTTGGATGCGCGCTGCGCGCGCCGACTTCAAGGCTGCGCTCCTCGCCGTCACAGAAATCGCCCCCTGCGAGCCCCTGCGGGTAGCGCCTGCCGCGTGGCAACAGCGGTGGACTTCGTTGGAACAGCCAAGCGCTCGTTCGGCTTGGTCTTGTGTTCTGGTCAAAGTAAACCAACCGTCCGCCGCGCCGCGCCGGCGCGCGCATGTGTCGCGTGCACCGATGCGAACGAAAATGGCCATGGAGTTTTCTCCGAAATGAGCCGTGTCGCCGCAGTCGGTGCCGGCCGCATGGGCCGCGGCATCGCGATTGCATTCGCCTACGCCGGCCACACCATCGCGCTGGTCGATCTGAAGCAACGATCGGCAGCCGATTGGCAGCGCCTGCAGGAACAAGCTCGCACCGAAATTTCACAGAGCCTCAACGCCCTCGTGCAACTGGGCGTGCTGCAACCCGAACAAGCCCCACGCATCGCCGCGCGCGTGCAGTATGTCGACGCGGCCGCCGCCATAGCCGCACTCGCTGACGCCGAACTCGTGTTCGAAGGTGTGCCGGAAACGCTGGCCGCGAAGACCGATGCGTTCGCGAAGATTTCGGCGGCGTGCAGCAGCGAGGCGATCATCGCCTCCACCACGAGCAGCATGCGCGTCACGCAGCTCGCGGCGCTGGTCACGCACTCTGAGCGCTTCTTGAACATCCATTGGCTCAATCCGGCGTACGTGATCCCGGTGGTCGAGCTGAGTACGCACGCCGGCACGAAAGCTGCTGTATTGGCGCGTGCCAAGGCCTTGCTCGAGGGCATCGGCAAACTGCCGGTGGTGTGCGGCGATTCGCCCGGCTACATCGTGCCCCGTTTGCAGGCGCTGATCATGAATGAGGCAGCACGGATGATCGAAGAAGGGGCGGCAACCGCCGAAGAGATCGACAAGGCCACGCGCTACGGCCTCGGGCTGCGCTTCGCTGCTTTAGGCGTGGTCGAGTTCATCGACTTCGGCGGCGCCGACATCCTGCACCACGCGAGCCGCGAGATGTCGGCGTCGATCGACGCGGCGCGCTACCGGGCGCCGGCGATTCTGGAACGCCTCATCGCCAACGGCCAGCTCGGCCTGAAAACCGGCAGCGGTTTTTACGACTACGAGGGCCGGGATATTCCCGCCTACCGCGCCGACGTACTCTCGCGCACACTCGGTATGCTCAAGCACGCCGGGCTGTGGCGCGCGGCGTGCGACGATACGATCGACTGAACCGCACCGACAAGGAGACTCCCATGACCCCGATCCAACGCCGAACCGGCCTGCTTCGCGCCCTCGCGCTCGGAGTGATTGCCCTGGCCACCGGCCCGCTGGCCGCGCAGGAAGTGACGCTGAAAGCCGTCAACGCCTTCCAGGAAGGCACCTATTACGCACGCAACTTCGAACGCTTCGTGAAGAAGGTGAACGAAGAGGGGAAGGGCATCGTGCAGATCAACTACCTGGGTGGCCCCAAGGCGATTCCGACGATGGAGCAGGGCGCCGCGCTGCGCAACGGCGTCGTCGACCTGTCGAACACGACCACCTCGTTCGTCGCCGGTGTGTCGCCCGAGAGTCTGGCGCTGAACTACGCCACCGTGCCCTGGGCCGAGATGCGCAAGAACGGAACGGTCGACTACCTGAACACGCTGATGATGGAAAAGGGCCTGTACTACTACGCCCGCACCGGCGATGGCGTGCCGTACCACATCTATCTCAACAAGAAGATCGAGAAGGCCGACCTGTCGGGCCTGAAGATCCGCATCGCGCCGATCTACCGCGAGTTCTTCACCAAGCTCGGCGCGTCGGTGATGCAGATCCCGCCGGGCGAAGTGTTCACCGCGCTGGACCGCGGCGTGGTCGACGGCTACGGCTGGCCGCTGATCGGCATCTTCGACCTCGGCTGGCACGAGAAGACGAAGTTCCGCGTCGACCCTGGCTTCTACAACATCGAACTCGGCGTGCTGTTCAGCGCCAAGTCGTGGAACGCGCTCTCGCCCGCGCAGCGCGAGTTCCTGAACAAGCAGGCGGTGTGGCTGGAAAGCCTGAACGTCGACATGGCGGCGAAAGACGGCCCAGCCGATTTGAAGCGCCAGGCTGACGCGGGCATTCAGGTGATCAAGCTCGACACCTGGGAAGCCAAGCGCATGCTGACGCTGTCGCAGGAAGCCGGCTGGGCGGGCGTGCTCGCCACCAGCCCGCAGCATGGCGCCAAGCTGCGCCAGCTGATGGCGCCTTGATGGGACAAGATGGGCGTCGTCCCGGCGCAAGCCGGGACTCCACGGCAGCGCGCCAGCGCCTTGGCCCGCGGTGGATCCCGGCTTGCGCCGGGATGCGCTGCAGAGGCTCTGAGTGAGCGGCCAGGCGGGAACCATGTATGCCACGCTTGATGCGCGCCTGCGGCGGCGTGGCCGCCGCGGTGCTGGGGCTGATCACGGCCATGGTGTGCTACGACGTGATCGGCCGCAACCTGGGGCTGAAGTCGGTCGTCTGGGTCAACGAGGTCACGGAGTACGCGCTGCCGATCGCGACGCTGGCCGCGGCGCCGTGGCTGATGTGGCGCAACCAGCATGTGCGGCTCGACCTGCTCGGCGCCGTGCTCTCGAGCGCGGCGCAGCGGCGTGTCGACCGGATCTCGGCGGCGCTGGGCCTGGTGGTCAGCCTGCTGCTCGTTTGGTACGGCATGCGCGCGCTGCTCGACAGCCGCGCCGCCGGCAGCATCATGCTCAAGGCGCTGGTGTTCCCCGAGTGGTGGACCTACATTCCCGTGCCCATCGGTTTCGGCCTGCTCGCCCTCGAATGCGGCCGGCGCTTGCTTTGGCCTTCGGGCTTGACTGAAGCTCCCGGGCGCAAAGCATGATCTGGTGGCAGAGCCTTGCGCTGCTGTTCGGCTTGCTCACCGTGTTGCTGCTGGTGGGGCTGCCGGCAGGCTTCGCGTTCCTCGCGATCAATCTCGTTGGCGCAGTGGTCTACTTCGGCGGCGAGGCCGGCCTGATGCAGGTGGTGCGCAACGGTGTCGCGTCGGTGACGAACTTTTCTCTCACCCCCATTCCGTTCTTCATCCTGATGGGCGAGGTGCTGTTTCACACCGGCCTGGCGATGAAGGCGATCGACAGTTTCGACCGCGCGATCCGCGGCGTTCCCGGGCGGCTCTCGGTCGTTGCGATCGTCGCGGGAACGGTGTTCTCGGCAATCTCGGGCTCGACGATCGCCACCACCGCGCTGCTCGGCGGCCTGCTGTTGCCCGAGATGCTGAAGCGCGGTTACCACCCGCGCATGGCGATGGGGCCGATCATGGCGATCGGCGGCGTCGACATGCTGATCCCGCCGTCCGCACTGACAGTGCTGCTCGGCAGCCTGGCGGGAATCTCGATCTCCGGGCTGCTGATTGCCGGCGTCGTTCCCGGCATCCTGCTCGCCGTGATGTTCCTCGGCTGGATCGTCAGCAGCGCGCTGCGCGACCCGTCGCTCGCGCCGCCGTTCGAACGCGAAGAGACACACGGCTGGGCGCGCTGGGGCCCGCTGCTCGTGAACGTGACGCCGCTGGTGCTGATCTTCGTGCTCGTCATCGTCGCGATGTCGGCCGGCTGGGCCACGCCCACCGAATCGGCCGCGCTCGGCGCGCTTGCCACCGTGCTCGTGTGCCTGCTCTATCGCAGCCTGAGCTTCAAGGCAATCGCGCAGGCGCTGTCCGGCACCGCCGCCATCACCGGCATCATCCTGTTCATCATCATCGGCGCGACCACGTTTTCGCAAATCCTGTCGTTCTCGGGTGCCACGAACGGCATGGTCGCGCTGGTCCAGGGCGCGGGCCTGCCGGGTTGGGCGGTGATGACGGGGATGATCGCGATCCTGCTGATTCTCGGCTGCTTCGTCGACCAGGTGAGCATGATGCTGATCACCTTGCCGTTCTTCATGCCGATGGCGCTGCACTTCCAGTGGGACCTGCTCTGGTACGGCGTGGTCTACCTGATCTGCATGCAGCTCGGCCTGCTCACGCCGCCGTTCGGCATGCTGCTGTTCACGATGCGCAGCGTGGCGCCGAAGTCGATTCCCACGAGCGAAATCTTCGCCGCCGTCACGCCCTATGTGCTGATGGGGATTCTGATGATCGGCCTGGTCCTGCTCGTGCCGGCGTTGGCGACCTGGTTGCCTTCGGTGCTGCTCGGCAAGTAGGCGATGGCCGTGGCGCCTGGCCCCGCATCGAGCCCACGCTTGCGCGAGCGGCTGCGCCACGACGCCGAGCACGGTGCTTGGCACGACGGCCCGCGCCGCTACCTGGTGCTGCGTCCCGACAGCCTGATGGGCGCGCTGCAATCGCTCGATGCGGCCACACGAGAAATCGTGTTCGACGCACTCGCGCAGTCGCTGCAGCGCCATGGCGGCGACAGCCTGCGCGCCTATGCGGCGCAGGTGAACGGCGATGCGCAGGCGCTGATTGCGGCGACGGTCGACGCGGCCTGCGACCTGGGTTGGGGCGAGTGGTCGGTGCATCGAGAAGACGGCGTGCTCGACGTGGTGGTGCACCACAGCCCGTTCGTCGCCGGCTGGGTGGCGGCGGCGGGCGAAGTCGGCGAGCATGCGCCCGCCGTGTGCGCGCCGATTCGCGGCATGCTCACCGCGCTCGCGCAGACGCTTGGCGACCCCGCACCCGCCGTGCAGGAGCTGAGCTGTGCGACCCAAGGGCACGGGCCCTGCCGGTTCCGCGCCGGCGCCGGCCGCATAGCGCGATGAACGCGATGAACCCGACGAGCTCGGCGCCGCCACGTTGGAACGCCGCGAGCATCGCGGCGCTGGTGCAACCGAACCAGGTGCACCGCGACCTCTATCTCGACCAGGACTTGTTCGATCTCGAAATGCAGCGCCTGTGGGCGCGCAGCTGGCTCTGTGTGGGCCACGCGAGCCAGGTGCCGCAGCCGGGCGACTTCATCACGGCGCAGCTCGGCACGCAGCCGGTGCTGATGCTGCGCCAGGCCGACGGCGGCGTTGCCGTATTGCTGAACCGCTGCGCGCACAAAGGCGCGATGCTCACGACCGAGCCGCACGGCAACACCGGCCGCACCCTGCGCTGCCCGTACCACGCGTGGAGCTACCGCCTGGACGGCAGTCTGCTCGGCATCCCGCTGCGCGACGGCTATGCGAGCCCTTGTTTCGAAGGCGCTCCCGCGACGAAGGGGCTGTCACCCTACGGCGAAGTGGCGATGCATCGCGGCTTCGTTTTCGCCCGCGGCGGCGAATCAGGAATCGGATTTGCCGGATGGGCCGGCGAATTGCGAGCCGCGCTCGACCTGCTCGCCGACCGTTCGCCCCAAGGCGAACTGCGCATCGCCGGGGGTGTGCTGCGCACCTTGGTTCGCTGCAACTGGAAGATTTACCTGGAGAACGTCAACGACGCCGTGCACCCGGTGAGCGCGCACCAATCGGCGAACGACGCTGCCGGCAAAGTGTGGGCGGCGCAGCCGCCCGGCACCCCACCCACCCTGGCGGTGCAGCAACTGCTGCCGTTCGGCTCGGGCCATGGATTTTTCCAGCGCATGGGCGGGCGTGTGCTGCCGCACGGCCACAGCATCCTGGGCACGCAGTACAGCATCCACACGTCTTACGCGTCGCTGCCCGGTTACCCCGAACAATTGCGCGCCGCGCATGGCGAGGAACGTGCGCAGCAGGTGCTGTCGTTCACGCCGCAAAACGTGGTGTTCTATCCGGCCCTCGCGCTGAAAGGCGCGCCGCAGGTGCTGCGCGTGCTGCGCCCGCTCGCGGTGGACCGCACCCTCATCGAAGCCTGGGCGCTCGAGCCGCTCGGCGCGCCACCCGCATTGTTGGAGAGCGCCCTCACCTACAACCGCAGCGTGTTCTCGCCGACGTCGATCGTCGCCGCCGACGACCTGCACCTGTTCGAATCGGTGCAGCGCGGCCTGGCCGCGCAGGCCAATCCCTGGGTCAGCCTGCACCGCGAAGCGCGCGCCGAGGGCGATGCGCCGCCGCGTGACGTGAGCGGCATCGACGAGGCCTTGTTGCGCAATCAGTACCAGGCGTGGCTCGAGGCGATGCGTGCCTGACTCGGCGCAGCCTTCGTCCTTGGCTGGGACTCGCCGGTGGATAGGACAGACGAACTGATTCAGCGGGTGGCGTTCGGCGGCAACGTACCAAGCTACCGCTGCGCCCCGACCTGCGCCGTCTCCCGCGTCCAAGCACGGCATTGTTCGCTCAGGCTCAGGCCCAGGCCAGGGCGTGTCGGCACGAGCATGCGGCCGTCCTTGATTTGAATGCGCTCGTTGAACAGCGGCTCCAGCCACTCGAAGTGCTCGACCCAGGGCTCGCGCGGGTACGCGGCGGCCAGATGGATGTGCAACTCCATCGCGAAGTGCGGCGCCATCATCAGGCCGGCGTGGTCGGCCAGCGCCGCCACTTTCAGGAACGGCGTGATGCCGCCGACGCGCGGTGCGTCGGGCTGCAGGTAGTCGGCGGCGCGGTGCCGGATCAGGTCGGCGTGCTCGGCGGCGCTGGTGAGCATTTCGCCGGTGGCAATCGGCGTGTCGAACTGCGCCGCGAGCGCCGCGTGGCCCTCATGGTCATAGGCGTCGAGCGGCTCTTCGATCCACACCAGGTTGAACGACTCGAACACTCTGCACATGCGCTGCGCGGTCGGCCGGTCCCATTGCTGGTTCGCGTCCACCATCAACGGCATGTGATCGCCCAAGTGTTGGCGCACCGCCTCGACCCGCCGGATGTCGAGCGCCCTGTCCGGCTGCCCCACCTTGAGCTTGATGCCGCCGATGCCGCGCTCGCGCGACGCGGCGGCGTTCACGAGCAGCTGTTCGATGGGTGTGTGCAGGAATCCACCTGACGTGTTGTAGCAGCGGACCGACTCGCGAAACGAACCGAGCAGCTTGGCCAGCGACAGTTTCGCGCGCCGCGCTTTCATGTCCCACAGCGCGACGTCGAACGCGGCAATCGCCTGCGTCGACAAGCCACTGCGCCCGACCGACGCTCCGGCCCAGCACAGTTTGTCCCACAGCCGCGCGATGTCGTTCGGGTCCTCGCCGATCAGCGCCGGCGCGACTTCCTTTGCATGCGCAAATTGGCCGGGCCCGCCGGCACGCTTCGAGTAGCTGAAGCCCAGGCCTTCGTGCCCGCCTTCGGTTCGCACTTGCGCGAACAGCATCGCCACTTCCGTCATCGGCTTTTGCCGGCCGGTCAGCACTTTCGCGTCGCTGATCGGCGTGGCCAGCGGCAGGTAACACGACGAGAGGCGAACCGATTCGATGCGGTCGGCGGCCGCTTGAGCCGCGGCGCTCATTCCGGCTTGATCCCGGCGGTCTTGATGACCTTGGTCCACAGCTCGATCTCGCTCTTCACGAAATCGGCATACAGCTTCGCCCCGGGCGGCGGCACGACGAAGCCCACCGACTCGAGGCGCTGCTTGATCTCGGGCGAAGTCATGATCTTGCGCATCGCGGCCTCCAACTTGTCGACGATGGGTTGCGGCGTCCCCTTGATCGCCGAAATGCCCGACCACGACAGCGCCTGAAAGTTCGGAAACCCGCTCTCGGCGACGGTGGGCACATCGGGGTAAAGCGGATTGCGCTGGCTGCTCGACACCGCGAGCGCGCGCAGTTTGCCGGCCTTGATGTGCGGCAACGCGACGTCCTGGTTGATGAACATCAGCGGAATCTGCCCGCCCAGCAGGTCTTGCATCATCGGCCCACCGCCGCGGTACGGAATGCCGACCATGAAGAAGCCGTTGCAGTCCGTCACGCCCTTCGGGCACTCGCTGGCGCGCTGCTTCAGCAGCTCCATCGCCATGTGGCCCGACGCCGCATGCGTGTAGCCGTAGTTCAGCTTGCCCGGGTTCTGGCGCACGTAATCCACGAGTTGCTTGAACGTGGTGAAGGGCGTGTTCGCGTTCACCACCAGCACGTTCGGGCCCGAGTGCACCTGGCCGATGTGGATGAAATCGTTCACCGAGTCGTAGCCGAGCTTCGGGTCGAGCCCGTGTGCCACCGCACTCTGGCCCACGCCCGTCTGCACGATGGCGTAGCCGTCGGGCGCCATCTTCGCCGCGCGCAGCGTGCCGATCGTGCCGCCCGCGCCGCCGATGTTCTCGACGATGAACTGCTGGCCGAGCTCCTTGCCGAGCGCATCGGCCACCAAACGCGCCATGATGTCGCTCGTGCCTCCGGCCGGGAACGGGCTGATCAGCTTGACCGGTTTGTTGGGCCAGGCGTCTTGGGCCTGCGCGCGCGGCCCGCTGAACGCGAGCAGCGCCGCCAATCCGGCGCAGGCCAGGAGTCGGATGGGTGTTTTGAAAATGTTCGACATCGTCAGTTCCTCGATTCGCAATCTCGTCGGCCAGAGAGCCGGCCCTTCACTCCACCTTCACGCCGCCTTGCGCAACGACGGCTGCCCACTTCTTGCGCTCGCGTTCGAAAAAGGTGCTGAACTCGGTGGGCGTCATCGTCACGACTTCGGCGCCTTGCGCGGCCATGCGCTCGCGAACCTCTGGCGAACGGATGATGCGCGTGATCTCCGTCACCAGACGCTGCAAGACTTCCGGTGGTGTGCCCGCTGGAACGAGCACACCCTGCCAGGTGCCGGACTCGAACCCCGGCACACCCTGCTCGGCGATCGTCGGCGTTTGCGGCAGCAGCGGCACGCGCGCACTGCTCGACACACCCAACACCTTCAGCTTGCCCGACTGCACATGCGGCAGCGTCGCCAGCATGCCGTTGATCAGCACCTGGGTCTGGCCGGCGACGGTGTCGCCGATCGCCTGGGCTCCGCCCTTGTACGGGATGTACTGCCACTGGGCTTGCGTCGCCTTCTCGATCGCCACGCCCGCGAGGTGCGGCGCGCTGCCGATCGCGGTGACGGCCAGGTTCAGCTTGTCTTTGTGCGACAGCGCGACCAGTTCTTTCAGATTGTTCGCGCTGACCGACGGATGCACCGCAAGCAGGTGCGGCGAATAGGCGAGCATCGTCACGCCCTGCAGGTCTTTCGACGGTTCGAACGGCAGCTTTTCGTAGACGGACGCGGTGATCGCCAGGGCCCCCACATCGCACAGCAGGATCGTGTGGCCGTCGTTCGACTTGGCGACGAAGTCGGTGCCGGTGTTGCCGTTCGCGCCCGGCTTGCTCTCCACGATGACGGTGACCTTCAACGCCTCCGACAGCGGCTGGCTGATCGCGCGCGCGATGATGTCCGACGAGCCGCCGGGTGCGTACGGAACGATGATGCGCAAGGGCTTGTTCGGCCAGGCTTGGGCGAATGCGGCGCCGGTCGCGACCAGTGAGAAGGCCAAGGCGCACAGTGCCTGGGAAGTGAGGCGTCGCGAAGTCATGGGTTGTCCTTTGTGAGAATCATCGAACCAGCGCCGCTCTTGCTCCCTCTCCCCCTGGGAGAGGGCTGGGGTGAGGGCGATTCATCGAACCAGCGCGGGGCGCTTGGGGTCGAACGTCCACCCCGGAATCAGAAACTGCATCGCCAGCGCATCGTCGCGCGCACCCAGCCCATGCTCGAGGTAGAGACGATGCGCACGCTCGACTTCCACCATGTCGAGCTCGATGCCCAGCCCCGGCCGGCTGGGCACGCGCACATGGCCGCCGACGATTTGCAGCGGCTCCTTCGTCAGGCGCTGCCCGTCCTGCCAGATCCAGTGCGTGTCGATCGCCGTCACGCGCCCGGGCGCGGCGGCGCCGACATGCGTGAACATCGCGAGCGACACGTCGAAGTGGTTGTTCGAATGCGAGCCCCAGGTCAGGCCCCAGTCGCGGCAGGTCTGTGCCACGCGCACCGAGCCCGCCATCGTCCAGAAATGCGGGTCGGCCAGCGGGATGTCCACCGACTGCAGCGCGAGCGCGTGGCTGAGTTGGCGCCAGTCGGTCGCGACCATGTTGGTCGCCGTGGGCAGGCCGGTGGCGCGGCGGAATTCGGCCATCACCTCGCGGCCCGAGAGTCCGTCTTCCGCGCCGCACGGGTCTTCGGCGTACGCCACGACGCTGCGCATGTCGCGCATCAGGCGCACTGCGTCTTTCAGCAGCCAGCCGCCGTTCGGGTCGAGCGTCACGCGCGCCTGCGGAAAGCGTTCGTGCAGCGCGGTCACGGTTTCGATCTCTTCCTCGCCGCGCAGCACACCGCCCTTGAGCTTGAAGTCGTCAAAGCCGTAGCGTTCGCGCGCGGCTTCGGCTTGGCGCACGATGGCTTGCGTCGTCAGCGCCGGCTCGTGGCGAATTCGCGACCAGGCGTGGTCGGCATTTGGCTCGCTCGGATAGGGCAACGTCGTCTTCACCTTGTCGCCCACATAGAACAGATAACCGAGCATCTCGACCGCGTCGCGCTGCTGCCCCTCGCCCAGCAAGGCGGCCACCGGCACGCCCAGGTGCTGGCCCAGCAGGTCGAGCATCGCCGATTCGATGGCGGTGACGGCGTGGATCGTGGTGCGCAGATCGAACGTTTGCTGGCCGCGCCCGCCGGAGTCGCGATCGGCAAAGCGGTGTTGCATGTCTTGCAGCACGCGCAGGTGCGATCCCAACGGCTGGCCGACGATGAGTTCGCGCGCGTCTTCCAGCGTCTTTTGAATCTTCACGCCGCCCGGCACTTCGCCCACGCCAATGTGGCCGGCGCTGTCGGTCAGGATCAGCAGGTTGCGCGTGAAGAACGGCCCGTGCGCGCCGCTCAGGTTGAGCAGCATGCTGTCGCGCCCGGCGACGGGGATGACGCGCGCCGACGTGATGCGGGGTGTGGAGCTGGAGTTCATGGCGTTTGCGCTCGATGCGCTGGGTGTCCGATGCATCAGCGCTTCACAAACTTCAGCGTGAATCGATCGCTCTCGCCGATCGCCTTGTACTTCGCGCGGTCCTGGTCTTTCAGATCGATAGGTCGGCGGCAAGGTCCACACGCCTTCCGGGTGGTCCTTGCTGTCTTTCGGGTTCGCATTCACTTCCGATGAGCCCGCGAGCCGGAAGCCGGCCTTCTCGATGATCGCGATCGCGAAGTCTTCGCGCACGTAGCCCGATTTCATCTGCGCTTCCTGCGACAAGTCGGTGCGGCCGCGGTGGTCGACGACGCCGAGCACGCCGCCGGGTTTGAGCGCTTTGTGGAACGCCGCGAGCGCGCCGTCGATCTCGTTGCGTTCGATCCAGTTGTGCAGGTTGCGAAACGTCAGCACGAAGTCGGCGCTGCCCGGTGGGGCGACTTCGTGTTTGCCGGCGTTGAACGGCGTGATGAGCACGCTGCCGTAGAGCTGCGGTTCGGCCTTCAAGCGCGCGAGGAGTTTCTGATGGTCGGCGACGTACTGCGGTGCCTCGGTGCCGTCGCGGTTCGCCGCGATGTAGCGCCCTTTCGCTTTCAGGTAGGGCGCCAGAATCTCCATGTAGTAGCCCCCGCTGCCGGGCAGGATTTCGACGACCGTGCTGTCTTCGCGCACGCCGAAGAAAAGCAGTGATTCGATGGGGTGCCGAAACCCGTCTCGCGCCACGTTGCCGGCGCTGCGGTGCGTAGCGCCGAGCATTTGTGCAAGCCCGGCCGAGTCTTGCGCGAAGACCCAGCTCGGTGCCATCGCTGCCGCCAGGCACATCGCCGCCATGTGCAAGCGGCGCGCTATGCCGCCGGTCCCGGTCAATCTGATCGATGTTCGCACTGGGGTTTCCCCGAATCAAGCTCTGATCGATGATAGCGACCTGCTTGGTCGATCACGACTCGATCACGACTCGATCCGAGGGAATCATCGTCATGCCCAATCCCAGCTCCGTCACCCGCGATGAAGCATTGCGCATGGACGCGCAAGACCCGCTGCGCGCCTGCCGCGACCGCTTCACGCTGCCCGAGGGCGTGAATTACCTCGACGGCAACTCGCTCGGCGCATTGCCCAAGAGCGTGCCGCCGCGCGTGCAGCGCGCCGTGGAGCAAGAGTGGGGTGTGGGGCTGATCCGCTCGTGGAACGACGCCGATTGGTACCCCGCACCGCAGCGCGTGGGCGCGCGCATCGCGCAGTTGATTGGGGCGGCGGGCGATGAAGTGATCGTCGCCGACTCGACCTCGGTGAACCTGTTCAAGGTGCTGATCGCCGCGCTGCGCATGCAGCCCGGGCGCAAGCGCATCGTCGGAGAGCTGGGCAACTTCCCGACCGATGGCTACATCGCGAGTGGCGTGGCTGAACTGATGCACGCGCAGTTCATCGCCGTGGAGTCGCACCAGGTGCTGGAGGCGATCGACGAGCGCACGGCGATCGTTTCGCTGACGCACGTGAACTACAAGACCGGGCGTGTCTACGACATGGCCGGCATCACGCGCCGCGCCCACGAAGTCGGCGCCCTCGTCGTCTGGGACCTGTGCCATACGGCGGGCGCGATGCCATGCGCCCTGAACGGCTGCAACGCCGATTTCGCGGTGGGCTGCGGCTACAAATACCTGAACGGCGGGCCCGGCGCGCCGGCTTTCGTGTTCGCCGCCAAGCGCCACCACACGCGCCTGAGTCAGCCGCTCACCGGCTGGCACGGCCACGCGCGGCCGTTTGCGTTTGTCGACGGCTACGAGGTTGCGGCGGGCATGGACCGCATGTTGGTCGGCACTGCGCCGCAGCTGTGCCTGATCGCGCTGGAGGCGGCGCTCGAAGCGTTCGATGGCGTGGACATGCAGATGCTGCGCCGCAAGAGCTTGGCGCTGACCGACCTGTTCCTTCGCCTGGTCGATCAAGAGCTCAGCGGCTTCGGCCTGGCGACTCCGCGTGAGGACGATTTGCGCGGCAGCCAGGTCTCGCTGACGCACGAACAGGGCTACGCGATCATGCAGGCCCTCATCGCGCGCGGTGTGATCGGCGACTTCCGCGCACCCGACTTCCTGCGCTTCGGCTTCGCCGCGCTCTATGTGCGCTTCATCGACGTGTGGAATGCCGTGGCCGAGCTGAAAGACGTGATGGCGAGCCAGGCCTGGCAGGCGCCGCAGTTTCAACAGCGAAAGGCTGTGACATGAGTGCAACGAACACGACCGGCGTCCTGCCCGGCAAGGCCACGCCGCGCGGCAAGTATTCGCACGTCAAGCGCGCGGGCGACTTTCTCTACGTGTCGGGCATCAGCTCGCGCCGGCCCAACAACAGTTTTGCCGGGGTGAGCGTGGACTCGACGGGTAAAGCGGTGCTCGACATCCGTGCCCAGACGCGCGCCGTGCTTGAGAACATCCGCGACATCTTGCGCACCGCCGGCGCCGATTTGTCCGACGTGGTGCAGGCGCAAAGCTTCCTCGTCGACATGGCCGACTTCCCCGGTTACAACGAAGTCTGGGCCGAGTTCTTCGACGCCGATCCGCCCACGCGCACCACGGTGGCGGTGCACCAGTTGCCGCACCCGCACCTGGTGATTGAAATCAATGCGGTGGCGTACAAGCCGCTGCCTCCTGCGGCCGAAACCGGGTTCGGACCATGATCGACATGCACTCGCATTTCTTCCCGCCGATCGGGCGCGAGCTGGCGGCGGCGGTGGACCGCGAACGCGCGCCGTGGCTGCAAGTCGATGCGGGTGGCGAAACCGGCCACATCATGCTCGGCGACACGCCATTCCGCCCGGTCTACCGGGCGCTGTGGGACGCCGACTTTCGTGTCACCGAGCTCGACGCGCAAGGCGTGCAGATTCAGGTGGTGTGCGCGACGCCCGTGATGTTCGGCTACGCCTGGAACGCAGCGCGCGCGGCCGACTGGGCGACGCAGATGAACGAGCAGGCGCTGGCGTTCTGCGCCAGGCAGCCCAAGCGCTTGAAGGCGCTCGCGCAAGTGCCGCTGCAGGACCTGAATCTCGCCTGCGCGGAAAGCTCGCGCGCGATGCGCGCCGGCTGCATCGGCGTGCAGATCGGCAATCACCTGGGCGACAAGGACCTGGACCACGAGCAGCTCGTCGACTTTCTGATCCATTGCGCCGAGAGCCGTATCCCCGTGCTCGTGCATCCATGGGACATGATGGGCGCAGGCAGAATGAAGAAGTGGATGCTGCCGTGGCTGGTGGCGATGCCGGCCGAGACCCAGCTCGGCATGGTGTCGCTGATCCTGTCCGGTGCGCTGGAGCGAATTCCGAAGTCGCTGAAGATCTGCTTCGCCCATGGCGGCGGCTCGTTCGCCTACCTGCTGGGGCGAGTCGACAACGCCTGGAAGCACCGCGACATCGTGAGGGCCGACTGCCCACAACTGCCCTCCAGCTACGCACGCCGATTCCACGTCGACAGTGCGGTGTTCGATCCGGGCGCTCTGCGCCTGTTGACCGATGTGATGGGCGTGGACCGGGTGATGCTCGGTTCCGACTATCCGTTTCCGCTGGGCGAGCAGCGCATCGGTGCGCTGGTGGGGGACGCGTCGATGCTCGGTGCGGCCGATCGGCAGAAGATGTTGCGTGGGAATGCCGAGGCGTTCTTTGGTCTCTGAGAGGGCGAGATTCGGGCGCACGGGTGAGAAGCGAGGCACTGCTGAAGTGAAACTCGTCTACGGCGACTCGCGTCAAGCCTTTAGCGGAGGGCTGATTGCATTCGGCCCTTTGTTGCCGTTCGCCGCTGTGCGCATGCCAGCGTTCGCCGCTGCGCGCCTGCCTGCCCCGGCGCGAGGGCAGGTGACTGGGCGCTTGGTAGGAAACCCGGCGGTCCGTGCAAGCCCAGCCCACATGCGACTGCGCCCCAGGGCGGTGGCGGCGCCCCCGTTCTCCGGCCCACGCTCGCGGGGCACCACCGAGGCCCACAACGCACAGCCGCGTCATCACGGTCCAAGCGCACGAAGAGCCAGGACACCGCGAATGGGGCCTGCGCCCGGGGGCACCACCACCGCCCTGCTACCACCCGTGGTGGCGGGCGCCGCGCAGGGGTGCACCCCTGTGGCCAGGGCAGGTGGTTCGGGGTACGGGCGCAGGACCCATTCGCGGTGTCCTGGCTCTTCGTGTGCTTGGCTGGTGTTGATGGAATTGCGCGCCGTGGAGCACATCCGGTGCTCCGCGAGCGTGGGCCGGAGAACGTACCCCGGGCCACCTGCCCTCGCAGCGGAGCAGGCGGGCGCGCAGCGACCAACGCTGGCATGCGCGCAGCGGCAACCGCCGATATGCACACAGCGCCGAACGGCAGCAAAGGGCCGAAATCAGCCCTTCACGCCGCAGCGGCGTTTCATGCGTCGCGGGTCGCGCGAAACGCCGGTGGAGCAACTGAAATGAGTTCAACCTGGCGCCAGCTCGACCCAGAAGCGCGCGAACGCGAGTACTCGCCAAGCTCATGCATTGGCGGCAACTACAAGCCCTTTGTTCAAGCGTACATAGATTGCAGCCATCGTGCACGAGCAGCAACGCCGGTTCAGCTGAATCTTCAATACGGGCGAGGGGCGACGCAACGGCTGGACCTGTTTGTGCCGCCCGCCAAAACCAGCAGTGCCGAACCGCCACCACTGCTCGTGTTCATCCACGGCGGCTACTGGCAGGAACTTTCCAAAGACGACTCGTCGTTCGCCGCAACGGACTGCGTCGCCCAGGGCATCGCCTACGCGGCGCTCGACTACACACTCGCGCCGCGTGCCAGCGTCGCGCAGATCGTCGCCGAATGCCGCAACGCGTTGAACTGGCTGCACGGCAACGCGCAACGGCTGGGCTTCGATTCGCAGCGCATCGTTATCGCCGGCAGTTCGGCGGGTGCGCACCTCGCCGCGATGACGGCGCTGCCCAGTGCGGGCGTTGAGCATGTCAGGGCGGCGGTGCTCGTTTCGGGAATTTATGAGTTGGAGCCGCTGATCGGCACCTCGATCAACGCCGCGCTCGGGCTCACCTCAGAAGCCGCTCGCGAGCTCAGCCCGGCGTTGCGCGATGTGAGTGGCTTCCCGCCGTCCATCGTCTGCTGGGGCGAAGTGGAGACGGCTGAATTCAAGCGCCAAAGCCGCGACTTCGCGGCCCAGCTCGACGCTGCGGGCACCGCGTGCCAGGTGTTCGAAGTACCACGCCGCAACCACTTCGACATCATTCTCGACCTGGCCGACCCGCAAACCCTGCTCGGCCGCGCCGTCACCGAGTTGATCCGCTCCCTCTATTGATCGCCACCCGCACCATGCCGACCTACCAACCGCAGACCCCGCAGATCGTCGACCCGAGCGGCGTGCGCCCCGGCATCGAAGCCCGGCCGATGCCCGTGACCACGGATGAGAGCCGCGCCTACACCGCGCAAGCGACGGGAGGCAAGCCGCTGGTGGACTTTGCCGGCATGAGCAACCCTTATGTCGACTACCAGAGCATCGACCTGCTGCTTTCGCTGCAGCACCCGCGCAGCCAGGGCTACGACGAGATGTGCTTCTTCGTGATGGGCCAGGTGAAGGAATTGCTGTTCAAGGCGCTGCACTTCGAGCTTTACAACGCGCAACTGCAGATTCGCGCCGATGAAGTGGAGAACGCGCTCGACATCCTGGTGCGCGCAAAGGCGCATCGTGCAGTACATCGGCGAGTCGTGGAACGTGCTGTCCACCATCACGACGGAGGGCTTCAACCAGTTTCGCGACACGCTCGGCACTGCGTCGGGCCAGCTCTCGTTCATGTACCGCCACGTCGAGTTCATTCTCGGCAACAAGAATGCGCGGCTCGCGAGTGCGTTCCGGAACATGCCGCATGTCTGGCCGGCGATGGAGGACGCCCTCAACTCGCCGAGCCTGTACGACGACGTGATCGCGCTGCTCGAGCGCAACGGGCTCGCGATCGACGCCGCGGCGCTGCAACGCAACTGGTCGGAAACCTATGCCCCCAACGCCTCAGTCGAGCAGGCCTGGTTGCAGGTCTACGCGAACCCGGCTCCGACGAACAGGCTCTATCGCCTGGGCGAATCGCTGACTGCGCTGGCCGATCAGATGTCGCAGTACCGCTGGCGCCACTTCGTCAGCGTGCAACGCATCATCGGCCTGAAACCGGGCACGGGAGGGTCGGCGGGCGTGGGCTGGTTGCAGCATGTCACCGAGCACCGCTTCTTTCCCGAGTTGTGGTCGATCCGCACGCAGCTCTGAGCGCCGCGACATGTCGACCACCTACACCTTCGACCGCTTCGAGGTCCGGCCCGTCGAGCGCCGGCTGCTCGTCGACGGCCAGCCCGCGGCGATCGGCGCGCGCGCGTTCGACCTGCTGCAAACGCTGGTCGAGAACCCGGGTCGACTGATCACCAAGAGCGAACTGCTCGACCGCGTCTGGCCCGGGCTGGTGGTCGAAGAAGCAAACCTCCACGTGCAGATCAGCAGCCTGCGCAAGGTGCTCGGGCCACGCGCGATCGCAACGATTCCGGGCCAGGGATACCGGCTCGCAGTGACCCTCGAACCCGGCGCCGATCGCCCCAGCGCAGCGCCCGCGACGAGCAGCGTCGCGCCAAGCGGGTCCGGCGCCGCCGCCGAGCCGGCGCCGCGCCGCCACAACCTGCCCGAAGCGAGCGAAGCATTGATCGGCCGCGAAAGCGACGTCGAGCAATTGAACCGCCTGCTCGGCCAGCACCGGCTCGTGACGCTCGTCGGCAGCAGCGGCATCGGCAAGACGCGGCTCGCGCAGGAGGTGGCGCGCCAGCGCGTGAGCCTGCACCCCGACGGCGTTTGGTGGGTCGACCTCGCGGTATTGCGCAGCGCCGAGCAGCTCGCCGCTGCGATCGCGCAGGCCGCCGGCATCGCGCTCGGTGATGGCAGCGCCGAGAAGCTGCTGCGGCTCGCGCTGGAACGCCGCGACACACTGCTCGTGCTCGACAACTGCGAGCACCTCGTCGACGCGGTCGCCACGCTCGTGACGGCACTGCTCGACGGCGCGCCGCGGCTGCGCCTGCTGGCCACGTCGCTGGAGCCGCTCAAGGTGCGCGGCGAACAGACCTGCCGGCTCGAGGGGCTGGCGGTTCCGCCCGGGCCGATGCCGCTCGAAGCGGCGCGCTGCTTCGCCGCGATTCAGTTGCTCGAGCAGCGCGCCCGGGCCGTCGACCACCGGTTTCGCCTCGGTGAGGCGACGGTGAATGCGGCGATCGAGCTGTGCCGCGAGCTCGACGGCATCGCGCTGGCGATCGAAATGGCTGCCGGCCGCTTGCCGCTGCTCGGCTTCGAGCAAATCCACGCCAGGCTCGGCGACCGGCTGCGTTTGCTGCGCAGCACCAGCCGCGCGGCGCCGGCGCGCCACCAGACGCTCGGCGCCACGCTCGAGTGGAGCCACGCGCTGCTGGCGCCGGCCGAGCAGGTGGTGCTGCGGCGCCTGGCGGTGTTCGCCGGCAGTTTCCGGCTCGACGCGGCGCTCGAAGTCGCGCAGGCCGGCGATGTAGACGAATCCGCCGCGCTCGACGCCTTGTTCGCACTGGTCGACAAGTCGCTGCTGCGGGTGGTTCGCATCGACCCGCCGCGTTACCGATTGCTCGAGACGACACGCCTGTTCGCAGCACAGCGATTGGCCGAATCGGGCGAAGGCGAGACGGCGGCGCGTCGCCATTGTGTCGCGCTGGCGCGCATCGCCGTCGAGGCTGAAGCGTCGCTGTGGGAAACGCCGGATCGGCCGTGGCTGGAGCGCTACCTCGCCGACCACGACGACCTGCAGTCGGCTTTCGATTTCGCCTGCGCGCAACGCGACGCCATACTCGCGGCCGACCTCGCAGCCGCCGGCGCCGCGCTCGACCATGTGCGTGCCATCATGCATGGCCGGCGCAAGCGCCTCGCCGCCGCGGCAGCGTTGCTGCCGTTCGCGCAAGGGCTGGCGCGCGCCAAGCTGCTGACTCTGTTCGCGTCGTCGTACGCGACCACGGCGGCCGACGGCGGCATTTCGCGCGTCGACGCGGCAACCGAACTGGTCGAACTCTATCGCGCGCACGGCGACCCGCGCCGCTTGTACGACGCACTCGGGCGCCGCGCAGTCGTTGCGGCGATGGCGGGCGACCGCGCCACCGCTGAGCAGATGGTCGCCGAAGGCCTCGCGCTCGAGCGCACCGAATGGGCGCCGCGCTGGCGCGAGCGCTTTCGCATCTGGCTGACCGGCGTGCAAGGCCGGCTTGGCGATGCGCCAGGCAATGCGCGCAGCGTGCGCGAAATCCTGGCACTCGCCGAGCAGGGCGGTCTGGAGAACAGCGTGGCGATGATGCAGGCCGAGCTCGTCGACCTGGCGCTGTTCGAGGGTGACGCGCGGGGTGCGGTCGAGATGGGGCAAAAGGCGCTGCACAACCTGCACCGGCTCGGCATGACGTCGGCTTGGGGCTTGACCGCCGCGTACCTGTGCAGCGCGCACGCCTTGACGGGCCAGTTGGGTGAGGCGCGGGAATGCGCGCGCCAAGCACAGCCGGTGATAAGGTCGATCGACCTCGGCGCCTTGCTCTGGATTCACGTCGCACTGCTCGGCGCGCGCAGCGCTCGCCCGGCGGATGCCGCGCGCTTGCTCGGCTGTTCCGTGGCCTGGTATGGCAGCAACCAACATGCGCCCGACAACACGATCGTGCGGCTGCGCGAGATCGTGACCCGCGACCTCCAAGCCGCGCTGGGCGGCGCCGAGTTCGAACGCCTGCGCGCCGCGGGTGAGGCGATGAGCGCAGTCGACATCGAGGCGCTCGAACAAGCCGTGCTGGCCGGCTGATCGCGCCGAGGGGTTTGGCCGGCGCAGCGGGTTCGTGCGAAGTGCTGACGCGAACCCGCCCTCAGGCGCTCGCCGGCCCCAGCAACTCGACCCCCGCGCCGCGCAACGCCACGTTCAGGCCCGCCACTTCGCCGGCGACCAGCGCATCGAGCTTCGCGAGCTCGGCGTCGACCTTGTCCATGATCTCTTCCGACACCTGGCGCGCCGGCGCGGTGGGCGCTTCGTCGGCGATCGCGACGACGCCGATCAGATCGACCAGCGTGTCGTTCAGCCCCGCGGGGTGGCGCAAGATGTCGCGCGGCGACTCGCGTTTCACGTCGACGAGCACGGTTTCGACGATTTCCAATGAAGCGACGAGAGCCTTGCAGCTCTCGGCCAGCGCCTTTGCGCCGTTCCCCGGCGCCTGGCCGCCATTGCCAAGACGCGTTTGCAGCTCGGACAACTGCCGCTTGATGCGCCTGATCTTGTTCACCGCGTCGTTCAGCGACGACAACTTGGCGTAGAGCGCGCGCAGCAGCGCGGCTTGCTCGTCGAACTCCTGCTGCGTCGTCTTGATCCGCGGGTCTTTCAGCACCGCGAACTCGGCCTGCAGCGCCGCGCCGCCGGCCTCCAGCACGACGCGGTAGCGCCCTGGCGCCACAGCGGGGCCGACCACGTCGTCGTTCTCCTCGGCAAACGGTTTGTTCTTGCGCACCACCAGCGTGGGGTCGAGCTTGTTCGGCCCACGGTGCCGCAGGTCCCACACGAATCGGTTCAGACCGGGTTTCACGCCCGGGCGCTTCGGCACCGGCGTGTCAGCGCCCTCGCTCGCGAAGCGGTTCAACGCCTGGCCGCTCGCATCGGTGAAGGACAAGGCCACCGTGCCGGTGAACCCTGGCGGCAACCAGTAGTAGACGATCGCGCCGTTCGGCGGGTTCTCGCCCACGTCGAGGTGCCTGCGTGTGATGCCGCCGTCGGCGCGCGGCACGGCTTCGGTGCCCGCGCCGATACCGAACGCCGGGCTGTAGCTGATGCCGCGCTTGCTGTAGCCCGTGCCCGAACTCCACGAGAGCTTGGTACGAACCGTGTCGCGCGGCGCGACGAGTTGCACCGTGCTGCGTTCGTCTTTCCAGGCGCGCAGCGGCGAAATGTCGTCGAGGATCCAGAACGAGCGCCCATGCGTCGCCGCGACCAGGTCGCTGCCCTTGATCTTGAGGTCGTACACCGGCGCGACCGGTAGTCCGCCGCGCATGCGCTGCCAGTTCTTGGCCGTCGTTCACGCTGAAGAACACACCGGTCTCGGTGCCGACGAACAGCAGCCCGGCACGCACCGGGTCGGCGCGCAGCACGCGCGTGATCTCCCCCTCGGGCAGGTCGCCGTTGATCGATTGCCAGCTTTTTCCCCCATCGTTCGTGCGGTACAGATACGGCCGGTAATCGGCGAGCTTGAAGCGCGTCGCCGCCACGTACACCGTGTCGGCTGCATGCGCCGAAATTTCGACGCAGGCCACGTAGGCGAGTTCGGGCAGGCCCGGCGGCGTGACCTGGCTCCACGTGTTGCCGTCGTCGCGCGTCACGTGCACCAGGCCGTCGTCTGTAGACGCCCAGATCTCGCCCTGGCGGTGCGGCGACGGTGTCACGCACGCGCAGGTGGCGTGCACTTCGGCGCCGGCGGTGTCGTGCGTGATCTCGCCGCCCGAGTGGCCCTGGCGGCTCGGGTCGTTCAGGCTCAGGTCGGGCGAAATCGCGGTCCAGCTCGCGCCTTCGTCGGTGGTGCGCCACACCCGGTTGCCGCCGGCGTAGATCGTCTTCGGGTCGCCCGGCGCGAACACGAGCGGGAAGGTCCAGGCGAAGCGGTACTTCATGTCTTTCGGCGCGATGCCGGTGGACTCTTCCGGCCACACGTTGACGAGCCGAATCTGCCGCGTGCGGTGGTCGTAACGCTGCAATGCGCCGGAGCCTCCGGGGCTGGAGCCGATGGCGCCGCAGTAGACGATGTTCGGGTCTTGCGGGTGCACGGCGATGAAGCCGCTCTCGCCCGTGCCGGGGTAGCTGCAGTCGCCCAGCGTGATCGCGCCCCACTCCGAGCTGCTCGGCACGCTGATCGATGTGTTGTCCTGCTGCGTGCCGTAGACGCGGTAGGGGTGCTGGTTGTCGACATCGAGCCGGTAGAACTGCGCCGTCATCTGGTTGTAGATGCTCGACCAGCTCTGCCCGCCGTTGAACGAGACGCACGCGCCGCCGTCGTTGCCTTCGATCATGCGGCGCGGGTTTTTCGGGTCGATCCACAGATCGTGGTTGTCGCCATGCGGTGTGGTCACTTCCGTGAAGCTGACGCCGCCGTCGGTGGACTTCCACATCTGCAGGTTCGTCACATACACGGTGTCGGCGTGGCCCGGGTCAGCGAACACATGCGTGTAGTACCACGGGCGGTGCATCAGGTCGCGGTTCGAGCACACCTGCGTCCAGAGTTCGCCGTGGTCGTCGCTGCGGTACAGGCCCGTCTTCTCGCCTTCGGCTTCGATCAGCGCCCAGACCCGGCCGGCGCGCGCGCCGGACACCGACACGCCGAGTTTGCCGAGCGGCGCACCCGGCAAACCGTTCGACAGTCCGTTCGGCGCGCCCTTGCGGTTGGTGAGTTCCTGCCACGTGTCGCCACCATCGACCGAGCGCCAGAGGCCACTGCCCGGGCCGCCGCTGTTCAGGTGCCAGAAGCTGCGCCGCGCCTGCCAGAACGCGGCGTAGAGGATGCGCGGGTTGAACGGGTCCATGGCCAAATCCACGGCACCGGCGTCGGCACCGCGGTGCAGCACCTTCGTCCAGTTCTTGCCGCCGTCGCGCGAGCGGTAGACGCCGCGCTCGTCGTTCGCGCCGAACGCGTCGCCCAGTGCGGCCACGTAGACCAGGTCGGGGTCGTTCGGGTGCACGCAGATGCGGCCGATGTGGTGCGTCTGCGTCAGTCCCAGGTGCGCCCAGGTGCGGCCGGCGTCGGATGAGCGATACACGCCGTCGCCATACGACACGTCGATGCGGATCGTGGTCTCGCCCGTGCCCGCGTAGACGACGTTGGGATCGGACGGCGCGACCGCGAGCGCGCCGATCGTCGCGCTGGTGAAGAAGCCGTCCGATACGTTGCGCCAGTACACGCCGGCGTCGACCGTCTTCCACACGCCACCTGCGCAGGCGCCGAAGTAGAACGTCATCGAATCGGAAGGGTCGCCCGCCACCGCCACCACGCGGCCGCCGCGGGGCGGGCCGATGCCGCGCCATTTCAATGCGTCGAGCAATTGGGTGTCATCCTTCGGCGCGGCGCTGGCCATGGGGTCTCCTCGTTCTTCGATGTTTCAATGTCGGCTTCATGTTGCCATGGCCGGCGCGCTGCAAGGAGTGCGGTCAGAGCAATGCGACATGGGGCTTGCACGGTTGACAAGCGCGGCGCGTCACGGTGTGATCCAGGGCCCGTGCCGAGTGCACGGACCCATCCAACCCTTCACCGCAACCCGAGAGCTTTCATGTACGCCCTGATCTCACGCCTGCCCACCCGCCAACTGCTGCTGCGCCACGCCCCCGTTCTGCTGGGCGCGCTGGCGATCGCCGAGATGTTCTACAAGTGGCACAGCTTTTTGCTGGAGGCTGGCGGATTCTTGGTCACTTGGTATGTGCTGGATGCTGCGGTGAGTTTTGTGGAGCGCACGTTCGGGCGGGATGGGGCAGGTGGGGCCTGAATCGCGCGCGCGGGCTGCCCCTGTGATCTGAATGACAACCGCGGCTGACCTTCCCCCGTTGCCCGACACGCCGCCAGGGCGCTACCGCCACTACAAGGGCAACGAGTACGAAGTCCTGGGTGTCGCCCGCCACAGCGAGACGCTGGAGCTCCTGGTTGTCTATCGCCCGCTCGTCGAGCGATCGGCGTGGTGGGTTCGGCCCCACGCGATGTTCTTTGAAGCAGTCCGGGTGTCGGGTCAGCTTCGGCAGCGGTTTGAGCGTATCGACTGATCTGAAAGTGCGCGCGCAATTCCCTGCGTGCCACTCTACCGACTCCAGTCGATCGCATCCATCAACCGCCGCAACCGCCGCGCCTTGGGGAGGCACGGAGCCTGCCTCAAGGCGGCGCAGCAGCACCCGCGGCCTGCATTGCCAACAATTCGGCCACCGCGCGCACCGCCAGCAGGTAGCCCACCGGCCCAAGCCCGCAGATCACGCCGGTCGCGGCTTGCGATACCAGCGAATGCCGGTAGGGATCCGGGCGCTGGTGGATGTTCGTCAGGTGCACTTCGACGAGCGGCCTGCGGATCAGCTTGAGCGCGTCCAGCACCGGCACGCAGCCGAACGAGAAGCCGGCGGGGTTGATGACGACGGCGGCGTCTTTCTCGAACGCCTCCTGGATCCAATCGACCATCACGCCTTCGTGATTGGTCTGGCGGAAGTCGCATTCGAGTCCCAGCTCGCGCGCCAGCGCTTCGGTGCGACTGCGGATTTCCGCCAGCGTCGTGGTGCCGTAGATGTGCGGCTCGCGCCGGCCGAGCATGTTGAGGTTGGAGCCGTTGAGCACGTAGAGGGGATGGGGCATCGTGGTTTTTCGTGGCAGGTTGACGTTCCGCTTCTTATTCAGAGCCTAACCTCAGCCGCGTCGGCTGGCGCCGCTCGATCGCCCACTTGAGCAGCGCTGCGCAGCGGTACACGCCGTGCGCGAACTTGCCGTAGGGCAGCGTTGCGAAGAGGGCCATCACCACGCCCAGGTGCACGGCGAGCAGCAGCGCCATCGCCGCGCTGTCGCGCCACAGCAGCAGCGCCAGGCCGGTGAGGCTGGTGAGAAACAGCAGCGCGATGAAGGCGATGTCCATCGGGCGTTGCGCGGCGTCGCCATGGTCCGGGTGGCGGCGGTTGTTCAGCCACCACAGGCCGGCCGGCCCGACGAGCAGGCCGATGCCGCCTGCCGTCCCCAGCAGCACCGGCAGGCTGGTCCACGCATACGGTGCCTTCAGGCGCAGCGCGTAGTGGCACAGCGTGGCGATGCAGGTGGCGGCGAAGCACAGCGCGAAGCCGTAGAACGTGAAGTGGTGGAAGACGCGGCGCGCCGGCGTGAACGCGTCGTCGGTCTCGTTGCAGCCTTGGCCGTGGCCGCCGTCGAGGTACTTCAGCGTCAGCGCCTTGCCGGCGGCGTCGCCGATCGCTGCCGCGCTCGCCTCGCCCGATGCGATGTCGCGCCAGAAACGCGCCACACCCATGCCGAGCGCGACCAGTGCGAACCCGAACACCGGCGCGAACATGGCCACCATCAACGTGTGCGGGAACACGGCGTAGAAGTTGCCATGGCCGGGCACGCCCCACAGCGTGCCTTTGACCACGAGACCGAGCACGAGGAACAGCGCGAGGCTGAGCGCCAGCGCGAGCGCGATCACGAGGCCGTTGCGTTCGTAAAGGCGCCCGAACGGCGCCGGCCACGCATAGTGCGCGTACGTGCGGCCGCGCACGCGCGCCATCGCACGCGGCACGTTCACGTCGAACTCGTGCGGGCTCGCATACTGGCAGGCGTGCAGGCAGGCGCCGCAGTTGTGGCACAGGTTCGCGAGGTAGTGAATGTCGGGGCTAAGGAATTCCAGGCGCCGCGCCATCGCCGGGAACACGGCGCAAAAGCCCTCGCAGTAGCGGCAGGCGTTGCAGATCTGCAGCAGGCGTGCGACTTCGGTTTCGGGCGCGCCGGCCGGATTGGCGTTTGCCGCGGCCTGGCGCACCAGCGCGTCAAGCGGCGTCATGCTGTACCTCGCGCGCGACCGGGTTCTTCAGCGCGCGCACCGCCGACGCCCCCGCGATGCGGCCGAACACGGTGCCGATCGTCATGCCCACGCCCGCGGTGTAGCCCTTGCCGAGCACGTTGCCGGCCATCATCTCGCCGGCGCTGAACAGGTTCGGGCTTGCCCGGCCGCCAAAATGCACCGCCGCCTGCGCATCCACTTGAAGACCGAGGTAGGTGAAGGTCACGCCGGGCATCAGCGGGTAGCCGAAGAAGGGCGGCGTGTCGATCGGCCGCGCCCAGTGCGTCTTGGGTGGCGCCAGGCCCTCGGTGCGGCAATCGTCGAGCACGGCGTGGTCGAATGCGCCTTCGCGGCAGGCGGCGTTGTAGGCATCCACGGTGCGCTGCAACGCGTCCGCATCGAGGCCCAGCCGCCGGGCCAAGGTGCCCAGCGTCTCGGCCCGCTCGCCGGGAAACACCGGTGGCATGAAGCGGCCGATGGCCTTGGCGTCGATGATCGAAAAGGCGCGCTGCTTTGGCTGCTGCGCCACGAGGCGGCCCCAGATCGCGTAGCGCTTGGGCCAGAAGTCTTCGCCCTCGTCGTCAAAGCGCTCGGCCTGAGTGTTCACCACGATGCCCAGCGACACGCTGTCCACGCGGGTGCAGATGCCGCCGTCGTACAGCGGCGCGCGCGCGTCGATCGCCACCATGTGCGCCTGCGTCGGGTCGCCGATCGCATCCGCACCCTGTTCGATCAGGTGCTTGAGCAGCACGCCCTGATTGAAGCGCGTGCCGCGGATCGCAAAGCGCTCGGCCGGCCATTCGCCACGTTGATTGCAGCCCCAGGCCTCGCGCAGCCAGGTCAAATTGGATTCGAAGCCGCCGCAGGCGAGCACGCAGCAACGCGCCTCGAAGCGTTGCGCGCCCGCGTGTGCCGCGATAAAACGGCCGTCCAGCAATTCGAGTCGATCGACCGTGGTGCCGTAGCGCACCTGCACGCCCATGGCTTGCGCGCTGCGGTAATAGGCATTGACAAGCGCCTTGCCGCCGCCCATGAAAAATGCATTGGTGCGGCTCAGGTGCAAGGTGCCCGACAGTGACGGCTGAAAGTGCACGCCATGCCGGCGCATCCAGCCGCGCACATGATGTGACTCGCGGATCACGAGCCGTGCCAATGCCTCGTTCGTCTGCCCGCCGGTGACTTTGAGCAGGTCTTGCCAGAACTCTTCTTCCGGGTAGGCCTCGGTGAGCACGTCTTGCGGCGCGTCGTGCATGCAGCGCAGGTTGCGTGTGTGCATCGAATTGCCGCCGCGCCATTCGATGGGGGCCGATTCGAGCAGCTGCACCGAGGCACCCGCCTCGCGCGCCGTGAGCGCGGCGCACAGGGCGGCGTTGCCGCCGCCGATGACGAGCACGTCGATCACGGTGCGGCGATTTCCAGGTCGATCCCCGGCAGCACCGTGACCGAGCCTACGCGGATATTCTGCCCCTCCCTCGCCCTCTTCCCGCCTGCGCTCTCAATCGTCATCGTCCCTGTGCGCGCTGCGCGATTTCGGCGCAGGCGGCAGCGGCTTGCCGCCTGGTCCCGCGGCGAATGTGAGTGGTGAACGCGGCGCTTGCTGGCCGATGCCTGGCTTGCTCCAGTCGCACACGCCGTCCGGGAACGTGCCGTGCAGGCGCACCAGTTGCGCGGCCGTGAATGTGGCGGGCAGGTAATCGGCGGTGTTCAAGGGCTTGAGCTGGCACTTGAGGACGTCTTCGGTCAGCGCTCCGCCGGCCACCTGGCGCGGCGAGGCGTGCTTGGCGAGCCTCGGGTCGGCGTCGCACAGCGCCATGTCGGTGACCTTGGTCGTGAAGTTGGTGTCACCCGTGAGGTAACACAGGTCGAACGCGCTGGCCGGCTTGGCGGCGACCACCTGGCGCTGCGTGCGCACCGAGTTCAGCGTCGCTTTGGGCGCGCTGACGAGAAGATTGCTCAGCCAGGTGTCCATCGTCAGCAGCGACTCCAGCGTCACCGCCGTCACCTGCGCCGCGGTGCCAGGCAGCAGCCCGGTGCCGTAACGCCACATCACCTGGTTGCCGTGGTTGCCATGGTTGGCCGCATCGATGCGCGCGCGCTCCGAAAAACTGCGCCAGATGTAGTGGATGCCTTGTTCGTCGTAGCCGCGCGAATCGATGATCGGCAGCTTGCCCAGGTTCTTGCCGCTGGAGACGATGCCCGCGCGGTAGGCGATGCGCAGCGCCGGCAGGTCGGCGACGGTGCGAGCCGAGATGCGGTTCGAATCGGCGTCGGTGCCGCCGATTTTTTCGTTCAGCGTGACGAACTCTTCGGCGCTGATCGCCCCCGACAGCAGCGCCTTCAGGCCGTACTGGATGCCGACGTTGTCGCCGGTCTGCCGCGCCCGCTGGAAGCCCGGGGCGTTGGCGTTGTCGGTGCTGCCCCAGATGGCGGTGGAGAGGTCGGCGTCGCCGCAGCGCGTGCCGGATGGGTTGGTCACCGGGTGGTACACCAGGGCCGCCGGCAACAGGCAGTTGTTGCGCGGCAGCTCGCCAGGCAGTGTGCCCATCGCCCCGGTGACCTGGTCGAGTACCAGCGTACGAACGTAGTTGCCGGGTTGGTTGTTGAAGCCGAACGCGTTGTTCCACGACTGGCAGCCGAGATGATCGAGGTGGCCATTGATCGCCGTCTTCTTCGCGTTGATCTGCGCCTGGGTCAGACCGGCCATCAATGCTTTCCAGTCTGCGCTGTCATAGAAGTTGACCAGCAGCACGCAGTCGATCACTTCCAGGCCGGTCGTGATCGAATCCGGGTAGTCGCAACTCGGCTGGATGCCGTCGAGCAGGCCGGGGTAGATCGACGCCACCGTGTTCTGCTGGATCGAGCCGCCCGAGCAGCCGTTGCCCAGCAGTGTACTTGACCTCGCCGTAGTTGTCGACGATGTGCTCCTTCATCATCATCACCGTCTCGGCGACGAGGACAGCGGTTCGAGTTGTAGAGCGAATCGGTGAGGCTGTTGTCGACGACCATGAAGCCGCGCGACAGTGCCGCGTGGTCGGCCCAGTTCTGTCTCGCTGCGGAACTGCAGGCGCGGCTGACCGGTGGAGGCGCCGAAGCTGTACACCACCTTGCCGTTCCATTGCGCCTGCGGCGCCAGCGCCGACCAGGGCTTGGCGGGATCGAACAGCACGGCGATGTCGTAGATGCCGCGATTGATCGTGCCGCGCTCCACGCGCACGATGTAGGGCACCGTGAGCCCGTCGCTGGTGGTGGTGCGTCGCCAGGTCGGTCGGCGTGATGCCCGGCGTGTAGGGCTTGAAGCAGTTGTTCGTGGGCGGCGCGGCGGGCGGGCTCGGGTCGGGCAAGGCACTGGAGCAACCCGCCGTCGTCGTTCGGTAGAACAGCTTGTACTCGGTGGCGATGTTGCACTGCGCATCGACGGCGGTCGTGGACAGGCCGCTCGCGTTGGAGCCGGGCGTGTTGCCGACGGCCGCCACCGGCGCGGGCGTGGCGCAGATCCACGGTGTGGTCTGGGTACTCAGCAGCACCGGTCCGCCGCGCGCATGGTTGGTGATCGTCAGGCGCGCCGAGGGACGGTGGCGCCCGCGCTCGGTAGACGCTGCGGCGACACGGTTCTCGCCGACGCGCAGGCCCTTGAGCACGCCGCGCAGCGTGTGCGCCGAGGCATCGGCGACGAACGTGGCGCTGACGTCGCGCCGTTCAGCGTGAGCTTGACCTTGTTCAGCGGCACCGAGCGCGGTACGCGCACCTCGACCAGCGCGTCGCCACCGCTGATCAGGTCGGCGCGGTTGGACAGCGTTCGGATCGAAAAGGCATTCGGGGACGGGCCGTCGTCACGGTCATCGTCATCGTGCCGATCTTCGGCATGGCCACCTGCGGCATGGGCCGTGCCGGCCGTGAACACCGCAGGTACCGCAATGGACAGCGCGGCGAGCAAGGCGCAGCACATCGGCCATGAGTTCGATCGTTTGGCTTGCATGAAGGTTTTCCGGTGGACTGTGGGCGTTCAAACAATGCAGCAAAGCCGCATTGAGGCGACAGAAGAGGCCATTTGAAACTCTCGCTGACCGTGCGGATACCGGGCATACCCTTGGCACTCAAGGTTCGCCGGAAATGCGGCGAGGCCTGGCGCAAGTCGATTGCACGGATACTGCGAGCACTCACCAGCGCCTGGAGTTCACCGCATGGCCGAATCGCCCCCGTACACCCCGCCAAAAGTCTGGATCTGGGACAAGGAAAGCGGTGGTCGCTTCGCGAAGATCAACCGCCCCGTCGCGGGGCCGACGCACGACAAGGAGCTGCCGGTGGGCCGGCATCCGCTGCAGCTCTATTCGCTGGGCACACCGAACGGCGTGAAAGTCACCGTGATGCTGGAAGAGCTGCTCGCGCTCGGCCACAGCGGCGCGGAGTACGACGCCTGGCTGATCCGCATCAACGACGGCGATCAATTCGGCAGCGGCTTCGTCGCGGTGAATCCGAACTCGAAGATTCCGGCACTGCTGGACCGAAGCGGCGCGCGGCCGGTGCGTGTGTTCGAGTCGGGCGCGATCCTGATGCACCTGTCCGAGAAATTCAGCGGCGCGTTCTTACCCGCCATCGGCACGCCCGAACGCGCCGAGTGCCTGTCGTGGCTGTTCTGGCAGATGGGCAGCGCACCCTACCTGGGCGGCGGTTTCGGCCACTTCTATGCGTATGCGCCGAGCAAGATGGAGTACCCGATCGACCGCTTCGCGATGGAAGTGAAGCGCCAGCTCGATGTGCTGGACCGGCGCCTCGCAGAGAGCGCGTACCTGGCGGGCGATCAATACACGATTGCCGACATCGCCGTCTGGCCCTGGTACGGAGCGCTGGCCAAGGGCCTGCTCTACTCGGCGGGCGAGTTCCTGCAAGTGCGGGAGTACAAGAACGTCCAGCGCTGGACCGAGCAAATCGCGCAGCGTCCGGCGGCCAAACGCGGCCGCATGGTGAACCGCACCTGGGGCGAGGCGTCGAGCCAGTTGCACGAGCGCCATGAGGCGAGCGATTTCGACACGAAGACGCAGGACAAGGTGGTGCCATGACGATCATCCTCTACGACTGCTCCACCGCGCCGAGCCCGCGACGCACGCGCATCCTGCTCGCCGAGAAGGGCATCGCGCACGAGACGGTGCAGGTGGACCTGAGGAACGGCGAACACCTCGGCGACGCGTATCGCAAGATCAACCCGCAGTGCACCGTGCCCGCGCTGCGCACGGACGACGGGCTGCTGCTCACCGATAACGCGGGCATCACGGCCTACCTGGAAGCGCGTTACCCGCAGCCGCCGCTGCTGGGGGTGACGCCCGCCGAGAAGGCCGAAATCGCGAGCTGGCACTGGCGCATCGAGTTCGAGGGCCTGATGGCGATTGCCGAGGCGATGCGCAACAGCGCGCCGAGCATGGCGAACCGCGCGCTGCCCGGGCCGGTGGACTATGCGCAGATCCCCGAGCTGGCACAGCGTGGCTTGCTGCGCTTGCAGAAGTTCTTCGTCACGCTGAACGAGCGGCTGGCGGGGCGCGACTTCGTGGCGACCGATCGCTTCAGCATCGCCGACATCGCCGCCGTCGTGGCGGTTGACTTCGCGCGCGTCGTCAAGGTCAAGCCGGGCGAGCAGCACCCGAACATCGTGTGTTGGAGAGCGGCGCTCGCACAGCGGCCGTCGCTGACGCTGTAGCCAGCTGCGCGTCATCAACTCTTGCGCGATACCGTGATCCGTTGTCCGCGGGTCGCCGACAGCAATGCGCAGAGGCGCAAGGCCAAGGCCTTCGATCGGTTGCAACGCCTGTCGAGCGAGCGTGCAGAGGTCTGGTCGGACCGAACGCGGTGTTGGCCTACTGACTTGCCTTGCCGATCCAGACCCCGAACATCGTGCCCCACGCATTGAACTCCGGATGCAGGAATGGCGCCTGCCAACGCACCATCAGCTCAGTGGCCTGGGGTCCCGTGAAGAAGCCTTCGAAGAAGCCGTCAGCCGCCGCGCCCGGAACGGCGAACTTTCCGGAGAAGGCGGTACTGCCGACGGAATAAGCGACGCTGGTCACCGGGTACTCGCCGAGAAAGATGTACGCGCCTGTCCCGTCGTTCAGTCCCGGAAGCAGGCGGCCGCTGAGGCCTCCGGTCGCAAAGTCAAAGACCAAGTGCACGTCGCCCATAATGAAGCCAGGTTCTCCGCCCGAGAATGCATTGCCGCCGATGATGTTCGTCGTCCCCCAAGCGAGGGCCATGTATGTCTTGCTACCGCTGGCGGGAACATCGCCAGAGGCGGTTGGCACGCCATAGGCAAAGAAGCCTTCGTTGTTCGATCTCGGAAGTGCCGGAATCGGCGTATAGATCGCGTCGTGCCACAGTCCAAAACTGGTGTAGTCAAGCGGCAGAGTTTCTGGATTTCCAGCGCCTGGCCTGTAAAGAGAAACCCCAAAGCTACGGCTCGGAGACGTACTGAGGCTGTGCATGGTGAAGCGTTGGTTCGTGCCCAGCCATGTCAACCGTCCGCGCTCGAAGCCTGGAATCTTGATCTGGTAGCTTTGGTCCGCTGCCAAGTAGCTGAACGAGATGACCTCCGTCGGATCGGGCGTCGATGGGCCCTGAGGCTGCGAGCCATCGGAGTTCGACGTGTACCGGTAAACGAAGCCCAAGGTCGGAAAATCCGGCAATTGAGTCAGTCCGACAGGGCCTGACAAATCCGGTGGCGCAGGGGCCGCTGGAGGTGCAGGAGCTGCTGGAGGTGCAGGGGCGGCAGGTGGTGTGGCCACCTGCGTGCCCGGCGCGTCGCTACCCCCGCCGCAGGCAATGAGCAAAGCGCAGCACCACGCGCCGATGGCGCGCTGAACATGGGATATGCGGCGAGGTTCGATGAGGTTCATACTTGCTACTCTCCAATGCTTGTTCCGCCGGTTGCGCCGCTGGGTCCGTGCGCAAGGGCAAGCATCAGGCAAGCCACACGACGCTGTCTTGAATGTTTTTGAATAGTTCTGATGCGATTTCGGCGCGCGGCCCATGGCAAGAGCTGGACCACTGCAACCGCATGCTCATGGGCAGGACGTGAACGTCCCCAATGCCCCATTGCGGCGCCCCGCCGCCGCCTCGGCCGACTGCTTCGAGTTCGGTTCCTTCGTGCTGGCGCCCACCCGGCGCTGCGTGTGGCGGCGCGACGGCACGCCGGTGCCGCTGACGCCGCGGCTGTTCAACGCACTGGAGTTGTTCGTCGGGCACCCCGGCGAATTGCTCGACAAAGACCACCTGCTTGCCGCGCTGTGGCCAGGCTTCGTGGTCGAGGAGAACAGTCTGAGTCAAGTGGTCTCGGCGCTGCGCCGCGCGCTCGGTGACGACGGCCACGACAAGCGCTACATCCAGACCGAGCCGCGCCGCGGCTTCAGGTTCGTCGCCGACGTGGTGGTGCAGCGCGATCCGGGTCATTCCGCGAACGAGACGCGCTTCTTCGACACCTTGAGGCGAACGGTCTCGAGCGACGCACGCAGCGCGGCAGTCGCGGTGCTGCCCTTCGTATCCCTGGCGCAGGACGGCCGCGACGACCTGCTCGAAGTAGGCATGGCCGACAGCCTGATTGCCCGCCTGTCGGCCATGCCCGGGCTGGTGGTGCGATCGGTCGGTTCGGTGCGGCGCTTCGGCGGCATGGACCAGGACGCGCTGCAGGCCGGGCAGGCGCTCGATGTCGCCTGGATCGTCGACGGTTCGCTGCAGCGCCGTGGCGACCAACTGCGCGTGACGTCGCGGCTGCTCTCGGTGCCCGATGGCGTGGCGGCCTGGAGCGGCAGCTTCGACGAGAAGATCGCCAGCGTGTTCGACGTTCAGGATGCGATTGCCGATCGCGTCGCCGGCGCACTCGCGCGGTACCTGAAAGGTGTCGCGCCACAAGGTGCCGATCCCAACCGGGCGGCCGAAGGCGGCACGCGCGACGTCGAGGCTTATCAGCACTATCTTGCCGCCCAACAGCATGCCCAGACCATCCGCGCAGACGGATTGCGCAAGAGCGTCGAGGCGTTCCAGCAAGCGCTGGCCATCGACCCGAACTACGCACTGGCCCAGGTGGGCATGGCCGAGTCGTTGCGCCGCATGATCTTCGGCGCTGATCGGTCGCCAGCAGAGGTGTTCGAACCTTCGCGCAAGTGGGTGCTGCAGGCGCTGGCCGTGGCCCCGCACCTGGCCGAAGCGCACTGTCAGCTGGCGTGGATTCTCAACTGGTACGACTACAACTGGGCCGAGTCGGCGCGCGAGTTCCGGCAGGCGCTGGCGCTCAAGCCGAACCTGGCCGCAGCACACTTCGGGCTGGGATGGCTTCTGGTGAACCTGGGTCGACAGGACGAAGGGCTCGGGCATGTCCGCACCGCCTGTGAGCTCGATCCGATGTCACTGCTGTACAACACCATGTATGCCTGTTTCCTGGCGCACCACGGCGACTGCGGCGCCGGTCAGGCGCGTGTGGACTGGGTGCTGCAGGTCGAACCGCGGTTCTGGGTCGGGCACATGGCGGTTGCGACGATGCGCATGGCCGAGGGTGATGTCGCCGGCGCGATCGAGGCCGCGACGCGCTCGCACGAGTTGGCGGACCACAGCACGCAGCCGGCCGCTCTGCTGGGGCTTCTGCACGCCCGCAATGGCCAGCACGACGAGACGCGCGCCATCTTGAGCCGGCTAGAGCAGCGCGCGCAGTCGTGCTACGTGCCACCGACGTCGATGGCTGCAGTGCTCGCGGCGCTGGGCGAGAACGCCGCGGCGCTCGATCAGCTCGAGCGCGCCTATGAGGTGCGCGACACGCGGCTCATCTACATGAAGGACGACCGGCGCTGGATCCCGCTGCGCGACGAGCCGCGCTTTCGAGCGCTGCTGCGAAGGATGCGGCTCGATGGCTACGGCCCCGGGCTGTTGGGGCCATGAGCCTCTGTGCTTCTTTCGGTCGCTATTTGTCAATCTCAAACCGGATGCCGACGGCATTTCCGCAGCTCGGAACACCAGGATTGCCGTTCGCATCAAAAACCACGGTGGAACTGTCCGTGGCAAACTCATCGCGATCGTCACCCAGTTCCAGGATCCCGCTTGTTTCCTGTCTCTGGATGAACGCGCCAGTCGCGAGGCTGTAGCGCAGGTGAACGAACTTGAACGCATAGTCGTTCCCGCCGGGTTCGCGTCGCCATAGTCCGTGGCTCGGGCTGCGCGTGGTTGTGATCGTTGCGTTCTGCACCCACGCTGACATGGTTCCATCCTTGTGAAACGTGAACAAACCCTCAAAAGCCGCGGTCGGAATAGGCACGCCGGTTTCGCAATTTCGAGGTGTGGTGGTCACTCGCCAAACGCCCTTGAGACCGCTTTTGTGCCGTTCGTCAGCCTGAGCATCGCCTGCTGCCTGCGCCAGCAAGGCCATGCCGGCCGCGACGACCCATGTCCAACCGAATGAACCCGATTTCATCGTCAACATGCTCGACTCCTGGTGAATGCCGTCGCTCGCGATATGCGATGCGTGAGTCGAGCTTGCTCCGGAAGCGGCCGCCTGTCTTTGCGGAACTCTGAAAAACTCTGAAGTGCGACCCGCCGAAGTGGAACTGACCTGTCAGTCCGGCGTGACCTGCACGGCGTCGCCGATCTGCTGCAACCGACGGATCAGGCGAAGGGCAGTCTTGTGGAATCTGTCATCGCGATCAGTTTGGCTGGATTCCGGCATCGCGGACGACCTTTCCCCAGCGCCGCATCTCGCTGCGGATCAGGTCGGCGAACTGCTCGGGCCCTGCGCCTGCCGGCTCCATTCCCAGCACCTCCAGCCGCGCTCTCAGCGCGGGAATGGTCGTGGCTTTCGCGATCTCGGCGGACAGGCGCGCAATCACCGCTTGCGGCGTTCCCGCCGGCGCGACGAAGCCCTGCCAATCGCTGATCTGTACTGTCGAGTACCCCAACTCCCCGAAGGTCGGCAGATCAGGGTGTGCCGCAAGCCGCTTCGGCGCGGAGGTCGCGAGCGCGCGCAGCTTTCCCGCCTCGACGAACGGTGAGATGCTGCCCGGCGGACCGATCAACAGGTCGACGTCGCCAGCGAGGAGCGCGTTGACCGCTTCCGTGGCACCCCGGTACGGAATATGGGTGAGGTTCACGCCGGCTTCCCGCTTCAGGAGCTCGCCCGCCAGATGCGGCGGGGTGCCGTTTCCACCCGAGGCGAACTTCAACTCGCCGGGCGCCGCCCGCGCTCTCGCGACGAGATCTGCGACGGAACGCAGCGGCGACGCGGCCGGCACGGCGAGGATTTGGTAGTTCCAGGCCGCCTGACGAAGCGCGACAAAGTCCTTCTCGATGTCGTAAGGCAAGCGCACGAGCAGGCTCGGGGCCACGACGAACGACATCGAAAAGATACCGATCGTATAACCGTCCGGCGCCGCCCTGGCCAGCGCCGCAAGTCCGATGACTCCGCCGGCGCCAGGACGGTTCTCGACGATCACCGGTTGCTCGACCGCAGCCGCGAGCTGCTCGGCAAGCAGTCGCGCCAGGACGTCCGGAGGGGTACCGGGCGGGGCACCCACGATGACTTTGATCGGCCTGGTTGGATACGGCGCCGGCTCCTGCGCTGGCGCTGCCGACCAGACGACCGCAAATACTGCGGCGAGAATCCAGACAAGAGAACGTGGTTTCACGGTGATTGCCACTCAAGCCGGCTGGTGCAACCGAGCATACGACTGAAACCGATTCGGGAGAACGGTCCCGGCAAGGTCCTTGGTATGGCGGGCCGGAGCGGGTTCTTCGTCACGCTCAAAGATCCCGTCACTGGCGATGTAGGCTATTTGTAGAAGGAACAGAACCATGTGGCAAAAACTCACCGCCGATCTGGAGCGCCTGCTGCGCCTGCGCGCCATCCCCTTCGGCATGAAGCTGTTCGAGACGGTCGAAGCAATGGAAGCGATCCCGAAAATCCGCCGCCCCAAGGGGAGCGTGCACACGCTGGACCAGATCGTCGCGCAGGCGGCGCGCCTGGGCTGGAGCGTGGGCATCACGGCGCAAGACCTGGTGGGTGACCAGTGCCGCTCCGTCGTCGGCCTGGGCGGGCAGGATGACGCGTGGTTTTCCGGCAAGCACATGGTGGGCGTGTGGTACGCGACGCCGGTCGATGCGGGCGCGCACCAGCGGGCGATGAACATCGTGCCGGCAGGCCAATACAAGGCGCTCGCGGTGGCGCCGCTCGTCAAATGGGGCAGTGCCGACTGGGCCGCGCAGGGCTGCGGCGGGCCGCCCGACATCGCGCTGTTCTACGCAACGCCGGGCGCGATGATGTACTTCATCAACGGCCTGCAATGGTCGGGCTACAAGCGCTTCGACTGGAGCGTCGTCGGCGAGTCGGCGTGCGCCGATTCCTGGGGCCGCGCGCTGCGCACGCGCGAGCCGAGCCTCTCAATCCCCTGTTTCGCCGAGCGCCGCTACGGCGGCGTGCTCGACGACGAGATGCTGATGGCACTGCCGCCGGATCAACTGGAGAAAGCAGATCGTCGGCATGGAAGCGCTGGCGAAGAACGGCTTTCGCTACCCGTTCGCGCAGTACGGCATCCAGCAGGATGTGCGCGCCGGCATGGCGGTGAGCTACCCGGATCGCAAGTAGCGCCCCGCCGGGCCCAGAGGCGCGCGCTTCATCCTCGGCCAAGGCCGCCGCGCGCCCGGGCCGCGCCGACGATGCCATAGTACGGGGTCCGCCTCAATCTCAGGTACCGATGGCCGAACGTTCCTTTGCCGAAGAAGTCAAGAAACTCCGCCTCGGGCAGGGCGAGGTGTTTCGCGGCGAAGGCATCCTGGCCGTCACCAAGGCGCTGCTCGAATCGGGCGTGGCCTATGTCTGCGGCTACCAGGGCGCGCCGATTTCGCACTTGATGGACGTGCTCGCCGACGCGCAGGACATCCTTGCCGAGCACGGCATCCGCTTCGAGAACAGCGCGAGCGAAGCCACCGCCGCGGCCACGCTCGCGGCGAGCGTGAACTACCCGCTGCGCGGCGCGGCCACGTTCAAGAGCACGGTGGGAACGAACGTCGCGAGCGACGCGCTGGCGAACCTCGCGTCGGGCGGTGTGACGGGCGGGGCGCTGATCATCGTGGGCGAAGACTACGGCGAGGGCAGCTCGATCATGCAGGAGCGCGGCCACGCATTCGCGATGAAGTCGCAGATCTGGCTGCTCGACCCGCGGCCGAACTTGCCGAGCATCGTTGCCGCGGTGAAGACCGGCTTCGAGCTGAGCGAGGCGAGCCACACACCGGTGATGCTGCAGTTGCGCATCCGCGCCTGCCATGTGCATGGCCAATTCGTCGCGAGCGACAACCGGCGCAGCACCTACACGCTGCGCGAGGCGATGCAGCACCCGCGGCGCGACACCAGCCGCATCGTGCTGCCGCCGGCGAGCTTCGCGCATGAGAAAGAGAAAGTGCAGCAGCGCTGGCCGGCGGCGGTGAAGTTCATTCAGGAGCGTGGCCTGAACGAGTTCTTCGCCGATGGGGCGGACGACATCGGCATCATCGTCCAGGGCGGCAGCTACAACACCTTGCTGCGCGTGCTCGAGCGCCTGGGTCTGGCCGACGTGTTCGGCCACTCGCGCGTGCCGCTGTACGTGATGAACGTCGCCTACCCGGTGATCGACGCCGAAGTGCGGTTCTTCTGCGAGGGCAAGCGCGCGGTGCTGATGGTGGAAGAGGGCCAGCCCAACTTCATCGAGCAGAACATCGCGAGCATCCTGCACCAGGGCGAGATGCCGACCAAGCTGCATGGCAAGGATGTGCTGCCGGTGGCCGGCGAATACACGGCGGCCGAGGTGTTGAAGGGAGTGGCCGAATTCTTGCGGCGCTATGACAAGCTCGAGGCCGACGCCATCGTTCCCGTTGCACCAACACGCGCGAGTGGCCTGAAACCGCTGGCCGAGATCGTGCACCAGCGCCCGCCGGGCTTCTGCACCGGCTGCCCGGAACGGCCGATCTTCACCGCGATGAAACTGGTGGAGCGCGAGCTCGGCGAGCACCATGTGTCGGCCGACATCGGCTGCCATCTGTTCTCGATCCTGCCGCCGTTCAACTTCGGCAATACGACGATGGGCTATGGCCTGGGCACCGCCGGCGCCTCGGCGCTGAACCCACCCGTCAGCCCGGGCACGAACGGCGCGCCTCGCCAGCAAGGCAGCAAGCGCGCCATCAGCATCATGGGCGACGGCGGCTTCTGGCACAACGGCCTGACCAGCGGCATCGCGCACGCGGTGTTCAACCGCTCCGACAACCTGACGGTGATCGTCGACAACAGCTACACCTCGGCCACCGGCGGGCAGGACATCTTGTCGTCCACGGCGGCGAACCCGACGCGCAGCACCGGCCACGCGATCGAAAAGGCGGTGCGCGGCGTGGGCGTGCAGTGGGCGCGCACGGTCGAACACACCTACGACTTGAACAGCATGCGCGCGGCGCTGAAAGACGCGTTGACGACGCAAGAGCGCGGCCCGAAAGTCGTGGTCGCGCGCAGCGAATGCATGCTGAACAAGCAGCGCCGCGAAAAGCCGCTCGTGCGCGCGGCGGTCGCGAGCGGCCAACGCGTCGTGCGTGAACGCTTCGGCATCGATTCCGACACCTGCACCGGCGACCACTCGTGCATCCGCCTGTCGGGCTGCCCGTCGCTGTCGATCAAGCCGAATCCCGATGCGCTGCGCACCGACCCCGTGGCGACCGTGCTTGACAGCTGCGTCGGCTGTGGGCTGTGCGGCGAAGTCGCGCACGCGGCAGTGCTGTGCCCTTCGTTCTACCGCGCCCAGATCGTCAGCAACCCGACCGGTTGGGACCGCTTCAAGGAGCGAGTGCGCGGCGCCGTGATCGGCTGGTTGCAGCAGCGCGCTGCGGCGCGGCGCGCGCGCTTTGCGTTCTGATAATGATGGACGTGAAACTCGCTGACGGTGACTCGCGTCAAGCCTTCAGCGCAGGGCTGACTGCTCTCGGCCCAAAGCTGCTGTTCGCCGCAGTGTGCAGGCTCAGCCCTTCAGCGACCGTTCCCCAGGGCGGTGGCGGCGCCCCCGTTCTCCGGCCCACGCTCGCGGGGCGCCACCGAGGCCCACCACGCACAGCGCCATCAACGCCTTCCAAGCCCACAGAGGGCCAGGACACCGCGAATGGGGCCTCCGCCCGGGGGCACCACCACCGCCCTGCTACCACCCATGGTGACGGGCGTTGCGCAGGGGTGCACCCCTGGGGCCTGGGCAGGTGGCTTGGGGTACGGGCGGAGGCCCCATTCGCGGTGTCCTGGCTCTGCGCGCGCCTGGGCGGTGTTGATGGCGCCACGCGCCGTGGTCCACATCGGGTGCCCCGCGAGCGTGGGCCGGAGAACGTACCCCGGGCCACCTGCCCTCGCGCCGGAGCTGGCGCGCGCGAAGCGCCGAACGCTGGGATGCACGCAGCGGCGAACGGCAGCAAAGGGCCGAAAGCCGCCCTTCACGATGCATCGGAGTTTCATGGGTCGCGGGTCGCGGGTCGCAGGTAACGCGGTGGAGCAAATGACATGACCCAACCGATCAAGATTGCGATCCTTGCGATGGGCGGCGAGGGCGGCGGCGTGCTCGCCGACTGGATCGTCGACCTCGGCGAAGCCAACGGCCACATCGCGCAGACCACCTCGGTGCCCGGCGTCGCGCAGCGCACCGGCGCGACGATCTATTACGTGGAGCTGTTTCCACGCGCCGCGGCCGATGCTGCTGGCGCCGCGCCGGTGCTCGCACTGATGCCGCTGCCGGGCGACGTGGACGTGGTGCTCGCCTCCGAATTGATGGAAGCGGGCCGCGCGGTGCAGCGCGGCCTCGTGACGCCGGATCGAACCACGCTGATTGCGTCCACGCACCGGGTCTACGCCGTGTCCGAAAAGATCGCGATGGGCGACGGGCGCAGCGACAGCGCGGCACTGCTCGCCCAGGCGCGGGCGGCGGCGAAGTCCTTCATCGGCTACGACATGGCGCAAGCAGCTGAGATGAGCGGCAGCGTCATCAGCGCGGTGCTGTTCGGTACGCTCGCCGGCACCGGCGTCTTGCCCTTCGAGCGCGAACAATTCGAAGCGACGATCCGGCGCGGCGGCGTCGGTGTGAAGGCGAGCCTCGCGGCGTTTGCGGCGGCGTTCGAGCATGCCACTCGCGGCGCTGCGGCGGCTGACGCCCCAGTCGCTGCTGAGCCGGCCATGCCACGTGCCCAGCACCCGGAAATCCAGGCGCTGCTCGATCGTGCCGCGCATCGTTTCGAGGGTGATGCGCGCGACATCGTCTTCGAAGGCCTGCGCCGCCTCGTCGACTATCAGGACCCGGCCTATGCGGCGCAATACCTCGCGCGGCTCGCCACGGTGCAGTCCGTCGTGCCCGAACCTGGCGCGCAGGCGCAAACCCTGGTGAGCGAAACCGCGCGCCACTTGGCCCTGTGGATGTCATACGAAGACACGATCCGCGTCGCCGACCTGAAGACACGCGATACGCGCTTCGCACGGGTGCGCGGCGAAGTGCACGCGCAGCCCGACCAGGTTCTCGCGATCAACGAGTTCATGCACCCGCGCCTGCAGGAAATCGCCGACACGCTGCCGGCGGGCATCGGCCGCTGGTTGCTCGCTTCGCGCGCGCCTCGGCGACTGGTCGAACGCTTCGCGGCGAAGGGGCGGGTCATCCAGACGAGCTCCTTGCGCGGCTACCTGCTGCTGTCGCTCGTTGCCGGCCTGCGCCGCTGGCGGCGCGGCACATTGCGCTTCGCCAGCGAACAGGCGCGCATCGAGGCCTGGCTGGCCGACATCCGCGCCACCGCGGCGAGCGACATCGCGCTCGCCACCGAGATTTCGCGCTGCCAACGCCTGGTGAAAGGCTATGGCGATACGCATGAGCGCGGTTGGAAGAACTTCAACAGCCTGCGTGGCGTCTGGGCGAACCGCATGCCGCGCATCGACGCCGGAATCTTGGCGGGGCTGCGCGACGCGGCCTTGGCCGACGAACACGGGCCTGGCGCTGCGCGCCGCGCTGCAACGCCTGGCGCACGAGCAAGGAGTCCCCGCATGAACCTGCCCGGCCGCTACCGGGGTGAGCCGCAGCGCATCGCCGCGCTCGTGCGCGACACCGAGGTCCACAAGCACTGCTACGTCGACGACGAAGTGTTCACGCTCGAGATGGAGCACCTGTTCGCCAACACCTGGGTCTACGTCGGCCACGCGAGCCAGGTGCCGAGTGCCGGAGACTTCTACAGCACGACGGTGGGCGACCAGCCGGTCGTGATGGTGCGCCACAGCGACGACTCGGTGCGCGTGCTGCACAACCGCTGCGCGCACAAGGGCGTGCAGGTCGCGCCCGAGGGGCACGGCAACACCGGCAAGTTCTTTCGCTGCCCGTACCACGCGTGGACCTACCGCACCGACGGCTCGCTGCTGAACACGCCGCTGCGCGAGGGCTACAACAACACCGGCTTCGAGCATTGCGAAGCGAGCCGCGGCATGGCGGCGGTGGGCGCCACGAAGGTCTACCGCGACTTCGTGTTCTGCCGGTTGAACCCGACAGGCATCGGCTTCGAAGAATTCTTCGGCGAGTCGCTCTCCACGCTCGACAACATGGTCGATCGCTCGCCCGTCGGCAGATTGGAAGTCGCCGGCGGCGTGATGCGCTACATGCACCGCTGCAACTGGAAGATGCTGGTCGACAACCAGACCGACACCTGCCATCCGATGGTCGCGCACCAGTCTTCGGCAGGCACCGCGGTGCGCGTGTGGAAAGAGGCCCCCGAAGGCACGCCAAAGCCAATGGCGGTGGAGCTGTTCGCGCCCTTCGTGAATCCGTACGAATTCTTCGAGGGCATGGGCATCCGCGTCTGGAGCAATGGCCATGGCCACACAGGCGTGGCCGATTCGATCCACGCCGCGTATTCGCCCGTGCCCGGCTACTGGGAGGCCATGGCCGCCGCCTACGGCGAAGAGCGCGCGAAGCAAATCCTCGGCGAAGTACGCCACAACACGGTCTACTTTCCCAACATCATGGTGAAGGGGCCGATTCAGATGCTGCGGCTCTTCAAGCCGATCGCCGCGGATCGAACCCTGGTCGAATCATGGACCTACCGGCTGGTCGGAGCGCCCGATCTGCTGCTCGAGCGCACGCTGATGTACAACCGGCTCGTCAACGCGTCCACGTCGATGGTCGGCCACGACGATCTGGAGATGTACGAACGCGCGCAGCGTGCGCTGCATTCGCGCGGACGCGATTGGGTCAACGTCGGGCGGCTTTACGATCCCGCCGAACATGGCCAAGTGAACGTGGCGACCAATGGAACGAATGAATGGCAGATGCGCAACCAGATGCGCGCCTGGGTGCGGTTCATGACAGCGTCGATGAGGGAAGGGGAGTCAGCATGAGCAGCACCCCACCGAATCAAGCACTCTTCGACTTCGTCTACGCCGAAGCGCGCCTGCTCGACGAACTGCGCTTCGACGACTGGCTCAACCTGTTTGCCGAAGACGGCGTGTACTGGATGCCGCTCGCGCACGGCCAAACCGATGCGAAACTGCACGCTTCGCTGATGCACGAAGACAAGCTGTTGCTGAAGATCCGCGTCGAGCGCCTGGCCGGGGCACGCACCTTCTCGCAACAGCCGCGCAGCCGCTGCCACCACTTGCTGCAAGCGCCCACCGTCGAGTCGCGCGACGACACGGCGGGCGTCTACACCACCCGCACCTCGTTCCACTATGTCGAAACGCGCATGGACGAGCAAACGCTCTACGCCGGCTGGGCGACGCACACGCTGGTCGCGCAGGGCGGCGCCTTGCGCATCAAGATGAAGCGCGTCGATCTGGTGAACTGCGACGCAGCGTTCGGCAGCATTCAGTTGTTCATGTAGAGCGGGCACCTCACGGCCAACCCCATGAGCCCATCGCCCGCCCTCGGCCAGAGCGGCAAGCCCACCATGCCCACCGAAGAAGCGGACCGCGCCACCCCCATCGCCCATTTCGACCCCGCCGAGCGCACCGTGCCGCAGATGCTCGAGCGCCAGGCCGCTCGCTTCGGCGCGCGCACGCTGTTCGTCGCGGGCACCGCACGCTGGAGCTTTGCCGATGCGCTGCGTGCCGCGTCGGCCTGGGGCGCGATGCTGCGCGACGCCGGCATCGGCGCGGGGGACAGGGTGGCGCTGCTGTGCTCGAACCGCATCGAATTCATGCAGGCCTTCCTGGGCTGCGCCTGGATCGGCGCCGTCGCGGTGCCGATCAACACCGCGTCGCGTGGCGAAGCATTGCGGCATGTGCTCAGCAACTCCGGTGCGCGGCTGCTGGTGGCCGAGGCCGATGGCCTGCAGGCTGTACTGGCGCTTGCCACCGGCGCGCCGCTGGGGGGCGCGGCACGGGATGCGAGCACGCTGCCGCTGCAAAGCGTCTGGCTGATCGACGCCGCCGAACCGGCGCAATGCATGTGGGCGTGCACGCCGTTTCCGACGGTGGCGAACGGCGCCACAACCGCAGCGCCGTCGCGGCCCGGCGACACGCTGGCCATCCTCTACACCTCGGGCACTACGGGGCCGTCCAAAGGCGTTTGCTGCCCGCATGCGCAGTACTACTGGTGGGGGGTGCACTCCGCCACGCTGCTCGGGCTGCGCGACGGCGAAACGCTGGTCACCACCTTGCCGCTGTTTCACACCAATGCCTTGAACGCGTTTTTCCAGGCGCTGCTCACCGGCTCGACGCTGGTGGTCGAGCCACGCTTTTCGGCATCGAGCTTCTGGGAGTCGCTCGTGCGCCACGATGCGACCGTGGCCTACCTGCTCGGCGCCATGGTGCCGATCCTGCTCGCCAAGGAGCCTGGGGCGCTTGATCGCGCGCACCGGGCGCGCATCGCGCTCGCGCCGGGCGTGCCGCAGCAGTTCCACGCCGAGTTCGTGCGGCGCTTCGGCATGCGCTTGCTGGAAGGTTATGGTTCGACGGAAACCAACTTCGTGATCGGCGCGTTGGTCGATGTGCAGCGCCCGGGAACGATGGGCCGCGTGCGCGATGGCTTCGAGGCGCGCGTGGTCGACCCCGAAGACAACCCATTGCCGGATGGGCAGGCCGGTGAGCTGCTGCTGCGCGCCGACGAGCCTTTCGCCTTTGCCACCGGCTACTTCGGCATGCCCGAAAAGACCGTGGAGGCCTGGCGCAACCTGTGGTTCCACACGGGAGACCGAGTGATCCGCGACGCCGACGGGTACTTTCGGTTTCGTCGATCGCCTGAAAGACGCGATCCGCCGCCGCGGCGAGAACATCTCTTCCTACGAGGTGGAGCAGGTGCTGCTCAGCCACCCCGACATCGACCTCGCGGCGGTCTTCCCGGTGCAGAGCGAACTCGCCGAAGACGAAGTCATGGCCGCCATCGTGCTGCGCCCGCAAGCCGTGCTCGACCCGCTGGAGCTGATGCGCTTTTGCCAGACGCGCATGGCCTACTTCGCGGTGCCGCGCTATCTCGACTTTGTGGAACGCCTGCCCGCCACCGAGAACGGCAAGGTGCAGAAGTTCAAGCTGCGCGAGCGCGGCGTCACCGAAAGTACCTGGGACCGCGAGGCCTCGGGCTTTGTCTTGCGCCGCTGAGAACGTGCGAACCTCATTCGCACCCTTGCGGCGACCCGCTTCCTTCCCCCACTCCGGAGCTCGAGATGAAATTGCTGAAACCCAAGAGTGCGGGCATCAAGGTCGAATGACCCGGCGCCGCGGCTACGAAGGCGTGGCCGTCACCGTGCCGGTGACGGTGCCCTACGTGCGCCATTCGACGCGCGGCGCGCATTGGTTCCTCGGCCAGGCGCTGCAAGCGCTGCTGCACCAGTCGGGTTTGCAAAAGGCCGACGTCGACGGCCTCACCGTGAGCAGCTTCTCGCTCGCGCCCGACACCGCGGTGGGCGTGACGCAGCACCTCGGCCTGTCGCCGCGCTGGCTCGACCACATTCCCACCGGCGGCGCCAGCGGCGTGATGGCGCTGCGCCGCGCCGCCCGCGCGGTGCAGGCGGGCGACGCCGATGTCGTGGCATGCATCGCCGCCGATACCAACCATGTCGACTCCTTCCGCTTGACGCTGGGCAGCTTCAGCGACTTCGCGCGCGACGCGACCTACCCCTACGGCTCGGGCGGGCCGAACGCGATCTTCGCGTTCATCACCGCGAACTACATGCGCCAGTTCGGCGCGACGCGCGAGGACTTCGGGCGCCTGTGCGTCGATCAGCGCACGAATGCGCTGGCGGTTACCGGATCCCGCGCTCTTCAAGAAGCCGCTCACGCTCGATGACTACATGAACGCGCGGCCGATCGCCGAGCCGATCCACCTGTTCGACTGCGTGATGCCCTGCGCCGGCGCCGAAGCCTTCCTCGTGATGAGCGAACAGCGTGCGCGCGACCTGGGCCTGCGTTACGCCACGCTGCGTGGCGCGATCGAGCGCCACAATGCCTTTGCCGGAGACCCGATCATGGCGCGCGGCGGCTGGCGCGTCGATTTGCCCGACCTGTATTCGATGGCGGATGCCAAGCCCGCCGACATCAGCTTCGTGCAGACCTACGACGACTATCCTGTGATCGTGATGATGCAGATGGAAGACCTGGGGTTTTGCGCGAAGGGCGAGGGGCCGGCGTTTGTGCGTTCGCATCGGTTCACATGGGACGGCGACTTTCCCAACAACACGTCGGGTGGACAGCTCTCCAGCGGCCAGGCCGGCGCGGCGGGCGGTTTCATCGGGTTGACGGAGGCGATTCGCCAGCTCACCGATGCCACGCCGGGCCGCGCAGTGAAGGGCGCGCAACTGGGTCTGGTCAGCGGCTTCGGCATGGTCACGTACGACCGGTGCCTGTGCACGGGCGCGGTGATTCTGGGGCGATCGTCATGACGATGCCGAAGACATGTGGAACAGCGCCATGACGATGCCGCTGATGAAACCCAAGCGCAAGAACCCGCTGCGGCGCACGCCGCAGATGAACTTGCCGCCGTGGGGCCGCAGCCGCGTGGCGCTGGGGCTCACCGTGGCTGCGGCGGAAGGCCGCTTCGAGTTGCAGGTGTGCGAAGACTGCGCAGCGGTGCAGTACCCGCCGCGCGAGGCGTGTTGTGCATGCGTGTCGCCGCGCTTGAAATGGCGGCCGCAAAGCGGCGCGGGCCGGCTGCTTGCCGCGACGACGCTGCACCACAGCAACGACTTGTTCTTTCGCGAGCGCCTGCCTTGGCGGCTGGGCCTGGTGCACCTGGATGCTGGGCCGACGCTGATGGTCCACCTGCATGGCGACGTGCAGGTTCCCGGGTCGCACGGCGACGTTAACCCCGCCGGCCAGCGTGTTCGAGTCGGCGCGCGGCTCGACCGCGCCGGGCGCGCCGTCGTGATCGCCTTTCCAGAAACGGAGACATCCCATATGGCCGACGACCCCATGCTGCGCGAAATGAGCAGCGACCCGAAGTTCCGCAAAGTGTTCGTCACCGACGCGATGACGGGGCTGGGCCAGGCACTGGTGCGCGCACTCGTGAAGGCCGGTGCCGACATCGTCTGGGCCGGCCATGCCGAGCCGTGGAAGCGCCACGGCAGCGGCCTCGATGACATCACGAGCCTGCCGCAAGTGAGCCTGGTGCCGCTGGACCTGACGAACGGCCGCTCGGTGGCCGAACTCGCCGGCGAGATCGGCGGCAAGGTCGACATCGTGATCAACAACGCCGAAGTGCACCGCACGTTCGGCATCGCCGCGCGGCGCGGCATGGACGTGGCCAAGGCCGAAATGGAAGTCAACTACTTCGGCGCGTTGCGCCTGGCCCAAGAGTTCGGCCCGGCCTTGCAAGGCCGCGCGGCCGACGGTGCGACGCATGCCACCGCGTGGGTGAATCTGCTGTCGATCTACGCACTCGCCAACTTCCCGCCGCACGGCACGTTTTCGGCGAGCAAGGCCGCCGCGCATTCGCTCGCGCAATGCCAGCGCGCCGAACTGCGCGCAAGCGGCATCCGCGTGATCAACGTGTTCCCGGGGCCGATCGACGACGAATGGAACCAGAACATGCCGCCGCCCAAGCTCACGCCCGACGCGCTGGCGAGCGCTGTTGTCAAGGCCTTGCGCGACGGCGTGGAAGACGTGTATCCCGGAGACGTGGCGCAGGAATGGCTGGAACGCTGGCGCGAAGACCCGCGCGTTCTCGAGCGCGAACTCGCTGCGGGAGGATGAAATCGTGAGCTACCCTGTCACCCCGACGAAAGTCGGGGTCCACCCACCGAGGTGACCCCATGAACAACGTGCAACTCCTGGCCCAACTCGCAGCGGCGCTCGCGGGCGGCGGCGTTCGCGTGATCGACCTGACGCAGACGCTGACGCCCGAGTTTCCGCAGATCGCGCTGCCGCCCGAGATGGGCCAATGCTGGCCGTTTCGCATCGAAGAGGTGTCGCGCTACGACGAGCGCGGCCCCGGCTGGTACTGGAACAATTTCTCCTGCGGCGAACACACCGGCACGCACTTCGACGCGCCGATCCACTGGATCTCCGGCCGGCACTTGCCGAACAATGCAGTGGACACGATTCCGGCGCAGCATTTCGTCGCGCCGGCGTGCGTGATCGACTGCCATGGGCAGGTGGCGCGCGACCCCGACTACCTGATGACGGTGGCCGACATCGAAGCCTTCGAAGCGGCGCACGGTCGCATTCCACCCGGCAGCTGGGTGCTGATGCGCACCGACTGGAGCAAGCGCCGGGACCCTGAGGCGTACCAGAACTTCGACGAAACCGGCCAGCACACGCCCGGGCCGAGCAGCGAAGCGGTGCAGTTTCTGGTGCAGCAGCGCGACGTGCTCGGCTTCGGCTCGGAGGCGATCGGCACCGACGCCGGCCAGGGCTACCACCTGCGCCCGCCCTACCCCTGCCACTACTTCATGCACGGCGCGGGGCGCTACGGCTTGCAGTGCCTCACCAACCTCGATCAACTGCCGCCCACCGGCAGTGTGCTGATCTGCCCGCCGCTGAAGATTGCGCAGGGCAGCGGCAGCCCGCTGCGGGTGTTGGCTTTGATTGCGGCATGAGCGCGACAGCATGAGTGCGAGCACCGAACCGGCGGCACCCGGCCGTGGCGTCGCGCTCGTCACCGGCACGAGCACGGGCATCGGCAAGGTCATCTGCGAACACCTTCTCGCCAGCGGCTACGAAGTGGTGGCGATGGCGCGGCGCAAGACGCAGATCGATCACCCAAATCTGCACCACATCAGCGTCGACCTCGCCGACCGCCACGCGACGGCGCAGGCTGCGGCCGAGGTGGCGCAGCGCTTCGCGATCGAAACGCTCGTGCACAACGCCGGCGTCATCCGCCCGGCGCTGCTGGCCGATGTGAAGCTCGACGACCTGGATGCGCTGACCGAACTGCACCTGGGCAGCGCGATCACGCTCGTGCAAGCTGCGTTGCCGGCGATGCGCGCGATGCGCTTCGGCCGCATCGTGCTGCTGTCGTCGCGCGGCGCGCTGGGCCTGGCCACGCGCAGCGTCTATTCGGCGACGAAGGCCGGCCTGATCGGCATGGCGCGCACCTGGGCGTTGGAGCTGGCGCCCGAGGGCATCACCGTCAACGTGGTCGCGCCGGGGCCGATCCGCGGCACCGAGATGTTCCACCAGGTCGTTCCTGCCGAGAGCGAGCGCGAGCGCAAACTGGCCGAAGCGATTCCGGTCAAGCGCCTGGGCACGCCCGAAGACGTGGCGCGCGCGGTGGATTTCTTCGTCGATCCCGGCAACAGCTTCGTCACCGGGCAGGTTCTGTACGTTTGTGGCGGGGCGAGTGTGGGCAGCGTGACGATCTGAGCCCCTATGCCGAGCGCTTGAGCGCCACCGCGAAGCCGCGCGCCACGCCCGGCCGCGCCATCAGCTTCTCGTACCAGCGCTTCACGTTCGGAAAGTCGGCCAGGTCCACCTGGTGGCGCGGATGGCGCCAGACCCAGCCGAGGATCGCGAAATCGGCGATCGACAACTCGCCCGCGAAGTATTCGTGCGTCGCCAGGCGCTCGTTCATCACGCCGTACAGGCGCCGCGTCTCGGCCATGTAGCGCTGCAAGCCGTAGCGCCGCTCGAGCTCGTTCTCCAGCGCAATGAAGTGGTGCACCTGGCCGGGAACGGGGCCGAAGCCGCCCATCTGGAACATCAGCCATTCGAGCACCGGTACCTGCGCCGCGAGATCGCGCGGCCAGAACTTGCCGGTCTTCTGGCCGAGATAGATGAGGATCGCGCCGGACTCGAACACGCTGATCGGTTGGCCGCCCGGGCCGTCGGTGTCGACGATGGCGGGTATCTTGCGGTTCGGGCTGATCGCGACGAACGCCGGGTCGTTCTGCTCGCCCTTGGTGATGTCGACCACGTGCACCTCGTAGGGCAGGCCCATCTCCTCGAGCGCAACGCTGATCTTGCGGCCGTTGGGGGTGTCGAAGGCGAACAGTTGGATCGTCACAGGGGCTCCTTGATTGCATCTGGCGCTGTGGCCGGCCGGGTCGCAGCCGCTGAGTTCGCGAGTGTGCCTCAGGCGGCGGGGCGGGGCGGTGCAGCGCCAGGCGCGCCGTGTTCCGAGGGTCGATTTCCGCGGCTCGTCGCACCGCGCTCCCCGTGCCGGCCGTGTGGGGCTACGCTTGGGAATGCGTGGCTTGCCCTGGAGAACCCTTGATGCGCTTGACGATTCATTGGCAATCCGCGGCGCGTGGTGCGCTGCTCGCGGCGGCTTGGCTGGCGGGTGCCGCGGCGCTGGGCGCGCCCGGCCTCGCCGGCCGTTGGGAGGGTGTGGCCGACATCCCCGGCGCGCCTTTGCGCCTGGTGGTCGATATCGCGCCAAGTGCCGGCGGCGGCTGGGAGGGCTCGGTGATTCTGCCTGGGCGCGGCGTGAAGGGCGAGCCATTGCGCGACATCGAGGTCGATGAATCCGCGCTGCGGTTTTCGCTGGCCGCGGCGTTCCGCAATGCGCCAGGGCCTGCCCCCTCAGCGCACTTGAGCCGCCGGCCCGATGGAACGCTGACCGGTGAACTGCGTCAGGGCACACTCGCAGCGGCGCTGTTGATGCAGCACACCGGCCCGCCCCAAGTGGACCGGCCGGTCGCGCCCACCTTGGTCGATGCCGCGCTGCAAGGCACCTGGGTCGGGCGCTATGAGATCGGTGGCGTGGCGCGCGACGTGACGTTGACGCTGGGCAATCGGCCGCAAGGCGTGGCGCGAGGTGAGCTGTTGATCGTCGGCCCGCGCACGAGCAGGCTGGCGGTCGACCATGTGGTGCAGGGCGCCGAGTTCATCACCCTCACCTCCACCGAGGCCGACTACCGCTTCGAGGGGCGATGGGCGGGCACCGAGGGAACGATCCGGGGCCACGTGGTGCAGGGCCCGTTCGAGGCCAGCCTGACCCTGCGCAAGCAAGCGCAGCCACGCCCATGACGCCGCACGCAATTCTGGTCCTGGCCCTGCTGGTGGTGCCGCCCTTTGCGGCGCAGGCGCAGGCCATGTTTCGCGGCGACGCGGCGCGCACCGGCGTCGCGTCGAGCCAGGCACCACGCGAGTTCAAACGCGTCAAGTGGACCTTCACGACCGGGCAGCGGATCGTGTCCTCGCCGGTCTGGAGCGACGGCGCGGTCATCTTCGGCAGCGACGACGGCAATGTCTACGCGGTGGAGGCAGTCTCCGGCCGGCAGCGCTGGATGCACCGCACCGGCGGGCCGGTGGCGTCGTCGCCCGCGGTCGCCGACGGCAGGGTGTTCGTGCTCAGCTACGACGGCCGCCTTCACGCGCTGAATGCGAAGACCGGCGAACTGCTGTGGAAGTTCGCCACCGAGGGCGAGCGCCGCTTCGAGGCGCGTGGCCTGCACGGCATGCAGCCGCGGTCGCAAACCTTCGCCGACATGTTCGACGTCTACCTCTCCAGCCCTGCGGTCGCCGATGCCACGGTGTTCTTCGGCAGCGGTGACGGCCATGTCTACGCCGTGCACGCCGCCACGGGCGAACTGCGCTGGAAGCTGCGCACCGGCGACGTGGTGCACGCGTCGCCCGCGGTGGCCGAAGGCGCGGTGTTCGTCGGCAGTTGGGACGGCAAGCTGTACGCGATCGACGCGCGCAGCGGCCGGCAGCTCTGGGCCTTCCAGGGCGGAGTCGATCCGCTGATGTTCAACCAGCAGGGCTTTCAGTCATCGCCGGCGGTGGTCGATGGCGTGGTCTACAGCGGCAGCCGCGATGCGCATGTCTACGCCATCGACGCGCGCAGCGGGCGCGAACGCTGGCGCTTTTCCACTGGGGCGAGCTGGGTGAACAGTTCGCCCGCGGTGGCCGGCGGACGCGTCTATTTCGCCACCTCCGACTCTGCGCGCTATCACGTTCTCGATGCCGCCTCCGGCAAACCCGTGCACGAGAGTTCCACCCAAGCCTACGTGTTCTCGTCGCCCACGATTGCCGGCGACGTCGTGCTGCTGGGCGTGCTCAATGGCGTGCTGCAGGCGCGCGACAAGGCCAGCGGCGAGTTGCGCTGGGAGTTTCAGACCGATGCATCGCGGGCCAATCGCGGCTGGGTGCTGACCGACGAGCGGCGCTTCAACAGCACCATGCTCTTTCCTTCGAGCTGGCACGACGCCTACGCGATCGCCGCCGACAAGCAGCAAAGCGTGGGTTCGTTCTTCTCGACGCCGCTGGTGGTCGACGCCGTCGTCTACATCGGCAGCGCGGATGGCCGGCTCTACGCGATCGAATAACGACGGCCGACGCCCTCACGCTGCGCGCATCGCGGCGGCATCGGGCCTGCGCACCGCAGCGGCGTCAAACGGCCGTCTTCCCCATGCTCTGCCGCGTCACCGGGTGCGAACTCGACAGGCCGCCATCGACCGCGATCGCTTGCCCATTGACGTAGCTCGCTTCATCGGACCCGAGGAACAGCGCCACGCGCGCCAGCTCCTCGGGCTGCGCGGCACGGCGCAGCGGGTTGAGGCGGCCTATTCTGTCGGTGACATTGCGCTCGCGTGCGATGTCGAAGATCGGCTGCGTCATGCCGGTTTCGGTGAGGCCCGGGCACAGCGCGTTGACGCGAACGTTCGTGTCGCTCAACTGCTGCGCCGACACCATCGCGAGGTTGATCACGCCGGCTTTCGACGCCGAATACGCCGGTCCTCCAGCGCCGGAGCGAATGCCAGCCACCGATGCGGTCAAGACGATGGCGCCACCCCGCCCGGCGTCGACCATCGCCTTGCCGGCGTGTTTGATCATCAGCCACGGGCCGATCAGGTTGACGCGCAGGATCTCGGCCCACGCCTGCGGAGTCAGGTCGAAGATGCCGGCGATGCCGCCCGAAATGCCGGCGTTCGCGAATCCGATGTCGAGCTGGCCGTGCGTGCGCAATGCGGCTTCGACGAGCGCCGCGACGTCGGCTTCCTCGCCTGCGTCCATCTCCTGCGCAAACGCCGCACCGCCCTCGGCGAGCACCCGAGCCGCAGTCTCGTGCACGCTCGGGTTCTTGTCGCCGAGAACGAGCCTGGCCCCTTCGGCCGCGAACAGCAGCGCCGACGCGCGGCCGATGCCCGAACCCGCGCCGGTGATGATCGCGACCTTGCCTTTGAGTCGATCGGCCATCACGCGCCCCCGCTGACCGTGGCGCCGCCGTCGATGACGATCGTCTGCCCGGTCGTGAACGCGCCGGCCCTCGAGGCGAGGAACACGGCGGCGCCGGCGATTTCGTGCGGCTCACCGATGCGCTTGAGCGACGCCGCGGCGGTGGAGCGTTTCAGCGTCTCGGGGTTCTCCCACAGCGCCTTCGCGAAGTCGGTGCGGATGAGGCCCGGGGCGATGCAGTTGACGCGCACGCCGCGTGGGCCGAACTCGTCGGCCAGGCAGCGCGCGAGTTCCATGTCCGCTGCCTTGGAGATGCAGTACGCACCGATCACGGTGGAGCCCTTCAGCCCGCCGATCGACGAGACGATCGTGATCGAGCCGTCGCCGCGCTCCAGCATTTCCGGCGCGACCATGCCGATCAACCAGTGGTTCGAGACGATGTTGTTGTCGAGCACCTTGCGAAACGCGTCGTCACTGATGCCGGCCAGCGGCCCGTAATACGGGTTGGACGCGGCGTTGCACACGAGCGCGTCGATGCGGCCGAACGCCTGGCGCGTCTTGTCGACAAGTTGCTGCAGGCTCTCCTTGCTGGAAATGCTGGCCGGCACCGAGATCGCGGTGCCCGCGCCGTGTTTCGCATTGATCGCTGCCGCGAGCGTGTCGCAGGGCTCTTGCTTGCGGCTCGAGATCACGACGCGAGCGCCGTGCACCGCCATTTCTTCGGCGATGGCCTTGCCGATGCCGCGTGACGAGCCGGTGATGACGGCGACTTTGCCGGTCATGTCGAACAGGGACATGGAGGTTCCTTGGGTGGGTGTCGGGCGAGTAGAACAGCGCGCTCCCAAGTCGGCAATGCGGGCAAGCCTGCGCCTGCAGCGCGCTTGAGCGGTGGGTGTCAGTTTCCACACGAGTTCTGTATTGACAGAAACAATTGGCAGGTTCATAGTGGCGCCATGGACCTCTCGCCGACCCTCTCGCGCTTCGTCCTGCACTGGGGCGAAATGGGCGCCCGTTGGGGCGTGAACCGCACCGTCGCGCAAATCCACGCGCTGCTCTACATCACCGGCCGGCCGATGCACGCCGAGGAGATTGCCGACACGCTGGCTGTGGCGCGCTCCAACGTCAGCAACAGCATCCGCGAGCTGCAAGGCTGGCGTCTGGTGAAGCTGGTGCACATCCCCGGCGACCGGCGGGATCACTTCGAGACTTCGAAGCAGGTGTGGGAGTTGCTGCGCACGATCGTGAGTGAGCGCCAACGGCGTGAGATTGCCCCGACGATCGAGGTGCTGCGCGAGGTGCTAGCCGACCCTGCCATCAGCAAAGACCCGGCCGAAGCCAAGCTGCGCATGCAAGAGACGCTCGAGCTGCTGGAAACGCTCACCGCCTGGAGTGATGAGATGTTGAAGCTCGACACTGAGACGCTGACCAAGGTGCTCAAGCTCGGCGCGAAGATCAAGAAGCTGCTCGGTCGAGGTGGCGGGGCCGTGCCAGGTCCAATGGATGAAATGGTCGTGCCGCCGGCGTGAAAAAGTTCGATCAAATTTTTTTGCCAATGAAATTCTGTCTCGACAGAAATAACGGGATGAAAATGAGAAACGTCCGCCACCCGCTGACCCTCTTCTACGACGCCGGCATGCCCTGTCTGCGCGCTGGAGATGGACCACTCTGCGCGCGCGCAATTCGCCCGGCCTGCTCGCCTTCGTCGACATCAGCGCCGCTGACTTCGAGCCCGCGCGCTGGGGCCTCACCCGCGCCGAGCTCGACGCTGAAATCCACGCGATCGATGCCGACGGCGCGGTGCATCGCGGCATGCCCGTGCTGCGCGAGGCCTACGCCGCGGTCGGCCTGGGTTGGGTTATGCGGCCCACGGGGTTGGCGCCGCTGCGCCCGATCTTCGATTTTGCGTATCGCCACTTCGCGCGGCACCGCCGAGCCATCTCGCGCACTGCCGCGCCGTTGATCGAATGGGTTCGTGGCCATCGTGCCCGCCGGCTGGCGCGGGCGATGGCGAACTGCCGTGCTGGCGCCTGTGCCGTGCACCGCCCTGCCAGCCATCAGCCAAAGGAAACATCATGAACGTCCTGGTGTGTGGAGCCAGCGGTTGTGTCGGCGGCGCGGTCGTGAATGCGCTGCGCTCGCGTGGCCACCGGGTGGTGGAGGGCGGACGTGGCCAAGCGGAGGGCCGCCAGTCGATGCATCTCGACTTCATGCAGCCGCGCTCGCCCGAGCACTGGGCGCAGGCCCTGGCCGTGCGGCACATCGAAGCGGTGGTCAACTGCGTGGGCATCCTGATGCAATCGCGCACGCAGACGTTTGAGCGCGTGCACGCGCAAGGACCGATCGAACTGTTTCGCGGTGCGGCGCTCGCGGGTGTGCGCCGCGTCGTGCAGGTGTCCGCGCTCGGTGTCAGCGGCGACCCGCAAAGCCTCGCGATGCCCTACCTGCACAGCAAGCTGCGCGCCGACGACGCGCTCGCGTCGATGGGCATCGATTGGGCGGTGCTGCGCCCGTCGCTGATCCATGGCCCACGCAGCCAGAGCGCCGCGCTCTTCGCCACGCTGGCGAGCCTGCCGGTGATCGCCCTGCCGGGGTGCGGTGAACAGGCCGTGCAGCCGGTGCACGTCTACGAAGTGGCCGAAGCGGTGGCGGGACTGCTCGAACACCCCGGCGCACTCGGTTCGGTTCACGAGTTCGGTGGCGCCAACCCACTGAGCTACCGCGAGATGCTCACGCAGTACCGCGACGCGCTGGGCTTGGGCGATGCACTCTGGCTGCCCGTTCCGCGGTTCGTGATGATGCTCGTCGCCATGATCGCTGAAATCCTGCCGCAGCAAGCGTTCTGCCGCGACACGTTGCGCCTGCTGGAGCGCGGCAGTGTGCCCGGCGTGAATGCCGCACCGGTGTTGTTGGGGCGTGCGCCGACGACGCTGGCACGTGGCCTGTCGATCACGCCGCCCACACCTCTGCTCGATTTGCGCGTGGTTCTGCCCGAGCCGCTGGCGCTCGCGCTGCGCGCGGCACTCGCCTTCATGTGGATCTACACGGCGCTCGTCAGCGCGCTGTTCCAGCAGGAGTCGGGCGTGATGCACTTGCTCGCGCGCTGCGGCCTCACCGGCGCCGCGGGCCAGCTTGCCTTGCTCGGCTCGTGCGCCTTGAATGTCGCGTTAGGCGTGGCGCTGCTCTGGCGCCCCTCGCCCTGGGTGTTCGCGGTGCAGGCGGGCGCCGTGCTCGGCTACACGCTCACCGCCGCGCTGAACATGCCCGAACTGGTGGTCGACCACTGCGGCCCACTGGTGAAGAACCTGCCGGTGCTGGGGCTGGCGCTGTTGCTCTGGTTGGCGCATGGCACCGTGCCGCGCTCCGGTACTGTGGCGCGTCGGGCCGATTCGTGCCCGGGCGGCCAAGTCCGCCCCTCGACCACCGGCCCGGCGACGCCCGGACGAACCGGCGTGCAATCTGCCTCCTACTCGGCAGCCCACCCGGCCACCGCGCCGCGCCCGACGAGCCTACGATCCGCAGGTCAAACCTGAGGGAGAGTCTCATGCCGAGCTATCGCAACGTGGTCCTCATCGCCAGCGCCGTGCTCGCGGGCTGTGGCGCCGAAGTGGCCGGCACCGCCGCGACTGTCGGAACCTTGCAGGCCACGCAGGCGCAGCAGGCGAAGGCCCAGAAGTCGCAGATCGAAGCCAATATTGGTGACTCGATGAAGGCGGTGGCAGTCGCCGCTTCGGCTGCAGGCCGCGACTGACTCAAGCCCCGCGGCGACCCGTCTCGTCGCGGCAGCCCGCGCGAGCCGCGCCCGGTGCTGCTACGCTGCGCGCTGCACCACCGGAGCCGCGCATGCAATTCACCCGTCTGGGCCAGACCGGCCTCACCGTTTCCCGCCTCTGCCTGGGTTGCATGACCTACGGCGTTCCCGAGCGCGGCGCGCACCCGTGGACGCTGGATGAGGCGAAAAGCCGCCCGCTGATCCGCCAGGCGCTGGAGCTGGGCATCAACTTCTTCGACACGGCGAATATCTACTCCGACGGCACGTCGGAGGAAATCACCGGCCGCGCGCTGCGCGACTTCGCGAAGCGCGATGAGATCGTCGTCGCGACCAAGGTGCGTTTCGCCACGCGCAAGGGCCCGAACATCGGTGGCCTCTCGCGCAAGGCCATCATGGCGGAGATCGACGCCAGCCTGAAGCGGCTGGGCATGGACTACGTGGACCTGTACCAGATCCACCGCGCCGACCCGAACACGCCGGTCGAAGAGACCATGGAAGCGCTGCATGATGTGGTGAAAGCCGGCAAGGCACGTTACCTCGGCGCGTCGTCGATGCCTGCCTGGCGCTTCGCGAAGATGCAGCAGGTGGCCCAGGAAAACGGCTGGACGCGGTTCGTCAGCATGCAGCCCGAACTGAGCCTGATCTACCGCGAAGAAGAGCGCGAGATGCTGCCGCTGTGCATCGACCAAGGCGTGGGCGTGATCCCGTGGAGTCCGCTCGCGCGCGGGCGCCTGGCGCGGCCCTGGGGCGAACACACGCCGCGCATCGGCAGCGACGTGTTCGGCGCCACGCTGTTCGCACACAGCGAAGACAACGACCACGAAGTCGCACAGGCACTGGCCGGCGTGGCCGAGAAGCGCGGCGCCTCGCGCGCGAGCGTTGCGCTCGCGTGGCTGCTGCGCAAGCCCGGTGTCACCGCGCCGATCGTCGGCGCGTCCAAGCCGGGGCACTACGACGATGCGATCGCCGCCCTGGATCTGCAACTCAGCGACGCGGAAGTGGCGGCGCTCGAAACGCCGTACCGGCCGCACGCGGTCGTCGGCATCGATTGACACCGCTCCGCCCCCGACTCGAAAGCCATTGGAAACACGCCCATGACCACCGCCATCACGCCCAACGTTCCCGCGCACGCCGCGCTCGCCCCCCTCGCTTCGCGCCTCGTCGATACCGACTCGCTGCCTTGGCAGCAAACGCGCTTCCCCGGGATCGAAGTGAAGAACCTGCTGTTCGACCGCGCCAGCGGCCTCGTCAGCTCGCTGATCCGCATGGCGCCCGGCGCCGTGCTGCCCGATCATGAACACGTGCTGATCGAGCAGACCTGGGTCATCGAAGGCCATCTCGTCGACAAGAGCGGCCCCGACGAAGGCATCGAATGCAAAGCCGGCCAGTTCATCTGGCGCCCGGCCGGCAGCCGGCACAGCGCGTGGTCGCCCAAGGGCGGCTTGTTCCTCGGGTTCTTTCAGATGCCCAACAAGTTCTTCGCTGCGAACGGTTCGGTGACCGACATGGCGGGCGGGGATTGGGAGGCGATGTGGGGGGTGGTGCACAAGAAGCGCACCCTGGACTGACCTGCGAACCCGCACCTACAGACCGGCGTGCTTGCCCTCGTACAACCCCGCCAACAACTCATACGACCGCAAGCGCGCCGCATGGTCGTGAATCGCCCCGGCGACGATCAATTCATCCGCCGCGGTTTGCTGGACGATGGCTTCGAGCTGCGCCCGCACGCTCGCCGGTGACCCCACCGCAGCAGCCAAGAGCATGCGCTGCACGCCCGCCTTCTCTTGCGGCGACCAGAGTCTTTCCATCTCCGCCGGCTCGATCGGCCGCGGCAACGGCCCGCGCCGGCCGCGCTGCATGCCCAGAAAGCGCTGCTGGATCGACGTGAATTGCCAAGCGGCTTGCTCATCCGTGTCGGCGCAGACGACGTTCACGCCCACCATCGCGTGCGGCTTCGGCCAGCGGGGCGACGGCTTGTAGGTGGAGCGGTACGCGTCGAGTGCGGGCAGCAGCAGCTCGGGCGCGAAGTGCGATGCAAACGCGAACGGCATTCCCAGGTACGCGGCGAGCTGCGCGCTGTACAGGCTCGAGCCGAGCAGCCAGATCGGCACCTCGGTGCCGATGCCCGGAATCGCGCGCACCGGCTGCTCGCCGCCGGCAACGCTCAGGTAGGTCTGCAACTCCAGCACGTCGCGCGGGAAGCCCTCTTCGTCGTTCGCGTCGAGGTGGCGCCGCAGCGCGTGCATCGTCATGCGGTCGGTGCCCGGCGCGCGGCCCAGGCCCAGGTCGATGCGCCCGGGATACAGCGTCGCCAGCGTGCCGAACTGTTCGGCGATGACGAGCGGCGCGTGGTTGGGCAGCATCACGCCGCCCGAGCCGACGCGGATCGTCTTCGTGCCGCCGGCGATGTGGCCCACGAGCACGGCGGTGGCCGAACTCGCCACGCCGTCCATGTTGTGGTGCTCGGCGACCCAGTAGCGTTGATAGCCCCAGGTTTCGGCGTGCTGCGCGAGGTCCAGGCTGTTCTTCAGCGCCTGTGCCGCATCGCTGCCTTCGACGATGGGGGCGAGGTCGAGGATGGAAAGGGGAGGAATCATGGGCGCATCATGCCGCAGGTCGCGCCCGTGCAAGATCGATCAGTCGATGCCTGGGCCCGAAGTGCCGGCCGGCAGATGCCGAGCGAAGAAGCTGACGATTTTCTGGTCGATCGCGGCCAGGACGCCGCGATCGAATCCCGGCGGGTCGTTGAGCAGCTCCCCGACCAGGCCGGTGAACCCAGGAGGCAGCGGCGACAACAGCGCACCATGGCCGGCAGTGGGCATGTCGGCGAGCAACTCGCAGGTCCGGCATGCCGCGAGCACGCGGTCGCTGTGAAAGCGCGGAATCAGCCAGCGGTCTTTGCCCGCGGTGATCAGTGCGAGCGGAACCCGCGGCCGCTCGAGCGAACTGAAATCGAAGTCGGCGCAGTACGGCACGCCGGCGACGACGGCCGCGATGCGCGGATCGTCATGGCTGCGCGCCGTCGCGTCGCCAAAGCTGAGCCCGATGACGGTGCGAGCGAGCCACTTCTTGGTGCCGTCCAGCCAGCCCCCGGTGAGTTGGGTGATCAGGCCGACGCACGACTGGAAGTCGTCTTCCAGGTTGGCGACGCAATGGTCGCGAAACCCGCGCGGCGACCAGCTCCCACCGGCCAGGCTCAAGGCCGTGTGGCCGCCGGCGGACATGCCGTACATGCCCACCTTGTCGAACTGAAGCAGGCCTGCGAAGCGCGCATCGCGCGCCACGGCGTCGATGGCGCGCGACACCTCGGCGGGGCGCTCGCTCCAACTGTCGGGGCCGGGGCGGCTCGGGTCCCTGTAGTTGTCGGCCCGGTGCTCAGGCATCGCCACGACGAAGCCCGCGTCGACCAAGGCGCGCGCGAGGTCGGCGTGAACCCAGGGCGAGCCGCCCGAGCCGTGCGAGATCATCACCAGCCGCCCATTGCCTCGCGTGGGGGGCGCGTCCACGGCGACGTCGAGCGTGAATGGGCCACGCCGCATCGGCCGCGGTGCCTCATTCGTCGGGTAGTACAGCGTCACCGGCCCGTCGCGTTCGGTGGCGGAGATTTCACTGTACGCAACGCCGGCGTGCGCGCCCGCACCCGCGCTTGCGAGGCACCCCAGCAACGCCCAGGCGAACACGCTGCCGAACCCGGCACGGCGCCGCGCGCCGCGGTCAACCTTGTAGACAGACATCATCAACTCGACTCCTCATCGGGAGCACCTGCCCCCGGTAAGAGTGACGATGCCGGCCGGCCGGGCCTGCGTCTCGCCGAAACTCGCGCGCAACGTGCTTCGGCTGGCCAATTTCAAGAATCGGCCAGCTTGGCGCGGCGAAACTCGGTGGGCGTGACGCCGGTGACGGTTTTGAACGCGCGGTTGAAGGGGCCGATCGACTGAAACCCGGCGTCGAGCGCGAGCGTCAGCACGGGTACGTCGCGCCGCAACGGGTCCGCCAGTGCTGCGCAAATTTCTTCGAGCCGCAAGCCGTTCACATAGGCGTTGAAATTGCGGTGGCCCAGGCGCTGGTTGATATGCCGGCGCAGCCGGTACTCGGGAACCGCCAAGCGCGCCGCCAGCGCGGCGACGGTGAGGTCTTCGTCGCGATAGGCGCGCGCTTCATGCATCAGACGCTGCAGCGCTGCCGCCAGGCGCTCCTCCCCGGCGTCCTGCGGTGGCAGAGGTTTTCCGGGCAGCGCTGCCGTGCCCGGCATGGCCGCGCCCACGCTTGCGGCAGGTGCTGCCGACGTCGGGCGCGTTGCAGGAAACAAGTCGAGCGCGCTCAGCCCGAGCATGTGCCACGCGGCCGGAACCACCATCGCGAGCAGCAGCGCCACGTCGACGGTTGCCGTCGTTGCCGACAAGCGGCCGTCAGGCGAGGCGAGCCGCGCAGCCAGCATGCCGACGGTGTAGACGATGCCGGTGACGGCGATGAAGGTGCGAACGCGGCGCCGGCCTTCCACCAGGTCGGCGCGCCAATGCGCGACGACGGCGACCCCGGCAAGCCCCGCAAAAAGCAGTGGCACGGCGCGCTGCGCGCCCCAACTGAACGGCGCCCACGCCCATGTGCTGTTCGGGCTGAGCCAGCAGTTCAGGCCGCTCAACGACGCCACCGCGACCCAGGCCGCCGCGTGCACCGGGCGAAACACGAACTCGTCGTCGAACAAGGCTTGCACGAGCACCCAGAACAACACGGCGTTCGCGACCGACACCATCACGAGAGGAAGTTGCCAAATCAGCGGCAGGCGCGCTTCGAGCCAGGGTGTCGAGCCGACCACCTGCAGGCACAGCCCGAGGCACATCGCGACGCAGGCGCGCGCCGCCGCCAGGCGCGGCCGGTCGCGCAACAGCACGGTGGCGGTGAGCAGCAGCAAGGCGATCAGGGCGCCGCGCAAGGTGGTGTCGAACAGACCGAGTGCTTCGCTCATTCCAACATTGTCAGGTGGCGCGAACGGCAGCGGCAGCGGGCATGACCAGCATTCCCTGCAGCGGGTGGCGCGTGGCGCGGGCACCCGGCGCTTCGGGCACACTGGGTGCCATGAGTTCAGCGCAACGCGTTGTCGTCACCGGGGCGGCAGGTTTCATCGGGCAGGCCTTGTGGCGCGGGCTGCGTGACGCGTGGGCAGCCCATGGAGTGGCGCGCATCGAATGTGTCGCGACGGATTGCGCACGGGTTGCCGGCGTCGCGCTTCCCGCTGATGGCGCGCCGGCATCGGCGCCCAGCGGCGCTGACGCTGCTGAGCGCACCTCATGGCGCTGGGGCGACATCGCCGATCCGGCGCTGATCGATTCGCTGTTCGAGCGCCCCGTGCATCGCTTGTTCCATCTCGCCGGCATCGTCAGCGGCCGGGCCGAGGCTGATTTCTCCCTGGGCAAGCGCGTCAATCTCGACGCGACGATCGCCCTGCTCGAACGCTGTCGCATGCAGGCCGAATCGGGCGGGTCCGTGGTGCGCTTCGTCTACGCGAGCTCGATCGCCGTGTTTGGCACACCCTTGCCCGATCGCATCGACGATTCGACTCAACCGCTGCCCACGCTCAGCTACGGCACGCACAAGCGCGCGATCGAACTGCTGATCGACGACTACTCGCGGCGCGGCTTCATCGACGGTCGGGCGCTGCGCCTGTCGGGCGTGCTGTTGCGCCCGCCGCTGGCGAATGGGGCGCTGTCGGCGTTCAACAGCGACGTCATTCGCGAGCCGCTTGCCGGTCGCACCTACGTCTGCCCGGTGGGGCCGGATGCGACGATCTGGCTCACCACGCTGCGCAGCACGGTGCGCAATTTGATGGGGCTGGCCGACATCGACGCCAGCGAATTCGGCGACAGGCGTTGCCTCACTGCACCGGCGCTGGCCGCGCGCATCGGCGACATCGTGGATGCGCTGGGCCGCATCGACGCCGCCGCGCCGAAGCGCGTCAGCTACCAGCCACAACCTGCAATCGAAGCGCAATTCGGCCGCTGGCCACTCGACTGTTCGTTCGAGCGCGCCACCGCACTTGGCCTGCACGTCGACGCATCGCTCGACGCGTTGCTCCACACGATCCTGGAAAACCGATGACAGAACCGAAGACACCCCTTCGCTCCACCTTCATCCAGCAAGGCTTGGACCGCACCCCGCACCGCGCCTTCCTGCGTGCCGTGGGCATGGCCGACGAAGACTTCGGCAAGCCGATGGTGGGCATCGTCAGCCAGCATGGCGAAAACACGCCTTGTTCGATGTCGCTCGGCCCGCAGGCCGACGCCGCGCGCCTCGGTGTGGCGGCGGGCCAGGGTATCGCGGTGCCGTTCACGACGATCTCGGTGTCCGACGGCGTGTCGATGAACCACCGCGGCATGCGCATGAGCCTGGTGTCGCGCGAATTGATCGCCGATTCCATCGAAGCCGTGATGCGCGCCCACTGCTACGACGGATTGGTGGGTTTCGCCGGCTGCGACAAGACGCTGCCCGGCGTGATGATGGCGATGGTGCGCCTGAACTGCCCGAGCGTCTTCGTCTACGGCGGCGCCATGCTGCCCGGCCGCTGGCGCGACAAGGACGTGACGATCCTCACCGCGTACGAAGGCGTGGGCGCGGTGCTGAACGGCACGATGACGGAGGCGGAACTTGAAGAACTCGGCCACGCCTGCGCGCCCACGTTGGGTTCATGCCCGGGCCAGTTCACCGCGAACACGATGGCGATGGTGGCCGAGACGCTGGGCCTGGCGATCCCCGGCTCGGCGATGCTGCCTGCCGCGTATTCGCAGCGCCTCGCGCTCGCGCGCCAGGCCGGCCGCCGCGCGACCGAACTCGTGCTGCAAGGCGGGCCGCTGCCGCGCGATCTCGTCACGCGCAAGTCGCTGGAGAACGCCACTGCGGCGGTGGCCGCGACCGGCGGGTCGACGAATGCCGGACTGCATCTCCCGGCGATTGCGCATGAGGCCGGCATCCGCTTCACCTTGGACGACGTCGCCGACGTGTTCGCGCGCACGCCATTGATTGCGAACCTGCAGCCCGGCGGCAAGTACCTCGCGATCGACTTGCACCGCGTGGGCGGTGTGCAAGTCGTGCTGAAAGCGCTGCTCGACGGCGGCTACCTGCACGGCGACGCGCTTGCGCTGTCGGGCCGCACCCTCGCGCCAGGAACTCGCCGACACAGGCGCGCCCGACGGCGACGTGGTGCGCAGCCACAAGCAGGCGCTGCTCGCGAGCGGTGGCGTCGTCGTGCTCAAGGGCAACCTCGCGCCCGAGGGTGCGCTGATCAAGGTGGCGGGGCTGAAGATCTGCGTATTCGAAGGGCCGGCACGCGTCTTCGAATGCGAAGAAGACGCCTTCGCCGCCGTCACCGCGCGCGCCTACGCGGCGGGTGACGTGCTCGTGATCCGCAACGAAGGCCCACGCGGCGGCCCCGGCATGCGCGAGATGCTCGGCGTCACCGCGCTCGTTTACGGCCAGGGCATGGGCGAGCAGGTGGCGCTGCTCACCGACGGGCGCTTCTCCGGCGCGACGCGCGGCTTGATGGTCGGCTACATCGGCCCCGAAGCGGCGCTCGGCGGCGCGATTGCGCTGTTGAGGGACGGCGATCGCATCCGCATCGACGGCGAGAAGCGCACGCTCGATTGGCTCGCCAGCGACGCAGAGATCGCGCAACGGCGCGCCGCGTGGAAACCGCGCGCAACCGAGCGCCTGGCCGGCGTGCTGGAGAAATACGCCAAGCTCGTCGGTCCGGCGCACCTGGGCGCCGTCACGCACTCAGGCGCGGTCGAGTGGCCGCGCGAATAGCGAACTGCGGCGCCGCCGCCTTCACTGCACCGAAATTGTTTTGACTGTGGGCGTGGCGTCGAAGATCAAGGTCGAGGGCCAAACCGGCCAAGTCGTGCCGAGCGCAAACGGTGCGTTCGGATCGCCGCTGCGCGCGAATGCGGCCAGGCTGCGCATCATCGCCTTCGAAAGGTCCAGCCGGCCGGGCCGGTTGGCGCTCGAGTTGGCGATGTTGGAGAACAGCGACGGCCCAAAGTTGCCGAACACGAACGCCAGGTCGAAGGCGTGCGCGGCGCCGTAGATCTCGTTGAACGGCGCGGGCTCCTGGTCCCAGTCGAAGCGGTAGTACCAGACTTCGTTCTGCTGCGACTTCAACGTGGTCAGCACGTTGTCTGCAGCGGCCTGCAGAAAGATGAAATCGAGCAACTCGGTCTTCGCGGTGAAGCCGGTCACCGGCGTCGCGCTTGGCAGGTACGCGGCCGGAATCCATTGCTCGAGCGCGATCTGCGCCGGTGCGTCGGGCTGGTAGGCGTACTGGATGTCGAACAGCTGCTTGTCGGTGACCAGGCGGCCGCTTGGCCCGCCGAACAACGTCAGAAAGGTGGGGAACAGCTTGCCTTCGTCGCGCGTATTGCCGGCCAGGATCGGCACGCGTGTGTAGTGGCCCGAAGCGATCGCGCCGATCGGGTCGCTGGGCAGCATCGCACCGTCCGGGATCGGGCCCGAGCCGGCCAGTCCGAGCGGCCCGAGTTGCGTCAGCAGCGTGAACAAGAGCGTCGCCGGGCTCTTGCTGCGCAAGTAGGTCGCAACCTGCGCCGGCGTCTGGCCGGCCACCCAGGCGGCGGCGCCGGTGAGGTCGGGCGCCAGGCCGTCGGCGACCACCTGGCGCAGCAGCAGCTGGCTGCCCTGTGCGGCGTAGACCGCCGCCGTGTTCAGCGTCGGCAGGCGCCCGGGCGGCAGGTTGCTCGCCAGCGAGATGCCGCCGCTCAGCGGCGCGGCGCGGTGGAACAGCTGTGGCTGTGCCTGCACGGTGGCCGGCGTCGTGAGCAGCGCGTAGACGTTGATCGCGCCGGCCGACTGCCCCATCAGCGTCACGTTGTTCGGGTTGCCGCCGAACCTGGCGATGTTGTGGCGCACGAACTGCAGCGCCTTGATGATGTCCAGCAGCGCGAAGTTGCCCGAATCTTCCTGCGCATCGCTGCCCGACTTGAGCTGCGGCACGCTCAGGAAGCCGAAGATCCCGAGCCGGTAGTTGACGCTGACCACCACCGCGTTGGCGGCGCGTGCCAACGCTGCGCCGTCGTACACCGGGTCGGCGGTGTAGCCCGAGACGTTGCTGCCGCCGTGCACGAAAACGATCACCGGGCGACCTGCGTGTGAATTGCCGTGGTCGCCGTTTCGGTCCCCGTCGTCGCCGTCGTGGTCATCGCGATCGTCGTCGTGGTCGTGGTCGTCGCCGTGACCGCCACGCCGATCCCCATCGTCATGCCCGCCGCGCCGGCGTTCGGCCGGGGCCCAGATGTTCAGGTACAGGCAGTCCTCGCTGCCGACCGCCTGGCCCAGCGTGGTGCCGATCGTCGGGTCGTAGCGATTGTTGGCGCCCGGGCCGTAGATGCGCCCGTACTGCACACAGGCGTTGCCGAACTGCTTCGCGTCGCGCGGCTGCTTCCAGCGGTCGGGGTCGACGGGGGCCTTCCAGCGCAGTTCGCCGACCGGCGGTCTTGCGAAAGGCACGCCCTTCCAGGCGTAAGTGCCGCTCGCCGCCGAGTCGTCGACGCCGACCACGGTGCCGAAACGCGTGTGGCGGCGGACGTCGGACCGGTCATCGTCGGCAACTGCGCCGAAGTGGGTGCAAAGCGCGAAGCACGCTGTCAGAAGCGTGATTCTGTGATTCATGTTGTCTCTCCAATTCGAATGGTCGGCAGCCAAACGATAGGGCCGAACCGGTGCCGGGCTCATCGGATAAACCCGAGAGCGGCGCAGGTATCAAGCTGAATCGACAATCGAACGAACCCTGCTTTGCAGCACCGGCACCACATCGGCTTCGAACCACGGGTTGGCCTTGAGCCAGACGTTGTTGCGAGGGCTGGGGTGCGGCAAGGGCAGTGCGGCTGGCGCAAAGTCGCGCCAGGCGTGTACCGTTTCGGTCAGATTGCGCATCGCTGTGCCGGCGAAATGCCAGTCCATGGCGTACTGGCCGATGACCAGCGTCAGCTCGATACGCGGCATGGCCGCCAGCACGTGCGCACGCCATTGCGGCGCGCACTCGCGCCGCGGCGGCAGATCGCCCGAACGGCCGGTGCCCGGATAGCAGAACCCCATCGGCAAAATGGCCACGAGGGTGGGATCGTAGAACTGCCTGGCTTCGATGCCCATCCACCGCCGCAAGCGCTCGCCACTGGCGTCGTCGAACGGCACGCCGCTCGCGTGCACCTTGCTGCCCGGCGCCTGGCCCGCCACCAGGATGCGTGCCAGCGCACTCGCCTGCAGCACCGGGCGCGGGCCCTGCGGCAAATGCGCGGCGCAGATCGTGCATGCCCGTACTTCCTTCAGCAGGGTGGGCAAGCGTGCGCCGGCGTTGCGCGAGGGCGCCGAGTTCATAGGGAATCAGCCCTCACCGGCTGGCGATGCCATTCAACTCGGCCCAGCCGGTCCACAGGATGTCGATGCCGATGCACAGCAGCACGAACGCCATCAGGCGCGTCATCACCAGGGTGCCGACTTCGCCGAGCCGCGCCATCAGCCGGGACGCGTTGCGGTAGACGAGGTAGATCACGGCCACGGTGAGCGCGGCGCCGAGCAGCACGACCAGCGCGCCCACCACGTACAGCGCCGGCTGGCGCGGCAGGCCGGCGCCGATGGCGATCGACGCGGCGATCGTTCCCGGCCCGGTGGTGAGCGGAAACGTGATCGGGAAGAAGCTGCGTTTCACGACCTCGGCGCGCGACAGCGCGGCGCTCTGCGAGCGCTTCACGGCGGCGTGCACTTCGTCGTCGTTGCTCGTGTTGAGCATGCGCCAGCCCGAGGCCGCGACGAGCAGGCCGCCGCCTACGCGCACGATCGGCAAGGAGATGCCGAACAGTTCCAGCACGTAGGTGCCCACGAGCAACGAGGCGACGAGCACGAACCAGCAGTTGATGGCGACCTGGCGCGCGAGCTGGCGTGTGGCCACCCGGTCGTCGCCCGCGGCCATCGCGAACACCGGCGCGCCGGCGAGCGGGTTGATGATCGGCAGCAGCGTCACCGGCACCAGAACCATCGCGTTGAGGAATTCGCTCGCCGTGGGCATGGGTTCAGACTCCGGGTTCGATTGCGGTGGCGCTCGCTCGAGGACTCGAGCGTCTGCGATTCTCGTTGCTGCGTGCCCACGTGCCTCGCTTCGGGCCGCTGTCACGAAGCGGCTACATTGTCAAAGGCATGCCGAGGCCGCGAACGCGCGTCGTCAGCGGCGTCCAAGGAGCACAAGGCATGGCAGAGATTCTCGGTCTGGGCATCACGCACTACCCGCCGCTGTGCCTTGCGGACGCCGACATGGCCGGCATCCTGCGCTGGACGCTGAACGACCCCGCCATCCCTGCTGCCGCCAAGGAGCAGAAGAATTGGCCGGCCGCGATGCTTGAAGAGTGGGCCGACGATCATGGCACGCGCGCTGCCGCGGCCCATCGCGCCGCCCTGGTGGCCGGGCTGGACCGCGTTCGGGCCCGGCTGGACGAATTCAAGCCCGACGTCGTGCTCATCTGGGGCGACGACCAGTACGAGAACTTCCGCGAAGACATCATTCCGCCATTCGCCATCCTCGCCTACGACGACATGGAGTTGCGGCCGTGGGCTGACGCCGAGGCGTCGTCGATGATGAAGGGCAGGGCGAACGTCTGGAACGAGGACGCAACGCTGCGCTACCGGCTGCGCGGCCGCCCGGACATCGCAAGGCAGCTCGTCAGCGCCCTCATCGAGCGCGACTTCGATGTCGCCTACGCCTACAAGCCGCTGCATCACCACAGCGTGGCCCACGCGTTCACCAATGCGATCCTGTACCTCGACTACCACCGCAAAGGGTTCGAGCACCCCACGCTGTGCTTTCCGCTCAACTGCTACGGGCGCCGCGTGGTGTCGTGCCGCGGCTTCATGACGCGCATGGACCATGCCGTCGACTTCGATCCGCCGTCGCCTTCGCCCCGGCGCTTCATGGATCTCGGCGCAGCGACGGCGCAGGCGCTGAAAGAGAGCCCCTACCGCGTCGCCTTGCTCGCGTCGTCGTCCTGGTCGCACGCGTTCCTGGTCGATCACACCTGGCGCCTGCGCCCGGATACCGAACAGGACCGCCGCCTCTATGCCGCGATGGTCGCGAACGACTACGCCTATTGGCGGTCCCGTTCCCTGAAGGACGTCGAGCACGCTGGCCAACAGGAAGTGCTCAACTGGTGGGCCTTGATGGGCGCGATGCAGAGCCTGGGCGCGAAACTGCAGTGGAGCGAGTTCGTCGAGACAAGCATCTTCAACTCCAACAAGGTGTTCGCGATCTACGAGGCGGGGTGAGCCGCGCGCCTTACGCGCGCGCCCCGCAGGACCTGCGCGATCACCTTGAAGCCGCGCTGCTCGGCGTGCGCCAGCGGTGTCACACCCTGGGCGTCGGCGAGGTTCGGGTTCGCGCCATGCGCGACGAGCAATCGCACGATCTCGGTGTGCGCCGCGCCACCGTCGCCCAGGATCACGGCTTCCAGCAGCGCGGTCCAGCCGAGCCGGTTGACGTGGTTCACGTCGATCGTCGTCTTCAGCAGCGCGCGCACCGTGTCCACGTGACCGTGGTGCGCCGCCGGGATCAGCGCGGTGCCGCCGTAGCGGTTCGTGCTTGTCAGGTCGGCGCCGGCGCGCAGCGTGAGCTGCAGGATCTCCAGCCGGCCCTGGGCGCCGGCGTACAGAAATGGCGAATCCTCGATGTCGTCTTTGGCGTTGACGTCGGCGCCGCGTTCGATCAGCAGCTGCGCGGCGTCAACGCGGTTCGCGTGCGTCGCGGCGAGCAGGGCGGTGCGCCGTCGTTCGTCACGGGCATCGACGGGCGTGGCGGAGTCGAGCAGGCGGCGCAATGTGGCCACGTCGCCGGCACTCGCGGCGGCGATGAGCGCGCGAGCGCGGCTTGCCGGTTCTTCCGCCGTGCCAGCGGCCGCTGTTGAAGGCGCTGCGGCGAAAAGCGAGAACGCCAGCGCGGCGACCGAGATGCTCCGGCGCCGCAAGCCACAGGGTTCGATCGTTCTTGTCACGGCGAGATTCTGCTGCGGGTGCGGGCACTCGGCTCTCATGGGCGCGGAGAATCCGGCATGGTCATGCAAAAACGCGAACCCGGCGGCCTGGTTTATTCCACCGAGGGCGGCCGAATGTGCCCCGGCTGCCGCCAGCCCGTGGCCTCGTGCACGTGCCGGGCAACATCCAGGAACGCAGCGGCAACGGACGGCACCGTGCGCATCAGCCGCGAGGTCAAGGGCCGCGGCGGCAAGGCCGTGACCGTGGTTCGCGGTGCGCCGCTCGATGCTGCCGCGTTGGCGGAGTTCGGCAAACACCTGCGCGCGGCGTGCGGCGCGGGAGGAACGGTGAAGGACGGTGTCATCGAAGTGCAGGGCGACCACATGGAGCGAGTCATGCAAGCCTTGAAGGCGCAGGGCTGGACCGTGAAGCGCTCGGGCGGGTGAAGGCGACGCGTCAGAGCCGCGACTTCGGCGCTGCGGAACTCAGCGGCAACCCGCGCAAGGCCTGCGCCAACTCCGCCGCACCCCAGATCGCGATTGCGTGCCGGGCCGCGAACGGCCGCGCGTTGTCGGTGAGCTCGCCCAGGCCGATGTAGAGCGCGTCGGGAACGCCGATCTCTTCGCGCGCGGACTGCAATGCGCGCAGCGCTTCCAGGCCGGTGCGCGCCGTCTTCCAGCGCCGCGCGCTGACCAGCATGCGCCGGCCCTGTCGTTCGATGTCGAAGTCCGCCGCGTCGCCCTTGGCGCGCTGCACCGTGTAACCATCGCGAATGAAGCCCTGCTCCAGCAGCTTCGCGAATTCGGCCCAGCCCATCGCACTGACCGCCTGCTGCGTCGCCGACACCTGCGCCATGTTCGGCAGCTTGGCCTGGCGCCACGCAGCAATTGCCGAGATCACGAAGAAGGGCAGTGCGGACAGCGCGCCCACCGCCTTGTAGGCATCGGGCACCAAGGCCGCAACCAGCAGCGCGAGCGCGAGCGCGACGCCGAAGCTCACCCACCACGGCGAGCGCAGCAACACCGCGAACAGCGAGTTCTTGGCCATCTGGAATTTCAAGGGTGTGCTCCGCAGTGTGCAAGTTGTCTCACAGTCTACGGTTGCGCAGCCTGTGAGGCCTGCAAACCCCCCAATTCGAAGGTGGCCGCACCGCGCCGTGCCGGCGATAGTGGCGGCTCCTCAATCCACTCGACCCGGATTCATTCCATGAAACAACCAATGCCGAGCGCCGAAGACCTGACCGACATCCACCGCCACCACGCTTTCGTGCCGGGCCTCATCTGGGCAGGACTGTGTTTCGCGATGGTGTTCTCGTCGTTGCTGCCCTGAGGGCGGAGGCGGTGCTGCGCGGCCGGGGTCGACATACAAGGGAGCAAGGTCACGGCAGCACCAGACGCGCGAAGGTCGCTGCGTCGATATTCGCGCCGCAGACCACGAGACCGACGCACTGGCCATCCAGCCGCGTCCGCAGCGGCTGCATCAGTGCGGCGAGTGCCGCTGCGCCGGCGGGCTCCACCGCCAGCTTGGCTGAACTGAACAGCAGCCGCATCGCTTCGCGGATCTGTTCGTCGCTGACGAGCACCACCTCGTCGACGAAGCGCCGGTTCAAGGCGAACGAATAGGGCTCGCAGCGTGGGGAACCCAGCGAATCGGCGATCGTGCGCACGCTGTCGATGGCTTGCGGCGAACCTGCCTTGAAACTGCGGTGCATCGAGTCGGCACCTTCGGGCTCGACCACGTAGACCGCGGTGTCAGGGCTGAGTTGCTTGACCGCACAGGCAACGCCGCCGGTCAAGCCGCCGCCGCCTGCGGCGACGATCACCGCGCCCAGCTTTGCGCCCGCGGCCTGCACCTGTTCGACGAACTCCAGGCCGACCGACGCCGTGCCGAGCGCCGTCTTCGGGCCTTCGAAAGGGTGTACGAACACCCGGCCTTCGGCGGCTTCGATCTCCTTCACTCGTTCGAACGCGCGGTGCACGTTGTCGACGAGTTCGATCTGTGCGCCGAGTTCGCGGCAGATCTGCACGCGGTAAGGGTTCGCGTTCTTCGGCATCACCACCTTGGCCGTGCTGCCGAGCTTCTTCGCGCAGTAGGCAAGTGAGATCGCGTGATTGCCCGCCGACACGCCGGTGACGCCGCGCGCGAGTTGCGCCGCGTCCAGATCCAGCATCACCGACAGCGCGCCGCGCGGCTTGAAGCTGCCGGTGCGCTGGAACAGCTCTTCTTTCAGCCAGACTTGCGTCGATGCGCCCACCGCGGCGGCGAGCGCGTCGTCTTCGAGCCGGCGAATCGGCGTGGTGACGATGTACGGCGCGATACGAGCGCGGTTCGCGCGGATCGCGTCAAGGCTGGGAATGTCGATCGGCGTCGTCACTGTCGCAGTCATCGCCTCTCCTCGGCCCGAATCTCACACCACCTTGCCGATCTTGTGATAGCGCGCGCAATGGAACAGCAGCGGCGGCAGGTTCGACTCGGTGACGCTGCTCACCTGGCCGACGAACAACAGATGGTCACCGATCTCGTGCCGCGCGACGCTCGCGCATTCGAATACCGCCGCGCAATCGGCGAGCACCGGCGCGCCGTTGCGGCCGTCGCTCCAGGAGCCGAGGCTGAACTTGTGGCTGACGCGTGACGCGAAATGGCGCGACAGCTCGATCTGCGCTTCGCTCAGCACGTTGACGTTGAACACTGTCGCGGCGCTGAACACCGGCGTGCTCGGGCTCGCGCGGCGCAACGACCACAGCACGAGAGGCGGCTCGAGCGACACGCCGCCGAACGAGTTGGCGGTCAGTCCCGACGGGGCGCCGTGCGCGTCGCGGCAGGTGACGATCGTCACGCCGGTGGCGAAGCGCCCGAGCGCGTGGCGAAGCGCTTGCGGCGTGGGTGCCGGATGCTTGGGGTCGAGCATGAAAAATGCCGATTATCGGCGGTGCCGCCGCAGGCCGCTCACACCGGTGGGCCCGTGCTGCCCCGCATTGACAGTGTGCGGGCGGCGACGCAGCATCGCGCCACCATGCCCGAATTCACCACCCTGCTCGCGCGCAAAGACGACGCGCATCCACGCATCGCCCGCATCACGCTGAACCGCCCCGAGCGGCTGAACGCGATCGGCCAAGGCATGCCGCGCGAAATCCGCGAAGCGGTGGAGTGGGCGCAGGCCGACGACGACGTCCACGTCATCATCCTGGAAGGCGCGGGCCGCGCGTTTTGCGCCGGTTACGACTTGGTCGACTTCGGATCGGGCCGCGCCGAGCACCCGTGCCAGCAGGAGAAGCTGCCCTACGACCCGATGGCCGACTACGCGGCGATGAAGGGCTACACCGAGGACTTCATGAGCCTGTGGCGTTGCCGCAAGCCCACCATCGCGAAGGTGCACGGCTATGCGGTGGCCGGTGGCAGCGACATCGCACTGTGTTGCGACCTGCTCGTGATGGCCGACGACGCACGCATCGGCTACATGCCCACGCGCGTCTGGGGTTGCCCGACGACGGCGATGTGGACCTACCGAGTCGGCCCGGCGCGCGCAAAGCAGTTGATGTTCACCGGCGATACGCTCGACGGCACCACCGCCGCGTTGTGGGGGCTGGCGAACCAGTCCGTGCCGGCCGCTGAGCTGGAGGCCGCGACGCTGCAGCTCGCGTTGCGCATCGCCGGCGTGCCGCACGCGCATCTGGCGATGCACAAGATGGTCGTGAACCAGGCGATGCTCAGCATGGGGTTGGAACAGACGCAGATGTTCGCGACCTTGTTCGACGGCGTGACGCGCCACAACCCCGAAGGCCTGTGGTTTCGCCGGCACGCGCAGGTGCACGGCTTCAAGTCGGCAGTGCAGTGGCGCGACAGCGGGCGTGCCATTCCGCAAGGCGACGAGGCCCGCGACCTGATCGCCGAGCTGGACGCCGAGTTGGCGCGTCGCTCGGCATCGGGCGCTTGACCACTGCGCCTCAGCGCTGACGCTCGCGCAGTTGCTCCAGCGCGTCGAGCAGCACGCGCACGCGCGGCGGCACCAGGCGGCCCGAGGGCACGACGGCGCTGATCGGCATCGCCGGTGGGCGGCACGCAGGCAGCACTTCAATCAGCTCGCCGCTGGCCAGCTCGTCCTGCACGACGTTGTCGGGCAACTGGCACAAGCCCAGGCCCAGGCGCGCGGCGGCGGCAAGGCTCTCGGTGTCGTCGATCTGCACCGAATGGGCCGGATGCAATTCCACCGTGCGCCGGCCCTGGCGCAGTTGCCAGGGGCGATTGCGCCCGCTCGTGGGCATGCGAAACACCACCGCCTTGTGCGCCGCAAGATCCTCGATGCGTTTGGGCGTGCCGTTCGCCTTCAGGTACGCAGGGCTTGCGACCAGCACCAGTTGCTGCGAATCGATGCGCCGCGCCACCAAGGATGAGTCGCGCAACTCGCCCATGCGCACGGCGAGGTCGATGCCGTCGCGCACCAGGTCGGCGAAGCCGTCCTGAAATCGCACCTCCAGGCTCAGCGCCGGGTGCTCGCGCAGCAGCCCCGCCAGCAACGGCAGCACGAAGCGTCGCCCATAGTAGATGGGCAGGTCCACACGCAGCGTGCCCGAAGGCGCGGCGCGCGTGCCGGCGGCGTCGGCCTGCAGGTCTTCGAACTCGGCGAGCACGCGTTCGCAGCGGCGAAACAGCCGCTCGCCGTCGGCCGTGAGGCTCACCTGCCGCGTCGTGCGGTGAAACAGCTTCACGCCCAGCGTGGCCTCGAGCCTCGCGACGCTCTTGGCCAGCGTGGAAGGCGACGCCGCGAGGTCGCGCGCCGCGGCGGCAAAACTGCCCCGGCGTGCCGTCTGCGCGAAAGCGAGGAATTGCTGCATGCCCTGCATCGTGAAAGATCCCGATTGACGGAAGAGACTGAAGCAGAGCGCGCGCCAGCGATTGCGTCAGAAATGTCCTCAATGTTACGACGCTGCCGCATCTTCCAAATCAGTGGTCGGGCTCCGACACTGCATGCATCCGAGGCGCCACGGACCCATCAACGGCAAACTGAATTGGAGAACCTCATGAACGTGATCGAACAAACCCGCCCCGCCGCCAGCCCGATTCCGGGTGTGGCCCACGCCACCTGGGCCGGCCAGGCCGACGGCCTGGAGCAGCTTTCCGTCTGGCGCCAGACGCTCGCGCCCGGCGCGGCGACGCCGCCGCACCGCCACGACTGCGACGAAGTGGTGATGTGCCTGTCAGGCCACGGTGAAGTGCACGCCGACGGCGACGTGAAGCGCTTCGGCGCCGACTGCACCGTGGTGCTGCCCAGGGGCCGCGACCACCAGATCTTCAACACCGGCGCGATGCCGATGGAGATCGTCGGCGTGTTCGGTGCGACGCCGGTGGCCACCTACCTGCCCGACGGCGCCGCGCTCGAGTTGCCCTGGCGCAGCTGAGCGCTCGCGCCACCCGTTGACGGAGCGTGACGCCGCTGATGGCGGCGCCACGCCTCAACCCGACGCGCTGGCCATCGTCGCCGGCCCGTACACGAGCGAGAAGTTCGCGTCCTCGGGGATCGGCGGCATCGTCGCGGCCCACTCGGCGTGGCGCTGCCGCAATTCGCGCAGGCGATCCGGCTCGCGTTGCGCAAGGTTCGCGCGCTCGCGCGCGTCGACGTCGATGTTGAACAGGAACTCGTGCCCGTCGAGTTTCAAATACTTCCACGGGCCGTCGATCGCGGCGGCCTGGCCGCGGTATTTCATGCGCCAGAACATCGGCCGCGCGCGCAGCGCATCGGGTTGGCGCAGCACCGGCAGCATGCTCAGGCCGTCGAGTGGGTAGTCGGGGTGCGGCGCCACGCCGGCGGCGTCGAGCAGCGTGGGCATCCAGTCCATCGTCAGCATCGGTTGTCGTGTGATGCCGCCGGGGCGGATGTGCGCCGGCCAGTGCGCGATCAGCGGCACGCGCAGGCCACCTTCGAGCAGGTCCATCTTCTTGCCGGTGAACGGCCAGGTGTCGGCGAAGCGCTCGCCGCCGTTGTCGCTGGTGAAGATGACGAGCGTGTCGTCGGCGATGCCTTGCTCTTGAAGCGTTTGCAGGATGCGCCCGATGCCTTCGTCCATGTGGTGGATCATGCGTTGGTACACCGGCAGCGAGCCGCCGTCCACGTGGTGGATCTTCGAGCCGATGCGTAGCGACTCGGCTTCGTCGTCACGGCTCTCCCAGGGCCAGTGCGGTGCCGTGTAGTGCACGCTCATGAAGAAGGGCGTGCGCGCGTGGTGTTCGATGAAGCTGCAGGCGCGGTCGGTGATCAAGTCAGTCAGGTAACCCTGGGTCGGCGCCGGTTCGGTGCCGCTGAACAGGTCGTGTTGGCCGTCGAACGAGCGGTGCGAAAAATAGTCCACCGCACCGCTGATCGGTCCGAAGAATTCGTCATAGCCGCTTTTCAGGGGGCCGAAGTGCGGCGGGTAGCCGAGGTGCCATTTGCCCATCAGGCCGGTGCGATAGCCGGCCGCGCGCAGCAGCGAGGGCAGGGTGGGGTGGTCGGGGGGCAGGCCGATCAGCTCGGGGTTCTTGCCCGAGCGGCGCGTGAGCGGCTCTTCCGCGGCGCCGCGCAGGCGGTACTGGTAGCGCCCGGTCATCAGCGCGAAGCGTGTGGGCGAGCAGACGGCGGAGTTGGCGTAGCCGTGCGTGAAGCGCAGGCCCTGCGCGGCCATCATGTCCAACTGCGGGCTCACAGGGCCGAACGCGGCGTCGCGCCCGCCGTAGCAACCGAGGTCCGCGTAGCCCAGGTCGTCGGCGAGGATGAAGATGAAGTTTGGTGGGGTGGGCGAGCGGTCGGTCATGTTCTAGCAACGGCGTGTCGGAGGGGGCGATCTTAGGCGCCGGCGTGTGGCCTTGGAGCCCGGTGCGCGGAACATCGGAATCGAGGCGAGTTTGTTTGAGCAATGGGCGACGCAGCCGGGCGTGCCCGCCCGGGTTCGCGATACTCCAGGGAGCTGAACCCGCTGCTCCACCATGACCGACACCCCTGCTGACCGCACACCCCGCGTCGCCGTGATCACCGGTGGCGCGATGGGCATCGGCGCCGAAGTCTGCGCGCGGTTCGCCGCGGCGGGCCACATCGTGTTCGTCGCCGACCGCGACACCGACGTCGCGCAGGCCACGGCGAGTCGACTGCGCGAACAAGGCGGTCAGGCGCAGGCGCTGCAACTGAACGTGGCCGACGCTGCCTCGGTGGCGCAGGCCTTCGCGATGGTGGACGCCACGCACGGCCGCTGCGACGTGCTCGTCAACAGTGCGGGAATCGCCAAGGTGTTCCCGTTCCTCGACTATCCGCTCGACAACTTCGTTGAGACGATGGCCGTGAACGTGACCGGTACGCTGCTGTGCGCGCAGCACGCGGCGCGCCTGATGCTGCGCCACCGCTGGGGGCGCATCGTGAACATCGCGTCGGTGGCGGGACTGCGCGCCGTGGGCACCGGGCGCACTGCGTACGGAACGTCCAAGGGCGCGGTGATTGCGCTCACCAGGCAGATGGCGGTCGAACTCGCCGAACACGGCATCACCGCGAACGCCGTCGCGCCGGGCCCGGTGGATACGCCGTTGACGCGCAAGCTCCACACCGAGAGCTTTCGCCAGGAGTACTCGCGGGCGATTCCGATGGGCCGGTATGGCAGCACCGGGGAGGTGGCGTCGGGCGTGCTCTACCTGGCGTCGGAAGACGCGTCGTACATCTCGGGAACCGTGCTGGCGGTGGACGGGGGCTTTCTGGCTTCGGGCGCGCGTGGCATTTGACACCCTGCGACGGCACTGATTCAGCGAGCGCGAGTCACGCGGGGGCGGGGCCCTGACAGCGACTTGCCTGGACTGAGCCTGGGCTACGATCCTTCCTCGCGACCGCGCCCCACACCACACCCAAGCGACCCCATGCACATCGCGATCCTGACCTTCGAAGGCTTCAATGAACTCGACTCGCTCATCGCGCTGGGCATCTTGAACCGGGTCAAGCGGCCAGATTGGCGGGTGTCGATCGCCAGCCCCAGTGCGCGCGTGCTTTCGATGAACGGCGTGGTGCTGGAGGCGCAGGCATCGCTGCGCGAGGCGAACGACGCCGATGCGGTGATCGTCGGCAGCGGCATGCAGACGCGCGAAGTGGTTGCCGACGCAGCGCTGCTCGCGCAATTGCGGCTCGATCCATCGAGGCAACTGCTGGGCGCGCAGTGTTCCGGCGCGCTTGTGCTGGCCAAGCTCGGCTTGCTCGCCGGGGTTCCGGCGTGCACCGACCTGACGACCAAACCCTGGGTCGAGGCCGCCGGCGTGTCGGTGCTGAACCAGCCCTTCTTCGCCAGCGGCAACGTGGCCACGGCGGGCGGCTGCCTGGCGTCGCAGTACTTGGCTGCCTGGGTCATTGCCAGACTGGTGGGCATCGACGAAGCCCGAAGCGCAATGCACTACGTGGCGCCGGTGGGCGAGAAGGACGACTATGTGTCGCGCGCGATGCGCAACATCACGCCGTATCTCGAGGGTTCGGTCGCAACGAGCCGCTGAGGTCGCGGTCAAACAAACCGCATCGACACACTTCCCAGATGCTGCACCCGC
>CAWBTF010000034.1:0-313539 GCA_963791595.1 uncultured beta proteobacterium | reverse complement strand
ACGAGCGTGAGGTGCTGGGGTCGGGCTAGTGCTCTGAACGGCGGCGCCCGAGCACTCCACCCGTTGTGCCCTGTCGCAGGCGTTGCCTAGCATCGCCCTCATCGGTGGCTGCGGCCGCCCTCCGTTCCCGGCACCTCGGTGCCGCTGCCTCGGAGGAGCCCCATGCTCGCCACCGTCGCGTCCGCCACCCTGCTCGGGGTCGACGGCATCCCGGTCACCGTCGAGGTCCACGTGGCCGGCGGCCTGCCCGGCTTCACCATCGTCGGCCTGCCCGATGCGTCGTGTCGCGAGGCGCGCGACCGCGTCCGGGCCGCCCTGCTCTCGAGCGGCTTCGCCTGGCCCGACCGCCGCATCACCGTCAACCTCGCGCCGACGGCGTGCGCAAGGTCGGCTCCGGCGCTCGACCTGGCCATCGCCATCGGCGTCCTGGTGGCCGGCGGGCAGCTCCCGGTCGAGGCGGTGGGGGAGCGGGCTTCATCGGCGAGCTCGGCCTCGACGGCTCGCTCCGGCCGGTGCCGGGCACGCTGCCGCTGGTCGATGCCCTCGTGGCCGACGAGGTCGTCGTCCCGCCGGACTCGGCGGCCGAGGCCCAGCTCGCCGCGTCGCCACCGCGTCCGCACCGCGCCCGACCTTGAAGGCCCTGGTCGAGGCGATGACCGCCGAGGCCCCGTGGCCGCCGCTCCCCGACGGCCCGCTCCAGCCGGCCCGAGCCCGCCTCCCGACCTGGCCGACGTGCGGGGCCACCCGCTGGCTCGCACCGCGCTCGAGGTGGCCGCCGCCGGAGGCCACCACCTGCTGATGGTCGGGCCGCCCGGCGCGGGCAAGACGATGCTCGCCCAGCGCCTGCCCGGCCTCCTGCCCGACGCTCGACGACGACCGAGGCGCTGGAGGCCACCCGGGTCCACTCCGCGGCCGGCCTCCCGCTGCCGCCGGCGGCCTCGTGCGCCGGCCCCCGTTCCGGGCGCCGCACCACGGCGCTCAGCTCGGTGGCGCATGGTCGGCGGCGGCTCGGCGCGGATGCGGCCGGGCGAGATCTCCCTCGCCCACGGCGGCGTGCTGTTCCTCGACGAGCTGGGCGAGTTCGCCGCCGACGGTGCTCGACGCGCTGCGCCAGCCGCTCGAGGAGGGCGTCGTCCGCGTCGCCGCGGGCCGAGCGCCGGGTCACCTTCCCGGCCCGGTTCCTGCTGGTGGCGGCCATGAACCCGTGCCCGTGCGGCGAGGGGGTGACGCCCGGCGGCGTGTCGGTGCTCCGACCGCTCGCTCGCGCGCTACCGCCGGCGCGCTCTCGGGTCCGCTGCTCGACCGGTTCGACCTGCGGGTCGAGGTCCACCGGCCCGACCCGCACCACTGCTCCGCGGCGACGCCGGGCGAGTCCACCGCCGCGGTGGCCGAGCGGGTCGCCGGCGCCCGGGCCCGTGCCGCCGAGCGGGGCGTGCGGACCAACGCCGAGCTCACCGGGCCGGAGCTCGACCGCCTCGCCCCGCTCACCCCCGAGGCCAGCCGCCTCGCCGAACGGGCGCTGCGCGCAGGGCCGGCTCAGCGCCCGCGGCCTCCAGCGGGTCCGGCGGGTCGCCCTCACCCTCGCCGACCTCGCCGGCCACGAGGGCCCGCTCTGCCGCCGAGCACGTCGCCGGGGCCCTCCACCTCCGCACCGATCCCGGCTTCGTCGCCGGCGGCCGGGCGGCCTGACGTGCCACCCGAACCGCGACTCGCACCCGAGGCGGCCGGGCCGACCCCGACGGAGGCCCACGTCGTGGCGCTGGCCCGGCTGCCCCGGCTCGGGCCGTCACGCCTCCGGGCCCTGCTCCAGCGCTACGCGCCGTCCGCAGGCCTGGGCCGAGGTCGTCCGGGCACGGTCGACCCGGCGCTCGTGCGCGATCCGGGTCGCGATCGAGCCCGCACGCCGTCGTGCAGGCGTGGGCGCCGTGCCGCCGCCGCCATCGACCCGGCGGCCTACTGGGCAGCAGCACGTCCGAGCCGGCGTCGGCGTCGCTGTCGCAGGCAGCGCGCCTTCCCGGCGGCCTTCGCGGCCGACGACGATCCGACCGGCGGTGCTGTTCTGGCACGGCGATCTCGATCATCTGGCCGGGGCACGCGTCGCCGTCGTCGGCACCCGGAAGGCCACCCGCTACGGCCACGACGTCGCCGTCGGAGCTCGGACGCGATCTCGCCGCCGCCGGCATCGCCGTGGTCTCGGGCCTGGCCCTCGGCATCGACGGCGCCGCCCACGCCGGTGCGCTGGCCGCCGAGGCCGCCCCGCCGATCGCGGTGGTCGGCAGCGGCCTCGACCTCGTCTACCCCGCGCCAACACGGTCCGCTGTGGCGCCAGGTGGCCCGGTCCGGGGTGATCCTGTGCGAGTACCCGCTGGGCGCGCCCGCCGCCGCATGGCACTTCCCGGCCCGCAACCGGCTGATCGCCGCGCTGGCCGACGTCGTGGTCGTCGTGGAGTCGCAGGCCACCGGTGGGGCCCTGCGCACGGCGCTCGAGGCGGCTCGTCGCGGGGTCCCGGTCCTCGCCGTCCCCGGCCCGGTCACCGCAGCCAGCTCCGACGGCACCAACCACCTCCTGTTCGACGGCTGCGCCCCGGCCCGCGACGCCGCCGACGTCCTGCTCGCCCTCGGTCGCGAGCCCGATCGACCCCGCCGCGGCCGGCGAGCGCCGCGCCCGGCCCGAAGGTGACGCCGCGTCGTGCTCGCCGAGATCCCGTGGGGCCCGGTCCGGTCGAGCAGCTCGTTCTGGCCACCGGGCTCGAGCTCGGGCGCCTCGCCCTGGCCCTCGACAGCCTCGAGGGCACGGGGTGGGTCGTCCGTCGGTCGGGCTGGGTGGAACGCATCGGTCGCGAGCGGGTCGGGCGGTGACGGAGAGGCCCGACGGCCGAGCCTTCCCGGTTGGTGGCCGGGCCGGAGGTCGTGCCCGACTCGTCGGCGAGCGTCGCCCGGCCACCTTCGTCGAACGGTCGCGCGGCTACAGTTCGGCAGGTGACCACCGGCTCCGACGCCTGGGCGCTCGACGGCTTCTCGGCCTCGCTCACCTCGGCGGCGCCGGCCACGGTGCGGGCCTACCGCTCCGACCTGGTCGCCTTCGCCGACTGGGCCGACCGGCTCGGGCTCGAGCAGCCGGCGGCAGGTCACCCGCACCACGCTGCGCCGCTACCTCGCCTACCTCACGACCCGCGGGCTCGCCCGGCGCACCATCGCCCGCAAGGCGTCGCTCGCTGCGCCGCTACTTCGCCTGGCTGGTCCGCACCGGACGACTGCCGGGCGACCCGCCGCCGGCCTGCAGCGTGCCCGGGGGAAGCGGCCGGCTGCCCCGGGTGCTGCGCGACGACGAGATCACCACGCTGCTCGACGATCCGCCGGCGTCGAGCGTCGCGGCGACGCCCCGGCCATCCGCAGTCCGCGACGACGCCGTGCTCGAGCTGCTCTACGGCAGCGGGCTGCGGGTCGCCGAGCTCTGCGGTCTCCGGCCCGACGACCTCGATCTGCCACGCGGCGCGGGTCACGGTGTGGGGCAAGGGCTCCAAGCAGCGCGTCGTGCCCCTCAGCCAGCCGGCCGTCGACGCCCTTCGGCGGTGGCTCGACCACGGACGGCGCGAGCTCGCCATCGGCCGCCTCTCCCGCCGACGCGGTGTTCCTCAACCGGCGCGGCCGTCGCCTCGGACCACGCGACGTGCGCCGCATCCTCGACCGCCGCGCGCCGTCGCCGACCCACCCCCACGCGCTGCGCCACACCTTCGCCACGCACCTGCTCGACGGTGGTGCCGACCTGCGTGCGGTGCAGGAGCTGCTCGGTCACGCCGACCTTGTCGACCACGCAGCTCTACACTCACGTGAGCAAGGAGCGGCTTCGCACAGTTCTCGACGCCACCCATCCCCGGCCTGATCTACTCCATCGGCGAGGCGACCGAGATCTTGAGCGGGAGAACGGACGGACGGTAGGTCACGTGGACGACCAGTCAGCACAGACCGACGCCCTGTGGGCCGACTACAAGGCCACAGGCGAGCGCGCCGACCGTGACCAGCTGATCCTGCACTACTCGCCGCTGGTGAAGTACGTCGCCGGCCGCGTCGCCGTCGGCCTGCCCCAGAACGTCGAGCAGTCCGACCTCGTCAGCTACGGCATCTTCGGGCTGATCGACGCCATCGAGAAGTTCGACCCGGCCGGGGCTACAAGTTCGAGACCTACGCCATCGCCCGCATCAAGGGCGCCATCCTCGACGAGCTGCGCTCGATCGACTGGGTGCCCCGCTCGGTGCGGGCCAAGGCCCGGGCGCTCGAGAAGGCCTACGCCAAGCTCGAGAGCGAGCTGCACCGCACGCCCGACCGACGAGGAGCTCGCCGCCGAGCTCGACATCACCGACGACCAGCTCCAGACGCACGCTCGCGCCAGATCTCGTTCGTCGGCCTCGTCGCGCTCGACGAGATGCTGTCGGTCGGCGGCGACCGGGGCGAGTCGCTCACGCTCGGCGACACCATCGCCGACGTGCGGCGAGGGCCCGGTGGCGGCCTACGAGGTCGAGGAGATGCGCCACATCCTCGCCGAGGCCATCAACCGCATGCCCGAGCGCGAGAAGATCGTCCTCACGCTCTACTACTACGAGGGCCTGACCCTGGCCGAGATCGGCCAGGTGCTCGGCGTGACCGAGAGCCGGGTCTGCCAGATCCACACCAAGGCCGTGCTCCAGCTGCGCTCCCGCATCGCCGCATCCGAGCGCGAGCCGGCCTAGCTCCTCGCACTCGGCGTCTCCGGAGCCGTCGAGCTCCGCACCTCGGCCCTCGCGGGCCTGACATCGGTCCCTGACGGGCCCCCTCGACCGCACCGGCTGACCGGTGCGGTCCTCCTTCCCCCTGCGTCGCTGTCGCGTCCGGGAGAAGCATCGTGGCCCGTCGAGTCCTGTCCGTCGTCGTCCTCGTGGTGCTCGGCGCTCGGTCCGGCCCTCGCCGCGATGTGTGCGCCCGGCCGGCGGCGGCGGCGTCGCGGCGGCGAGCCGTCGTCGACTACCGCCCTCCGGTCGCCGGCTCCGATCGTCGACCGCTTCGACCTCCCCGACCGCGCCTGGCAGGCCGGCAACCGCGGCATCGACTACGGCACCGTCCCGCCGAACCCGTCGTCGCCGCGGCCGACGGCGAGGTCGTGTTCGCCGGGCCGGTGGCGGGCGCCCTGCACGTCACGGTCCTGCACGCCGACGGGCTGCGCACGTCGTACTCGTTCCTCGCCGCGGTCCGGGTGCCGGAGGCCAGGGTCCGAGCAGGGCGACGTCGGTCGGGTCACGGGCGGCATCTTCCACTTCGGGGTCCGCACGCCCGACGGCACCTACCTCGATCCCGAGCTGCTCCTCGCCGGGCTGCTCGAGCCCCGTGTCCGCCTGGTGCCCGGGCGCCGAGGACGGTCTCGACCCGCTCGCCGAGCGGCGCTCGCTGCTCGACACGTTGCGTGACCGGCGGCGTCGTCTGCGCTCGACGCTTCGTCGCGACCCACGGGGCCGAGGCTGGCTCGAGCTCGCCGGCCACTACGCGGTCGAGGTGAACGTCCTCGTGCACGTCGGCCGAGGCGGTCGACGCCGATGCGTCGCTGGTACGAGCAGCAGCAGGACTGCACGCCGTCGGCGACCGCGACGCCGGTGCCGAAGCGCCGCACCGGAGTCGTCGTGATCGTCGTCGGCACGGTGAGCGGGTCTCGAGCGACGGCACCGGAGCGGCGGCAACTCGGCGTGGGAGATCGACACGGCCACGCTCGGCTACGACCAGGCCGACGTGGTGCGCTTCTCCTACCGCGGGGGCCAGGCGCCGGATCCGATCCAGCCCGCCGCTGCCACGACGGCGGGGCAGGGCGACGCCGGATCGTCCTGCTCGACCCCGACCCGGATCTCGACGACATCCCGGTCCACAAGTTCGAGTCGACCGACTGCCAGCAGTCGCTCGAGGTCTCCGCCGACCGGCTCGCCGCCCTGCTCGCCCAGGTCGGCGGCGGCCGAGCCCGGGTGCCCATCGACGTGCATCGCCCACTCCCAGGGCGGCGTGGTGGCCCGGCTGGGCGTCGTCCGAGCCGGGCGAGGAGCACGCCCTGCCGGCCTCGGTCGAGCACCTGGTGACGCTCGGCTCGCCCCACCAGGGGGCGCCGCTGGCCACCGGCGCGCGTGCCGTCGGCGAGTCGCCAGGCGGGCGCCGCTGCTCGACGCCGATCCGCGGGCAAGGGTCCGCTCGAGGATCTCGACGAGCGTCTCCCGGCCATCGAGCCAGCTGGCGGAGACGTCCGACGTCCTCGACGAGCATGCGATCCACGCCGGTTCCCGAGTCCGTCCGGTTCGCCTCCCTCGGCGCCAGCGGCGATCTGACGGTCCCCGGCACCGCGACGGCCGATCCGCAGGCCGACGTGCAGCGGCTGATCCCCACGCCGTCGGACCGCGACGCCCACGACGATCTCGCCGCGATGCCGGCGACGACCCGAGAGATCGCCCTGGCCGTGGCCGGCCGGGGTGCCACGTGCCAGAGCGGCTGGCGTGGCGGCGGGCGCCTTCTTCCAGGCCGACGTCCTGCGCTCGACGGAGACGACGGCGAGCCTCGGCCTGGCGCTGGAGGCCGCCGCTCCGATCCCGACCGCACTGGCGGCGGGGTCGCGGTGACCGACTGACCGACGCAGCAGGTGGGACCGCCCCGACGAGCTGAGGTGAGCAACGGCTGGCCGGTCCGGTCGAACGCCCCGTACACTCGCTCCTCGGCCCGACGTCCGTCGGGCCCTCCGCGGGACAGGTCGTCCCGTCACTCCACCCTCGGGCCCGTGCCCCCCACGGTCGCCTCCGCCATCGGAGGCGTCTGCACGGATCCGGTCGTCACCGCAACCGATGGGAAGGAGCACCATGGCCGATGGCCCCCGTCGTCACCATGCGGCAGCTGCTCGAGGCCGGAGTCCACTTCGGCCACCAGACCCGCCGCTGGAACCCGAAGATGAAGCGATTCATCTACGGCGAGCGCAACGGCATCTACATCATCGACCTCCAGCAGACGCTCGAGCGGATCGAGACCGCCTACACCTTCGTCCGCGACCTCGTCGCCGACGGCGGCACCGTCCTGTTCGTCGGCACCAAGAAGCAGGCCCAGGACCCCATCCAGTCCTACGCCGAGAAGTGCGGCATGCCGTACATCAACCAGCGCTGGCTCGGCGGCATGCTCACCAACTTCGAGACCATCTCCAAGCGCGTCGCGCAAGATGAAGGAGTACCAGCGCATGCGCGACTCCGGTGAGTTCGAGGCCATGCCCAAGAAGGAAGCGCTCCTCATCGGCCGCGAGCTCGAGAAGCTCGAGCGCAACCTCGGCGGCATCCGCAACCTGGAGCGCCTGCCCGACGCCGTGTTCATCCTCGACACCAAGAAGGAGGACATCGCGGTCACCGAGGCCAACAAGCTCGGCATCCCGATCGTCGCCGTGGTCGACACCAACTGCGACCCCGACGTCATCCAGTACGTGATCCCCGGCAACGACGACGCCATCCGCTCCGGCAACCTCATGTGCCGCGTCATCGCCGACGCCGTCGAGGAGGGCCGCTTCATCGCCTCCCGCAAGCGTGGCGCCGACGCCCCGGCCGCCGCCGCGGCTCGCCGAGCGCACCGCCGAGGAGGAGGCCGCCGATCGCCGCCGCAGCAGGCCGAGGCCCGCCGCCAGGCCGCCGCAGGCCGCCAGGAGCGCGAGGCCCGCATCGCCGCCGAGCGCGAGGCCAACGAGCAGTCCGCCGTCGAGAACGAGGCCCTGGCCGACGGCGACCCGATCCCGGCCGAGCCGGGCCTCACGCCCGAGCAACGCCGAGAACGTCCTCGCCGACGCCGACGCCGTCACCGAGGCCGAGATCGCCGCCGAGCACCCCGCGCCGACGACCGCCGAGACCCCCGCGTCCGAGGAGACCTGAGCACCGATGGCTGAGTTCACCGCCAAGGACGTCCAGGCCCTGCGCCAGGCCACCGGCGCCGGGATGATGGACGCCAAGAAGGCGCTCATGGAGAACGACGGCGACATGCGAGGCCGCCGAGCAGTGGCTGCGCGAGAAGGGCCTGGCCAAGGTCGGCCAAGCTCGGCGACCGCGAGAACAGCCAGGGCGCGGTCGCCGCCGTCGTCGACGGCAACGTCGGCGCCATCGTCGAGCTCAAGTGCGAGACCGACTTCTCGGCCAAGGCCGACGACTTCGTCGTCGCTCGTGCAGGAGCTCGCCGAGCTGGTCGTGGCCAAGGGCGCCGACGCCGTCGCCGAGCTGGCCGACGAGATCGACGACCTCAAGATCGCCAACAAGGAGAACATCGAGGTCGGCAGGGTCGTCCGCTTCGAGGCCGCCGACGGCAACGTCCTCGACACCTACCTCCACATCCAGGACGGCCGCGGCGTCAACGCCGTGCTCGTCGAGCTCGCCGGCGGCACCAAGGAGCTGGCCCACGAGATCGCCGTGCACATCGCCTTCGCCAAGCCGCCGTACCTGAGCCGCGACGAGGTCCCGGCCGACGACGTCGAGAAGGAGCGCCAGGCGCTGCTCGACATCACCAAGGCCGAGGGCAAGCCCGAGCAGGCGTGGCCCAAGATCGTCGAGGGCCGGCTCAACGCCTGGTTCAAGGAGCGGGTGCTGCTCGAGCAGGGCTTCGTCAAGCGACGAGAAGAAGACCATCACCGCAGCTCCTCGGCGACGCCACGCTCGTCCGCTTCGCCCAGGTCGTCATCGGCGGCTGAGGCTGCCGATGACCGACGGAGCCCCGGCCGCCGCGCTGGCAGCGGGTCCTGCTCAAGCTCTCGGGCGAGGCCTTCGCCGGCGAGGCCGGCTACGGCATCGACGGCGCCGTCGTCGCAGACGCATCGCCCGCGAGATCGTCGAGGTCCGCGCCGACCTCGACGTCGACATCGCCGTCGTCGTCGGCGGCGGCAACATCTGGCGGGGCATGACCGGCGCCGGCGCCGGGCATGGACCGCGCCCAGGCCGACTACATGGGCATGCTGGCCACGGTCATCAACGCCCTGGCCCTGCAGGACACGCTCGAGCAGCTGGGCCAGCCCACCCGGGTGCAGTCCGCCATCCACATGGCGCAGGTCGCCGAGCCCTACATCCGGCGCCGGGCCATCCGCCACCTCGAGAAGGGCCGGGTCGTGATCTTCGCCGGCGGCACCGGCAACCCGTTCTTCACCACCGACACCACCGCCGCGCTGCGGGCCGTCGAGATCGAGGCCGAGCGCGCTGCTGAAGGGCACCCACTCGGGCACCGACGGCATCTACACCGACGACCCCAAGCACCAACCCCGACGCCACCAAGCTCGACGAGGTCACCTACATCGACGTGCTCAACCGGGGCCTCCAGGTCATGGACTCCACGGCGATCACGCTGTGCATGGACAACGACCTGCCGATCGTGGTGTTCGACCTGCATGGGCGAGGGCAACGTCCGGGCGCTCCTCGAGGGCGGCTCGATCGGTACCCTGGTCCGCTGACCCGTCGCGGTGACGCGCTCGGGTCACGCCGTCCGGACCACTCGCGGTGATCCCGCGGCCCGTCCGGCCTGCGTGCCGCGAGGCCGATCCGGCACGCGACGCCCACCGGCCCTGGCAGTCGACACCGACGACCGATCAGGAGTACCGCATGACGAGCGAGATGGCCGATCTGCTCCTCGAGGACACCGACGAGAAGATGGCGCAAGGCGGTCGCCCACGCCCGGGCCGAGTTCGCCTCGATCCGCACCGGCCGGGCCGCTCCGGCGCTCGTCGAGAAGCTCCCGGTCGACTACTACGGCTCCGAGGTGCCGCTGCAGCAGCTCGCCGGCTTCTCGGTGCCCGAGGCCCGCAGCTGCTCATCACGCCCTACGACAAGGGCGTCGATGGGCGCCATCGAGAAGGCGCATCCAGCAGTCCGACCTCGGCCTCAACCCCAGCAACGACGGCATCTCCATCCGGCTCTCGTTCCCGCCGCTCACCGCAGGAGCGCCGCAAGGAGCTCGTGAAGGTCGTCAAGCACATGGCCGAGGAGGGCCAGATCGCGGTGCGCAACCTGCGCCGCGGCGCCCGCCACGAGCTCGAGGCGCTCGAGAAGGACGGCGACCTCTCCGAGGACGAGCTCGAGCGGGCCGAGAAGGAGCTCGACAAGCTCACCCACGCCCACGAGGCCGAGATCGACAGGCCCTCGCGGCCAAGGAAAACGAGCTGCTCGAGGACTGATGGCTTCCGACAAGCTCTCCCGAGACCCCGGACAGGGCGGCGACGAGCCGTCTGAAGGCGTGCGGATCATCGCCGCCGACGAGTTGGAGGAGGCCGCCGACCGGGCCGAGGTCGCGCACCGGCGTCCCAAGGACGAGCCCCGCTACGGCGACCGGCCCCCGGCTCCGTCTCCCGACGTCGAGCCCACGATCCGTTTCCCGCTGCCCGACAGCGCCGACCTCTCGTCCATCGAGCGTCCGCGTCCGGCGCCGGTCGACCCGCCGAGGGCGGAAGGATCTGCCCATCGTGGTCTCGTCGCGCCCCATGCCCGAACTGCCCGATGTCGAGGTGACCCCGGTCAGCCTGGGCGACGACGCCGACGCCTCCCAGGTGATCGACCTCTCGTCCGAGGAGTCCGGGTTCGACGCTGACTGCGGTCCAGCCGGCTACTGCGGATCGGGCCGGCCCCGAGGAGGGCCCCCTGGGCGCGTTTACCCTCGAGGAGCTCACCCTCGACGACCGTCCGCCGCCTCCGCGGCCGTCGGCTGCGGCCGACGACTCCGACGACCAACCGCTGCTCGATCTCGGCTGCGGCTTGCAGCGCTTCGGGCGCGCCCGCGTACGTCATGCGCGCGGCGATCGAGCTCGGCGTGATGCCGTGTTCCACCAACGTCACCGCGACCGCGTTGAACAGCGTCGATTCCTGTGGCGTGGGCTTGCGCCCCACGAGCAGCAGAAACGCCATGTCGCCGAGGTTGATCTTGCCCAGCAACTCATCGGGCAGGCTCATGCCATGCACCTCGATGCGGTCGTGCGTGCTCCACGCGATGTCGGAGCGGATCGGTTTCGTCTTGCGGCTCATGCAAACTCCTGTGGTCACGCGGACCCGGCGCCCTTCGCCGACCCCTTTCGGACCCCTATACTCACTCTAGCATCTAACAAGCGTTAGGCTTCGCAGCGCGCCGCCGATGACCGCGCCCTCGTGGCCCATCTACCACGCCACCGCCCGCAGCCCGTTCTACAGCGCCGAGCACGAAGCGTTCCGCGACGCGCTGCGGCGCTTTGTCGAGCGCGAGATCACGCCGAACGTCGACGCATGGGAAGCGGCTGAAGGTTTCCCTCGCGAGCTGTACGCCAAGGCGGCAGACATCGGCCTGCTCGGCCTCGGCTTCCCTTCCCAATACGGTGGCAACGACGGCGACCTGTTCATGAGCATCGTCGCGGCGCAGGAGCTCGCGCGCTGCGGTGCGGGTGGCGTTCCGGCGAGTCTGATGTCGCACACGATCGGCTGCCCGCCGATCGTCAACGTCGGCTCGGAAGAACTCAAGCGCAAGGTGCTGCCTTCCGTTCTGAACGGCGAGAAGATCAGCGCGCTCGCGATCACGGAACCTTCGGGTGGCTCGGACGTCGCGAACCTCATCACCACCGCGCGGCGCGACGGCGACCACTACGTGGTGAACGGCTCGAAGATGTTCATCACCTCGGGCGTGCGCGCCGATTTCTACACCGTCGCGGTGCGCACCGGCGGCCCCGGAGGCAGCGGCGTGTCGCTGTTGCTGATCGAAAAGGGAACGCCCGGCTTCACGCAGATACCGCTGCAAAAGATGGGCTGGCACAGCTCCGACACTGCGGCGCTCTACTTCAGCGATTGCCGCGTCCCCGCGCGGCACCTGATCGGCGAGGAGAACCAGGGCTTCAAGGCCGTGATGCTCAACTTCAACCGCGAACGCCTGTTCCTCGCCGCCGGCGCGAACGGCTTCGCGCGAGTCTGCCTGGACGAAGCGCTCGCCTGGTCGCGAGCGCGCCCGATGTTCCGCGGCAAACTCATCGATCAACAGGTCACGCGCCACAAGCTCGCCGACATGGCGATGCGCATCGAGGCGACGCAGGCGATGCTGGAACTCCTGGCATGGCGCGTTGAGCAGGGCGACACGCCGGTGGGCGAAATCTGCCTGCTGAAGAACCAGGCGACGCAGACGCTGGCGTTTTGCGCCAGTGAAGCCGTGCAACTGCACGGCGGCATGGGTTTCATGCGCGGCGTGACGGTGGAACGCATCTACCGCGAAGTGAAAGTGAATTCGATCGGCGGCGGCGCCGAGGAAGTGATGCGCGACCTCGCGGCGCGGCAGCTCGGGTTTTGCTGACCGCACGAATGAAGCCCGACGCGGTGAGTGAAGGCGTGGGCCTGGTGCGCTGCGAACCGGGCAGGGCACGTTGGCGTCGCGCGTGAATCCCGCACTCGCTTTGGCCATCGGAAGTTCGCTTTGTTTCGGCAGCGCGCTGATCACCACCCGCGTCGGTCTGCGCCACATCGACGCGCGTTCCGGCGCGGCGATCAGCGTGCCGACCGCGACGCTGCTGTTCCTGCTTGCGGCGCCGTTTGCGTTTGACGGCGCGGGGTTCACCCTGCGCGCCGCGCTACTGTTCGCCGCGGTCGGTCTGTTCTTTCCGGCCCTCGTCACGCTGCTGACGTTTCGCTCAGTCGAGCAGCTCGGCCCGACGATCACCGGTGCCGTGTCGGGCACCGCGCCGCTGTTCGCGCTCGTCGCGGCAGGCCTGATCCTCGGTGAGAAGATTCCGCCGCAGGCAGCGTTGGCCTGCGCGGGAATTGTCGCCGGCGTCGCCTTGCTGTCCTGGAAGCAAAAAGCGGTGCGGCCAGGCTTGATCGGCTGGGCGCTCGCATGGCCGATCGCCGGTGCCATGTTGCGTGGGCTGGCGCAGGCTTGCGCCAAAGCGGGCTTGCTGCTCTGGCCGAGCCCTTTTTCCGCCGGCGTCATCGGCTACGCGGTCTCGTCGCTCACCGTGATCGGCGCGAACCGGCTGGGTCGGCCCAGGCGCCCCGTGCCGAACAAGCAAGCCGTTCTCTGGTTTGCCATCACCGGCGTCCTGAACGGCAGCGCGGTGCTGCTGATGTACAGCGCCCTGAACCGCGCCCCGGTGTCGCTGGTCGCGCCGGTGGTGGCGACCTATCCGCTGGTGACGGCGCTGGCCAGCGCCCTCTTGCTGCGCGAAGAACGCGTGACGCTGACCATGGCCGCGGGGGCGTGCCTCACCGTTCTGGCGATCGTCTATTTGGTCGCAAGCAGCGGCCACGGTTGACTCCACTTTCGGCCATTGCGGCGGCCCGGCGAGACCGGCGCCGATAAGATCTCGGAGCCCCCTGACGGGGCTGGAAAGTCCGACCGATGGCCAAGTTCTTTCAGTCACTGCTTCCAGGCGGTGCACGAGCCAACGATTCAATCGAGGCGACCGTTCATCTGCAGTCTGCGCCGGCGGAGATCTCCGTGGAAGGCTGGAGCCCTGACCCCTCTGTGTGGGCAGACGCGCCGGAACGCGGGGCATTCAGTCTGTCGCTCGGCGTGCAGCAGGCTTTGCGATGATCGTCCCCGAGTACTGGGCCGAGGCGCGCCGGCAACACCGCCGCAACGGCAAGCAGATCACGGTGCGGCGCTTCGGCTGGTCCGACATCAGCACGGCGCAAGCCGAGACGATGGCTGAATCGCGCGCCGAAGAAGCGTTGCAGCGCGCGGTCGCCGGCCAGAGCGTGTTGCGCCGCGAGCCCAAGGTGGCGTACAACGGCGCCCAGGGCGTGCCGATTCGCGAAGAGATCTTGGCGCGCCAGGGCGACGTGGTCATCACGCGCAACGCCTATGGCGCGAGGTGTCTGAATTCGCCCGACGTGCTGTTCGCCGACATCGACTTCCGAACGACGGGGTCGACGAAGGCCAAGTTCGCACTGTTCTTCGCGATGGCGGGTGCGGCGGCCTTGCTGGGGTGGCATTTCCATTCATGGGCAACTGCCGCGGTCTTGACAGTTCTGGCGATGTTCTTGGCGGGCGCGATCGCGGACACCTTCGTTCGGCTGCGTTCGCGCGCAAGGGGTGGGCCGCTGCGGCTGGCAAGAGCGCGCATCGTGCGCTTCGTGGAGAGCCACCCGGCGTGGAGCCTGCGCGTGTATCGCACGCCGTCAGGCTTGCGCGTGTTGGCCACGCACCAGCCGTTTCAGCCCAGCGACGCCGCGGTCCAGGAGTTTTTCAGCGCCATCGACGCCGACCCTCTGTACGTTCGAATGTGCCTGAATCAGCAATGCTTTCGCGCACGCCTGTCCGCCAAGCCGTGGCGCATCGGCGTGGCGAGCCACATGAAGCCGCGACCGGGTGTCTGGCCCGTTCGGCCGGAACGGCTGAGAGACCGAGCGCAGTGGGTTGCCGCGTACGAGAGCCGGGCGGCCGATTTCGCGGCGTGCACGTTTCTGGAATCGCTCGGCTCCGGAGTCACCCATCCCAAAGTGGACCAGGTGCTTGCCTTGCACGACGCCGAGTGTCGGGCGACCGTCGCCGGAGCCTTGATCGCATGACGACGCGAGTTCGTTTCGCGATTGAGCCACAGCGCGCTTCCAGTCGCTGGAACAGCCGCACCCGCGACTTGAACGAGCCCGTGGTGCGCCGCTACATGGCGGCCAAGGAACTCGCGCGCAACCGCGGTTGATGCCCGGCGGCGCCGGGAAGACTCACTGAACGGCGCGGCCGGACCGGCCTGCGATCATTGCGCCGCGGGCCGTGCCGCCTGCTCCACATCGCGCTCGAAATCGGCCGCCGTGCCCTGCGGACCCCAGCGCGAGAACGTCGGGTACTGTTCGCGAAACGCCTTCACGAGCTCGGCGTAGGGCAGATCGGCGAAATGACCGCGCGCGTTCACGTACTCCATGTGGCGCCGGCCGGTCGCGTCGAACGGGTGGAAGATCGAATCGTTCAGGCCGTCGAACTCCAGCGGCAGGATGCCGGCCTTGTCGCACAGCGTGCGGTTGAACGACGGCGTGGCCTTGACCCAGCGCGAGTCGATCCACAGTTCCGTGTAGCCGTGAAAGACGAACAGGTCGCTGCCCATCAGTTCATGCAGCTTCGGGCTCGTGAGGTGGTTGCGCACGTCGGCATAACCGAGCCGCGCCGGCACGCCCAGCACGCGCGCGGCGGCGCACATCAACACCGCCTTCGGAATGCAAAAGCCGCGCCCGGTTTCGACGACGGTGCTCGCCCGCAGGCCGCGCTCCGTCACGTCGAGGTTGTACGGGTCGTAGCGAAAGCCGTCGCGCACCGCGTAGTAGAGCTTCACGGCGATCTCGCGCGCCGTCATCGATTCGCTGGCGTGGGCGCGCGCGAACTCGATCACCGCCGGGTGATCGCTGTTCACATAGCGAGCCGGGGTGAGGTAAGGCGTGAAGTCGAGCGCAGCGTCGGGCTCATCTTTGATCGTACGCAACGGCGCAGCGGGTGACATCGATTGCTTTCCTTCGAATTTCGAGCCTCACTGTATCATCGAACACCCGTTAGGTCGGCGCGGCAACGCCACCGTTTTCTAAGTGTTTTACCTCGTAGGAGCGAGCGTGCCCGCGGTTTTCCCGACCTTGCTTTCGCCGCTTCGCGTCGGCGCGCACACCCTGCGCAACCGCGCGCTGATGGGCTCGATGCACACGCGGCTCGAAGGCATGGACCACGCGGCGCAGCGTCTGTCAATGTTCTACGCCGAGCGCGCGCGCGGCGGTGCCGCCTTGATCGTCACCGGTGGTTATGCGCCCAACATCGACGCGCGCATCGACGAGACCGGCCCGGTGCTGTTCACCCCCGAGCACGCCGACGCACTGCAAGCGATCCCGCGCGCCGTGCACGCCGAGGGCGGCAAGATCATCCTGCAGATCCTGCACCCCGGGCGCTACGCGAAGATCGCGCAGCCGGTGGGCGCGTCGACGCTTCCCTCGCGCATCAACCCGCGCGTGCCGCGTGCACTGACCACCGCCGAAGTCTGGCAGACGATCGACGACTACGTGCGCTGCGCCGAACTCGCGCAAAGCGCCGGCTTCGACGGTGTGGAGGTGATGGGCTCGGAAGGCTACCTGATCAACCAGTTCGCCGTGACGCGAACGAACGACCGCGTGGACGAGTTCGGCGGGAGCGTGGCAGAACCGGCATCGCTTCGCGGTCGAGATCGTGCGCCGCACGCGCGCCAGGCTCGGAGCGGGGTTCCTGTTGATGTACCGCATCTCGGCGCTCGACCTCGTGGAAGGCGGCGCGCCGGCGAGTGAAATCGCCGACCTCGCCCGGGCCGTGGAAGCTGCGGGGGCCGACATCATCAACACCGGCATCGGCTGGCACGAGGCGCGCATCCCGACCATCGCCTACGTCGTGCCGCGCGCCGCGTGGCGCTTCGCCGCGGCGCGGGTGAAGCGTGCGGTGGCGATTCCGGTGATCGCGTCGAACCGCATCAACATGCCCGAGGTTGCGGAACAGATCCTGGCGAGCGGCGACGCCGACATGGTGTCGATGGCGCGGCCCTTCCTCGCCGACGCCGACTTCATGCGCAAGGCCGCTGCGGGCCGGCCGCAAGACATCAACACCTGCATCGCGTGCAACCAGGCGTGCCTCGACTACATCTTCTCGGACCGGCCCGCCACCTGCCTCGTGAACCCGCGCGCCGGGCGCGAATTGGAGTTCTCGCAGATTCGCGGCAGCGGCGCGAAGCGGCGCGTCGCCGTCGTCGGCGCGGGTGCGGCCGGTTTGGCTTGCGCCGTCACCGCGGCGCGAAAGTGGCCACGCCGTCACGCTGTTTGAAGCCGCACCGCAGATCGGCGGGCAGCTCAATCTGGCGCGTGCGGTGCCGGGCAAGCAGGAGTTCGACGAACTGCTGCGCTACTTCCGCAACAGCGTTGAGCGCGGTGGCGTCGAGCTGCGCCTGAGGCACAGCCCGAGCGCCGAGCAACTGGTGCAGCAGAAGTACGACCATGTGGTCGTCGCGACCGGCGTGCGAGCGCGCGTGCCGTTGATCGAAGGCATCGCCCACGCCAAGGTGATCGGCTACGCCGAGCTGCTGTCGGGCCGGCGCCAGGCGGGCCGGCGCGTCGCGGTCATCGGTGCGGGCGGCATCGGGTTCGACGTGGCCGAGTTCCTGTTGCACGACACGGCTGAGTCGGGCGCACACGCACACCCGAACGCAAGCGATCTCGCGAGCTTTCACGCCGAATGGGGCGTGGACACCGCACCCGCCGCGCCCGGCGGATTGACGGCGCCGCGAGTGGCGAACCGCTTGCGCGAAGTGACGCTTGTTGCAGCGCAAGCCACAAAAGCCCGGCCGAACGCTCGGCTTGTCCACCGGCTGGGCGCTGCGCGCGCAGCTCGAGCGGCGCGGCCTGCGCACGCTGAGCGGCTGCACCTATGAGCGTATCGACGATGCAGGGCTGCACCTGAAGGTCAATGGCGAGAGCCGCTTGCTGGACGCGGACAGCGTGATCGTCTGCGCCGGACAGGACAGCGAGAACAGCTTGGCGGCGCAACTGCAAGCGCTCGGCGTGAAGGCCGACGTGATCGGCGGCGCGCAAGTGGCGGCCGAGCTCGACGCGCTGCGTGCGATCGAGCAGGGCACGCGAATCGCGCTGGCGATGTAGGGCGTGCCGCACGAAAGCGCCGCAAGCGAACGCCGCAAACAAACGCCGCCGATATGCGCCTCGCGCCCGTTCTCGACGGCGTTCGATTCCTCGCCCAGCCGCACACCAAAATCCAACAATGAAGGAGACTTGAAAACATGAATACCAAGCTGACCGACAAAGTCGCCGTCGTCACCGGCGCCGGGCGCGGCATCGGCCGCGACATCGCGTTGCAACTCGCAGCGCAAGGTGCCAAGGTGGTGGTGAACGACATCGGCGCGTCGGTCAGCGGCGAAGGCAGCGACGCCAGCCCCGGCCAGCAGGTGGTCGACGAGATCAAGCGCCGCGGCGGGCAGGCGGCGCTGTCCACCGACAGCGTGTCGGACTGGAAGGCGGCCAATCGCATCATCCAGTGCGCGGCAGACACGTTCGGGCGAATCGACATCGTGATCAACAACGCCGGCATCCTGCGCGACCGGTTGTTCTTCAACATGTCGATCGAGGAGTGGCACGCCGTGATCGACGTGCACCTGCACGGCACGTTCTACGTGTCGCGCGCCGCCGCGCCGCATTTCAAGACGCAGAACTCGGGCGCCTATCTGCACATGACTTCCACATCCGGCCTGATCGGCAACCTCGGCCAGGCCAACTACGCGGCGGCCAAGCTCGGCATCGTGGGCATCTCGCGCATGATCGCGGGCGACATGGCGCGCTACAAAGTGCGCTCCAACTGCATCTCGCCGTTCGCGTTCAGCCGCATGATCGGCTCGATCCCGACCGACACGCCCGAGCAGGCGGCGCGCGTCGAAAAGCTCAAGAAACTCGACACCGCGCAAATCGCGCCGATGGCCGCGTTCCTCGTCAGCGACGCCGCGGCCGACGTCACGGCGCAGATTTTCGCGGTGCGCGGCAACGAGATTTTCCTGATGAGCCAGTCGCGCCCGGTGCGCGGCATGCACACCGAGCAGGGCTGGACGCCCGAGTCGATTGCCGAGCGTGTGCTGCCCGCGTTGAAGCCGAGCTTCACGCCGCTCGAGACTTCGGGCCAGGTGTTTTCCTGGGACCCGGTGTGAACCGCCGCAACAGAAAGGACCCCTTCGATGAACTACGCTGACTTTCAATTCCTGAATTTCGATCACAAACCGAACGGCGTCTTGCTGATCACGATCAACCGCCCCGAAGTGATGAACGCGACGAATGCGCGGCTGCACTGGGAGCTGACGAAGATCTGGGGCGTGGTCAACGACGACGACAAGACCCGGGTCGCCGTGATCACCGGCGCGGGCGACAAGGCGTTCTCGGCCGGAGGCGATCTGAGCTGGATCAGCGAGATGGTCGGCAACCCGCAGGCCGTGAACAACGTGATGCGCGAGGCCTCCGACATCGTCTACAACGTGATGGACTGCAGCAAGCCCATCATCTCGGCGATCAACGGCGTGGCGGTCGGCGCGGGCCTGGCGGTGGCGATGATGGCCGACATCTCCATCATGGCCGAAGAGGCGAAGATCACCGACGGCCACGTAAAGCTGGGTGTGGCCGCAGGCGACCACGCGGCGATCCTGTGGCCGCTGCTGTGCGGCATGGCCAAGGCGAAGTACTACCTGCTCACCGCCGACTTCGTGAGCGGCAAGGAGGCCGAGCGCATCGGCCTCGTCAGCCTGTGCGTGCCGCGCGCGCAACTGATGGACAAGGCGATGGAAGTCGCGAACAAGCTCGCCACCGGCAGCCAGCAGGCGATCCGCTTCACCAAACGTTCGCTCAACGGCTGGATGAACATGGCGCGGCCGATCTTCGAGAGCTCGCTGGCGATGGAGATGATGTGCTTCCTCGGCGAAGACGCTCCCGAGGGCGTGGCCGCGGTGCGCGAGAAGCGCGCGCCGAAGTTTCCGTCCGCGAACCGCTGACTTCCAGCTTCAACCCACCCACCAGGACAAACCTCATGGACCTCGACCTCAAAGGCAAATCGATCGTCGTCACCGGCGGCGGCTCGAACATCGGCCGCGCCATCGTGCTCGGCTTCGCAGCAGAAGGCGCGCACATCACGATCGGCGATGTCGACGTGGCGCAAGCCGGCAAGACGGCCGAGTTCGCCACCCAACTCGGCGCGGCGTCGGTGCAGGTCGTGAAGACCGACGTGACGCAGCTCGACCAGGTGCAGGCGATGTTCAAGGCGGCGACCGACCGGTGCGGCAGCGTGGACGTGCTCGTCAACAACGTCGGCTGGGACAGCCTGATGTTCTTCACCCAGACCACGCCCGAGTTCTGGCGCAAGGTGATCGACATCAACTACGTCGGCGTGCTCAATTGCACCAAGACCGCGCTCGATCTGATGATCAAACAGAACAGCGGCGCCATCGTCTCGATCAGTTCCGACGCCAGCCGCCAGGGCGAGCCGCGCGAAGCGGTGTACGGCGGCGTGAAGGCGGCGATCAACAGTTTCATGAAGACGATCGCCAAGGAGAACGGCCGCTACGGCATCCGCTGCAACGTCGTGTGCCCCGGCATCACGATCCCGCCGACGACCGACGACGTGGGCGGCAACAGCATGTGGAGCAACGTGGGCAGCATGTTCACGCCGGATCAGCTGGACAAGATCGCCAAATCGTTGCCGCTGCGCAAGATCGGCCGGCCGCAGGACATTGCGAACTCGGTTGTGTTTCTCGCGTCGAACAAGGTGGCCGGGCATGTGACGGGGCAGGTGCTGTCGGTGTCGGGCGGCTACAGCATGATCGGCTGACGCGGCGGTCGCGACCGACAGCGCGGCACGCCGATCGGGCCCCGCCGTCACCAGCATCGACCGTCACGACGGTGTGCAGCCAGGAGGATCGAGGCATGCCATCCGATGCGCCATCACGCGCCGAAATCGAGCGCAGCTTGCGCCCGCTGGGCCTGCATGTGCGCGGCGGCTTTGTCCCCGACGCGGGCGACGCACTGCCCGCGCTGCTTGGCGGCCGGCAGGCGGCAGTGGTGTGGGTGGTCGGGCAACTCGGCTCGTCGTGCTGGGCGGCGTTTCGTGCGTCGGCTTACGCTACCGATGGGCTGCCCGACCCGATGGACCGCTGGGCCAAGTCGATCGCCGCGGGCCTCGCGCAGCGGTGGGGAGGAATCGGCCTGTTCCCGTCCGACGGGCCGCCTTACCGCCCCTTCGCCCGCTGGGCCGAACGCGCCGAGCCGCTTTCGCGCAGCCCAATCGGCTTGCAGATGCACCCTGTGGCAGGTCTCTGGCATGCTTACCGCTTCGCGCTCGCGCTGTGCGAACTGTCGCCCGAAGACGCTGCCACGATCGCCCGCGCCGGCGCCGCCCCGCGGCCCGACCCCTGCGCGCGCTGCGCCGGCCGGCCCTGCCTCAGCGCCTGCCCGGTGGGTGCGTTCACGGCCGGCGGCTACGACGTGCCGGCCTGCGCCGCCCACCTGAACGGCGAGCGCGGCGCCGATTGCATGTCCCGTGGCTGCCTGGCACGCCGCGCCTGCCCAGTGGGCCGTTCGTCCACCTACGAGCCCGTGCACGCGGCCTTTCATATGGCCCATTTCGCAAGCAAGTACCGAGCGCCCCCAGGGCCGGGCTAGCCCGGCCCGCCCGCGCACCGACTTGCGCAACCCCTGATATCTTGTCAACATATCAGTGATCGACAAGTGATTTCCCAGCCCCGGCAGGGGCGCCCGGCGGACAGGAGGCAAACCATGAGCAGCGCAGGCGAGCGCAAGAAGCGCACGATCACCGAGATCCGCGATTCCAAGCGCAGCGGCGAGAAGATGGTCTACACCTCGGTGCTCGACTACACCTCGGCCAAGTGGGCCGAGGCCGCCGGGGTGGACGTGTGCGTGGTCGGCGACAGCCTGGCGATGACCGCCCACGGCCACCCGAACACCATACCGGCCACGATGGAGATGATGATCCTGCACTCGCAAGCGGTACGCCGCGGTGCGCCGAATACCTTCTTGCTCGGCTGCATGCCCTACCAGAGCTACCACACGGTCGAGAAGGCGCTGGCCAATGCGACCCGCTTCATGCAGGAGGCGTTGTGCGACGCAGTCAAACCGCAAGGAGGCAAGAGCCAGGCACAGATCCTCAAGGCACTCGTCGATGCCGGCATCCCGACCGCTTCGCACATCGGCCTCACGCCGCATACGGTGGCCAACTTCGGCGGCTTCAAGATCCAGGGCAAGACGGCCGAAGCCGCGATGAAGATCCTCGAGGATGCTTTCGCGATCCAGGATGCGGGCTGCTTCATGCTGGAATTCGAAGCCGTGCCGGCGAAGATCGCCGCGGCGATATCGGCGCAGCTCGAGATCCCCACCATCGGCATCGGCGCCGGCGCCGGCACCGACGGGCAGATCCTGCTGTCGTACGACCTGCTGGGCGTGTTCACCGACTTCAAGCCCAAGTTCACCAAGCGTTATGCCAACCTCACCGAGGTGGCGGTGGGCGGCCTGAAGCAGTACGTCGCCGAGGTCAAGGCGGGCACTTTCCCGGACGCCGACCACAGCTATGGCGTCGACGAGCGCGAGTACGAGCGCTTCCTCGGCCTGCTGGAAAAGAGGAGGCAACTCTGATGGCCACCCGCCGACCGGCGAGCGCTGCCTCGGCGCAGCGCCGCCGCGTGCGCCCGACTCCCCGCCGTCGCGGCAGCGGCAGCCAAACCGGCGGCAGCCGCGCACACGCTCACCGACCAGGCCTACGACATGCTCGAGGAAATGATCGTCACGCTGCAGCTCGCGCCGGGCAGTGCGGTCTCGGAAGCCGAGCTGTCGCAGCGCCTGGGGATCGGCCGCACGCCGATCCGCGAGGCGCTGCAGCGCCTGGCGCGCGAGAAGCTGGTGCAGATCCTGTCGCGTCGCGGGGTGATCGTCTCCGACATCAACGTCAAGACGCAGCTGCGCTTGCTCGAGGTGCGCCGCGAGGTCGAACGCTTGGTCGCCCTGAGCGCCGCGCGGCGGGCCCAGCCCGACGAGCGCGAAACCTTCGCGGCGCTCGCCGCGAGATTCGAGCGTGCCGCCAGGACCAACGACGACCTGGCGTTCATGCGCACCGACCACGAGTTCAACGAGCTGTGCGTGGCCGCGGCGCGCAACGAATTTGCCGCCGCGGCGATGCGGCTGATGCAACCCTTGTCGCGCCGTTTCTGGTACGTGCATTACAAGCAGGCCGCCGACATGCCCGTGGCGGCGCGGCTGCATGCGGCGATCGCGCGCGCGATCGCCACCGGCAGCGAAGACCAAGCCGCCAGCGCCACCGACGCGCTGCTCGACAACATCGAGAACTTCACCCGCGCCACCGTCAGCGCCGAAATCTGAACGAAGGAGGGTCGTGATGCCCAGCCACCGCTCCCGCATGCTCGCCGCGTTTCGCGGCGAAACGGTTGACACCTTGCCCTACGTGCCGCGGCTCGACCTCTGGTACCTCGCCAACTCCACCTGCGGCACGCTGCCGCCGCAGCATGCGGGAAAACGCATGAACGAGATCGCGCGCGCCGAAGGCTGGGCGCTGTACTTCCGCTTCGCGGACGATCAACTCGACGCTGCGATCCGCCCGCTCTACCTGCACCGCGGCATCGGCCTGTACGCCAGCCGCGACACGCTCTACGACATTGTCTTTCCGCGCGAGCTCGAGATCCGAGTGCAGCGTTCGGGCGGCCGCCAGCGGGTCGAGTACCACACGCCGCTGGGCATGGTGAGCACCACCACGCACTACGACTTGCAGTCGCAGCAGCTCGGCATCACCATTCCCACGGTCGTCGAGCACCTGATCAAGTCGACGGCAGACTACCCCGCCGCGGGCTGGCTTTTCGAGCACCTCGACGTGCTGCCCAACGACGAGCGTTTCCTGCGCTGGTCGAAAGACGAATTGGGGGAGGACGGCGTGCCCGTGGGTGTGGGCTTGTTCGGCGCCTCGCCGGTCAACCAGATTCAGCGCGACCTGATCGACCCGACCCAGTTCTTCTTCCACTACCAGGACCATGCCGACAAGCTGAACCGCCTGGCCGCGCAGATGGAGCCGCTGTTCGACAAGATCCTCGCCATCACGTGCCGCTCGCCGGCCGAAGTCGTCTGGTGGGGCGCGAACTTCGACGACATGATCACCTACCCGCCGTACTTCGAGAAGGAGATCTCGCCCTGGCTGCGCAAGGTGGCGGGCGCGCTCGACCAGCACGGCAAGCTGCTGATGTGCCATACCGACGGCGAGAACGAAGGCTTGATGGACCTGATCCGCGATTCGGGCATGCACATCGCCGAATCGTTCTGCCCGCAGCCGATGACCAAGGTGAGCCTGGCCGAATACTACCGGCGCTGGAGCCCGAAGTTGACGCTGTTCGGCGGGGTGCCCTCGACGGTGGTGCTCGAAGAGACCAGCGAGCCCGATTTCGAGGCCTACCTGGACGAGCTGTTCCGCGCGGTCGCGCCGGGAACGCGTTATCTGGTGGGCATCGCCGACCAGGTGCCGCCGAATGCGATCTTCTCGCGGCTGCAGCGCATCGGCGAGCGGGTGGCCAAGGAGGGCGCGATCCCGTTGAAAGCGGGTGGCGCGCGGCCCATCAGCGCGGCGATGCTGGCGCAGGCGGCGGCCAGTGGTGCCGCGGCGATTGCGACCGGCGGCGCCGGTGTCGAGGCGGTCACCACCGCCGGCGCCGGAAGGGGGCCGGCGCTGAACGACGAGGTCTTCAACGAGGTCCGGCAGGATGTCGCCAAGGGCAGGCACCTCGCGATCAAGGACCATGTGGGCAGCTTGCTCGAACGCGGCGTCCCGGCCGCGCAGATCCTGGACCGGGGCCTGATCGCCGCGATCGACACGGTGGGCAAGCGCATGGCCGCCGGCCAGGCCTTCATTCCCGAGGTGTTGCTGGCCGCGCGTGCGATGAGCGCCGCGGTGGGCGTGCTCGAACCCCACCTCGCCGCCAGCGGCGAGCAGCAGCGGGGAAAGATCGTCATCGGCACCGTCACCGGCGACATGCACGACATCGGCAAGAACCTGGTGGTGACGATGTTGCGCGGGGTGGGCTTCCATGTGGTCGACCTGGGCGTGAACGTCTCGCGCGAGCAGTTCTGCCAGGCGGTGGTCGAGCACCGGCCCGAGGTGCTGGGCCTGTCGGCGCTGCTCACGACGACGATGATGGAGATGCGCGAAATCATCCGCGAGCTCGACGCAAAAGGCCTGCGGCGCGGCACCAAGGTCTTCGTCGGCGGCGCGCCGGTGAGCGAGCATTTCGCGCGGCAGATCGGCGCGGACGGCTTCGCGCCCGATGCGGTGGCGGCGGTGGCGGAGGCCAAGCGCCTGCTGGCGGCCTGAGGGGACGAGCGTGCCGCGCAGGGCGGCCGGCGTGCCGCGCTGGCCGCTGTCAGACGCTGACGTCGCTAACGCCGATGCCCTGGATTCCCCTCTGGACAAGCGCGCAGACATATCGATAATATGTCAGCCGCCCATCCCCGAGGAGTTGCGCAGTGGCTGAACTGGTCGAACGACACAACGCTTCCGCGCGCCAACTGGCGTTCCGCGAGCAGTACCGCGCGGAGATCCACCCGCTCTACAGGGGCCCGGTGCACATCGGGGTGATCTACCTCGTCGGGCTCACGGTGATCGCGTTCTGCGTCTCGCGGCTCGTGAACGCGAGCTGGGAATGGCTGCTCGTGATCCCGGTGTTCTTCTTCTCCAACCTGTTCGAGTGGTGGATCCACAAGTACGTGATGCACCGGCTGGTCGACGTGTGGGCGCTGCGCGCGATCTACGACCGCCACACCCGCCAGCACCACCAGTACTTCACCGACAACGAGATGACGGTGCAGACCAGCCGCGAGTGGCGCATCATCTTCTTCCCCTGGCGCGCGCTGTTCACGTTCATGGGGCTGGGCACGCCTTTCGCCTGGCTGCTCGCGCAGGCGGTGAATGGCAACGCCGGCTACATCCTGATGGTCACGATCGTCGGCCAGTACCTGATCTACGAGACCTTCCACTACTGCTGCCACGTGCACGACAACGGCTTCGTTCGCCACACGCCCTTCGTCAACACGATCCGGCGCCACCACACGGCGCACCACAACTACGGGATCATGATGAGCCACAACATGAACCTCACTTTCCCGATCGCCGACTGGCTGATGGGCACCAGCGACCTCGACCGCGGCCTTGTCGGCACTCTGCTCAACGGCTACAACGAAGACCACATCAAGCCCGAACTGAAGGCCACCATCGAGAAATTCCGCCGCCCCGACGCCCCGGTCACGCTCGACGGGCCGGTGCTCGAGCAGGCCGCCTAGCCCTGTGGCGGCCTGGCGCGTAGCCCTGCGATCGCGTGCACAGGCCCTGAGGCCATTCCCTGTCCCAACAACCACAGCGACAAAGGAGACTCCCAATGAAGAAGCGTGATTTCCTGGTGGCCGGCAGCGCCGCCACCGCCGGCCTGGCCGTGTTGCAGCCGGCGCAGGCGCAAGCCACGATCAACTGGAAGATGGCCACCGGCTGGCCCGGCGGACCGCTGATGGAAATCGGTGCCAAGGCCTTTGCCGAGAAGCTGGAGCAGTTCTCCGCGGGGCGCATCAAGGTCCAGGTGTTCCCGGGCGGAGCCCTGGGCAATGCGCTGAAGGTGCCCGAGACGGTGAAGAACGGCGTGGCCGAGTGCGGCCACACCTGGATGGGTTACGACTGGGGAATCGACCCGACCACGGTGCTCTTCGGCGGCTACGCCGGCTCGTTCGACACCGAGCGCATGATCCATTGGCTCTACGAGTACGGCGGCGCCGAGCTGCAGCGCCAGTTCCGCGACGAAACCCAGGGCGTGATCTCGATGCCGCTGGGCGTGCGCACCGCCGAGGCCTTCCTGCATTCGCGCAAGCCCGTCAAGACGCTCGCCGACCTGAAGGGCCTGAAGCTGCGCACCGCCGGCGCCTGGCTCGAAATGGCCAAGGACCTGGGCGCGGCGCCGGTCACCACCGCCGGCGGCGACGTCTATCCGATGCTCGAGCGCGGCGCAATCGACGCCACCGAATGGGGCACGATGTACGAGAACATCTCGATGGGCTTCCACAAGGTCGCCAAGTACCTGATCTACCCGGGCGTGCACCAGCCCACCGCGCCTTTCGAACTGGTGATCAACAAGGACGCCTGGAACAAGCTCTCGGCCGCCGACAAGAAGATGGTCGAGACGGCCGCCAAGCTGGTGACGATCGAGTTCTGGATGCGCGTCGGCCACGAAGACGCCAAGGCGCTCGACTTCTACAGGAAGGCCGGCAACACGATCATCGAGCTCGACGACGAGGTGCAGTACGCGGGCCGCAAGATCGGGCTGGACTGGGCCGAAAAGACCGCGAAGGAGAACAAGTACCCCTGGTTCGCCCGGGTGCACAAGAACCTGCGCGAGTTCGAGGCGTTGTGGGCCAACGCCGACCATTACCGCAAGGTGAAGGTCAAAGACTAGGGCGCTGGCCGCACCGAACCAAGGGGGCGGGCTTCGCCCCTTTTTTTGGCCGCTCGCCGAACCGCAACGTCAACCGGGGCCGACGCCATGGACGCTCTGATCCGATTCGTCGAACGAATCACCGGCAACGTGGGCATCCTGGCCGCGTTCGCGATCGTGCCGCTGGTGCTCGCCACCTGCTACGAGGTGTTCGCGCGTTATGTGATGGACGCGCCGACGATCTGGGCCTACGAGGTGGGCTACATCCTCACCGGCTCGCACTTCCTGCTCGGCATGGCCTACACGCTGCGCGCCGACGCCCATATCCGCATCGACATCTTCAGCGGCAACTTCTCGCCGCGCACCCGCGCGTTGATCGACCTGGCGGCGTTCGCGATCATCCTGCCGCTGCTGGTCTGGCTGTCGCTCACCCTGTTCCAGCACCTGATGACCGGCTTCCTGCGCAACGAACGCAGCGGCCAATCGGCGATGAACCTGCCGGTGTGGCCGTTCAGGATCGTCTTCCTGGTCGCATTCGCGCTGCTCGCGCTGCAGATCGGCGCCGAGATGATCAAGCGCGTTCGCCAACTGAAGGTGGCCGCGTGATGGACTACCTGCCCTTCCTGATGCTGCCGGTCGCGTTCACGCTGATGTTCCTCGGCGTGCACGTCGCGTTCTCGATGATGATGACCGCGGTGCTGTTCGGCCTGGTGATCTTCGGCAGCCGCGTCGTGCACCAGTTCGTCGAGAAGATCGAGGACATCTCGTCGAACTTTGTCTTCGCCGCGGTGCCGCTGTTCGTGTTCATGGGCGCGATGCTCGAGAAGTCGGGCATCGCCGACAAGCTCTTCGAGGCGATCCACATCTGGACCCGGCGCCTGCCCGGCGGCCTGGCGCTGGCCACCGTGATCATGTGCATCTTCTTCGCCGCCTCGTCGGGTGTGATCGGCGCCACCGAATCGGTGGTGGGGCTGCTCACCATTCCGGTGATGCTGCGCTACGGCTACGACAAGCCGCTGATCAGCGGCACGATCTGCGCCGGCGGCTCGCTGGGAACGATCATCCCGCCCTCGGTGGTGGCGGTGGTGATGGGGCCGATGGCCAACATCTCGGTCGGCGACATCCTCTACGGCATGACCTTCCCCGGCCTGATCATGGGCGGTCTGTACCTCGTCTACATCTTCTTCCTGTGCGTGTTCAAGCCCGAAAGGGGGCCGCGCATCCCGCCCGAGCCCGGCGAGCCGGGATTCGGCGCAAAGGTCTGGATCAGCATGCGCAACATGCTGCCGCCGGTGGCGATGATCTTCGCGGTGCTCGGCTCGATCCTGCTCGGCTGGGCCTCGCCGACCGAGGCCGCCGCGATCGGCGCGGCCAGCTCGGTGGTGTTGACCGTGATCTACCGCAACTTCAGCTGGGGCGGGCTGTACGGGGCGCTGATCAAGACGCTCACCGTCACCACGATGATCATGACCGTGCTGCTGGCGGGCACGCTGTTCACGGGCGTGTTCATCGGCGGCGGCGGCATCAACACCGCCAACCTGATGATCAAGACGATGCAGCTCTCGCCGTGGATGCTGCTGGGCCTGATGATGGGGATCATCTTCATCGCCGGCTTCTTCCTCGACTGGATCTCGATCGTGCTGATCTTCGTGCCGCTGTTCACCCCGCTGGCCACTGGCGCGGGCTTTGACGGGGTGTGGTTCTGTGTGCTGTTCCTGATCATGATCCAGACCAGCTACCTCACCCCGCCGATGGCGCCGGCGATCTTCTACCTGCGCGCGGTGTCCCCGCCGGAGATCACGATTCGCCACATGTACGCGGGCGTCGTGCCGTTCATCGCACTGCAGTGCCTGACCCTGGCGATCGTGATCATCTTTCCAGGCCTGGTGAGCTGGCTGCCCAGCGTCATGCTGCAGATCAAATAACTCGCGTCTTCGGATTGACAGTTACAAACATATCACTAACATATCAGACCATTCATCGACGGGAGGCGCACGATGTCGGATGCGATTTCGGCGATCAAGGAATGGGTCATCAAGGGCAAACGCCTGGACGCGGTGGCCGCCACGCAGGCGGCGCTGGCCGCCGGCGTCGACCCCGGCGCGATCATGAAGGACGGGCTGATCGCCGCGATGTCGGTGGTGGGCCAGAAGTATTCGTCGGGCGAGTTCTTCCTGCCGCAGATGATGATCGCCGCGCGCGCGATGACCGAGGTGGTGCCGGTGCTGAAACCGCACCTGGTCGGCCAGGACGCGCGCAGCCGCGGCAAGGCCGTGATCGGCACCGTGCAGGGTGACTTTCACGACATCGGCAAGAACATCGTGCGCATGATGCTCGAGGGCGCCGGCTACGAGGTCGTCGATCTCGGGGTGGACGTGAGCGCCGAGAAATTCGTCGACGCGGTGCGCACCCACGCGCCGCAGCTGGTGCTGATGAGCGCGCTGATCACGCTGACGATGGAGAGCATGCGCCGCACCATCGCCGCGCTCGAAGCCGCCGGCCTGCGCGGCTCGGTGCGGGTGGGCGTCGGCGGCGCGCCGCTGACGCACAAGTTCGCGCAGGAGATCGGCGCCGATTTTTACAGCGAGGACGCCTACCAATGCGTCCAGACCTGCAACCAGCTCGTCCACTGAAGCCCGCCAGGAGCCGCCGTGATGACACCCAGACAACGCGTGCTCGCCGCACTGCGGCGCGAGCAGCCCGACATGGTGCCCTGGATCGAGAACGACATCGAAGAGGACATCCAGGTGCGGGTGATGGGCGGCCGCACCGACTACAGCCCCGGCGAGCTGTGCCGCGCGCTCGGCATGGACGGCTTCGGCTACCACTTCCCGAGCGGTTTTGCGGCTCGTGACGGCCAATCGATCCAGACCACCGGCAAAACCGGCAAGGAGGCCTGGTACGACCCGCAGCGCATCACCTTCGATTTCGTGCCGCCCTGGATCGCCGAAATGGGCACCGACCCGTCCAACGGCCGCACCTACGTCAAGCAGGGGCTGCTCACCAGCCGCGACTCGCTCGAGCTGTTCGACCGCTTCCTGCCCGACCCCGACCACCCGGGGCGCTACGAGAAGGTGGCGCAGTGGCTGGAGAAGTACCGCGAGGACTACGCGGTGTTCGCGCGCATCCGCCTGGGGGGCGCGAGCACCTTCGAAAGCATGGGCCTGGACGCGTTCTCGATCATGATGTACGAGGACCCGGACCTGGTGAAGGAGGTGCACCGGCGCTTCTCCGAATGGTCGGCGCGGGTGGTGCAGCACCTCAACAAGATGGACTTCGACTTCATCTGGGCCAACGACGATCACGCCGATACCAAGATGCCCTGGGTCTCCACCGAGATGTGGGAGGAGTTCATGAAGCCCTACCAGATGATGGTGGCCCGGGAGATCAAGAAGCCCTGGATCTTCCACAGCGACGGCAACCTCTTCCCGTTGCTCGACGGCCTGCTCACGCTGGGAATGAACGGCATCCACCCCGTGCAGCCGGCGGCGATGGACATCGTCGAGCTGAAACGCAGGTACGGCGACAAGGTCTGCATCGTCGGCAACATCGACCTGGACTACACCTTGCCGCGCGGCACGCAGGCCGAGGTCGAGGCCGAGGTGAAAGAGCGCATCGAGAAGGTCGGCAAAGGCGGCGGCTACATGATCTCGAGCGCCAACAGCATCACCGACTACTGCAAGCTCGAGAACGTCTGGGCGATGTCGCGCGCGATCCAGGCCCACCGGGTCTATCGCTGAGCCGCGCACGCGCCAGGCCGCGCCGGGCCTCGTTGATCTGCCGGCCGATCCGCCGCAAGCACCGTGTTCGCACTGCGCCGCTTTTCCGTTCGTCACGCCGGCAGGGTGGAGGCGCTCTACCGCCTGCTGGCGCACGCGCTCGACGCCCTGCGCCCGCTGGTGCGCCGGATCGGCTTCGAGCGGCTCGAGCGGCCGGTGGCGGCGATCGAGCGCGGCGTCAAGGGCCTGTTCTTCGACTGCCGGATGTGCGGGCAATGCTCGCTCTCGGCCACCGGCATGGCCTGCCCGATGAACTGCCCGAAGGCGATGCGCAACGGCCCCTGCGGCGGCGTGCGCGCCGACGGCAACTGCGAAGTCGCACCGCAGATGCCGTGCGTGTGGATGGAGGCGTTTCGCGGCGCGCAGCGCATGCGCGAGCGCGCCTTGCCGCTTGCGCCCAATCCGCCCGTCGAGCACCAATACGCCGGCCGTTCGAGCTGGCTGCGTGTGCTGCGCCAGCAGCCTTGGCCGTCGCCCTGGGTCACTGTATCGCCAACCGCCGATGCGGCAGAGGCCGGCAGCCGCCTCGAATCGTTGCTGCGTGAAGGCGTCTTCGTCGTCACCTCGGAGTGTTCGCCGCCCGATTCTGCCGACCCCGCCGAGGTGCTCACCCGTACCCACCACTACAAGGGCCATGTCGACGCGCTCAACGTCACCGACGCCCCGGGTGCGCATTGCCACATGTCCAGCCTGGGCGTCTCGCTGCTGCTCGCCCGCGCCGGCTGGGAGCCGGTGATGCAGATGACCTGCCGCGACCGCAACCGCATCGCGATCCAGGGCGACCTGCTTGCCGCGGCGGCCTTGGGGGTGAAGAACCTGCTGTGCCTGACGGGCGACGGCATCGCCAACGGCGACGACCCGGGCGCCAAGCCGGTCTTCGACCTCGACGCGATCTCGTTGATCGACACCGCGCGGCGGCTGCGCGACGATGGTTGCTACCGCTCGGGGCGCAAGCTCAGCGGCCGACCGCGGCTGTTCCTCGGCGCGGTCGACAACCCCTTCGCGCCGCCGTTCGACCTGCGCCCGCTGCGCCTGGCGCGCAAGGTGGCCGCCGGAGCGAGCTTCGTGCAAACCCAGTTCTGCTTCGACATCGAGCTGCTCGAGCGCTACATGGCCGCGGTGCGCGCCGAAGGCTTGCATCGGCGCTGCGCGATCCTGGTCGGCGTCGGGCCGCTGGTCTCGGCGCGCGGGGCGCTGTGGATGCGCCAGCATGTGCCGGGCGTGCACATCCCGGATGCGATCGTGAAACGCCTGCAAAGCGCGGCCGATGCGCAGCGCGAAGGGGTGCTCATCTGCGTCGAGACGATCCGCAGAATTCGATCGATCGACGGTGTCGCGGGCATCCACCTGATGGCGCCCAAGCGCGAGCATTGGATCGCCGAGATCGTCGCCGAGTCCGGCGTGCTCGCCGGCCGGCGGGCGCCGCGCCTGTGCAATGAGGAGAACGCCCCGTGTCCATCCCCGGCCTGAGCATCATCGGCGAGCGCATCAACCCGGGTTTCCGCTCGACCCAGGCGCTGTTCGAGCGCGAGGACTTCCCGGGCATCCAGGCGCTCGCGGTGCGCCAGGCCCAGGCTGGCGCGAGCTACCTCAACGTCAACGCAGGCACCAAGGCGTTGTCGGACCCGAAGTTCATGGTCGAGGTCGTGCGTGCGATCCAGGCGGTGGTGAGCACGCCGCTGTCGCTCGATTGCCCCGACTTCGAGGTGCTGAAGACCGTGCTCGAGGCCTACGACGCCGACAAGGCGGGGGGTCGCAAGCCGATCATCAATTCGATCTCCGAGTCGCGCTGGCAACTCGCCGAGTTGTTGAAGGTCCGGCCCTGCAGGGCGATCCTGATGTCCTCCGAACAGCTGCGCGACGGCCGCATGGTTCCCAACCGCAGCGGCGCAGAGGTGCACCAGGTGGCCAGGCGCAAGGCGCGCAAGCTGGTCGAGCAATACGGCATGAACAACGAAGACTTGTTCGTCGACGTGTCGATCGCCACGCTCGCCGCCGACACCGAAGGCCTGATCAAGATGGCGCTCGACGGCATCCGCCTGGTGCGGCAAGACCCGGCAATGGCCGGGGTGCACATCATGGGCGGGCTGTCGAACCTGCCGCAGCACCTGCCCGACAAGTGCGCCGACGGGTCGGATCTGAAGTTCCAGCTCGAATGCGCGTTCCTGACTGTCGCGATACCGACCGGCTTCGACACCGTGCTCGGCACCCCCTGGCGCGGCTACACGCTGCTGCCCGAGGGCAACTTCGTGCTGCGCGAGTTCCGCCGCATCGTCGAGCTGCGCGACAGCGACGCGCTGATGGCGGTGGTCGATCTGTACCAGCAAGCATGAAGACGATCGCGGCGGCGAGCTGGTTCGACGGCGAGCGCCATCACGACTCGCCGGTGATGCTGGTCGTCGACCGGGGGCGGATCGTCGAGCTGCGCGAGGCTGGGCCGGCCGCCGCCGCACCCGATGAGCGCTATGCGTTCCTGATGCCTGGCCTGGTCGAAGCCCATTGCCACCTGTTCCTGGATGGCGGAGAACTCGACTTCGGCGCCCGCACCCACTACCTCGACGCACCGTTGGACACAATGCTCGAAGTCGCGCACGCCAACGTCGCGCGAACGCTGGCCCAGGGCGTCACGCTCGCCCGCGACGCCGGCGACCGCTACGGCGTCAACCATGCGATGCGCGCCGAAAGCCGGGCGCTCGAAGTGCGCTCGGCCGGCGTGGCGCTGCGCCGGCCCAAGCGCTACGGCGCGTTCATGGCCCGCGAGGTGGCGAGCCTCGACGATGCGCTCGCCGCGGTGCGCGAATTCGCGGCCAGCGCCGACGACCTGAAGATCATCCAGACCGGGATCATCGATTTCGAATCCGGCACGGTCAAAGGTGGCCCGCAGTTCGCGCTCGACGAACTGCGCCGGATCGTCGGGCTTGCGCACGATCTGGGCCTGCGCACCTTCGCGCATTGCAGCGGCACCGAGGGCATCGACGTCGCGGTGCGGGCCGGGGTGGACTCGATCGAGCATGGCTTCTTCATCACCGAAGCGATCCTGCGCCGAATGGCCGGCCAGGGCACCGCCTGGGTGCCCACCTTCTCGCCGGTCGACTTCCAGTGGCGCAGGCCGGAACTGGCCGGATGGAGCCCGCCCACCGTGGCCAAGCTGCGTGCGATCCTCGACTCGCACCGCGAGCATGTCGCGCTGGCCGCTCACCTGGGCGTCAACCTGGTGGCCGGCTCGGACGCCGGCAGCCCGGGGGTCGAGCATGGCGCCGGCTTGATCGCCGAGCTGAACCATTTCCTCGATTGCGGCCTGACGATGGAGCAAACGCTGCGCGCGGCGAGCTCCTTGCCGCGGCGGCTGTGGGGCGGGCCGGCCGCCGAGATCCGCTGCGGTGCGGCGGCCAACCTCGCGCTGTTCGATGCCGACCCCTTCCGGGATCGCGCGCACCTGAGCCGGGTGGCGGGCGTGCTGCGCGAAGCGGCCTGATGTTCCCGCCGATCATGTCGCAAACGCGCCGCAGCCATTCCGTCAGCATCGCCGCCGACGCACGCACGATCGAGCTGCATGACGGCGAACGCCTGCTGTTCGGCGCGTGGAAGAGCGGCATCGGCATCAAGTCGATCTGCGGCGGGCGCGGCAAATGCGGCAGCTGCATCGTCCAGGTCGACGCTGCCCAACCCGGCGCGCTGAGCCCGGCCAGCGTCGCCGAAAGCGAACTGCTGCCGCCGCATCCGCAGGGTGGCACGTATCGCCTGGCCTGTCTGGCCGAGGTGCACGGCGCGGCGACGATCTCGATTCCGCCCGAGAGCCAGGCGGTGCGCAGCGCGCCGCGCAAGCCGTACACGGTCAGCGCGGTGGCGGCCCGGCCGTTGGCGCAGCGCATCACGTTCGAAGTGCCCGGCGCGAACACCGCACCGCCACGTGCGCTCGCCGCCCGCATCGCCGAAGCCGCCGCGGCAGCGCTGGGCCGAACCCAGGTCGAGCTGCCGCTGCCGGTGATGGCCGATTTCAGCTGCCGGCCCGGCTTCGATGCGGCGCGCGAAGTCACCGCCGCCGTGCTGCGCGAGCGCCGCGTGATCCAGCTCCTGCCCGGGCGCCGCGAGCGCACGCTGGGCCTGGCGGTCGATATCGGCACCACCTCGTTCGTGATCTTCGTCTGCGACCTGAAGGCCGGCGCGATCCTCGCGATGCGAACCGCCGCCAACCCGCAGGCGATCTATGGCGAAGACGTGATCTCGCGCATGACGCATATCCAGCAAGACCCGGGCGCGCTGGCGGCGATGCGGCGCTCGTTGGTCGACGAGGTGAACCGAATGCTCGCCGACGCGTGCGACGAGGCCGGCGCGGCGACCGACGACGTGGTCGACGCGGTGCTGGTCGGCAACCCGACGATGCAGCACATCCTGCTCGGGCTGAACCCCGAGTCGCTCGGCCGCGGGCCCTATCTGCCGGTGTGGTCCGACGGCGTGGACGTCGAGGCGCGCGAGCTCGGGCTGGCGATCGCGCCGCACGCCCAGGCTTTCGTCTTTCCGATGGTCTCGGGCTACATCGGCGGCGACACGATCGCCGCGCTGCTGACCCGCGGCGCCGACTTCTACCGCGGCAACCAGCTGCTGGTGGACGTCGGCACCAACGGCGAGGTCGTGCTCGCCCACGACGGCCAACTCGCCGCTGCCTCGTGCGCCACCGGGCCGGTGTACGAAGGCGCGCACATCCGCTGCGGCATGCGTGCGGCGCCGGGGGCCGTCGAGAGGGTCTGGGTGCGCCCCGACGGCGCCATCCGCTGGGCCGCCATCGACGGGGCCGACACCGACTCGACCGACAAGCGGCCGATCGGCCTGTGCGGATCGGGAGTGATCTCAGCGGTGGCGGCCGGCGTGCGTGCCGGCCTGATCGGCCACGACGGCGCGCTCGCGCCCGCTGGCGCCCACCCGCAGTTGCGCACCAATGCCGAGGGCCGCAGCGACGAGCTGGTGCTGGTGCGTGCCCCCTACTCGCGCACCGGGCGCGACATCGTGCTGACCCAGCACGACGTGCGCGCGGTGCAGCTCGGCAAGTCGGCGCTGCGCGCCGGAATCGAGATCCTGCTCGCCGAACACCGCGTCGAGCAGCTCGACCACATCTATCTCGCGGGCACCTTCGGCAACCACCTCCAGCCCGAGGACATTCTGGAGATCGGCCTCGTCCCGCCGCTGCCGGTGGAGAGAATCCGCTCGATCGGCAACGCCGCCGGCGACGGCGCCCGCGCGGCACTCTTCAACCGCCACCAGCGCCGCCGTGCGGCGCAGCTCGCCCGCCGGCTCGCGGTGCTCGAACTGAGCGGGCGCGCCGACTTCCAGGACTTGTTCGTGATGCACACCGAACTGTCGCCGGCCGCAGCGGCGCAGATCGACTGACTGGAGGAGCCGAGATGGCACGCCCCACCGTGGTCCTTTCCTGCAGTGTGCTGCAAGACCTGCTGGGCAAGCGCCTGCCGGCCGGCATGCCGGTGACCTGGATGGACATCACGCTGCACAACACGCCCAAGAAGCTCGCCGCCGCGCTGCAGGAACAACTCGATTCGATTGCCCAACCCAGCACCGTGATCGTCGGCTACGGCCTGTGCGGCAACGGCCTGGTCGGGGTGAAGGCCGGCGCGCACACGCTGGTGATCCCGCGCACCCACGACTGCGTGGCGATCTTCCTCGGCTCGCACCAGCGCTACGTGCAGCGCTTCTTCGCCAACGCCAATACCTACTACCTCACCAAGGGCTGGCTCGACGCCAAGGACGAACCGCTCGCCGACTACCTCGACTACGTCAAGCAGTTCGACGAGGAGACCGCCGACTACCTGGTCGAGATGAAGTACAAGCACTACCGCAAGCTGTGCATGGTCGGCTTCTCGCAGGAAGAGCTGGACGGCTGCCGCGCCGACGCGATGAAGGTGGCCGACTTCTGCAAGCAGCGCTTCGGCATGGACTACGAAGAGACGATCGGCACCACCGAACTGATCGAGGCGCTGGTGCGCATGCCCGAGCGGCTCGATTCGGGCGACCCGGAGTTCGTGGTCGTTCCGCCCGGCGGCGAGATCGCGCTCGAGATGTTTCTGCGCAGCGGCGAAGGCCCGCCGCAGCCGATGGGTCGCAAGGACAGCTGACCCGCAAAAGGAGTACCCTGCGGCACGACCACGCTGGCCGAGATCCAGCGACGCACCGAGCAGCTCGCCGCCGAACTCGGCCTCGAATGCCACTTGCCGCTGGTCGAAGTGCACCTCACGAACATCCACCAGCGCCCGCCGCCTTACAACGACTCGCTGGTGTCCAAGGTCGCCGGCACCGTCATCTGCGGTGCCGGGCCGACCGGCTATGTGCTGGCGGTGCGCGCGGTGGCCGAAGCCCTGGCCTCGGGCACGCAGGGCGGGCGAATCCCATAGACTCCTGCATTCATCTTGAGGAGACTTCATGGACTTCACTTTCAATCGTCGCCACTTTCTGGCAGCCGGCGCCGCGCTCGGCGGTTCGCTGGCGCTGCCGGCCTGGGCCCAGGCCAAGCCGACGTTCAAGTTCGCCGCGGTGTTTTCCGACAAGGACATCCGCGCGGAGATGGTCAACCGGCTCGCCGCGGACGTGGCTGCCGATGTGACGATCGAGCCGTTCTTCGGCGGCACGCTGTTCAAACAAGGCACCGAGCTGGTCGCGCTGCAGCGCGACAACCTCGACCTGGGCAACATCGCGCCGCAGGACATCGCCAAGCAGATGCCGGCGTGGTCGATCCTCACGTCGGCCTACCTGTTCCGCGACGCCAATCACCTCAACGCCTTCTTCGCCGGCGAGCTTGGCGCCGAGATGAAGAAGATGGCCGAGGACCAGCTGAAAGTGAAGATCCTCGCGCCGGTGTTCTTCGGCACGCGCCAGGTGGGCCTGAAAGGCAAGAAGAAGATCGCCACGCCGGCCGACATGAGCGGCGTGAAGCTGCGCATGCCGCCGGGCGAAGCGTGGCAACTGCTCGGCCGCTCGATCGGCGCGAACCCGACGCCGATGGCCTATGCCGAGACCTACACCGGCCTGCAGACCGGCGCCATCGACGGCCAGGACAACCCGCTGCCGAACGTGCAGAACATGAAGTTCTATGAAGTGATGCAGCAGATTGTGCTGACTTCGCACCTGGTCGGCTTCGACGTGATGACGATGAACCTGAAGGCCTGGAACGCACTCGGGCCGGCGAAGCAGAAGTCTTTCCAGGCCGCGCTCGACAAGGCCGTCGCCTGGAGTTCCGCCGAGCATCTGAAGCGTGAAGCCGAACTCGCCGAGGGCTTCCGCCGCCAGGGACTGGACGTCTACGCACCCGACATCGCCTCCTTTCGCGCCCACGCGCAGAAGGTCTACCTGGCCTCGGAGGAAGCCAAGGCATGGCCCGCGGGCCTGCTCGACAAGATCAATGCATTGAAGTGAGCGCGGCCGCGCCTTCCATGAACATCAGGCCGGAATGAATCCGGCGCTGTCCCGCGTCGTCGACTGGATCCGGCTGCGGGCCGAGAACGTCGTCTGCCTGCTGCTGGGACTGATGTTCGCCGCCTTCATCGTGCAGATCGTGTTTCGCTACTTCTTCAACTTTCCGGTCGGCTGGTCGTCGGAGTTGTCGGTGATCGCGTGGCTCTACATGGTGCTGCTGGGATCGGCGTTCTGGTTGAAGGAAGACGAGGAGATCCGCTTCGACCTCGTCACCAAGGCGGTCGGGCCACGCGCGCGCGCGGGAATTGCGTTCATCGTCGCGGTGGCGGCGGCTGCGCTGTTCGGCATGGCGCTGCCGGCGACGATCAAGTACGTGGCGTTCATGAAGGTTGAGAGCACGTCGTACCTGAAGATCCGCCTGGACGTGCTGTATTCGGTGTACGTCGCATTCGCGGTCGCGGTGGTCGTGCGCTACGCCTGGGTGGCCTGGCGCGCACTGCACGGTGAACCGCCCGAGGAGGTGGACATCGTCGACAAGGGGCACGGACTGTGAACTGGGGCAGCCCTTTTTCGCTCGCGGTCTACGCCATCGTGGCGTTAAGCCTGCTCGGGCTGCCGGTGGGCCACGCGATGATCGGCGGCTCGATCCTCTACCTGGCCCTGGCCGGGCTGGACATGGGAACGGCCGCCGAGCAGTTGCTCAACGGCATGTATTCCAGCTTCCTGCTGCTGGCGATTCCTCTGTTCGTGCTCGCGGCCGAGTTCATGAACACCGGCAGCATCATGGACAGGCTGCTGCGCTTTTGCAACGCCATCGTCGGGCGCTTTCGCGGCGGCTTGGCGCAGGTGAACGTGGTGCAGAGCATCATCTTCGCCAGCATGTCGGGCTCGGCGCTGGCCGACGCCGCCGGCTCGGGCAAGCTGATGCAGACGCTGATGACCAAGGACGGCAAGTACCCGCCGGCCTACGCCGCGGCGCTGACGACGGTGTCGTCGGTGATCGGCCCGATCATGCCGCCGTCGATCCCGCTCGTGCTCTACGCGCTGATCTCCAACACCTCGGTGGGCTACCTGTTCCTCGGCGGTGTCATCCCGGCGCTGCTGCTGGGCGCGGTGCAGATGGGGCTGATCGCCTTCACCGCGCGGCGGCGCAATTTCCCGGTCGAGGCCAAGGTGATGCTCCGCGACATGCCGCGCGTCACCTGGGAGGCTCTGCCGGCGCTGCTGATGCCGGTCATCCTGCTGTACTGCCTGTACAGCGGCGTCACCACGCCCACCGAGGCGGCGGCGGTGGCGGCGGCGTATGCACTGCTGGTCTCGGCGCTGCTGTACCGCGGCGTCGGCGCGCGCGACGTCTACGTGGCGCTGCGCAGCAGCGCGCGGGTCACGGTGTCGATCGGCATGCTGATCGCCGGCGCGCTGGTCTTCAACTACGTCATCACGGTGGAGAACATCCCGCGCACCTTGAGCGGCGTGCTCAAGGCCTACGAGATGTCGCCGCTGGTGTACCTGCTCGTCGTCAACGTACTGCTGCTGGTGCTGGGCTGCTTCCTCGAAGGCACGACCATCATCCTGGTGATCCTGCCGGTGCTGCTGCCGACAGCCCAGGCCTTGGGAATCGACCCGGTGCACTTCGGCGTGATGGCGGTCACCAACATCATGCTCGGCCTGGTAACGCCGCCCTACGGCCTGTTGCTGTTCATGATGACCAAGATCGCCGATGTGCCGTTGAACGAGCTGGTGCGCGAGGTGATGCCGTTCCTGTACGTGATGATCGGCGCGCTGGCGCTGATCACGCTCTTCCCCGAGCTTGTGCTCTGGCTGCCGCGGGTGCTTGGCTACAAGGGTTGAGTCGTGAAGATCGGCGTGACGCAGCCATTGTTGTGCCGCTGGCGCAGTGAATGACCCGCGCGCGGCAGTTGCTGGTCAATCGCCCGGCCACTGTGGCGGGTGTGAACCCGGCGGCATCGACGGCCGGCGCCAATGTGCCGGGGTCGCGGAGAAGCGTGCCGCGTGGCGCAGCGCGACCACGTTGCCGAAACCGCCGGGGAACGATTCCAGAAACGCATCATGGCTCGCGGCGGCAGGCGCCGGCAAAGCAGGTATCCGGCCGAGGCTGCGCAGCCAATGCCCCACGCCCGCGAGGCACAGCTGCACATGCCAGGACCCGCCTTGTTGCGCCTGGCGCAGCAACGCGGCCTGCGCGCCGAACGCGAGCAGATAGCCGGCGGCGTAGTCGAGGATCGGCATCGGCATCGCACGCGGCTTCTGCGCGCCGTAGGCATGCGCTTCGGCGTGGTTGAAGCCGGTGGCGGCTTGCACCAGCGAGTCGAAGCCGCGCCGGCCCGCCCAGGGCCCCACCGGCCCGTACGCCGACAGCGACACAACCACGATGCCCGGCCGAAGCCGCGCCAGCTCTTGTGGCCCAAAGCCCAGCGCCGCGAGCCCGCCAGGGCGATAGCCTTGCACAAAGACGTGCGACGTCGAGGTCAGGTCGCGCAAGGCTTCGCGGCCTGACTCGTTGTTCAAGTCGACATGCGCCGACCATTTGCCGCGGCTCGTGTCGGCAATCGATTCGATGTTCGGGAGCTTCGGCGAATTGATCAGCATCACGTCCGCACCGTAGGCCGCCAGCGTTCGGCCCGCCACCGGGCCGGCGAGGATGCGCGTCAGGTCGAGCACGCGAATGCCTTGCAGCGGCGGGGCGTCGCGGCCGGCGTCGGGCCAGGTGAGAGGCGGTGCGGCGCCGGCGACAGTGGCGTGGCTCGGCGCGTTCGCAGCATCGGGCTTGGCAATTTCGGCGTCGCCATCGTCGATGCGCGTGATGCTCACCGTCGGCAGCGCCGCGAGCGCACGCGCCTGCGGGTGCGCATCCCAGGTGGCGAAGTCACGTGCCGCCGCCACCACCAGGCCGGCTTGCGCTGCGGCGGCCTCGAAGTCTTCGGCGCGCCAGTGGCGCAAGGCATCGGCCACCGCGGCGCGCTCGGTCGCCGCGCCCGCAGCGCAACCCAGCAGCTTCAGCGCACCGTCGCGATGGTGTGCGAAGTTCGCGTGGATGCGCACCCAACCCGGCGCGCCGACAGCGCTGCCGCAAGGGTACAAGCCTGACAGCTTGTCCCACGCCTCGGGCACGCGGCCGTTCAGCGAAAACCAGCCGCGGCATTCGAGCGCGGCATGAAGCATGTCCACCGCGATTCGCTGGCGCACGCCGTGGCGCGCCAGGCCGATCTCCGCCGCGGCCAAAGCGGCCGCCGCCAGGCTCACCTGCGCGGCGGTGCCCACCTTGAAGGAAGAAGGCAAAACCGGCTCGCGCCCTTCCAGGTCCACGCGCTCGAGCGCTTGCGGGTTCAATCCCGCTGCGCTCCAGAGCCAGGACAGAGCCTGCTGCGCGGATTCCGGTGCAATGTCGGCGAAAGACATGGCGGCAAGTTGCGAAGCCAGAAGCGATTGTCAGCGAGTGCGTCAATTCCGTTCGGGCCTGCAGGGCCTGCGGAATCGTCGCCAGCGGGAACCCCTCGTAAGGCCTGGACCGGCTCGGCTGCAGCGTCCACATCGGCCGCGCGTTGGGCACGCCGCCGTCGATGCGGATGTAGGAACCCGTGATGTACGAAGCGGCTTCCGACAGCAGGTAGACGATCGCCGAGGACACTTCGGCTTCGGTGCCGTGGCGTTGCAGCGGCGATGTGTTCGCGAGGCCGCGCAACTTTTCCTGCATTTCGGGGGTGTAGCTGTCAAAGCCGCTGCTCGCGATGAAACCCGGCGCCACCGCGTTCACGCGCACGCCCGACTGGCCCCACTCGCACGCTGCCGATTCGGTGAACGACAGCATGCCCGCGCGCGCCGCGCCGCTGTGCGCCATGAGGGGCATGCCGTGCCAGATGTCGGCGATCATGTTGACGATTGAGCCGCCGTGCGCTTCCATCCACTGCGTGTAGACCTCGCGCGCGACCAGAAACCCGCCGGTCAGGTTGTTGCGCACCACCGTTTCCCAGCCCTTGAGCGTGATGTCGCGCGCCGGTTGCGGGTACTGGCCGCCGGCGTTGTTCACCAGCCCGTCGATGCGGCCGTGCGCGCTGAGCACGTCGGCGACCATCTGCGTCACGCCAGGCTCGTCGCGAATGTCGCAGACGTGGATGCTGACCCGCGCGCCGGTCAGGCTTTGAATCTCGGCCTTCACGGTGTGCAGCTTCTCGATTCTTCCGGCCGACGATCGCCACGCCGGCGCCCAGCGCCGCGAGTTCATGCGCGGTGCAACGGCCGATACCGCTGCCCCCACCGGTGACGATGACGGCCTGGCCGGCGAACAGGTCGGCGCGGAATGCGGAGCGGTACTGGGAGCGAGGTGGGGCTTGGGTCATGCCTGCGGCTCTTTGGAGTCCGGATTCGGCTTGAGCAGGAAGTTGCCGTGGCCGATGGCGATGGGCTTGTCGGGGCTGGCCTGCCATGCCTCGATGCGCAGGTGCGCGATGCGCTGCCCCTGCTTGACCATGTGCACATTCGCGTGCACGTCTTCGGGCTTGCCGGTGCGCAGGTAGTCGAAGCTGAAGTTGACGATCTTCGGCAGCGCCGTGCTCTCCATGTGCCACAGCAGGTAGAACATGCCGGCGCATTCGAGAAAGCCGCCGATCGCTCCGCCGTGCAGCGCGGGCACGCGCGGGTTGCCGATCAGGCGTTCTTCGAACGGCAGCGTGCAGGCGAAGTGCTCGGCGTCGGCATCGATGCGCAACTTCAGAAACTTGGCGAAGGGCATCCACTGGACGAGCGCGCTCCAATCGCCATCGGTTCGCGCCTGGGTCAAGACCTGGTCAAGCGTCATGCGGATTTCGGCGCGCCGAGTGCGACGCTCGCCCCGCCGGTGAACATGAATACCGACACCGACGTGGCAATCGGGTCGTCGGGCGTGTCGTGGTAGACGCTGCCGCGCAGGAACGCGAGTTCGCTCGTGTGCTTGTAGCAAACCGCGCCGCCCAGCACTGCGCGCCCGGGTGTCGCGGGCTTCAGGTGGTCGATGCGCAGGTCGAGCGTGGCCATCGCGCGCAACTGGTTCAGGCGCACGAACACCGCCAGGCCGAAACAACTGTCGATCAGCGCCGTGATCACCCCGCCGTGCAGCACGCCGGTCTCGGGGTTGCCCACCAGACGCGGCTGGTACGGCACGGCGATCACGCACCACTCGGCCTGCGCCACGCGCACCTCGAGGCCGAGTTCGCGGCTGTACGGTGCCGCCGCGGTGAACTTCTGCCACTGGCGCAGCAGGCGCGCGTCTTCGCTGGGGTTCGTGGACATGCCGTGTCGTTCGTTCGGTCTCGCCGCGCTACATGCGCTTGGCCACTTCTTCGAGCATCACTTCGGTGGCGCCGCCGCCGATGGCCTGCACGCGCGCGTCGCGCACCATGCGTTCGATCGCGGTGCCCTGCATGTAGCCGAAGCCGCCGTGGAACTGCTGGCAGTCGTAGACGACGTCGTTGACGAGTTCACCGCACAGCGCCTTGACCATCGACACTTCCTTCACGCAGTCGCGCCCCTGCGCGTCGAGCGCCGCGGCGTGGTAGACGAGGCAGCGCGCCGCTTCCACCTGGGCTGCGCGCATCGCCAGGCGCTGGCGGATCGTCTGCTTGTCCCACAGCGGCGCGCCGAACGCGCGGCGCTCGCGCACGTACTCCAGCGTCAGCTCGATCGCGCGTGAGGCCTCGCCGACGCACTGCGCGCCGAGCACGATGCGCTCGTTCTGGAAGTTGCGCATGATCTGGTAGAAGCCCTTGTTCTCGCCGCCGAGCAGGTTCGTCGCGGGGACACGGCAGTCCTCGAAAACCAGCTCGGCGGTGTCGCTGCTGAGCCAGCCACTTTTCTTCAGCGTGCGGCCGACCCGAAAGCCGGGCGTGCCCTTGTCGACGATGAACATCGAGATGCTGCGCGAGCCCTTCGGCGCCGCGTCGGCGAAGTTCGTCTTCGCGCCGACGAAATACACATCCGCGTGCACGCCGTTCGTGATGAACATCTTCGTGCCGTTGAGCACCCAGTGATCGCCGTCGCGCACCGCACGGCTGCGGATGCCCGCCACGTCCGAACCCGCGTCGGGTTCGGTCACGGCGACCGCGCAGACCTTTTCGCCGCGAATCAGCGACGGCAGGTAACGCGCCAATTGCTCGGGTGTACCGAAGTTCGCCAGGTGCGGCGACGCCATGTCGGTGTGCACCGTCACCGTGACGGCGAAGCCGCCGAAGGTCGAGCGGCCCAGTTCTTCGGCGAGGATGGCGCTGTAGACGGTGTCGAGCGCCGAGCCGCCGAACGCCTCGGGGTAGCGCACGCCCAGAAAGCCCAGCCCGCCCATGCGGCGCAACACCTCGCGCGGCACCAGGCCGGCGTCTTCCCACGCCGCCGCGTGCGGCACGATCTCGTGCTCGACGAAGCGCCGCAGGTTGTCGCGGAAGGCGCGGTGTTCCTCGGTGAAGTGGACGAGATCGTTCATCGGCGCGGCTGCACCCTTCAGGACTTGAACAGCGGCGGCCGCCGCGCCTCGAAGGCGTCGAGCCCTTCGCGAACGTCGTCGCCGAGCAGCGCGTCGATGATCACGCTGGCTTCCAGGTCCAGGCCCGTGCTCAACGTGGTGTCGAGGCCCTGGCGCGCCAGGCGTTTCATCGTCGCGATGCCGATGCGGCTGCGCTTGGCGAGCTTGGTGCAGTACTCCAGCGTCGTAGCGTGCAGCTGGTCGGGCTCGACGACGTAGTTCACCAGGCCCCACTGCAACGCAGTTTGCGCGTCGATCCAGCGCGCGCTGTAGAACATGTCGAGCGCGCGGCGCAGGCCGACGATGCGCGGAAAGCGCTGCGAGCCGCCCCAACCCGGCACCAGTCCGTACTGCGCGTGCTGGTCGCCCACGCGCAGGTCGGTCGCCGCGAAGATCACGTCGCACGCCAGCATCAACTCGCTGCCTCCGGCCAGCGCCATGCCTTGGCACGCGGCGATCACCGGCAAGTCGCTCGCCTCCATGCGCTTCATCACCGCGTTGCCCTTGGCGATGAGGCGCGAGACCTTGGCCGCGTCGGGCAGCAGCGTCTTCACTTCTTCCAGGTCGGCACCGGTGGAGAAATTCTTGCCCTGCGCGCGCAGCAGGATCACGCGCACGCCCGAGCCCTTGGCCTCGAATTCATCGAGCGCCGCGTCCAACCCCTCGTGCACCGCGTACGACAGGCAGTTGAACTTGTCGGGCCGGGCGAGTTCGACGATGCCCACCGCACCTTCGCGGCTGGTGACGACGACGGGTGCGCTCATGACTTGCTCTCCTTCGAATACTGCACCGCGACTCGCCCCACGCGCTCGCGCGCGACGATCAGCTTCATCACCTGCGCCGTGCCGTCGCCGATTTCCAGCCCCATCACGTCGCGCAGGCGCTGTTGGTGCGGCAGGTCCTTGCTCCAGCCGTAGTGGCCGAAGGTGAGCAGGCATTGGTGGATCGCGTCGAACGCCGTCTTCGGGCCCATCCACTTCACCATCGCCGCCTCGGCCGTGTGCGGTTTGTTCGCGTCACGCAGCGCGAGCGCGTGGTAGCAGAGTTCGCGGCACGCGGCGATGTGCGTTTCGAACTCCACCAGCGGAAACGTCACGCCCTGAAACTGCGCGATCGGCACACCAAAGGCTTCGCGCTCTTTCGTGTAGGCCCAGGCTTCGTCGAGCGACGCCTGCGCGGCGCCCAGGCATTGCAGTGCGATCAGGATGCGGCTGAAGTCGAAGCCCTGCATCACTTGCGTGAAGCCTTTGCCTTCTTCGCCCAGGCGGTGGTCCGCGGGGATGCGCACGTCGTCGAAGAAGACCGAGCCGCGGCCGACGACGCGGCTTCCCACGTCGTCGAAATGGGTGCGCTGGATGCCGGGCAGGTTCATCGGCACCAGGAACGCGCTGACGCCGCGTGCGCCTTCATCCACGGTGCCGGTGCGCGCGAACACGACCATCGCGTCAGCCTGGTCGGCAAACGACGCCGAGGTTTTTTCGCCCGCCAGGACGTAGTGGTTACCGTCTCTGCGCGCACGCAGGATCAGGTTCGCGGCGTCCGACCCGCCACGCGGCTCGGTCAGGCCCAGGCCGACGATGGCGTTGCCGGAGACCACGCGTGTGTTCCAGTGGTGCGCGAGTTCCGGGTTCGCGTTTCGGTGAATCATCGTGCCCATCAGCGAAGCGAGCAATTGCACGTAGGCGACGTTGAAGTCGCCATAGGCGAGCGCTTCGACGATCAGCCCTGAGGTCACGCCGCTCGCGCCCAGGCCGCCATAGGTTTCAGGCAGATCGACGCCGATCAAACCGAGCGCGCCCATCTCCTCGAGCAGTGCACGGTCGAGTTTTCCTTCGGCTTCGCGCTTCTGGTAGCGCGGTGCGAGCCGTTCACGCGCGAAACGGCGCGCCACGTCTTGCAGCGCCGTTTGGTCGTCGTCTAACAGCATGGGCGATCTCCAGCGCGAGGTCGCGAAGCGATCGATGCAGGCCGAACGGTCAGCCGAGAGGATTTTGCGTTTTTACTATAGCATCGAACATACGTTAGTTAGGTCGGCGTGCGGGTCGACGCTTCGCCTCCGAGTTCGACTCGCTGGACCGCAAACACATGGCCACCAAGACGCTCGAAAAACCCGGCACCAGCGAAGTCGACACCGCGACGCGCGAGCGCATCCTGCTCGAAGCGGCGAGGCTGTTCCGCCACCACGGCTATTCGGCGACGACGCTGCGCGAAGTGGCCGACGCGGCGGGCATCAAGGCCGGCAGCATCTACTACCACTTCGAGTCGAAGGAACAGATCCTCGGCGAGGTGATGGACAAGGGCATCCAGGTCGTCGCCGCCGCGGTGGGCGAACGCATCGACGCGCTGCCGCCCAAGGCCACGTCGCGCCAGCGCATTGCCGCGGCGATCGAAGGCCACTTGTGGGGGCTGCTGCACCATGGCGATTTCACGTCGGCCAACATCCGCATCTACGGCCAGATTCCCACCGCGGTGAAAAACCGCCACCGCGTCGTGCGCCGCGCCTACGCCGACACCTGGGACCGGCTGCTCGACGACGCGCTCAAGCGCGGCGAGCTGCGCGCCGACGCGAGTACCGCCGTGGTTCGGCTGTTCGTGATCGGCGCGCTCAACTGGACGGTGGAGTGGTACAACCCGCAGAAGGGCTCGTTCAGCGAGTTCGTCAGGCAGGTCACGGCGATCGTGTTCGACGGGATTCTGAGCGCGCCTCAAGACTTGGCGAAACGCGCGCGATAAGTCGCCGGTGCCACGCCGACGATGCGCCGAAACGCAGCGCGGAAGGTCTCCATCGACTCGTAGCCGCATTGCGTGGCAATGTCGCCGGTAGGCATGGCCGTCTCACCTTCCAGCAACTCGCGTGCCCGTGCAATGCGCTGCTGCTGCAGCCAGGTATGCGGCGCCATGCCGGTGGCCTCGGTGAAGCGGCGCAGAAACGTGCGGCCGCTCATCGCGCAGTGCTTGGCCAGTTCAGAGACTGCCATCGGTTGCTGCAACCGGGTGCGCGCCCAGTCCATTGCCGGGCCGATGCCGCGGCCGGCGCGCACGGCCACCGGCGCTTCAACGTATTGCGCCTGGCCCCCCTCGCGGTGCGGCGCCACCACCATGCGGCGCGCCACCGTGTTGGCGACAGTGGCGCCGAAGTCGCGCCGCACCAGGTGCAGGCAGGCGTCCAGCCCGGCGGCGCTGCCGGCCGACGTGATGATGTTGCCTTCGTCAACGTAAAGTACGTCGCTTTCATAGTGGGCCAGCGGAAAGCGGGCCTTGAACCGTTCGGCAAACAGCCAGTGCGTGGTGGCGCGCCGGCCGTCGAGCAGCCCGGCACTGCCCAGCGCAAAAGCGCCGGAACACAGTGACAGCAAGCGCGCGCGGCGCTTCGCGGCAGCGCGCAGTGCGGCGAGCAGGCGCTCGGGCGGCGGCTGGTCCACGTCGCGCCAACCGGGGATGACGATCGTGCCGGCGCGGGCAATGGCCTCGAACGGCGCGTTCGCGCGCACCTCCACGCCGCCCACACCACGCAGGCGCCCGCGGTCGGGGGTGACGACGATCGTGTCGTACCAATTCACGCCGAGGTTGCTGCGCTGCGCGTCGAACAGGTCGGCAGCGATCGAATACTCGAAGGTCCGCAGACCGTCGTAGGCCACCAGGGCGAGCAGCGGGCGTTTCTTCATGGAGGGACGAACCGTGCAGCGATGCGGGTGCGAGTGGATTGGCGAAATCTAACCGAACATTGTCTTTTGCGCCACTGCCCGTGCGGGGCCTTGTTGCCTATCGTCGCTGGCATGAACCGCCGCAGAAGTCTTCTCGCCCTCGCCGCGGCGTCGCTCGGGCTGGGCGCGGGCGCGTCGCGCGTGCTCGCCGCCGCGGGTGCGGCGCGCTCGCCGATGGGCGAACGCCTGATGGCGTTTCTGGACGAGGTCGACAAGCAGGATCTGGCACTCGACCCGCAAGCGGCGGTGCTGCGCGGTGACCTGAGCCGAGCCCATGAATTCGGTGACTACCTGAGCGACGACTATTTCCGCGAAGCCGAGGCCACGTTGCGCGGCCAGCTCAGGGCGTTCGCGGCGATCGACCGCGCGCAGCTGCGCGGCCCGAACGAGCGCGTGGCCTACGACATGTGGCGCTATCAGGCGGGCCACGCGCTGCGCCGCCATGACGCGGGTTTCGTGCAGTTCGCCAAGCAGATGCCGATCGATCATCTGTTCGGCCAGCACGTCACGTTCGCTCAGTTCTCGTCGGGTGACGCGGCGCCGTATCGCACGCTGAAGGACTATGAGGACGGGCTGGCGCGCATCGAAGGGTTCGTCATCTACCTCGACCGCGCGATCGGCCGCATGCGCGAAGGCATGGCCAGCGGCCGTGTCTTGCCGCGGCTGGTGACCGAGCGCGTGATCGCGCAGCTTGACGAGGCGCTGGCGATGGCGCCGCAAGCGAGTGCGTTCTACGGGCCGTTGCGGGCGTTGCCAGCGGAGTTCAGCGAAGCCGACAAGCAGCGCTTGAGCGCGGCGTATCAGGGCGCGATCGTCGATCGCATCCGGCCGGCATACCAGCGCCTGCTGCGCTTCATGCGCGGCGAGTACCTGGGCGCGAGCCGGCGTGGTGCACCGGGCACGGCGGCTTTGCCCGGAGGCCGCGCGTACTACGACTATCAACTCGAAACGATGACGACGCTGGGCTTGCGCGCCAGCGAAATCCACCGCATCGGTCTGGCCGAGGTGGCGCGCATTCGCGGCGAGATGGAGCGCATCCGGCGGCGAGTGGGGTTTGGCGGTGGATTGCCGCGCTTCTTCGAGCACTTGAAAACCGACCCGAAATACAAGTACCGCAGCAGCGCCGAGCTGATCGGCGCATACGAGGCGGTGGGACGGCGCGTCGACGCGGCGCTCGCGTCGCGCTTCGCCAGGCTGCCGAAAAGCCGCCTCGAAATCCGCGCCGTGCCCAAGGAGCTGGAAAGCGCGGTGGCCGGCGCGTCCTACCAGGCGGGCACACCGGACGGCAGCCGCCCGGGCGTGTTCTACGTCAACACCAGCGAGCTGCCCACACGCACTGCGCTGCGTCTGACCGCCCTCTATCTGCATGAGGCGCTGCCGGGGCACCACCTGCAAAGCGCATTGGCGCAAGAAGCCGATGAATTGCCGCCGTTGCTGCGCTTCACCTGGAACGTCGGCTACGGCGAAGGCTGGGGCCTGTACGCCGAGTGGCTGGGCCACGAGATGGGCCTGTACGACGATGCCGTCCAGCACTTCGGTGCGCTCGACATGGAAATCTTCCGCGCCGTGCGCCTGGTCGTCGATACCGGCATCCACGCAAAGTCCTGGAGCCGCAAGCGCGCGGTGGACTACATGGCGAACAACACTTCGCTCGAACGCTCATTCATCGAGCAGGAGGTGGACCGCTACATCGCCTGGCCAGGCCAGGCAGCGGCCTACAAGCTGGGCGAACTCAAGATCAAGCAGCTGCGCCACAAGGCCGCGCGCGCATTCGGAAAGCGCTTCGACGTGCGCGGATTTCACTCGCAGGTGCTGGACACCGGGGCGGTGCCGTTGGCGGTGCTTGAGATGAAGATCGACGAATGGATTCGGGAGAACGTGCAATGAGCAGTGCGAACAAGGGCAGTGGCCGCGCGGGTGACAGCGATGGCGACATCCCCGTCCACAGCCGTGGCGTGTGGGACCGCATCACGCCCACCTCGTGCCGCTGGCACCAGGCGTATTCGCGCGACGGCGTCAAGACCTGGGAAGACAACTGGTTCATGGACTGGAACCGGGTGGCCTGAATGCTGGAGTTGCGCCCCTCGTGCGAGTGCTGCGATACGGATTTGCCGCCCGAGTCGCCCGACGCGCGCATCTGTTCGTTCGAGTGCACGTTCTGCGCGCGCTGCGTTGAGCAGCGGCTGCACGGCGTGTGCCCCAACTGCGGCGGCGAGTTTGTGCGCCGCCCGCGCCGCACGGCTGCAAAACTGGCGACGCGCCTGGCGTCGACGCATCGGGTATTCAAACCCCAGGGGTGCGGCCGGTAACCAATGGCCGGCGCGCGTGCCGGGTTGCCACAACCAGCGGTGGCGAGCAGGTGGCTTACCCGGATTGACGCGCTGCCGAACGCTCGTTAGAAACAGCGGTTCCCGCCGACGGCGCCGCGAATGACTGCGAACCCCACCCCATCCCAAGAAGGCCGCCTGCCTCAAACCAGGCGCGGCCAATGACGCGTCACGCCGCAGCGCCTGCCGCCACGCCCGTGCTCGAATGCCGCGGCCTGGAGCGGCGCTTCGGCGGCCTTGTCGCGGTGAGCGGCGTGAACCTGCAAATCGCCAAGGGCGAAATCTTCGGGCTGGTGGGCCCCAACGGCAGCGGCAAGACGACGCTGGTCAACGCCATCACGGGTTTCTACCCACCGCAGAAAGGCTCGATCACGCTGAACGGTGAAGACATCACCGGCCTGGCTCCGCACAAGGTGGCGCGGCGTCACGTGGCGCGCACGTTCCAGAACCTGGCGCTGTTCAACGGCATGACGGTGCTCGACAACATCCTGCTCGGCCGCCACGTGCACCTGAAGCCGGGCGTGCTGAAGACGGCGCTGTACTGGTGGCTCGCCGAGCCCGACGAGCTGAAGCACCGCCTCGTCGTGGAAGAGATCATCGAGTTCCTGCAACTGCAAGGCGTGCGCGACGATCCGGTGGAAACCTTGCCGATCGGCTTGAAGAAGCGCGTGGAACTGGCACGCGCGCTGGTGGCCGAGCCGAGCTTCCTGATCCTGGACGAGCCGATGGCCGGCATGAACCAGGAAGAAAAAGAGTACATGGCGCGCTTCGTGCTGGACGCGCGCGACGAGCGCGGCATCACGGTGCTGCTGATCGAACACCACATGGACGTGGTGCTGGGCATCTGCGACCGCATCATGGCGCTGAGCTACGGCGAAGTCATCGCCACCGGAACACCGCGTGAAGTGGTGGACAACCCGCGCGTCGTCGAAGCATATTTGGGGAAGGCGGCCCGTCATGCGGCGTGACGAGACGGTGCTGCCCGCCGCCGACGCGGCGCTCGCCGAATGGAACTTCGATCCTCAGACCACGCTGCCGCGCCTGCTCGCGATCAACGCGCGCGGCCGCTTCAGCCGCATCGCGCTGCGCGAAAAGGCGCTCGGCATCTGGCAGGAATTCACCTGGGCGCAGGTGCTCGACGAAGTGCTGGAAGTCGCCGCGGGGCTGGAGCAGCTGGGCTTTCGCGCCGGCGACGCGATGCTCGTGCTCGGCGACAACCGGGCGCGCCTCTACCTGGGCATGCTCGCCGCCGGTGCGCTGCGCGGCTACGCGATGCCGGTCTACCCCGACGCCAACCCCGACGAAGTGCAGCACTTCGCGAGCGAAGTGAACGCGAGGTTCGCACTCGCCGAAGACCAGGAGCAGGTCGACAAGCTGCTGGAGCTGCGCGAGAAGACTCCCTCGCTCGCCCACATCGTGTTCGACGACCCGCGTGGCCTGGCGCACTACAAGGTGAACGGCCTCGTCGCCTGGGACGCGCTGCGCAAGTCCGGCGCCGAGCAGCTGCGTGCCCACCCCGCGCTGCGCGAAGACTTGATCGCCCGCGCCCAACCCGAAGACCCGGCGGTGTTCGTGCATTCGTCGGGAACGACCGGCAAGCCCAAAGGCGTGGTGCTGCAACACCGCAACGTGCTCGCGGGAGTGCGCAACGCGCACCGAGGCAAGCTGTTCGACTGGGACGAAGACATCCTCGCCTACCTGCCGATGGCGTGGGTCGGCGACTTTGCCGTCACCATGGCCGCGGGCGTGGCGCTGCGCTTCACGATCAACATTCCGGAGCGCCAGGAAACGGTGCTGCGCAACCTGCGCGAAATCGCGCCCACGCTGTATCTCGCCGCGCCGCGCAGTTGGGACAACCTGCTCACGTCGATCCGCGTGCGAATGGAGGATTCGACGCCGCTGAAGAAACGCCTGTTCGACCATTTCATCGATGTCGGCGTTGCAGTCGAGCGGCTCAAGCTCGAAAGCAAGACCCCGAGCCTCGCGCAGCGAGCGCAATGCCGCCTCGGCGAAGTGCTGATCTATGGCCCGTTGAAAGACCAGTTTGGCCTGAACCGGATGCGCAACGCGCTCACCGGCGGCGAGGCGATGGGCGAAGACACGTTCCTGTTCTACCGCGCCATCGGCATCAACCTGCGCCAGCTCTACGGCCAGACCGAAAGCAGCGCGTTCAACGCCGCGCACGCGGCCGACGAAGTGCGGCTGCACTCGGTGGGCCGGCCGCTGCCGGGCGTGGACGCGAAGATCGCCGAAGACGGCGAAATCCTGCTGCGCTCCGAGAGCGTGTTCAGCGGCTACTTCCAGAACGACGAAGCGAGCCGCAAGACGCTGGTCGACGGTTGGCTGCACACGGGCGACGCGGGCTACCTCGAACCGAATGGCCACCTGGTCGTGCTCGGGCGCGTCGCCGAGGTCGTGCACACGTCCAAAGGCGAGCGCTACATCCCGAACTACATCGAGAACCGCCTCAAGTTCAGCCCCTACATCAAAGACGTCGCCGTGCTCGGCACCGGCCGCGACACGCTGACCGCGATGGTCTGCATCGACCGCGACTCGGTGGGTCACTGGGCCGAAGTGCGCGGCATCGCCTACATCTCCTACGCCGACCTGTCGCAAAAGCCCGAGGTGAGCGAGCTGATCGCCGCGGCGATCCGGCGCGTCAACGAGGCGTTGCCCGAAGGCCTGCGCTTGCGCCGCTTCGTCAACCTGCACAAGGAGTTCGACCCCGACGACGGCGAAGTCACGCGCACTCGCAAGCTGCGCCGCAACGTGATCGAGGAGCGCTACGCACCGGTGATCGACGCGCTCTATTCGGCCGCGAAGTCGGTGACGATGAAGGCGCAGATCACCTACGACTCGGGCGACACCGGAATCATCGAACGCGAACTGCTGCTGAAGGAGGTGGCATGAAGTTCGACTGGTCGCTGCTGCTCGAACTCGCTGCGAACGGCGCGCTGTCGGGCTTGATGTATTCGCTGGTCGCGCTGGGCATCGTGCTGATCTACAAGTCGTCTTCCGTGCCCAACCTCGCGCAGGGGGCGCTCGCGATGCTCGGCGCCTACGTCGCGCTCGCGGTGTTCGACCTGCTGAAAGCGCCGATGTGGCTGACGATTCCGCTGGCGATGGCGGTGATGTTCGGCATCGGCCTGGGCGTGGAGCGAATCGCGCTGCGGCGCCTGGCGGGCCGGCCGCTCGTGATGATCCTGATGATGACGCTGGCGCTCGACATCTTCGTTCGCGCCGCGGCGCTGGCGGGCTGGGGCGCGACGAACCGCGTGCTGCCGCTGGGCATTTCGTCCGACCCGCTGTTCATCGGCGACGTGCTCATCAACCGCTCGTACCTCGCCGGCGGCGTGGTGACGCTGCTGCTGTTCGGCTTCTTCGTGCTGTTCTTCCGCACGCGGCTGGGCATCGTGTTGCGCGCGATTTCCGACGACTACACCGCGTCGTGGTCGGTCGGCATTTCGGTCGAGCGCGGTGTAGCGCTGTCGTGGGCCATGTCGGCCGCGGTGGCCACGCTCGCCGGTGTGCTGTGGGGCTCGATCCAGGGCGTGGACCAGTCGCTGTCGCAACTGCTGCTGATGGGCGTGGCGGTGGCGGTGCTGGGCGGGCTGGACAGCATCGGCGGCGCGGTGCTGGCCGGCGTGCTGCTCGGCACGTTCCAGGGTGTGGCTTCGGGTTACCTCGACCGGCTGGTAGGAGGCGGCAGCCGCGAGCTGGTGATGGCGGCGACCCTGGTGCTGACGATCCTGATCCGCCCGCATGGCCTGTTCGGCCGCGAAGACATCGAAAGAATCTAGATGCTCTCAGCAATGGCGTTCGCTGGCCGTTGGCCCCTTCTCCCGCTTGCGGGAGAAGGCGGGGGATGAGGGTGCGTTCTGCATCGCCAGCCCACACCCGCGAAAACCGGCGGTCCTCGCAAGCCCAGCCCACTTGCGACTGCGCCCCAGGGCGGTGGCGGCGCCCCCGTTCTCCGGCCCACGCTCGCGGGGCACCACCGAGGTCCACCACAGACAGCCGCGTCATCACCGATCCAAGCACGGCACGAGCCAGGACACCGCGAATGGGGCCTCCGCCCGGGGGCACCACCACCGCCCTGCTACCAGCCATGGTGGCGGGCGCTGCGCAGGGGTGCCCCCCGGTCGGCCAGGGCAGGTGGCTCGGGGTACGGGCGCAGGCCCCATTCGCGGTGTCCTGGCTCTACGTGAGCTTGGCTGGCGTTGATGGAATTGCGCGCCGTGGGCCACATCCGGTGCCCCGCGAGCGTGGGCCGGAGAACGTACCCCGGGCCACCTGCCCTCGCAGCGGAGCAGGCAGGCGCGCAGCGGCGAACGCCGGCATGCGCACAGCGGCGAACGGCAGCAAAGGGCCGCATGCGCGGCGCAATGGGCCACTGACATGTTCTACCGCCAATCCGGCATCCACCACACCAGCTACCGCGGCGACAGGCAACTGTTCCCGGTGCCGTTCGACCGGCACCTGATCGTGGTGCTGCTGATCGTCGGCGTGGCCGCGCCGTGGATCCTGAGTCCGCTGTACCTGAAGAGCTACATGCTGCCGTGGCTGATCTGGACCGCCGCGGCGCTCGGCCTGAACCTGATCCTCGGCTGGGCCGGGCAGTTCCACTTCGGCTATGCGGCGGTGATGGGCATCGGCGCCTACACGGCGGTGCACGCGGTGAAGAACGGCATCCCGTTCGAGGTTGGCGTGCTGCTCGCCGGCGCGGTGGCCACGCTGATCGGCTGCGCGTTTGCGTTTACGGCGCTGCGCGTGCGGGGCCTCTACCTCGCGCTGTCGACGCTCGCATTGCAGTTCGTGATGGACTGGGTCATCAACAAGGTACCCGCCGTGAGCGGCGGCACGCAGGCGACGATTCAGGCGCCTTCGATGCGGCTGCTCGGCCAACAGGTCACGTCGGACGCTGGCCTTTATTACGTCGTGCTCGTGTGGTGCGTGCTCGTCACGCTGTTCATGCTCAACCTGCGCCGCACGGGCCTGGGCCGCGCGCTCGTCGCGGTGCGCGAGAAAGACTTCGCCGCGGCGGTGATCGGCGTGAACAGCTTCTATTACAAGCTGATCGCGTTCGCGATGTCGTCGTTCATCGCCGGCGTCAGCGGCGCGGTGCTGATCTTCACGTTCTACGGCGCCGTCACGCCCGAGCAGTTTGCGGTGAACGTGTCGATCCAGGTGCTGGCGATGGTGATCGTCGGCGGCCTGGGCAGCGTGATCGGCTGCTACTTCGGCGTCGCCTTCATCCTGCTGCTGCCCGGAGTCGTCGCGAACCTGATCTTCGCGCTCGCCAAATCGATGCAATGGAACATCGGGATCGAACTGCTGGCGCACATTCCGAGTTTGTTGTACGGTGTGCTGATCATCGGCTTCCTGTTGTTCGAGCCGCTCGGTCTGGCCAAGATCTACAACAACGTGCGCAACTACCTGATCTTCTGGCCCTTCGGCTATGCGCGAAAGTAGGTTGCCGTCCCCTTCGTTCTTTTTTTTCGAGCCCTTGCCCCACCACTGCTTCAAAGGAGCGTGCTTCATGACCCGATCAATCCAATCCCTGCTCGGCGCCGCGGCGCTGGCGTTGGCCGCGCAGCCCGCGCTGGCGGCCGACCCCGTGACGTTCGCGCTGTGCTACGACCTGACCAAGGCCTACACCTTCATCACGCCGCAGATCGCGCAGGCGGTGAAGGACTACGCGGCGGTGCTCAACCTGAAAGGCGGGCTGGAGGGCACGCCGATCGACATCGTCGTGCAGGACCACGGCAACGAGCCGCAGCGCGGCATCGAGTGCTACGAGCGCGTGAAGGGCAAGGCGATGACGATCGACCTGCTGTCCACGCCGGTGTCGCGCGCGGTGCTGCCGCGTGCGATGAAAGACGGCGAGATCATGATCCAGGCGCTCGTCGGGCGCGGCGACGCGGTCGACGGCGAAGTCTTCAAGTGGGTCTTTCCGCTCGGCCCCACCTACTGGGGACAGGCCGCGAACATCGTCAGCTACGCCAAGAAAGCGGCCGGCGGCAGCCTGAAGGGCAAGAAGATCGCGTTCCTCTATATCGACTATCCGTTCGGCCAGGAGCCGATTCCGATTCTGAAAGAACTGGAAAAGCGCGAAGGCTTCGAGCTGCAACTGTTCCCCTATCCGCTGCCGGGCAGCGACCAGTCGTCCGCCTGGTCGCAGATTCGGCGCTTCCAGCCCGACACGATCATCCACTGGGCGTTCTCGGCGATGCACGTCGTGGCATCGAAAGAAGCCAAGCGCAACGGCGTGCCGCTCGACAAAGTGATTTCGGTGAACTGGTTCAACGAAGTGGACCTGAACAACATCGGCGCGGCCGAGGCCAAGGGCATCCGCAAGTCGTCGGTCGTCGTCAGCGGCGCGGAGCACGCGCTGATCAAGGAAATCAAGCGCGAGCTGTACGACAAGGGCAAGGGCAACGGCGACATCAAGTTCCTCGCCGACACCTACTACAACATCGGGTTGGCGATCTACGCGCCGATCTTCGAGGCGGCACGCCTCGCGTTGAAGACGGAGAAGGCGCCGCTCACTGCCGAGAAGATGCGCAAAGGCCTGGAGAGCATTCGCAACTTCGACGCAAACGGCCTGATCCCGGCGCTCAACGTCACGGCCAAGGACCATGGCGGCGGCGGCAAGACGCGCATCGAGATGTGGGACGGCGCGAAGTGGGTCGCCCAGACCGACTGGTTTTCCGACTACAACGATCTGGTGTGGGGCACGGTGAAGCAGCACTCGGGCGAGTTCGCGAAGGCGGCGGGGCAGTAGGCGGCCATGCACGCCCTGACGCTGAACAATATCGAGGTCATCTACGACCGCGTGTTCCTCGCGATCAAGGGCGTGTCGATCGACGTTCCCGAGGGCGGCATGGTGGCGCTGCTCGGCGCCAACGGCGCGGGCAAGAGCACGACGCTCAAGGCGGTGAGCGGGCTGCTCTACTCGGAGCGCGGCGAGGTGACGCGCGGCGACGTGAAATTCCGTGGGGCAGACCTCGCGCGCACGCCGCCGCAGCAGCGCGTGAAGCTCGGCATCGCGCAGGTGCTCGAGGGGCGGCGCGTCTTCGAGCACCTCACGCCCGACGAGAACCTGATCGCGGCGAGTGCCGTGCACGGCAGTCGAGCCGACATGGCGCGCAACATGGAGCGCGTCTACGGCTACTTCCCGCGCCTGCACCAGCGGCGCACCGCGAAGTCGGGCTACTTGTCCGGCGGCGAGCAGCAGATGCTCGCGATCGGCCGCGCGCTGATGACGCAGCCGAAACTGTTGATGCTCGATGAGCCGAGCCTGGGCCTGGCGCCGCTGATCGTGGAGGAGATCTTCGAGATCATCCGCCGCATCAACCGCGACGAGAAGATGTCGATCCTGCTCGTCGAACAGAACGCGATCGCGGCGCTCGACGTCGTGTCACACGGCTACCTGATCGAAAACGGCCGCGTCGTGATGCACGACAAGGCCGAAGTGATGAAGCGCAACCCCGACATCCAGGAGTTCTACCTCGGCGGTGCGCAGGGCAAGGACTTTCGCGACGTCAAGCATTACCGCAGGCGCAAGCGCTGGTTGGCTTGAGAGCGCCTGCAGCGTAAGCTATTCGCCCATGCCTCGGCGCGAGGGCAGAAGCCCGGTGGCTTCGAGCGAGAACCTCTTGTCCTTGCCGGCCCGGCCCCCCAGCGACCGTTCCCCAGGTCGCTGGCGGCACCCCCGTTCTCCGGTCCACGCTCGCGGGGCAGCACCGCGGCCCACAACGCACAGCCGCGTCATCACCATCCAAGCACACACAGAGCCAGGACACCGCGAATGGGACCTGCGCCCGGGGGTACCACCACCGCCCTGCTACAACCTACGGTGGCAGGCGATGCGCAGGGGTGCCGCCCGGTGGCCGGGGCAGGTGGCTTGGGGTACGGGCGCAGGTCCCATTCGCGGTGTCCTGGCCCGTCGCGCGCTTGGACGGTGTTGATGGCGCAGCGCGCCGTGGGCCACATCGCGTGCCCCGCGAGCGTGGACCGGAGAACGTACCCCGGGCCACCTGCCCTCGCGCCGGCGCATGGGCGCATGGCAGGCGCCTAAAGGACAGCATTGGGCCGAAAGCAGTCGGCACTCCGCTGAAATACCTTGACGCAAGTCGGCGCAGACGTCTTCGACCTCAACCCACGCGCGCATAAGCGGCGGCGTTGCTGTGCAGCCACTGCTCGTGCAGCGTGCTCGCCATCTGGTTCGGATGGAAGTCCCTGCGGAAGTAGGCGCGCCACGGACCGTAAGTCTGGCGCAGCACGCCGCGAGCGCCGAGCAGGTGCACCGCGGCGCTTTTCCAGGTGCGCCATTGCCACAGCGTGCCGTCGCGGCGCAGGTTGCGCGCGGTCTGGCGGAACACGTCGGCCCAGAACAGCGTCGTCACGCGGCGCATCCAGCGCACGCGCCACTCGTGCGAACCGCCAAGCGCGGCGAGGATGTCGAACGCAACCGCCTTGTGCTCCAGCTCTTCGCACGCGTGCCACAGCCACATCGTCTTGATGCGGGGTTCGCTAGGGCCGAACAGGTCTTGGTTCTGCAGGAACCAGTGCGCGAGGATCGCGGTGAAATGTTCGTTCGCCGCGGTGGCGGCGAGCGGGTGGCGGGCGTCGATGCCGTCGAAACCCTTCAAGCGCTGCGCCGCCAACGGGCCCCACTCGTTGACCAGGCCCTGGCGCTCGAGCAGGGCGTTGAACAAACCGTGAATCCGCCGGTGCGTCGCCTCCTGGCCGACGAAGCCCTGCACCTCGGCGCGATATTTCTCCTGCTGCTCGGCCGGCAAGAGATTGAAGCCATTGCGCACCGCGTCGATGAAGAACTGCTCGCCCACCGGAAAACTCATCGACAGCGCGTTGAAGAACGCGGTGAGGAACGCATCGCCGTTGCACCAGTGGCGCAGCAGCGGGGCTTCCAGGTCGATCAACAGGCGGCGAACGACAGGGGCGGTCATGTGGGGATCCTCTTGGGCGGATCGTAGCGGTTCTCGCAAGACGCCATGCTGGCGTCGGCCAGTGCCGGCACGCTCTTGCCCGGCTACGCATAATCGTCGCCTCGAACATCAAGCACCGCCGCACCATGCCCGTCAATCTGCTCCCGCCCGACCCCGCATCGTTGTTCCCGGTTGCCGGCGTGAAGCTCGGCATCGCGATGGCCGGCATCCGCAAGGTCAATCGCCGTGACCTGACGGTGATCGAGCTCTGCCCAGGCGCGTCGGTCGCGGGCGTGTTCACGAGCAACAAGTTTTGCGCCGCGCCGGTGCAGCTGTGCCGCAAGCACCTCGCGGGCGTGCAAGGTGATGCGCAGGGTATTCGCGCGCTGCTCATCAACACCGGCAACGCGAACGCCGGTACCGGCGAAGAGGGCATGCAGCGCGCGCTGCGCAGTTGTCGCGCGCTCGCCGCGAAGCTCGGCATCAAGGCCGAACAGGTGCTGCCGTTTTCCACCGGCGTGATCATGGAGCCGCTGCCCGTGGAGCGCATCGAGGCCGGATTGAGCGCGGCGCTGGCCGACCTGAACGAAGCGAACTGGGGCAGCGCGGCGACGGCGATCATGACCACCGACACGGTGCCGAAGGCAGTGTCGAAACGCATCGGAATCGGCGGCAGATCAGTCACCATCACCGGCATTTCCAAGGGCGCCGGGATGATCCGCCCCGACATGGCGACGATGCTCGGCTTTGTCGCCACCGACGCGGCGATCGCCCCGCAATTGCTGCCCGAGCTGCTGCGCGAAGCGGCGGACCGATCGTTCAACCGCATCAGCATCGACGGCGACATGTCGACCAACGATTCGTTCTTGCTGATCGCGACGCACAAGGCCGGCCATGCGCCGGTCACGCAGCTCGAATCGGCCGACGGCGCGCTGCTGCGCAGCGCGGTGATCGAGGTCGCGCAGCAGCTTGCGCAGGCGATCGTGCGCGACGGCGAAGGCGCCACCAAGTTCATCACGGTGCGCATCGAAGGCGGCAAGTCCAAGGACGAATGCCGGCTCGCGGCGTACGCGATCGCGCATTCCCCGCTCGTCAAGACGGCGTTCTTCGCGAGCGACCCGAATCTCGGGCGCATCCTCGCCGCGGTGGGCTATGCGGGAATCAACGACCTCGATCAGAACCTGATCGACCTGTTTCTCGACGACGTGCACGTCGTCGTCAAAGGCGGGCGGCATCCGGCGTATCAGGAGGCGGATGGCCAGCGCGTGATGAAGCAAAGCGAGATCACGGTGCGCGTGGACCTGCACCGCGGCAATGCGCATGCGACGGTGTGGACTTGCGATCTGAGTACGGAGTACGTGAAGATCAATGCGGACTATCGGAGTTGAGAGAAGGGGCGAGGGAGCTTCAAGCGCTCTCGCGCCGCTTTGTCACCGCCCACACGATCCACCCCGCCGCAGCCGCCGCCAGCAGGTGCTTGAGCGTGTGGCCGCTGACCCAGCCGGTCGCGCCGAGGATCGCATGGTCGGCGGCTTCGGTGCCTTTGGCTGCAGCGTACAGGCCCAGCACCGCCCACCAGGCGCTGGCCGGCGTGCACTGCGTGTGCAGAGCGGGCAGCTTGGTCAGCAGCGCCAGAGGCACCAGCAGCATCGGCAGGATTTGCAGGAACAGGTAGGGCCGCAGATCGCCCCCGCCGCGCTGCTCGGTGAACCACCAGTAGGCCACGGCGCCGGTGGCGATCGCCACGCCGAGGGCCAACGCGGGCAGCGTGGCCCAGCGCGCATGCACATGCTCGGCGAGCAGCGCGCTGGTGAGCGCCACGCAGGCCCAGGCGATCGGGATGCGGTCGAAGACGAGTGCGGTGTTGTTCGGCGCCCAGTGGTAGAACGCCGAGCCGGCCGTCGTGCAGAGCAGGGCGACGCAGAACAACTGCCACGCCTTGCGCGACGGCCAGTCGAGCGCGCCGCGGCGCAGGCGCCACAGGCCGAACACAGCCACAACCAGAAACAGCAGATTGCTCAGCACATCGGCGGCGTTGGGCACGCCTGCCCAAGCGCGCGCATCGGCGAAGCTGTGGTAGTTGTCCCACTGTTTGACCGGGCCGGCGAGCCACAGGCCGATGAACAGCAGCAGCGCGGCCACGCCGAGCCACGCCGCGGGTGCAGGCGTCGTCGCGGTGGGGCTGCGTGTCGCATCGGATTTGAGACTCATCGTCGCAATGGTCGTTGAAGGGTGGGGCGGCGGTCAGCTGATTGGACAAGATTTACCCGCCATTTTGCTTGCCAACGAAGACACCTCACCGGTATCATGTCGGCTCGCACTCGAGGACCCGAACCCATGAAGCTATACGCCCCCCACAAACAGCTCGCGCCGCTCGTCGGCGGGACCGCTGCTTTGGTGTGTTGGCGTGTCGCTCTCGCCCGCACCGCGGTCATGCAGTCCTCACCGGCGACCCTGAATCCGCTGTCCCGGATTCCGGCGCGCATCTAGTCCTCTCAGCCTCCGCTTCCCACCGAAGTTCCGCTGAGAGTCTCAGCGGATAAACGGTCTTGAGAAGTCCTTTCTCCGCTGCATCGGGTCCAACGACCCACCAGGGCATCCACAAGACGCCCGCACGAGAAGAAGAGTGATGTCATGAGAAACGGTTTGAGAATGTGGCGTGGCGCATTGCGCAACCGCTTTGCGCTGGCCCCCGGCGACTTGTTGCGCGACGCGGCGTACCGGCGCCTCTGGACGTCGATCCTGATCAGCTCGCTCGGCGGCCAGGTGACGATGCTGGCACTCCCGCTCACGGCCGCGGTGCTGCTGCACGCGAGCCCCACGCAGATGGGCCTGCTGACGGCGATGGAAATCCTGCCGTTCGTGCTGTTCTCGCTGCCCGCCGGCGTGTGGCTCGATCGGGTGCGCAAGCTCCCGGTCTATGTGGTGGGCGAAAGCGTGCTCGCGCTGGTGGTGGCGAGCGTGCCGCTGGCGTGGTGGCTCGGCTGGTTGTCGATGCCGTGGCTGTACGTGGCGGGCTTCGTGATCGGCACCGTCTACACCGTGGCCGGCAGCGCCGCGCAGATCGTGCTCACGCAAGTGGTCGCGCGCGAGCGGCTGGTCGAGGCGCACGCGAAGAATGCGCTGGCCGGTTCCGGCGCCGAGGTGGCGGGGCCGGGCGTGGCTGGCGCGCTGATCAAGATGGTGGGCGCGCCGCTGGCGCTGCTCGTCGACGCGGTGGCGTTGCTGGTGTCCGCGGCGATCCTGCGCGGCATCCGCATCGACGAAAACCCGCGCGGGCCGCAGCGCCACCACTTCTGGAACGACCTGAAGACGGGGGTTCGCTTCGTCGCCCACAACCGCCTGCTGATCACGCTGGCGTGCGCGGTGGGCGTGTGGCAGATGTGCCACCACGCCGCGATCGTCGTGCAGATCCTGTTCGCGACGCGCACGCTCGGCCTGAACGAGCAGCAGGTGGGCCTGAGCTACATGGGCCTGGGCCTGGGCACGGTGATGGCGAGCATCTACGGCAACCGCATCAGCCAGCGCATGGGGCCCGGCCCCTGCCTGGTGGCGGGCTTCGCAGTGTGCGGCGCGGGCTGGATGTTGCTGTCGTTCGCGCCGGCCAGCCTGTGGGGCACGTGGATGTTCGCGACGATGCTGGTGCTGTTCGGCTTCGGCGCGGTGCTCGTGTTCATCAACTTCCTCGCGCTGCGCCAGGCGGTCACGCCCGCGCCGCTGCTCGGGCGCATGACGAGCACGATGCGCTGGCTGATCCTGATCCCCGCCGGCCCGGGTGCGCTGCTCGGCGGTTGGCTCGGCGAGTACATCGGCCTGCGCGCCGCGCTCGCGTTCGCCGGGGGCATGGCCTTGGTGCTCGCGGCGGTGGCGTGGCGGATTCCGATCGTTCGCGAGCTGCGCAAGCTGCCCGAGCCCGAGCCGGTGCAAGACTGGATCGGCGCCGAGGCGATGGTGCGGCCTGCGGCGGCGATGGATCCGACTTAGCTTGTCATCCCGGCGGACGCCGGGATCCACTGTGCGAAGTCGAGGCCTTGACAAGAGTGGATCCCGGCGTACGCCGGGATGACACTCCTACCGGGTGCTAAGGACGACCCGAGTCGCTCGCCGGCGCGAAGCGATCCACCGCGTCGGTGATGATGCCGTCGATGTGCAGTGCCAGCAGGCGCTGCGCGTCGGCGGGCTCGTTCACGGTGTAGACCAGCGCGCGCAGGTTCGCGGCGTGCAGTTGGGCGATCAGCGCGGCGTCCATCAGCCGGTGGTTCGTGACGACGGCCACGCAGCCGAGCGTGCGTGCCACATCGAACCAACCCGACCACAGCGTATCGAGCAACAGCGCGCGCGGCAGTTGCGCGGCGCCGGCCTGCGCGCCCTTCAGCGCTTCCGGCCGAAATGAACTGAGCAGCGGCGGCACGGCCTGCCCGGCCCACAGCCGCGCCGCTTCCGCAGCGACCACGCGGCCGGTGTCTTCTTCAACGCCCGGTGTCGGCTTGATCTCGATGTTCAGCGCAAGTGCGTTCGCCAGGCAATAGCGCGCAATCGCCTCGAAGCTCGGCAGCGGCTCGCCGGCGAAGCCGCGGCTGTGCCAGGCACCGGCGTCCAGGCGTGCCAGCTCGGCCCAGGCGCGCTGCCCTGCCATGCCGCCGGCGGGCGTGGTGCGCTCCAGCGTGTCGTCGTGCAGCAGGAACGGCACGCCGTCGCTGCTCAGCTTCACGTCGCATTCGAAAGCGCGGTAGCCATGCGACGCGCCGACCCGAAACGCCGCGAGCGTGTTCTCCGGCGCCAGCTTGCCGGCGCCGCGGTGCGCAATCCACAGCGGGTAGGGCCAGGCGTTCATCCGTTCAGGCGCTGCTGCGTCGCCGGGTCGAACCAATGCAGGTGCTCGGGCGACGCGTGCAGCGACGCCGTGCTGCCCACTGCCGGCGGAACGCGGGTTCCCTCGATGCGCGCGGTGAAGAGTGCGTCGCCCAGCTTGCCGTACACCAGCCGCTCGGCGCCGAGCATCTCGACGACGTCGATGCGCAACTGCCAGCCCACGCCGGCGCTCGACGCCGCGCCGTCCAGCAGCTCGCAATGTTCAGGCCGCAAGCCGAGCAGCAACTCGCCCGAGCGCGGCGCCGGCCGCGGCAGCGCCAGCACCTGGCCACCGGTGTGAAACCGCGAACCCTCGGCGCGGCCCGAGATCAGGTTCATCGGCGGCGAGCCGATGAAGCCCGCGACGAAGGTCGTCGCCGGCTTCGCGTACACCTGCTCGGGCGTGCCGATCTGCTCCATGCGCCCGGCGTTCATCACGATCATGCGCTGCGCGAGCGTCATCGCTTCCACCTGGTCGTGCGTGACGAACAGCGACGTCACGCCCAGTTCGGCGTGCAGTTTCTGAATCTCCAGCCGCGTCTGCGCGCGCAGCTTCGCATCCAGGTTGGACAGCGGCTCGTCGAACAGAAACACCTGCGGCTGGCGCACGATCGCGCGGCCCATCGCGACGCGCTGGCGCTGCCCGCCCGACAGCTCGCGCGGCTTGCGTTGCAGGAACGGGCCGATCTCCAGAATCTTCGCCGCCTTGTCGACGCGCGTCTTGATCTCGGCCAGCGGCACCTTGGCGATCTTCAAGCCGTACGCCATGTTGTCGAACACGCTCATGTGCGGGTAGAGCGCGTAGTTCTGGAACACCATCGCGATGTCGCGCTCGGAAGGCTCGATGTCGTTCACCACTCTTCCCGCGATCGCGATCTCGCCGCCGGAAATCTCTTCCAGCCCCGCCACCATGCGCAGCAGCGTGCTCTTGCCGCAGCCCGAAGGCCCGACGATGACGATGAACTCGCCGTCGGCGATCTCGGCGCTCACACCGTGGATGACGGGGTTCGCCCTCAATCCCGTGCCGTAGCGTTTGACCACATTGCGAAGCGATATCGCGCCCATCTTCGTGCCTTTCGTGCTTCTTATTTTTCGCTGTCGACCAGGCCCTTGACGAACCACCTCTGCATCAGCAGCACCACGAACGCGGGCGGCAGCATCGCCAGGATCGCGGTGGCCATGATGACGTTCCATTCGTTGGCCGCGTCGCCGCCGGCGAACATGCGCTTGATGCCCATCACGATCGGGTACATGCTCTCGTCGGTGGTCACGAGCAGCGGCCACAGGTACTGGTTCCAGCCGTAGATGAACTGGATGACGAACAGCGCCGCCACACTCGTCATCGACAGCGGCACGAGCACATCCTTGAAGAAGCGCATCGGCCCGGCGCCGTCGATGCGCGCGGCTTCCACCAGTTCGTCGGGAACGGTGAGAAAGAATTGCCGGAACAGGAAGGTCGCGGTGGCCGATGCGACCAGCGGCACCGTCAGCCCCGCGGTGCTGTTGAGCATGTGCAGGTTAGCCACCACTTCGTAGGTCGGCCCGATGCGCACCTCCACCGGCAGCATCAGCGTGATGAAGACCATCCAGAAGCAGAGGCTGCGGCCCGGGAAGCGGAAGTAGACGAACGCGAACGCCGAGAGCAGCGAGATCGCGATCTTGCCGATCGCGATGATGAGCGCCATCTTCAGGCTGATCCACAGCATCGGCGCGACCGGCGCGACCTTGCTGCCGTAGCTCGTCTCGCCGCCGAAGAGCGCCACCCAATACGTCTCCATCATGTGGCCGCCGGGCGCCATCGACATCGGCACCTGCTGCACGATTTGCTGCGAGGTCTGGGTGGAAGCGATCAGCGTCACGTAAACCGGGAACGCGATGATGAGCACGCCGAGCAGCAGGATCGTGTGGGACAGGGCTCGGCCTACTTTGTCGCGTTCTACCATTTCAGATGCTCCACCGCATTGAAGTCGTCGTCCCGGCGCACGCCGGGATCCACCGTTGGCGGGCAGCACTGGATCCCGGCGTGCGCCGGGATGACGTCAGACAAAGGTCCGGGTGGGGGTGGCGCCGTGTTCGAAGGGCTTGCATCAGTACTGCACTTTCTTCTCAACGTACCTGAACTGCACAACAGTCAAAGCAATCACGATGATCATCAACACCACCGATTGCGCCGCCGAGCCGCCCATGTCGAGTGCCTTGAAGCCGTCGTAATAGACCTTGTAGACGAGGATCGCGGTGTCCTTGCCCGGGCCGCCGTTGGTGGCGGCGTCGACGATCGCGAAGGTGTCGAAGAACGCGTAGACGATGTTGATGACGAGCAGGAAAAAGGTCGTGGGCGAGAGCAGCGGGAACACGATGGTCCAGAAGCGCCGCCATGGGCGCGCGCCGTCGATCGCGGCGGCTTCGATCAGGCTCTTCGGGATCGACTGCAAGCCCGCGAGGAAGAACAGGAAGTTGTAGGAAATCTGCTTCCACACCGCGGCCATCACGATCAGCGCCATCGCGTGATTGCCGTTGAGCAGATGGTTCCATTCGAACCCCAGGGAACGCAGCACGTAGCTGACGATGCCCACCGACGGCGCGAACATGAACAGCCACAACACGCCGGCCACCGCCGGCGCCACCGCGTAGGGCCAGATCAGCAGCGTCTTGTAGATCGTGGCGCCGCGCACCACACGGTCGGCCATCACCGCGAGCAGCAGCGCGATCGACAGGCCGCTCACCGCGACCAGAATCGAAAACACCGCGGTCGTCTTGAACGACGCGAGATAGGTTTCGTCGGCCCAGAGCCGCTCGAAATTCTGCCAACCGACGAATTCAACCGACGTTCCGAATGCGTCTTGCTGCAGCACGCTCTGGTACAGCGCCTGGCCCGCCGGCCAGAAGAAAAACACCAGGATGACCGCCATCTGCGGCGCGATCAGCGCCCAGGGCAGCCACCAGCTCTTGAAGAGGACGCGCTTTTCGACGGCCATGATCGGGGAGGCAACGGTCGATCAGAACCGCTCGGGCTCGTCGACACCGAGGTCACGGCAAATCTTGCGTGCAAGATGGTTGTTGACCTCCGTATGGCGGGGAACCGCGGAGCGCTTGCCCGTGTTCGGGCTGTGCCACCAAGAGTGCCTGGCGCCTTCACGCAACAGAGTGCAACCTTGTGCCGTGAGATGCGCGAGCAGATCGCGTCGTTTCATACGGCAATCGGCAGCTCTTCATAGCCCTTGCCCGCGGCCCCGAGCGCTTCGGCGCGGTTGAATTCAATCGCCTCGGCCAAGGTGACACGCAAGGTCTCGATCAACTCGTCGCGCGATGCCTCCTGGCAGTTGACCCCCGGGACTTCGGCAATCCAGCCGATCCAGGAACCGTCGTCCTCCTTGATGACCGCGGTATAGCTTCGTGCTTGCATGGGTTTGTTCCCTATTGACTCACCGCGCAGTATGCGCGCCAGCCCCTCCCCGCGTGGCGCGGAGAAGGGCGGGCAGGGGCGCGGTCATGACGGCCGAAGCGAACAAAGCCTTCAGGACTTGTTCGCTTTCTCAAACCGCTCCAGCTGCTCATTGCCACGCTTCACCGCGGCGTCCAGCCCCTCACTCGCCGTCTTCTTGCCGCTCCACACGTTCTCCAACTCCTCGTCGATGATGGTGCGGATCTGCACGAAGTTGCCCAGACGAATGCCGCGCGACTTTTCCGTCGTCTTGCGGATCATCTGCGTCACCGACACGTCGGTGCCCGGGTTCTGCTTGTAGAAGCCGCTCTTGTCGGTGGCATCGAACGACGCCAAGGTCACGGGCAGGTAGCCGGTGCGCTGGTGGCTGGCCGCGGCGACGTCGGTCTTGGACAGGTGCGCGAAGAAGGCGGCGACGCCTTTGTAGTCGTCAGGCTTCTTGCCCGACATCACCCACAGGCTCGCGCCGCCGATCACCGTGTTCTGCGGCGCGCCTTGCACGTCGGGGTAGTAGGGCAGCGTCGAGATGCCGGCGGCGAACTTGGCGTTGCGCTTGATGTTGCCGTACAGCGCCGACGAGCCCGTGGTCATCGCGCACTCGCCCGAGACGAACGTGGCGTCCGCCGCGTTGCCGCGGCCCTTGTAGACGAACAGGCCCTGCTTGGACATGTTCGCCAGGTTCTCGATGTGGCGCACGTGCAGCGGCGTATTGAACGCGAGGCGCGTGTCCAGCCCGCCGAAGCCGTTGTTCTTGGTCGCGAACAGCGTGTTGTGCCAGGCGGAGAAGCTCTCCAGCTGCGTCCAGCTGCCCCAGCTCGACGTGAACGGGCACTTGTGGCCGGAGGCCTTGAGCTTGGCCGCGGCCAGCGCCACTTCGGGCCAGGTCTTGGGCGGTTGCTCGGCGTCGATCCCGGCGGCCTTGAACGCATCCTTGTTGTAGTGGAACACCGGCGTCGAGCTGTTGAACGGAAAGCTCAGCATCTGGCCGTTGGGCGCCGTGTAGTAGCCCGCCACTGCCGGAACGTAAGCCTTCGGGTCGAACCTCTGCCCGCCATCGGCCATCACCTTCGTCACCGGGACGATCGCGCCCTTGCTCGCCATCATCGTCGCGGTGCCCACTTCGAACACCTGCAGGATGTGCGGCGCGTTGCCGGAGCGAAACGCGGCGATCGCCGCCGTCATCGACTCGTCGTACGTGCCCTTGAACGTGGGCATCACTTTGTACGCCGTCTGGCTCGCGTTGAATTCCTTCGCCAGGTCGTTGACCCATTCGCCCAAAGCCCCGCCCATCGAATGCCACCATTGCACTTCGACCTGGGCCTGCGCGGGCGCGCACAGCGCCGCCGCCAGAACGACTGAAGAAACCGCAGCCAAGCTTGTTCGCATGAAAAACCTCCGTGATGTCGTGTGAGTTGAGCAGCCGGGCAGTCTGGCCGGCGAATGTGACAGTTGCGTTTATCCCGTGGAAGCGCGGCGAGGGCAACGGGGGATAACCCCGCTGCGCCTGTCATACGGGCGCACGCCGGTATCCACCCTGCGCAGGGCAGTGGCGTTCACCGCAGCCGACTCTGGCCGACAGTGGATCCCGGCCCCCGTGTCAAGCACGGGGCGGCGTTTCGCCGGGATGACAAGGCTTCTCTCGTCATACCGGCGCACGCCGGTATCCACCCTGCGCAGGGCAGTGGCGTTCACCGCAACCGACACTGGCCACAGTGGATCCCGGCCCCCGTGTCAAGCACGGGGCGGCGTTTCGCCGGGATGACGGCTTGCGGGTCGGGCGCTTGCGTCGGGGCGACGCCGCCTGCGCTTCCTCATGCTGCACTGCGGTACGATCCCGGCGCCTCAGCCTCCCTGCCAGGACGGGCGCCCGCAGCGGCCCCGGCGCCGATGAACGCCCCACTTCCCCTCAGCCGTGCCTCCGCCGTTGCTCCGGCTGACAGCACTCCGCGCCTGCGCGAGATTCCGTACAACTACACCTCGTTCTCCGACCGCGAGATCGTGATCCGCCTGCTCGGCGCACGCGCCTGGCAGGTGCTCGGCGCCTTGCGCGAACAGCGCCAGACCGGCCGCTCGGCGCGCATGCTGTACGAGGTGCTGGGCGACATCTGGGTGGTGCAGCGCAACCCTTACCTGCAAGACGACCTGCTCGACAACCCGAAGCGCCGCAAGCTGTTGATCGACGCGTTGCGGCACCGGCTGCACGAAGTGGAGCAGCGGCGCAAGCCGCCCGCACTCACCCCAGCCCTCACCCCAGCCCTCTCCCAAAGGGAGAGGGAAGAAGAGCTGAGCCTCTCAGCCCGCGACGCCGCGGTGGGCGAATTGCTGAAGTCCGCCGCCGCCGCCGTGCAGCGCTTCGAGGCGCATTTCGAGGCCGTGGCCGATCTGCGCCGCCGCGCCGCGCGCGTGCTGCGCCGTCACACGGCCAAGGACAACGTCAAGTTCGACGGCCTGAGCCGCGTCTCGCACGTGACCGACGCGACCGACTGGCGCGTCGAGTACCCGTTCGTCGTGCTCACGCCCGACACCGAGGCCGAGATGGCGGGGCTGGTTGCGGCGTGCATCGAACTCGGGCTGACGGTCATTCCGCGCGGCGGCGGCACCGGCTACACCGGCGGCGCGATCCCGCTCACCTGGAACAGCGCCGTCATCAACACCGAAAAGCTCGAGACGATGAGCGAGGTTCAGGTCAAGCGCCTGCCGGGCGTGGAGCGGGATGTCGCGACGATCTGGACCGAAGCCGGCGTCGTGACGCAGCGCGTCGCCGACGCCGCTGAAGCAGCGGGCTACGTCTTCGCCGTCGACCCCACGTCGGCCGAAGCCTCGTGCATCGGCGGCAACGTCGCGATGAACGCCGGCGGCAAGAAAGCGGTGCTGTGGGGCACGGCGCTCGACAACCTGGCGTCGTGGCGCATGGTCACGCCCGACGCGAAGTGGTTGGAGGTGATCCGCCTGAACCACAACCTCGGCAAGATTCACGACGCGCCAATGGCGAGCTTCGAGCTGCGCTACTTCGACGCCAAAGGCAAGACCTTGGAGCGCACCGAGCGGTTGGACATCCCAGGCTCGGTGTTTCGCAAGGAAGGCCTGGGCAAGGACGTGACCGACAAGTTCCTCGCCGGCCTGCCGGGCATCCAGAAAGAAGGCTGCGACGGGCTGATCACCTCGGCGCGCTGGGTGCTGCACAAGATGCCGGCGTTCACGCGCACCGTGTGCCTGGAGTTCTTCGGCAACCCGAAAGACGCGGTGCCTGCCATCGTCGACATCAAGGACTACATGTTCGAGACGCACCGGCGCGCGGCTGGCACAACGCCGGTGCTGCTGGCCGGGCTCGAGCACCTGGACGACCGCTACCTGAAAGCGGTGGGCTACGCGACGAAGAGCAAGCGCGGCGGCGCCAGTGGCGCATCGAGCAACGGCGCATCGGTGTTGCCGAAGATGGTGCTGGTGGGCGACATCGCCGGCGAAGACGCCGACGCGGTGGCGCGTGCCACGTCTGAAGTCGTGCGCCTGGCGAACAACCGCGGCGGCGAAGGCTTCGTCGCGGTGAGCGCCGAGGCGCGCAAGAAGTTCTGGCTCGACCGCAAGCGCACCGCGGCGATCAGCAAGCACACGAACGCGTTCAAGGTGAACGAAGACGTGGTGATCCCGCTGCCGCGAATGGGCGAGTACACGGAAGGCATCGAGCGCATCAACATCGAGCTGTCGTTGCGCAACAAGCTGGAACTGCTCGACGCGCTGCAAGCCTTCTTCGAAACCGGCCACCTGCCGCTGGGCAAGAGCGACGACGCCGGCCAGATCGCCCCGGCCGAGCTGCTGGAAGACCGGGTGCAGCAGGCGCTGGCGCTGCTGCGGAGCGTACGTGCGATCTGGCAGTGGACGCTGGAGCACCTGGATGCTCCTGCGTCGGTCATACCGCAGGCTGTCATCCCGGCGAACGCCGGGATCCACTGGTCGAACGTCGCCAACCTGGAAGCGGTGGATCCCGGCGTGCGCCGGGATGACACGCGTTCTCTCGTCATACCGGCGAAAGCCGGTATCCACCCTTCGAACGTCGCCGACATTCCAGCAGTGGATCCCGGCGTGCGCCGGGATGACATGCGTTCTCTCGTCATGCCGGCGAAAGCCGGTATCCACCCGCTGGGGGAGGCTGACCTGGAAGCAGTGGATCCCGGCGTGCGCCGGGATGACATGCGTTCTCTCGTCATACCGGCGAAAGCCGGTATCCACCCGCTGGGGGAGGCTGACCTGGAAGCGGTGGATCCCGGCGTGCGCCGGGATGACATGCGTTCTCTCGTCATACCGGCGAAAGCCGGTATCCACCCGCTGGGGGAGGCTGACCTGGAAGCGGTGGATCCCGGCGTGCGCCGGGATGACGTGCCGACCGTGTTCCACCTCGTCCAGGACCACCGCCTGCGCGCGTCGTGGAAGACGCAGGTGCGCGCGCCGTTGCGAACGCTGTTCGCCGGCTCTGCCCTCAGCCCCATCGTCGACGAATGCCAGCGCATTCACGGCGAGGTGCTGCGCGGACGCGTCTGGGTGGCGCTGCACATGCACGCGGGCGACGGCAACGTGCACACCAACATTCCGGTGAACAGCGACAACTACGCGATGCTGCAGACCGCGCACCAAGCGGTGGCGCGCATCATGAAGCTCGCGCGCAGCCTGGGCGGCGTGATCTCGGGCGAGCACGGCATCGGCATCACCAAGCTCGAGTTCCTGACCGACCATGAGCTGGCCGACTTCACCGCGTACAAGCGGCGCATCGACCCCGACGGCAATTTCAACAAAGGCAAGTTGCTGCGCGACAAGTCGCTGAGGGCCGACCTGACGAACGCCTACACCCCGAGCTTCGGCCTGATGGGGCACGAGTCGCTGATCATGCAGCGCAGCGACATCGGCGCCATTGCCGACAGCATGAAAGACTGCCTGCGCTGCGGCAAGTGCAAGCCGGTGTGCGCGACGCATGTGCCGCGCGCGAACCTGCTGTACAGCCCGCGCAACAAGATCCTCGCGACCTCGCTGCTCGTCGAAGCCTTCCTCTACGAAGAGCAGACGCGCCGCGGCATCAGCGTCAAGCACTGGCACGAGTTCGAAGACGTGGCCGACCATTGCACCGTGTGCCACAAGTGCCTGTCGCCCTGCCCGGTGAAGATCGATTTCGGCGACGTCTCGATGAATATGCGCAACCTCTCTGCGCAAGATGGGGCAGAAGAGTTTCCGCCCCGGCAACGCCGCGGCGATGCTGTTCCTGAACGCGACGAATCCGCAGACGATCCGGCTGCTGCGCCGCGCGATGGTGGATGTGGGCTTCAAGGCGCAGCGCCTTGCCAACGACCTGCTGCGCGGCCTGGCGAACCAGCAGACCGCCGCGCCGCCGTCGACGGTGGGCCCGGCGCCGATCAAGGAACAGGCGATCCACTTCATCAACAAGAAGATGCCCGGCGGCCTGCCCAAGCGCACGGCGCGCGCGCTGCTCGACATCGAAGACCGCGACTACGTTCCGATCATTCGCGACCCCGAGGCGACGAATGCCGACACCGAAGCGGTGTTCTATTTCCCCGGCTGCGGCTCGGAGCGTCTGTTCTCGCAGGTGGGGCTGGCGACGCAGGCGATGCTGTGGCACGCCGGCGTGCAGACCGTGCTGCCGCCGGGTTACCTGTGCTGCGGCTACCCGCAGCGCGGCAGCGGCCAGTTCGACAAGGCCGACAAGATCATCACCGACAACCGGGTGCTGTTCCACCGCGTCGCGAACACGCTCAACTACCTCGACATCAAGACCATCGTCGTGAGCTGCGGCACCTGCTACGACCAGCTGCAGGGCTACAAATTCGAAGACATCTTTCCCGGCAGCCGCATCGTCGACATCCATGAGTTCCTGCTGGAAAAGGGCGTCAAGCTCGAAGGGCGCGGGCGGCTATCTGTACCACGACCCCTGCCACAGCCCGATGAAACTGCAAGCGCCGATGCAGACCGTGAAAGCGCTGCTCGGCGACACCGTGATCGAGAGCAAACGCTGCTGCGGCGAGAGCGGAACGCTCGGCGTCACGCGGCCCGACATCTCGACCCAGGTGCGGTTTCGCAAGGAAGAAGAGTTGCGCAAGGACGAAGCGGCGCTGCGCACGGCGCTGGGCGACGCCTTGCCGGCGAAGGCGAACTTGAAGATCCTCACCTCGTGCCCGAGCTGCCTGCAAGGTTTGAGCCGCTACAAGGGCGATCTGAACAGCGGCCTGCTCGAAGCCGACTACATCGTCGTCGAGATGGCGAACAAGATCCTGGGGCCCGATTGGATGCGCGAGTACGTGGCGCGCGCCAACGACGGGGGCATCGAGCGCGTGCTGGTGTAGCGAATGCCCAGCGCGAGCCCGTTCCGGACGCCGCTATGCTGAGGCGTGCTTGCGCCAGACCTCGCCGACGCCGGACAAGTAGTTGGGGTGGGGTGCTGGCGGTTTCTCGAGGGCGCTGGGCTCTTCGCCCCAGTGGATCCAGGCGTTGCGCCGGGATTACCTGAGCCTGGTAAGCACCCAGGCAGCTGCGCCACGATGACGTGGCTCGGCGAAGTGTTCGCGATGACGGGCTCCAAGTTGGCTCACAACGTCATCGCGCTCAATGCCGCGGTGTTTCTGAGGCAGGCCGCTGAAGGGCAAACCCTGCCGAGTTTTCATGGCTGACCTGAAGCTGCGCATCGCCTCCGCCGACGCGTTCGTCTACCCCGACGTCGATGGTCAGCTGCGACCCTCGCGACCGCAGGCCCGAAGACGACACCAGCGATCGCCCACCCTTGGCTGATAGTTGAGGTCTTGTCGCCCAGCACCTCCTGCCTATGACCGCGGCCGCAAGTTCGAGCTCTATCGGCAGGTGGAAACGCTGAGCCACTGACCCATGCTTGGCGAACAAGACCGCCGCGGCGCGGAATTGTTTGCGCAAGAATCGCCGGACGGCTGTGCGCGTCTTGCAGCCGTTGGCCATAGCCGACACCCTGCGCATGCGCCGAACAGGAAATCGAATGGCCGATCGCAACACTGCACGCCGATGTGGACTTCGGCGCCGGCGCACGCGGGCACTCCGGGTTGAGCCACATTGGGGACCGCCGCGAACCGCAAGTGCGCCCACCGCCGTCTCGCTACACTGCCGCAACCCCATTCCACAGGCGCAAGTCATGGCCGGTCTCAAGCAAGACACTCCGCTGCCCACCAGCATCACCGCGCACCAGCAGTCGCGCGTGCTGGAGGTCGCTTTTTCAGATGGCTCCGAATTTCGGATCCCGTTCGAACTGATGCGCGTCTATTCGCCATCAGCCGAAGTGATGGGCCATGGCCCCGGGCAGGAAGTGCTGCAGACCGGAAAACGCGACGTCGAGTTGGCCGAACTCGAAGCCGTGGGCAACTACGCCGTGCAGCCGCATTTCTCCGACGGCCACAACACCGGCATCTTTTCCTGGGACTACCTGTACCACCTGGGCGCGAAGCAAGACGAGCTGTGGCAGAAGTACGAAGCGCGCCTTGCCGAAGCCGGCAAGAGCCGCGATACGCCGATGGTGGCCGCGGCGACAGGGGGTTCGTGTGGGCACAGCCACTGACCCCAAGCCAGTCATCCCGGCGGACGCCGCGAACCGAAAGTGGATGCCGGCGTTCGCCGGCATGACGATTCCGATGTCAACCCCGTCATCCCGGCGCACGCCCGTCATCCCGGCGCACGCGTCCCGCGACGACCGGCGAGATCGGGAGACGGGATCCACTGCGTCGACGATTCCCATGTCAACCCCGTCATCCCGGCGCACGCCGGGATCCACTGCGTCGAATTCAGCCAACGCCGGATGAGCACATGAGCGACACCCACTTCGGCTTCGAAAAAGTCGACGAAGCGCAAAAAGCGCAGCGCGTGCGCGGCGTGTTCGATTCCGTCGCGGCCAAGTACGACCTGATGAACGACTTGATGTCGCTCGGCCTGCACCGCGTCTGGAAGGCCTACACCGTGGCCGCGGCAAACCTGCGCGAAGGCGACCAGGTGCTCGACATCGCCGCCGGCACCGGCGACCTGACGCGCGCCTTCGCTCGCAAAGTCGGCGCGCGTGGCCTGGTGGTGCACACCGACATCAACGAAGCCATGCTCAAGCGCGGCCGCGATCGGCTCATCGACGAAGGCATCTCGCAGCCCAGCGTGCTGTGCGACGCCGAAGCGCTACCCTTTGCCACCGGCCGCTTCGACGTGGTGAGCGTCGCCTTCGGCCTGCGCAACATGACGCACAAGGACAAGGCGCTCGCCGAGATGAACCGCGTGCTCAAAGACGGCGGGCGCCTGCTCGTGCTGGAGTTTTCCAAGATCACGCCGCCGCTGGCCAAGGCCTACGACTGGTATTCGTTCAACGTGCTGCCGCGCATCGGCCAATGGGTGGCGGGCGACGGCGACAGCTACAAGTACCTCGCCGAATCGATCCGCGTGCACCCGGGGCAGGCCGAGTTGAAGGCGATGATGAAGGCCGCCGGGTTCGGCCATGTCGACGTGCACAACATGAGCGCTGGCGTTGTCGCGCTGCATGTGGGGATCAAGTGCTGATGCCGAGCGCTCAACGCGCCTGGCTGGAGTTGACCCGCCGCTCGAAAGTGCCTTACCATTGCTTCTATCGTAAGGAGCTGCGATGGCCGAATCCACCATCACCGCCAAGGGCCAGACCACCGTGCCGCGGCAGGTTCGAGAGCAACTGGGCGCCGGCCCCGGGACGCGGCTGGTGTGGCACGTGTTGCCCGACGGCCGCCTCATCGTCCGGGCCAAGACGCATTCGCTGCTCAGCCTGGCCGGCAGCCTGAAGTCGCCGAAGAAGAAGCCCGTCGCCATCGACGCCATGAACCCCTGGCGCTGAGGTGGCCGCGCTCGACACCAACGTGCTGGTGCGCTTCCTGGTGCAGGACGACGCCCGGCAGGGCGCCGCCGCCGCCCGATTGATCCGCAGCGGCATCGAGGCCGGTGGTGCCTTGTTCGTGCCCGTCACGGTGATGCTGGAACTCGAGTGGGTGCTGCGCTCGTCGTTCAGCCTCGACAAACCCACTGTCCTGCAAGCCATGTTCGGGCTGCTGGGTTCGTTCGAGCTGGCCTTCGAGTCCGAAGGCGCGGTGGAAGCCGCGCTCGGGAACTACGCCGACGGCAAGGCCGACTTTGCCGACTGCCTGCATGCTGCCCTGGCGATGATGGCCGGGCAGCAGCCGCTGTGGACCTTCGACAAAGTCGCGGCCAGGGTCGACGGCGCACGGTTGCTCGCGTGACCGAAAATCGGCCCGCACGGTATAACCCTGGATGAATGTCGCCGGAGCCGTATGCCAGCGCCTCGAATCTCGCGCGGAGTCCTTAGGCTCACGAAAGACTCGAGCCCGCTTTTCAATCCGCTGAATACGCACCATCGCCAGTTTCCAGCCCGGAAATGCGATGCTTCAGGTCCGTCACGTCGTCGGCGATCTGGTCGACGCGGCCGCGAATGTGGCGAAGGTGTTCGATGATGAGGCTGTCGAGACTTTCAGTCATGGGCTGAGCTTGAGATGGGCGATTTGCTTTCGTTGCGTGGACGAGCGATTGTTGCGCTGCCAAACCTCGTTCGTGCAAGGCTCAGTCTTATCCGAGAGGCAGTTGAATCATGGCAACCGCAGTGCAGCGCATCGTGGTGCAGTCCACACCGCAAGACAAGAAGGCCATTGTCGCCAAGGCGAAGCGGCTCGGCATCCCGATCTCGGAGTTGATGCGGCGCGGCGCTTCGCGTACGAGGCGGGCGATACCGATGAGGAGCTTGGCGCACTGGCCGACGCGGCCAGAGGCGCCGCCGACCGGGCCGGCGCGGCCATCGATGACGCCTTGGCATTCATCAAGGCCAGCAACATGCGAATCGCGGCGATGGAAGTGAAGCCGCCTCCTCGGCGCTCGGGTTTTCCCCACCTATTCAAGGGGCCGCGCGGAACCCGAGCCCGGTAATCGGCACAAAGAGTGTCCGCTGGTGTTGCTGGTTTTGCGCCATGTGTCCAGGGGGGCAATTCGGCGTTACATCACCAGTAAACTCGGCAGTCGAAAGGCACGGGGTTCACACTCCCCGCGCCAAGCGCCGCCCCGGTGGCGTGCGCAGATGACATCCACGGGAAGGCCGCTCATGATTTCACCCCTCGACCGCACCTATCCCACCGCCAGCGCCATGTCGGTCAGCCGGTCTCTTCTCGTCGCGACCGCCTGCCTCGCGCTCGTTCTTGCCAGTTGCGGCGGCGCCAGCAAGGACAAACCCGCGTCGCAGGTTGCCGCGAAGGTGAACAAGGAAGAAATCTCGGTCCATCAAATCAACTTCGTGCTGCAGCAGCAGCGCGGGCTGAAGGCCGACCAGGCCGACGCCGCCAGCCGCCAGGTGCTGGAGCGCTTGATCGACCAGGAAATCGCGATCCAGAAGGCGCAGGAACTGAAGGTCGACCGCGACCCGCGCGTGATGCAGCAGATCGAAGCCGCCAAGCGCGAGATCATCGCCCGCGCCTACATCGAGAAAGTGGGCGAAGCCGCGGCCAAGCCCACGGCCGAAGAGATCAGCAAGTACTACGCCGACAAGCCGGGGCTGTTCAAGGACAGGCGCATCTACAGCATCCAGGAAATCGCGATCGAGGCCAAGCCGGAGCAGATCGACCCCCTGCGCAAAAAGCTCCAGGCGGCCAAGTCGGTGAATGAATTCGTTGAATACCTCAAGGCCAACGATTTCCGCTTCGCCGGCAACCAGGCGGTGCGCCCGGCCGAGCAACTGCCGCTGAACATGCTCGACACGTTTGCGAAGATGAAAGACGGCCAGGCGATGCTCTTGCCCACGGCCAGCGGCGCGCAAGTGATCGTGCTCGCCGGCAGCAAGAGCGAGCCGGTCGACGAAGCGCGCGCCAAGCCGGCGATCGAGCAGTTTTTGCTGAACGACGCGAAGCGCAAGCTCATCGACAGCGACATGAAGACGCTGCGCGCAGCGGCTCGGGTGCAATACGTCGGCAAGTTCGCCGAAGGCGCGGCTGCGGCCGCCTCCGCGGCGAAAGCCACAGCAGACGCCGCCGCTGCGGCAGCGCAGCCGAAGGCCGGGGACCTGGCGTCGGACGCCATCAACAAGGGCCTCGGGCTCAAGCCCGGTGCGAGCACGGGTGCCGCACCGGCGCCGGTGGTGATCGCCGCTCCGCCCCCGGTCGACCTGTCCGCCAGCAGCCCGATCGCCGCCGACGTGCTCAGCAAGGGCCTGGGGGGGAAGAAGTGAAGCCGTCCGCTCGTCATCCCGGCGAACGCCGGGATCCACTGCTTCGCGTAACACGGAGCTCCGAATGACTGAGAACATCGACAACCTCATGCTCGAACACCTCAAGGCACTTCGCCTCGAACTGGCCGATGTGAAGGCCGACACTACCGACATCAAATCGCGTCTGCGCAGTATCGATTCATCGATGATCGACTTGCGGCGCAACGACCTGCACGGTTTCGAAGAAGTTGCCCGCCAGCAGATCAGCATCGACCAGATCGTCGAGCGGCTTCAGCGTATTGAAAAGCGCCTGGAACTCAGTTGAGGGGCATTCGCCGCAACCAGTGGATACCGGCTTTCGCCGGCATGATGACAAAAGTGAACGCTTTCCTTCGCGCCATCGTCGCCCCTCTCCTGGCACTCCTGCTCGTCAGCGCGCCAGCCCACGCCCAAGCCCCCGCCGAATACCGCCTCAGCCCCGGCGACGTGGTGCGCATCACCGTCTACCAGTCGCCTGACCTGTCGCTCGAAACCCGCATCGGCGAAACCGGCACCATCAGCTACCCATTGCTGGGCAGCGTGCGCCTGGGCGGGCTGGGCGTCACGCAGGCCGAGAAGGTGATCGCCGATGGCTTGCGCAGCGGCAACTTCCTGAAGGCAGCCGCAGGTGAGCCTGCTCGTCGTGCAGGTGCGCGGCAGCCAGGTCTCGGTGCTCGGCCAGGTGGGCCGGCCCGGGCGCTACCCGGTCGAAACAGCGGACATGCGTTTGTCGGACCTGCTGGCCACTGCCGGCGGCATCGCGCCCGGCGGGGCCGACATCGTCACGCTGGTGGGCACCCGCAACGGCCAGCCGTTTCGCCGCGAGCTGGACCTGCAAAGCATCGTGCGCAGCGACCGCCGCGCCGACGACCTGTTCGTGCAGAACGGCGACGTGCTGTTCGTCGACCGCGCGCCCGTGGTCTACATCTACGGCGAAGTGCAGCGCCCCGGCACGCTGCGGCTGGAACGCGGCATGACGCTGATGCAGGTGCTGGCCGCGAGCGGCGGCATCACCGCAGCGCGGCACCGAAAAAGGCATGCGCATCCACCGCAAGGGCGCCGACGGCAAGACGCAGGTGCTGCAGCCGACGATGGAAGACCAGCTTGCGCGCCGACGACGTGGTCTACGTGCGCGAGAGCCTGTTCTGAAGCAGGCGGTGAAGTGAGAACAGCATGAGCCCCGCCCAGATCCTCGCCATCCTGCGCGCGCGCTGGTGGATTGCGCTGCTGGTGCTCATCGTCACCGTGGCGGCCACGGTGGGCGTGACGATGCGCATGCCGAAGATGTACACCGCCAACGCGGTGATGATCGTCGACACCAAGCCCGACCCGGTGTCGTCGATGATGTACGGCGGCATGGCCTCGCCGCTGTTCATGGCCACCCAGGTCGAGATCATCCAGAGCGACCGCGTCGCGGCGCGCGTGGTGCGCAACCTCAAGCTCGTGCAGAACCCGCAGGTGCGCGAGCAGTGGGTGGCGGCCACCGAGGGCAAGATCGCCATCGAAACCTGGCTCGGCGAAATGTTCCAGAAGGCCATGCTGGTGCAGCCGGGCCGCGCGTCGAGCGTGATCAACGTGTCGTACCGAGCGCCGGACCCGGATTTCGCCGCCGCGCTGGCCAATGCGTTCGTGCAGGCCTACCTCGAAACCGGCCTGGAAATGCGCGTCGACCCGGCCAAGAAGTATTCCGACTTCTTCGACGTTCGCTCCAAAGACGCGCGTGAAAAGCTCGAAGCCGCGCAGACCAAGCTCTCCACCTTCCAGCAAGAAAAAGGCGTCATCACCACCGACGAGCGCATGGACATCGAAAACGCCAAACTGAACGCGCTGTCCTCGCAATTGGTGACCTTGCAGGCGCTGGCGTCCGAATCCGGCGTGCGCCAGGCGCAGGCGCAGCGCGGCTCGGTCGATGAAATGCAAGAGGTGATGGGCAGCAGCATCATCAGCGGCCTGAAGGCCGAACTCTCGCGCAGCGAGCTTCGGCTGCAGGAAATGAGCAACCGCCTCGGCGACAACCACCCGCAGGTGGTGGAGGCCAAGCTCAGCATCGAAGGCCTGAAGAGCAAGATCGAATCCGAAACGCGCCGCGCGACGAGCAGCGTGGGCGTCTCGGCCAACATCAACCGCCAGCGCGTGGCCGAGCTGCGCGCCGCGCTCGACGCGCAGCGCACCAAGCTGCTGCAAATGAAGGGCATGCGCGACGAAGGCGCCGTGCTCGCGCGCGACGTGGAAAGCGCGCAGCGCGCGTACGACGCCGTGGTGGGGCGCCTGAACCAATCGACGCTGGAAAGCCAGGCGACCTTGAGCAACGTCAGCGTGCTCACGCCGGCCACGCCGCCGCAGCAGCCCTCGTCGCCGCAGTTGGTGAAGGCTGCGGGGGCCTCCGTGCTCGTCGGGCCTGATGCTCGGCCTTGGCCTGGCGTTCGGCATCGAACTGCTCGATCGCCGGGTGCGCACCACCGAAGACGTTTCCGCGGCGATGGGCGGGCTGGCGGTGCTGGGCGTGCTGCCCAAACCCGCGGGCCGCAAGCTGCTGGGCGGCAAGAAATCCACTCCCGAGCAGCAGCGCATGGTGAGCCGCCTGCCCGCACCGGCGAATTGAGCGCGGCGCAGCCATGGCCAAGTTTCGCGATTCCGTGCTGCAGCCCCTGCCGCCGAACATGCCGGTCAACGGCGTGGAAACCGCCACCAAGGCGATCGGCCACAACCGGTCGATGGGCGACATTCTGGGCAAGACGCGCAAGCTCTCGCCCGGCGCGCGTCGACCGCATCCTCGCGCACCAGCGTGACAAAGGCGTGCGCTTCGGCCAGGCCGCCGTGGCGCTGGGCTACGCCACCGAGCAAGACGTGCTGCGCGCGCTGGCGCAGCAGTTCCAGTACCCGATTGCCACCGAAGAGCAGCGCAAGCTCAGCCCGGAACTCGTGGCGCTGAACGAGCCGTTTTCGCGCCAGGCCGAAGTGTTCCGCAGCATCCGCAGCCAACTGCTGGTCAACGTCTTCGGCGAACACGCCAACCCGCGCCGCGCGCTGGCCGTCGTCAGCCCCGGCGCGGGCGACGGCAAGACCTTCTTCGCCGCCAATCTCGCCGTCACGCTGGCGCAACTGGCCGGGCGCACCTTGCTGGTGGACGCCAACCTGCGCACGCCGCGCCTGCACCGCGTGTTCAACCTGCCGGCCGAGGCCGGGCTGTCGAGCATTCTTTCGGGCCGCTCCGAAAGCCGGGTCGTCCAGCAGAGCCGGCATGCCCGGGCTGTTCATCCTGCCGGTGGGCGTGGTGCCGCCCAACCCGCTGGAGCTGGTGGAGCGCCCGACCTTCGGCCTGCTGCTGCACGAGCTCATCAGCAAGTTCGACCACGTGGTGGTCGACACCTCGCCCGCCGACTACGGTGCCGATGCGTCGGTGGTGGCGGCGCGCTGCGGTGCGGCGCTGGTGGTGGCACGCAAGAACGCGTCGCGCGTGGGATCGCTGAAAGAACTTTCCGAAACGCTGAGCCGCAGCCCATCCACGATGGCCAGCGTGGTCTTGAATGAGTACTGAAGTCGCATCCGCCGCGCCGCTGAACCAGCGTTTCAGCGCGGCCGCGCCATGGCTCGTGGCGCTGGCCGGCTGGGCCGTGATGTACGCGCCCGTCTACTGGTGGGCGGCCAACGGCATCTGGCAAAGCGAAGAGCATGGCCACGGCCCGCTCATCCTTGGCGTGCTGGTGTGGCTGTTCTGGACGCAGCGCCAACGCCTTGCTGGGTGCCGCCACGCAACCCTCGCCCGCGCTGGGTTGGCCGCTCTTTCTCAGCGGGCTTGCTGGTTTTCGTGCTGGGCCGCGCATGTTCAGCATTTCGATCTTCGAACTGGGCTCGCAACCCCTGGTCGCGGCGGGTGCCTTGCTGCTGATGAAGGGAACACCTGCGCTGCGCGTGGCCTGGTTCCCCATTCTGTACATGGTGTTCATGATTCCCTTGCCGGGGATCTTTGTCGACGCCGTCACCGGCCCGCTTGAAGCAATGGGTTTCGGTCATCGTGGAAGGCGTTCTGTACGCCGTGGGCTACCCGATTTCGCGCACCGGCGTGACGATGACGATCGGCCAGTACCAGCTGCTGGTGGCAGACGCGTGCTCGGGCCTGAACTCGATGTTCAGCCTTTCGGCATTGGGCACCCTGTTCATGTACATCATGGCGCGCAAGAGCAAGCTGCACAACGCCATCATGCTGGCGTCCATACTGCCGATCGCGTTTGCCGCCAACATCGTTCGCGTCATCATCCTGGTGCTCGTGACCTACCACCTCGGCGATGAAGCCGGGCAGGGCTTCCTGCACGGGGCGGCAGGCATGGTGCTGATGCTCGTCGCGCTTGTCTGCTTCTTCGCGTTGGATGGGGTGCTTGCCAAGTTAGGGCGTCGTTCCAGCGTGGTTGCTGAGCGGCGGTAGCCGACGCCGCAGTTGCGCTGCGCCGCGTGCCTCGACTGAACGACCTGCTGTTCCGTGCCCGAACACCTCAAAGCGCTGGTCGTGATCCTCGCCATCGCCGCTGCCGTGTTCGCGGTAGCGGAAAGGCCGCTGTGTGCGTTGACGACGAACGTGCTGGACTACCGGCGGCGACGCAATCTGTGGTTCGCAGTCACGCTGATCGCCTTCCTCTCGCACAACTTCTGGCTGTACGCAGTGCTCTGCGCTCTGCTGCTTGCCGTCTACGGGGCACGCGACCGCAATCCGCTTGCGCTTTACGCGCTCGTTCTGTTTGCGGTGCCGCCGGTTGGTGCGCAGATCCCGGGTTTGGGGCTGGTCAACTACCTGTTCAATCTCGGCCCGGTGCGCTTGCTCAACCTGGTCATTCTCTTGCCGGCGGCATGGAGCCTGATGAAGACCCCCGCAGACCAGCGATACGGTCTCGCGCCTGGCTGACTCGCTGGTGGTTGCGTATATGGTTCTGATACTGATCTTGCAGGCGACGGTCGTCAACGCGACCGGCATCATGCGTGGCGCTTTCTATTCATTCGTCGACGTATGGCTTCCGTATTTCGTGGCGAGCCGTGCGTTGCGCGATATCCGCGACTTTCGCGAGTTCACTGCCGCGTTCGCCCTGGCAGTGGCCGTAATGGCCCCGATGGCCATCTTCGAGGCGGCGCGCAGTTGGTTGATCTACGACGGATTGGGTAGCGCTCTCGGTCTGCCGTCGGGGGAGATGCTCGTCTACATAACTCGGGGTGAAAGCGGCCTGCTGCGTGCGAACGTGGCAGCCGGGAACTCCATCGTGCTCGGCTACCTGATGATGGTGGCCATCGCACTACTCATCTTCCTGGCGCGGCATCTCAAGTCCGGTTTAATGCGGTGGTTGGCCGCGCTCACGCTGGGTAGCGGGCTCATGATGGCGCTTTCGCGCGGCCCCTGGGTTGGGGCCGCGCTGGCGTTGGTTGTGGGCTTGGGTATGGGGCCTGGAGTCGCACGCCGCTATGCCTGGATGCTTGGTGGCGGTGGTCTCTTGTTTGCTCTTGTAATGCTTTCACCTTTCGGCGCAATCCTTGTCGACCACCTGCCCTTTGTGGGTACGGTCGACGAAGGCAGTGTCACTTACCGCCAACGTTTGTTGGAAGTGTCTTTGATCGTGCTATGGCAAAACCCGATGTTTGGGTCTTTTGACTACATAGTGAACCCGATCATGGAGGAGATGCGTCAGGGCCAGGGCATCATCGACATTGTGAATACCTACCTCGCGGTGGCGCTCGCCTATGGGCTCGTCGGGCTGTGCTTCTTTGTGGCTCCGTTCCTGTATGCGATAGCCGCTTGCTGGCGTGCCCATCGCATCGTTGCCGGCATAGATGCTGAAGCGGAGCAACTTGGCCGTGCGGTGCTCGCAGCCATGGTCGGCATCCTCGTAACGATCGCCACGGTGAGCAGCATCACATTCGTCCCGACGGTCTATTGGCTGACAGCAGGCGTTTGCGTGGCGTACGCAAGGCGGTACGGCCAGAAGGCTTCTTCACTGCAGCGGGCACACGGCACGACAACGGTGGACTCCAAGGCAACCCGTGTCTACCCCAGAACATTCTCCTGAAGTGAGTACGGGCGTGTCACTCGCCTTGGAAAAGTTTGCAGATCAGGGCGGCGCGCCTTCCCAGGGAAAGTCTGTATCGCTCAAATCCCGAATCCTGCGCGCGGGCAGTTGGAGTGTGGCCGGGCACTTGTTCGGGCAAGTGCTGAGAATCGGCAGCAGCCTCATCATGACGCGCTTGCTCGCGCCAGAGATGTTCGGTGTGATGGCCATGGCCATCGTCGTGCAGGTCGTGATTTCGTTGCTGTCTGACATCGGCTTGCGACAGGCCATTGTCCAAAGCCCACGCGGAGATTCGCCAGCGCTGCTTAACACGGCTTGGACGATTCAAGTATTGCGCGGCGGGCTGATCTGGGCGGTGTGTTTGCTTGTGGCCGTCAGCCTCTGGGCAGCCCGGGCGCTAGGCTGGTTGACCGGCACTTCAGCCTATGCGGCGACCGATTTGCCGATGGCGATTGCTGCCTTCTCGTTCAGCGCCGTCATCATGGGATTTCAGTCGACCCGTGCTGTCACCAGCAGCCGCGACCTCGATCTCAAGCGCTTGACCCTGATTGAACTCGTTGCCCAAGTGACTGGTCTGTTCGTGATGGTTATGCTGGGCTGGATCACCCGTTCCATCTGGGCCATGGTGGCGGGCATGCTCATTGGTTCGATGATCACGGTGGTGTCGAGCCACACGTTGTTGCCAGGTGCTCCCAACCGATTTGAGTGGCATGCGGAATCCGTGCGCGAACTCGTCGGGTACGGACGCTGGGTGCTTCTATCGTCCTTGTTGTACGTTCTCGCCGCCAACGGCGACCGGTTGCTGCTTGGTGGCTGGGTGAGTGCTTCTACCCTCGGTTTGTACTCACTCGCGATCGGTGTCGCGGCAATGGTCGATGGCATGGGGTCGCGGCTGTTTGGGGCGGTCGCCATGCCAGCCCTGAGCGAGGTGCGACGCAACACGCCTGATAGGTTCAGGGCGCTCTACTACAGAATGCGGTTGCCCTTTGACATTGCGTTCATCGGCAGCGCGGGCTTGCTGTTTGCAACCGGGTCCCTGATAGTCGACCTGCTTTACGACCAGCGGTACGGCGAAGCGGGCTCGATGCTCCAGGTGCTTTCGTTCTCCCTGATCTTTGCTCGCTTTGGGCTGTCGGGAAGTGCATTTCTGGCCTTGGGCCAACCCAAGGCCCTGACCTGGATCCATGTGGTCAGGCTGATCTCGATGTTTGTGCTTGTCCCCCTGCTCTACAGCCTGTTCGGCTTTCAAGGCGCGCTGTACGCGATCGCCTTCCACGTGGCGCCAACATTGCCCCTGCTGTATTGGTTGAACAGCAAACACAAGCTGAACGACTTCAAGTTCGAACTGTTCGTGTTGCTTGCCTGGCCAGGTGGGTACCTGGTAGGCGAGTTGATCAATCGGGCGGCCGGTCGTTAGGTGAGTATCTGCGTTATCGGCGCGGTGAACATGAGGGCATTTAGTCGTGACGAGCAACGTACCTGACCTGATATCGAATTGGGACTTCGTACCCAGCAAGCCAAGATTGCTTCTCAAGGTTGAATCGCGCCGCGAGTGTCGCGTACGTTCGCCGACGGCCGGCGCACTTGGCTCTCAAACCCATTCGAGCGTGCGATTCATGGATTGTCTACTTCATCTATTCGCCTGATGCGCGCCTGACCGCGAGCCATCAGTTCACCTTGTCGAGACTCAAAGACATGGGACTATCGGTATTCGTGGTCTGTGCCGCGGCCGAGCCGGCGCTCGTTCCGCAGGGCGTATATGCCCTGTCCGATGCCCTTTATTGGAAGGCGTTGTCAGGATACGACTTCTCTGCGTACACATTGGCTTTGAACCTTCTCAGCCAGAAATCTCCACACTCCAATGTCTGCCTCATGAACGATTCGGTCCTTGGGCCGTTCACGGACATTCGAGAATTCATGCGTCGATCAAATTGGGATCTCGCTGGATTTACGGCCTCATCGCGGCAAGAGAACCATATTCAATCCTATGCATTCATGATACGCGATGTCAGCGCTGAGCGGCTTATGAAGTTGCGGTCGGTATTCCCGCAGTACGTTGCGTTCAACCGTGGTCAGGAGGTTGTTCAATGTCAGGAGCTGCGCTTCGCGCGGGTGGCTTCGCGGCATATGAAGGTTGGGGCATATTGGTACGGAAATACCGATACCGTGGCCGATCCGATGTTGGTTAAGCCTTTCGGGTTGTTAGACGCTGGCTTGCCATTCCTGAAGAAATCTCTGCTTGGGAAAATGGGGAAGTTTCAGAGACGCGAAGCGGTTCTAGAGGTGCTGCGTCGCTTTGCGCATCCGGTTCTTGAGTCGACGGAACTCTAATCGAGCTTGATCTATGTGGAGGGTTTCTGGGTGGTAGCTGATGGAATACTCAGGCACCTGCGCTGGCACGCTTCGACAAAGCTTTTAGAGAAGATAGGCTGGCGACGTGGGTTCTCGCGCCTCAAGCGCAAACGTGTCCTCTTCCTCAGCGAACCGGGTAGTATTTCGCAGAGCCAAGTTTTCCCGTTTCACTTCTACGAACGGGAGCTTTTTGCGCGTTGGCGCCATGAGTTACGGGAGCTTCCGACGGCCGAGTTCGAAGCGGCGCCTGAAAAGGCGCCTGGTCATGCCGATGTCGTATGTGTGCAGACGTGGTTCGACCTGACGCCTGAACGATGTGGCAGCTTATTCAAGGCGATACGCATGCAGAACCCGGACGCGAAGATTGTATACATGGACTCGTTCGCCCCGACCGACCTGCGACTGGCCGCGATGTTGGACCCGTATATTGATGTCTACGTGAAGAAGCATGTATTCCGCGATCGAGCACGATACTTGGAGCCGACCAAAGGTGACACTAACCTCGTCGATTACTATGGAAAACTATATGGTCTAAACCACAAGAGATCATTAACGTAATTCCAGAAGGATTTCTTCGAAAGCTATTTGTTGGGCCCAGTTTTTTTACCGCCCCCTATATGCTACCGCAATTCTTTAATTCGCCGAGATCTCGTACAATTCGCGAAAAAATAGATGTTCATGCGCGGCTCGGCGCGAGCGGAGGTGGCTGGTACCAAATGATGCGTGAGAACGCGATCGAGGTAATCAATGGGCTTCAAGAGCTCACGGTCGCAAGTGGATTTGGTCTCGCTCCTTGGAAGTATCGAATGGAGCTGCGAACGGCGCGTACTTGTTTTAGTCCATTCGGTTATGGAGAGGTTTGCTGGCGCGATTATGAGGCAGTACTGTTTGGCGCGTTGCTAATTAAACCTGATATGGGACATGTGGAGACATCCCCGGATATTTTCATTCCAAACGACACCTATGTTCCTGTCGCCTGGGATTTCAGTGATGTTCCGGAGGTCATTGAGAAATGGTTACGGAACTCAACTGATCGTAAGAAAATCACCGAGCAGGCATACAAACTTCTTCATGATTATTCAAAGACATCGAGATTCGTTGCCCAAATGACGCCAATATTTAGTGGATGAATATATTGTCATCAAAGAGCTGTCTCGCATTTATCATGTGAAGTAGCAATAGGCTTTATGTATCCGAGGTTACCGTTCATTCTACTGCCATATGCTCGCCTAGAGTTGCCAGCATGGGGAAAGTTACTTTCTGTTTCGAAGGTGATTTGTCAAATCAATGACGACAGATGGAGGGACGCGCCGACGAAGATCATAAGGGGCAAGTCTCACAAGTACCTAATGCATCTTGACCTTTCGAACTGGTCGCAGAGGTTGACCTATTTTGTTGGTCGATACTACGAGTTTGGTATCGAGCAGCTTCTTAGGGTAGTGTTGAAACCAGGTGATCGTTTTGTGGATGTTGGTGCAAATATTGGAATGATAAGTCTGCTAGCAGCCCGCCTCGTTGGTGAAAACGGAATTGTTGAGGCGGTTGAACCCAATCCTTCGTGTATTGAATTACTACAACGGTCGATTCTGATTAATAGAATACGCAACATCAATTTGTATCCAGTTGGTTTTTCGGATGTGACTTCATTGGTGAATCTAAAGTTTACATCCGAACACTCTGGAACTGCTACGATGGCAGATACTTCAGAAGTAATAGGATCGGTAGAGGTAAAGGCTGTCGTTGGGGATGATGTTCTCGCGAATGGAGCCAGACCATGTAAGCTCATCAAGATCGACGTTGAAGGCTACGAAATGAAGGTGTTGAGGGGGCTGCAAAACACAATAAGGACCTCAAGTCCACTTCTTATTACGGAATTCATTGAATCTCAGTTGCGACGAGCAGGTTCTTCAAGAAAGAATATGCTGGATTTCCTGCAGGACTTAGACTACTCACCTTATTATATTATGATGCGCCGTTCCAGATTTGGTCGGTATAGTCCAATGCTGGTGCCATTCAATAGTGTTTCAGATGTTTCCGGCTCGAATGATGTGCTGTGGATTCCAGCGGCCTACCGCGATGCTGAGTATTATTTTGGGGAATATTTTGTTGACCAGGCGCCAGTGGATGATTGATCCGACACATGACGTGCCGTGACCTTTTGTTCTTGGGGAGATCAGTTTCTTCAACTTGAAATTGCGAGTGTCGTGAGGAATACTGCGTTAGGGATGGGCGTATTTTGGTGCCTGCTGACTTGCCCGTGCAGCAGGCTGAACGCATAGCGGGCGTGCAGTTGCTTGACAGCGAGACCGGCGGTCACCGTGATGAATGATTCCCTTAGCGGGCTGCAACTCGCGCAAATCCGTCAAGCGCTGCTCGGGCAGGGTTCTATGGGTTTGATGGATCTGGTTGTGCGCCTCAATCTTCGTCAGCCTTGCGACGAGGATGATTGGGCGTCGCGTCACGCGGCCATCCAGCTTGGGTGGGTTGATAGCAGTGGCCGAACGCTGACAAGACTGGGAGATTTCGTCGCGGATCCCATTCGGGAGTACCTGTTCTGGATTGGGCGCGGACGCAGACTCCACGCAGAAAATGAGTACGAGCTTCTAGCGGCAAAACGCTATGAAGGGAAGGCGGTCCTCGAACCTGGCTGTGGATTCGGGTGTAACCTGCTGTCGCTCAGCCGTGTTTCCGGGCACTTCATCGGCCTAGAGCCGGTCGCGCTGTACAGACAGTTCACCTCGATCTTCGCAGAGCGTGAACGCCTGCCAGTGCCCCAAATCGTTGGCGGCCGATGCGAGGCACTCCCATTTGTTGATGGCCAGTTCGACATCGTACTTTGTTACTCAGCTCATCAGTACATGGACATACGCTCGGCGCTTCGCGAAATGGCTCGTGTGCTGCGCCCCGGGGGGCAACTTCAAATCGTTGGCGGAACACCTACAATCTTGGACTGGGCGAAACGAATTCTCCGAGAACGCCGCCTTGGTGCACTCAAGCATCATCTTCTGAACGATCGGCAATACCATGGGTTACGAGTTACTCAACAAGCGCCTATTCATACCTTCCGGTGCGAGCACGACAGTTGCGCCTGTCTATCCACGGCATCAATTAATGCGCCGCTGGATGACGGAATCTGGTCTATTGGTACGCGACGACCTCAGCAGGCCAGTCGGCAAAGAAACTTGCTTCATTGCCGACAAGCCAACCAGATAGGGCGGCGCGATAGCAGGACCGAGGGGCGCCCGCACCAGGTTTGGGGTCGATATCAACCTCCTAGCCATGCGGCAGATCCTTGATGGGTAGTCCACCAACATCAGACGTCATCGGGAAGCCAATTAGCTGTTGCGCGGTGAATCGCACAATCGCTTCTTCATTGGTGCTAATTCTCAGTGCGGAGTGATCGAAGCCACTAGCCTGGGACCACGGCGCCCTGTTCTGGTGGGGGCAGCACATGGGCATTTTTGCGTAAACAAAACGGGCGAACAAGAAAATATGATTAACGAACGGATTGAGCGATAGCTGAGTAAGGCCTCCCACGACAGGAAGACGACGCAACACCCAGGAACATATCATCATCGAAATTCCTGGCCCAATTCGATTATCCTACATACGAACCCCCATTGTTAGGTCACTTTTTGTCGTTCATTGGTCTCTATAGGGCGGCCATCAGAAAATGTAACAAACGGAGTGACAAACATGTAGAAACAACGCAGGCTTGCTTTGCAATACTTGTTGTTCTTGTGGCATAAACCTCGGCTTTCCTTAGTGACCGCCCAATGCGGGTTGCGGCGTAATCGATTTAAGCAACCCAACGTCTGTTTCACGTCGCAGTTCACCACGTAGCAAAAAGACGCGTTCTCCCTGTTGTAGTTCCGAACTGAAGAGACTCTTTCTAGCGTCAAACCCATTGGCGCGAATCCCAGCCAGATCAAGTATAGAATGAGAAAGGTTTGAGAGGCTCAACTCCGCGACGGCATTCGCCTTCGCCAAGTTAATTATTGCTCCCCGGTCATCCCACAAACGCCTTGAAAACCAAAGGAACGCCGCCGTCGGCAAATCGAACTCATTGCCCACCGCATGACCGAATAGGTGGCGCCCGTCGTCGAGCAAGTTCTCGCCGTGGTCGGAGGCATAGATCATCGCTGCGGCGAGGTTGCGGCGCTCCAACTGGTCGAGCAATTGATTGAGCACCCAATCCGAGTACACAATTGAATTGTCGTAAGTGTCTACCAACTGCCCGCGGCGGCCACCATTGAGGCTGCTGAAGGTGGCAAACTCCTTCGGATAACGCCTTGAATACTCAAAGTGACTACCCTTGGTATGTAGCACAATAAATATTTTCTCGCCGGATATTCGCGCGTCAAGAATGGAAGCAACTTCCGATATTAACACGCCGTCATGAGTCCGCTCGAAGTAACGCCGCCGGTGTGCTTCAGCTGCCACTTGTGGTATTAGCCCTCCCCAACCATCAGCTCCTGTACTGAAAGCCAATAGGTCCTGTATCCTGCCTCCGAAAAGGCCGTAACGATCGACTTCTGCGCCTTCACACCCTCCCAGTCTGATACCGGAACAAGACTCAGCATTGTTGGCACAGCTATGGCAGTATGCGGCGCCGTAGTTAGCATATTGGGCAAAGGCACTACTCCATCCCGTGAGCGCAGCAGGGGTGTGGTATCACGTGGATATCCAAATAGTGACCAGTTGTGTGGCCGCGCGGATTCCCCTATAACCCAAATAATTACCTCAAGACCGTCGTTAGGATTAGCTTGTAGGGCGTCAAAGCGATACCTGGAGCGCATTTCTCGCAGCCGTGCCCCGTCGTAGTGGATATGCAAGGCAAGGCCGGTTTGAAACAGCGATCCGAAAGGCGCCCCTTGCTCCTTACCGGCCAAGTCAAGTGCGGATTGCAAGGGCGACTCACCGTATATGATGCCGCGCGTAATTATGGCCCCGTACATTCCCGCAAGCAGGACAGCAGAACCTACCGCAATGCGGCCACGCGGCACCAGAACAAATCCCCTGAGGACCCAAATACAAGTGCCGTATATGAGCACCAAGGTTATCACCGGAACGACAAGGTCGCGCCAGTACGAATTCAGGAATTCGATGGCTTCAGCGTGGTCTGTCAAAGCGATAGTCACGTACCCACTTGAAAAGCGCGCATCAAAGGTTGACAGCAAGAACAGGTCGATCACAGTAGTGATGTATAGGGGAGCTAGCCCTAAGTGCAGGTACAGCGGCCTCCGCACAGCAAAGTGAAGCGCACTCGCCCAGAGCAATGACGACGCCGCATTGAAAACCTGCAGTGGATCGCCTAGGCCGTGCGGGTTTCCCTGAATTGACCGCAGAAAGAGCGGAGATAATAAATAGCTCCACAAGAACACGATAGCCCAACTGCCCTTCCAGCGTGCGATATCATCGTGGCGTTCAGGAATCTGGATGGGGCGTGAAACTGACATGTGCGATTGTGCGCGCAAGGAAACCGAGGTTTACGGGAAATCGCTTAGGCAAGACAGAGATGAATAATTCATCTGGAGATTGTGCAATGGTTTATTTGTCGCTTGAAGGTCGAGTTAATGATCAAAGAAGTCGGGCTCTAAAGATTGCGATTCTGACCTCCTGAACCCTGAACCCTGAACCTGAATCTTAAGCATACGAAAGCTCACCACTTGTTCGCCATGTCAGCCGTTTCTGCCGGCGGATGATGGTGGGCAGTGCGGAGGCAGCCACTGCCATGCCGGACGCCACTCAATGCGAACTCGCAGGCGCGAGACCGCCCAGGTAGACGCGCTCCTGGGGTGAAACTGCAGACAGCAACTCGGCGGCAAAGGCGTCGTGCGCCTGCGCAGCACGACTCGGGTTTTGGTCGATCGACGAGATGCGGACCAACAGGCCATCCGGAATTTGCCCTATCAGCCCGAGTTTGATTTCAACCATGCGAAGCTGCAGTTTGTTCTTGATGGCCGTTTCACCCACCGTGAACCAATAGGTCACCGGCTCCTTGCGCCGCCCGAGGCTCGTCTCCAGGCGCCGAACCGCAATCGCACCGAACGGAGTGGACAGCTGAGCCGGCACATTGTTGTGCAAGGTGAATCCCTGAGCGGGGTAACACACCTCGGGCTTGTGCGCCTGCAGGTCGCCGCGCTGGTCGTCACCGTAGGCAACCGAAAGCATGATCCGGTAGCCGCTCGCGTCTACGTAGGTGCGCGTCAACAATTGACTGTAGAGCTTGTCCAGCAGGGCTTTCGTTTGCGGATTGACCACCTGGACACTTTGGCTTGGCAACTCATGCCAAGCACCGAACTGCCTGGGGATAATTTCCTCGAGCAAGAACTTTGGTGCTGCGACCGTTTGCTTGGCCGCGGGCCTGGCCGCGATGCCCCCTACAGACGCTGCGGCCATCAGGCCGGCCAAGACGATCGCACGATACACAGGGTTCACAGCCTCCAGCGCCTCACCACAAGTCAATCAGCATGACCCGCGGCGTTCGGCCCACCAGGTCCGTCGCAGCGCCCGCTCCTGCTGCATTTTCATTGTAGGTGCCCACACCTTCCCCGGCCCCCCAAGGCCCAGGGGGCACGACGAGTGCACCGCGTTGGGTCGAATAGCTGTTGGCAAAGAATCCACCCTTCAGCCGCGCTGCCTGTAACATTTGTGCGTTGAGGAAATGATCGGGAACGTGCTTTCTCAGTTGTCAAGGCACCGCATCCCCCTCATTCAGGGGGTGTGGCAACATTCACGCTTGGCGTCTCCCCGGCAAGGCCGGCCTGCAGCGGCCGGCTCGGCGCGCGTGTTACACGAGCACCCGGCCCGTTACGGAAGCCCTGCGACTCGCCAGTAACCTGCCGCCAAGTGATTCGAGTTTGAAGTGAAGAACGGGGCGACCGAATGAATCGAGAATTGGACTTGAGGATGCTAGCCATTGCCGAACTGTTTGCCTGCATGGCGTTGGCCGCGTGTGGTGGTGCGGGCGCCGACGATGCAACGATGTCGGAGGCAGAGCGTGCACGTTGGCGAGCCATAGACTCGATCGCGCCGACCGTGGCGATCAACGCAGTGTCGGAAGTCGGCTTGAGCGGCATGACTGGCCTGTCCGGCTCGGCGGCCGACAATACGCGCCTCTACAGCGTGAAATGGTCCAACGACCGGGGCGGCAGTGGCACGGCATCGTTGGCCGGAAATGACACATCGGGCACGTGGTCTGCACCATCGATTCAACTGCAGACGGGCGCAAACACCGTCACGGTGACAGCCGAAGACGCTGCCGGCAATATTGCGGCAGTGTCCACCGTGGTCTCGCGCAGCGCTGCCGCAGCGCCCGCGCCTGCACCTGCACCTGCACCTGCACCTGCACCTGCACCTGCACCTGCACCTGCTCCTGCTCCTACCTGGGTAAAAATCGCCAACGAGGGGGCTGGGTTCACAGTCGGTACGGCGCAGCAGGTTCGCTACGGATCGGGTACGAGATGGGTCCAACGGACCGTATCAGGCGCCGGGCAGTGCACAAACACGGCATTCGGTGCCGATCCGGCACCCGGAGTCGTGAAGCAATGCGACGTTCTGACGAGCGCGGCCCCAGCCCCAGCACCGGCTCCGTCTCCGGCACCGGCACCGGCACCGGCACCGGCACCGGCACCGGCGCCGGCTCCCGCCCCGGCACCGGCACCGGCACCGGCACCGGCACCGGCACCGGCACCGGCACCGGCACCGGCACCGGCACCGGTTCCCGCCCCAGGTCTACCCCCGACTCCAGGGGTGCCTGTTGCGGCAATTCAAGCGACTCGCATTACCGGCCCCAGCCCGCTCGCCGTCTTGTTCGACGCTAGTGGCACAACCATTGCGGCGGCGGGCGTTAACGCATTCCACCATCTCAACTACGAATTCAATTTCAACGATGATCGTGGCGAGACATGGCCGATTTCCGGCGAACCGAAGAACATCCAGCGCGGCGGGCCAATCGCCGCCCATGTCTTCGACATTCCCGGGACATTACGTTGTGCGCGTTCGGGCACAGACCGGCAGTGGCGCCTATTCCGACGCATCGGTAACCGTCACTGCCCAGGACCCCAACATTTTCTATGCCGGAGTCAAGACAATTTGCGTTTCCGCTTTGGCCAACTATGCAGGCTGCCCGAGCGGCGCTGCGCAGCAAGCTGCGCTGCCAGCCAACTATGGCGGCAAGCGTGTCTTACTGCGGCGCGGAGAGAGTTTTGGGGGAGTAATCATTCAACGTCAAGATGACGGAGTGACCGTGGGCACCTTCGGGTCAGGGCCGAAACCACGCGTGGCAAGTGTCTCTATTGGTACGAGCGACCCAGTCACAGCCGAATTCCCTGATGACATTACAGTCATGGACCTGGATATTACGAACGGTATCTCGCACCAATGCTCTGGGTCTCGGTTTTTGCTCTATCGGAATGACCTTATCCAACCTGGCGGGGATAACCAAATCACCATCGGCGGCGCGCTAGCTTTTTACGTGGAACACGGCAGCCTTCCGGCATCAGCCTACTACCACCCTCGGGAGATATTCGTTGTCGAGAACCGAGTTCTCGGTGCCACCAACCTCCCCAACAAGTCCTTCCTCAACTTTCAGGGCGGAGGGTCTCAATTTAGTTTACTCGGCAATGACATGGGACGCGCACAGCAGCACACGGCGCGAATCTTCAGAGCGCATAAGAGTGTTGTTGCCCACAACGCTCTCAGAGGTCAGTCATCGGATGGGATCCGCCTAGGCTTGAAATTGCATTCAGGCGGATTAGGTGCTTACAACGATAACTATGCTATTTCTGGAAGTACGTTTGCCACTAGCCAAGTGGTAATCGCCAGCAACTTGCTTGGTGACCCGAACGACAATAACTCATTCTCGTCAGCGGTAGAGCCACAGAATTCAGCCTCCGCTGAGGGGATCGAAGATGTGATCGTCGAGAGAAACAGGTTCTTCAGAGGGCCACGTACAAATACTGAGATGGAGCTGGTGGCACGTCGATTGACGTCACGGGGAAACAGCCGCGTTGACGGCGGCCCGATCAACATGAGCATTGGCAGGCCTGGACCTTCGTTGCCAGCTGACTGGATCGGCCCTTACTGGCTCCAATGAGGTACTACGGGGGTGAAGTTGAACCGATTTCGCTCCTCCTTCCTTCACGGTAGGATGTTCACGAAAGCGGGGCAACCCCACCCGGTGCGTTGCCCGCTGTTATGTCCGTCGCACTGCTGGGTTTGCGGGCGCCTGATGTCCCAGGTTCTTTTCAAGCATCGCTGAGCACGGTGCCTATGACAGGCTGGGACGGCGCGCACGCAAGATAGGCCAGTGCTCCGTTGTTATCGTGGGTTGTCGAAGCATCGTGGAACAACCGAGACCAGCCTATGAACCGCATTGTATGGAGCGTGAGCGGCCTTGTGCGCATCTGATCCACGCGTCATGGCCGACCTCCTCGTTGTTCTGGCTGTGGCCGTGCGCACGCAGGCTGTCGTAGCGCGCGGTATTGGCCAGCGGTGGCGTTGCCACCTGCAGCGTCGTCGCGACGCTTTGCGGCGCCCGCGCGGCGCTCAGGCGGCCCAGCACGTTCACCACATGCTCCACGCTCACCCGGCTTGAGGGCGGGGCGCTGTTCAGCGCCAGCTCCACCGCCACCAGCACCGCCTCCAGCCCGGCGCCGGGCACGATGGCCAGCACCTGCGCCATCGCCCGATCGCCCCCGCTCTCGCGCAGCAGCGCTTGGCGCAGCCGCTGCAGCGGCTCGGGCATGTCGGCGAACGGCGCGCCGTTGCGCAAGGCTCCCGGCTTGCGTTTGTCCGCGCCGATCCAATTTTGACCCACCCTGCCGATCCAAATTTGACCCGGGGGCAGATGTCGACTGTTTGATGGTCGACTGTGGATAAGTGTAGATCATTGTCCGGTTGATCGGTTCGTTGGTTCTGTGCCCTGGATGCACCCTCAATGGACGCGAGGGGGAAGCCGCGCAGGGCGTAGCCCGTAGCGGATTTCCCCCTCGCGCGGCGCGCTGTCAGGTGGCGGTGCGCACCGCTGGCTGCTTGCCTGCCTTGCGGGCCTGCTCGCGCGCCTTGATGCGCGACTTCGCCACGGCGCTGCTGTGCAGGAAGCGGTGGCTCTCGTTGCCGGTCTCCACGATGTGGCAGTGATGCGTCAGGCGATCGAGCAGCGCGGTGGTCATCTTCGCGTCGCCGAACACGCTGGACCATTCGCGCGAAGTCCAGGTTGGTCGTGATCATCACGCTGGTGTGCTCGTAGAGCTTGGACAGCAGGTGGAACAGCAACGCCCCGCCGGCCTGGCTGAACGGCAGATAGCCCAGCTCATCGAGGATGACCAGGTCCATGCGCAGCAGGCTCAGCGCGATGCGCCCGGCCTTGCCGTGCGCCTTCTCCTGCTCCAGCGCGTTGACCAGATCGACCGTGGAGTAGAAGCGCACCCGCTTGCCGTGCCGGGTGATGCCGGACACGCCGATGGCGGTGGCCAAGATGCGTCTTGCCGGTGCCCGGCCCGCCGACCAGCACGGCGTTGTGCGCCGCCTCGGTGAACGCCAGCTCGGCCAGTTGGTGGATCAGCTTTCGATCCACCGGCGAGACGTCGAAGTCGAAGCCGGCCAGATCGCGATGCACCGGGAACTTGGCCGCGTGCATCTGGTGGCTCACCGAGCGCATCGCGCGGTCGGTGGCCTCGGCCTGCAGCAGGTGCTCGATCAACCAGCGCGAGCTGTCCAGGCCGGCGTTGCTGCCCTGCTCGACCAGATCGGCCCAGGCCAGCGCCATGCCGTGCAGGCGCAGCTGCTTGAGTTCGACCGTCAAGTCACGCATGGTCGATCTCCTCGGGCGCGGTCGTCGCTGCCCGCGCAGGCGGTCGTAGCGCGCGGTATCGGCCAGCGGCGGCTCTGCCACCTGCAGCGTCGTCGCCGCGCTCTCCGGCGCCGGCGTCGCGCTCAGGCGCGCCCAGCACGTTGACCACATGCTCCACGCTCACCCGGCCCGAGGGCGGCCCGATCTCCAGCGCCAGTTCCACCGCCACCAGCACCGCGTCCAGCCCGGCGCTGGGCACGATGGCCAGCACCTGCGCCATGACCCGGTCGCCGCCGGCGTCGCGCAACAACGCGCGCCGCAACTGCTGCAGCGGCTCGGGCATGTCGGCGAACGGCGCGCCGTTGCGCAAGCGCGCCAGGTTTGCGTTGCAGCAGCGGGATGTAGTGCTGCCAGTCGTAGCGGGTCTGCGCTTCGCTGTTGAGCGCGCTCGTGGCTGGCCACCACGCCGTCGTCGGCGACGATGACCACGCGGCTCGGGTACAGCCGCGTGCTGACCATCTGCCCGGCCAGCTCGCACGGCACCGAGTAGCGATTGCGCGCCACCGCCACCAGGCACGTGCTCGACACCCGCGCCGGCTTCTCGACGTAGCCGTCAAACGGCTCGGGCATCGGCATCAGGTGCGGGCGCTCGTGCTCGAGCATCTCGGCCACGCTGAACTGCTCGTGCTCGGGGTGGCGGATCTCCTCCCACAGCGCCCGGCACCGCTCGCCCAGCCAGGCATTGAGTTCGACGAACGAGCCAAAGCGCTGCTTGCGCCGCATCGATGCCAGATCCGCCGCCGGCTGTCCTGCACGTTCTTCTCGACCACGCCCTTCTCCCAGCCGCGAGGCGACGTTGCAGAAGTCGGCATCGAACAGGTAGTGCGCGCACATCACCGCGAAGCGCGCATTGACGACGCGGCCCTTGCCCTTCTTGACCTTGTCCACCGCGGTCTTCATGTTGTCGTAGATGCCGCGCCGGGCAATGCCGCCGAGCGCGGCGAAGCTGCGCGTGTGGGCATCGAACAGCATCTCGTGGCCCTGGCTGGGATAGGCCACCAGCCAGAACGCGCGGCTCGCGCACAGCTTCATGTGCGCCACCTGCATGCGGTAGTAGATGCCGCCCACCACCAAGCCCTTCTTCGCTCCAGTCGAACTGGAACGCCTCGCCCAGCTCGAACGCCAGCGGCACGAACGCGTTCGTCACCGCATGCCCCTGCGCGCGGCGCCACTCACGAATGAAATCGGTGACGCGCGTGTAGCCGCCGGCGTAGCCCGAGCGCCTTCATCTCGCGCGTACAGCGCCAGCGCCGTGCGCCGCTCGCGCTTGGGCACGATGCGCGTCGGCCTTGAGCGCCTGCTTCAGCGCCTCGTGAAACGCCGTGAGCTTGCCGGCGGCGCAACCGCGCCGGTACTTCGGCTCGCCCGGCACCGGCGCCGCGCAGCCACTTGCGAACCGTGTTGCGCGACAAACTCGTGATGCGCGCAATCTCCCTCACCGACTTCCTCTGGCGGTGGTGCATCCGCCGAACCTTGCCAATCATCGCCATGGTGATCACTCCTCGTTCCCCTGTGCTCAAAAAGGCAGCAGGGTAGGTTGAACACCCGGGTCAGTTTTGAATCGGCATCACCCTCATAAGTGGGTCAATTTTCGGTCGGCCGCAACATGCGTTGCAGCAGCGGCACGTAGTGCTGCCGGTCGTAGCGCGTCTGCGCTTCGCTGTTCAGCCGCTCGTGGTTGGCCACCACGGCCTCGCCCCCGACCACCGCCACGCCGCCCGGATACAGCCGTGTGCTGACCGTCTGCCCCGCGGGTTCGCACGGCACCGAGTAGCGGTTGCGCGCCACCGACACTAGGCACGTGCTGGACACGTGCGCCGGCTTCTCGACGTAACCGTCGAACGACGCGGGCATGGGCATCAGGTGCGCTCGTTCGTGCTCGAGCATCTCGGCCACGCTGAACTGCCGGTGTTCGGGATGGCGAATCTCCTGCCACAGCGCACGGCAGCGGCTTGCCAACCAGACGTTGAGTTCGGCGAATGAGCTGAAGCGCTGCTTGGCCGCGTCCATCCAGATGCGCCGACGGCTGTCCTGCACGTTCTTCTCGACCACGCCTTTCTCCCAGCCGGAGGCGACGTTGCAGAACTCCGGCTCGAACAGGTAGTGCGCGGACATGGCGAAGAAGCGCGTATTGACGATCCGGCCATTGCCTTTCTTGACCTTGTCCACGGCGGTCTTCATGTTGTCGTAGATGCCGCGCTGCGGCACGCCGCCCAAGGCCGCGAAGGCACGGGTGTGCGCGTCGAACAGCATCTCGTGGCTTTGGCCGGGATAGGCCGACGAGCAAGAATGCGCGGCTGGCGCACAGCTTGGTTGCGCCGCCAGTAGCTTGCGGTAAGATGCCGCCAATCACCAGCCATTCCTCGCTCCAGTCGAACTGGAACGCCTCGCCCAGCTCGAAGGCCAGCGGTATGAAGGCGCTTGTCCCGGCACCGTGCCCCTTCTCGACGCGCCAGGCACGGATGAAATCGGTGACGCGTGTGTAGCCTCCCGCGTAGCCGGCCGCCTTCATCTCCCCGTACAGCGCCGGCGCCGTGCGCCGCTCGCGCTTGGGGCGGTGCGCATCGGCGCTCAAGGCCTGCTTCAGCGCCTCGTGAAACGCGCTGAGCTTGCCGGGTCGCAGGCCTCGCCGGTACTTCGGCTCGCCCTGCAGCGGCTCGCGCAGGCACTTGCGAACCGTGTTGCGCGCCAAACTTGTGATGCGCGCTATCTCCCTCACCGACTGGCTGTCCCGGTGGTGCAGCCGCCTGACCTTGCAAATCATCTCCATGGTGATCACTCCTCATTCCCCTGTGCCTGAAAAAGCAGCGGGGTAGGTTGAACACCCGCGTCAAATTTGGATCGGCACAACCCTCATAGCTGGGTCAAATTTCGGTCGGCGGCAACACGTAGGGTCGCAGTTCAGCGCGCGCGTGCCCCATAGTTCGCAGCACCCCGGCCCCGCAGCGCCAGTCATATTGATCTGCACGCCGACCCCAACGAGCTTCAACGATTGCGTCAACGTCACGCGGCTTCCGCGAAGCCTTTGCGCTCCACCGTCAGATTCGCGATCACCCGCGCGCACCGCGCGCGACGTTCGGCGTGTGCGAGGATCCACGCTTCTTCACTCAGTACGCCCCGGTGGTCGCGCGCGACGCCGTTGTACTTCTTGATATCGTGGAATGCGATCCGCCCGAACTGCACGAAGCCGCCCTCGCTCCAACGGTGGGGAAGAGCGAAGTCGTCTGCCTTCATGCGCACAGATTCGAGCGTGCCGCCGTAGTCCACGGCTTGCGTCTCAAAGAAGAGGAGAAGGTTCTGTTTGTCCTTGGTGGCCAGTTCCATCGAAAGTTCCTTTCTGGGCAGTGACGCCCAACCACGCGTTCGAGCCGATTCACTCCGGGCTGCGGCCTGCGGCCTACGCTCACGGCTCAACGCAAACGTTCGGCAAAACATACGAGCAGATGAACAGATAGATATTCCGGAGAATTATTCAACATTCAGTGTAACAATGAAACAAATGATTTTGAACTTATGGATTGGGCATATTGCATTAGTTTTGCGTGACAAAATTAGTCTTTTGGTTTTTGCGTTAAGAAAACTAGAAGCTGTTGGCATGGTAGCAAATGATCAAATTGCTGCTTCATTAATTACTAAAATATGTCAATCTGGTAAGACTTTTGTCGACGTGGGCGCACACATTGGTTCTATTATATCTGAGGTGCACTTCCATGATAAATCAATAAAGATTGTTGCAATAGAAGCAATTCCAGAAAAAAGCTCAAAACTTAAGAAGAAATTCCCATTCGCAGAACTACATCAGTGTGCTGCTGGCGCGTCTGAAGGGGATGTATCGTTTTTTATAGATGTCAAACAGTCTGGATATAGTTCGTTAAGAAAACCATCTGTCAATAATTCAAGAGAAATTACTGTACCTCTGAGAAAAATTGACTCTATCGTTACATCATCTGATGTCGATACAATCAAAATAGATGTTGAGGGAGCTGAATTAGCTGTTCTCCTTGGTGGTCGGAGATTATTATCAGATTGTCGCCCTACGATAATGTTTGAGAGTGCTCCAATTGATAATAACGACCTTGAGTACACTAAAGAGGATCTATGGCAGTATTTTAACGAGCGTGACTATGAAGTGCTGTTGCCAAATCGCGTTGCCCATAATGGAAGTGGATTATCTCTTGATGGATTCATTGATAGTCATATTTATCCAAGGCGCACAACAAATTACTTTGCTATACCTGTGGAGCGCAGAATCGAAATTCGTGATCGCGCGCGGAGTATTATTGGCATTGTAACTGACTCACTTAAAATTGCCCAACAAGGCGCTACACCGGACAGTTAGAAGCTGCGCCGCTTGTGCCTCGATGGCGAAACGGTCGGTCACGCTTTTCCGAAATACGCAATATTTCGGTCTATCTGCTCTTGGGTAGCGGTTTCGGCGGCGACGCCGCCACGCTTGCCTTTCACGTTACGTGAGATTCAGGTACCGCCGAAACGACGGTGAGACACGCCGCCTTGTTCGCCCTCGAATAGCGTGGCTGCTGCGTTACTCGCATTTATCGCGGGTCATAACATCCGCTGCGGCGCGCGGCGAGGAAGGATGGCGCAAGCAGTCAGCGGACTCAACGACCTGATCGACCTGGGCGATTGCGGCTCGTTGTCGACGCTGCCGGTTGTCATGGCGCGGGGTACCAGTAGGAGGCATCGGAATCCGCGCTGTAGTGGAACGGGTTGTCCACGCCCTCCCGCGAGAAAAGCCAGCGGCAACTGGCCGACTCTCGGAACCTCTTGACATTGCTCCACCAGCGCCATATGTCCGGGTTGAAATGCGGGCTGCGCCGGTAGGTGTTGTACGTATCGCAGAAGGAGTCGCACATCAGCGCGCGGCACTGCTTGAGATCCAGGGGTATGTTGTGTCTGTAGTAAGCCGACACATAGGTCCACGCCACTTCCTGCAATGACTTGGCTTGAGTGCTCGTTACTCCATCCGGCGCCCAAGCCCCCAGTGGTGAGCGATTGAAGACTGCGGCGTAGTTGACGAGTGCCATGTAGTACACGCCGAGCCGGGTCAGGTGCACGTCGTCTTTGACGATCCGGTCGACGGTCTCGCGCACGCTCGATGCGCTGACGCCGGGAACTCCCGGCCCCTGCGTGGCGCGTTCGATCAACTCCGCCAGCGCGGCGCCGGCCGGAAGCGAAGCGATGCGGTCGGCGCGCCCCTCGGCGGCAAGCGAATGGTTGATCCGGGTCGCGATGCATTGCCAGACCGGAGAAGCCGCACGCTCGTAGGCGATCCAGTCGCGCGGGTCGCTTTTGTTGTCGATGCCGAGCCATGCTTCGTAGAAATAGGTCTGGCCCTGGGCGTTGCCTTCGATGAACCGATCATGGTAGTGGCGCAGGTGGCGAACCGTGTCCGCCTGAGTGAGCGACCAGATGAGTACGTGGTTCTCGGCGATGATGAGCGTGTCATATCGCTCGCCACCGAGCGTCTGCGCTTCGCGAAGTTCGCGCACGACGTCCATGCCCTCGCCTTCGCGGTTTTTTCCGCGGCGGTAGCCATGCCAGTTATTAGGGTCGGTACTATTGCCTCGGGTCCGCATCTTGATTTGCGATCCGACCACGTTCTGCTGGTTCCAGCGTACCGGCGTACCCAGGCTGTTCGCGATGGCCGCAAGGTCGTCTGGCAGCGGGTTGTCCGTCAAGCTGTGGCCCGACACAAAGATTCGTGCCGAGTCGCGCGGTAGCACGGTTTGTTGTTTCGGTTCAGGAATATGAGTCGCTTCTCGTGGCATCGTGGCCGCCTCTTGCTTGATCGTCGATTCGCCTCCATCGCCGCGACAGCCAATCATGGCGGCAATGACGGACAACACCAAAAAGTCGGCGCGCCGCATCATTTCCGGCTCTTGACCATGGGCTATTTCTCCACCGTATATCGACTTGATCGGACCATCACGCCCGCACCGCATGGCAGGTCTGGATAATGTCACATGACCTGGCGCGATCGAGATCAGATCCCTGGGCGCAAAAGCGCCGCAACCGAGTCAACGCGATTGAACTCGAACTACAGAGATGTGCCGTTGTGTGTCGACTGCGACGGCACCCTGATTCGGACCGACCTGCTGCATGAATCTGTTTTCTTGGTGCTCAAAAAGGCACCCTGGAAGGTTCTGCTGCTCCCGTTCTGGCTCATGCGAGGCAAGGCGCACTTGAAGCAACGACTTGCCGAATCGGCAGATTTCGAATGGATGACCCTCCCACTCAACGCCGATGTACTGGCAGTTGTGCGAGGAGCCCATGAAGCCGGACGCATGGTGGTGTTGGCGACGGCGTCGCATCGGCTGCTTGCTGACGGGCTGGCGAAACACCTTTCGCTCTTTGACGAAGTTCTGGCAACCGAGGGAAGCGTCAACCTCTCAGGCGAGCGCAAGGGCGCGCGCCTCAGATCCCGCTTCGGTGCCCGCGGGTTCGACTACGTCGGGAATAGCTGGGCCGACCTGCCGATCTGGACAGCGGCGCGGCGCGCGACGCTTGTCTCGTCGGACGCGGAACTGGCAAAGGCGGTCAGGAATGTGACCGAAGTCGAGCGTGTAATTGCGGCGCCCAAGCCAGATGCATCAGCGTACGTGCGAGGCCTGCGGCTGCATCAGTGGCTGAAGAACCTTCTGGTCTTCGTGCCGCTGCTGGCTGCCCACCAGTGGTCATCGGCCGACGGGTTGATGAGCGCCTCAATGGCGTTCCTTTCCTTCGGCCTTTGCGCGTCCGCGGTGTACGTCCTCAATGACCTTTTCGATTTGGATTCCGACCGAAGACACCCGCGCAAGCGGAACAGGCCATTCGCTTCAGGACTGATCCCTGTGTGGCACGGGGCCGTTCTTGCGCCCGTGCTGCTGCTGGGGGGATTCGGAGTCGCAATACTGCTTCCCACGAAGTTCTTCGTGGTTTTGGCAGGTTACTTTCTGCTCACATTGAGCTATTCGTTGCTACTGAAGCGACAAGTTGTGGTGGACGTACTTATACTGGCGAGCCTTTATACGATCCGTGTTATCTCAGGAAGCGCCGCCACCAATATTATTCCATCCTTCTGGTTACTGGCATTTTCCATGTTCATATTTCTTAGCCTTGCAATGGTGAAACGTTACTCAGAGCTACTTGTGACCTGCAGCAAAACATGACCAGTGCCGCCGGTCGAGGATATAAAGTACAGGATTTGCCCGTATTGATGTCAACGGGCACGAGTAGCGGAATGGTGGCCGTGCTGGTCTTCGCCCTTTACATCAATAACCCAGACATAGGCAGCCACTACAAGAATCCCCTGTGGCTTTGGCTTGTACCGCCATTGCTGCTTTATTGGGTCAGCCGCCTCTGGATGAAGGCACATCGCGGAGAAATCGACGATGATCCAGTCGTATTTGCTTTGCGTGACTGGCAGAGTCAGATTCTGGTAGTAGTTGCAGGAAGCCTCTTCGCCTTGGCCAGGTGATTCTCTGTCCACGTCAAGCGTGCGGCATTGACTTTACTGACGTGCCAATTTATTCGGTCGAAACAAGTTATCGCATAGCGGCAATCAACAGTACCCATCAGCCTGCAGAATAGTGAGGTTTATCCATCATTTTTCCCAGAACCAAGTCATACGGCCGAGGATCAGCCAGTGCCCGTTCATCGAGGTGATCTCAAATCAAGGCGGCGGGTGAACCCAGTATGCATCTGTGTGCTGGCATCGGACTTTCGGTTGCGTGGATGTCGATTGAATCTCCGCTCGCGCTAATCAAAGGAAATTATTATCATTAACAATTCATCTGCCGAAGACTCCATAAGGCGGCGTAAATGCCAAGAATCCAGAGTGATATTACTACGTATGGTTGTGGGGCCATCGCTAATATAGCAACAACACCGGTCGCTCGGTTTCCAGGAGGCATCAAGTCCTGAAATAGTACGAGCATGCAGCCGGCCGTCAGCAGAGCGGGTATCCAGTTATGGTTCCGCGTGAAGTGCGTTAGTAGAATTATCATTGCAGGTATCACAAACACCAGGTGATGAATCCAGGATATCGGAGCGATGAGGAAGGAAGCACATAGATAAAGTGCTACCTCGATGTCAAGGAAATCTGACCGAATTCTGCGCGAGAGCAGGAATGAGGTGGTTAGAGTCCCAGCGACTACAATTAGACTCGTAAGGTATGCTATCAATCTAGCAGACTGTGCGCACTGTAATGGTGAATCGGTATATGGATTATCCAAGAACAAACGTGCCACCCAGCCATTGATTGATAAATTGTTTGGAGAGGCCTGTGAGAATTGTCCTCCAATCGATTGGCCGTACCCTCCAGTTGGGGCTATTTCGCGTAGCCACTGTACCCAAACTTCTTCTGATATCAACACAATGGATAGGCCTGCGAATATCCCGATCCATACTATCGTCGCTAGCGCCGCGCGTAGACGTCCACTTGCTACGAGCATCCCTACGAAGAGGAATGGGTAAACCTTAAGCAATGCTGCCAAGGCCAGTGGAAGAGCCTTCCACCAATCGGATCGATCTGATGCGAGCATGCGCCAGAACAACACGACAAGGAGGAGGACGAGCAAATTCACCTGCCCGTGTCCCAGTGTAATCCGAGTCGCTTGGAATAACATTACGTAGAAACATAGCCAGACGGAAGCACCTGCTGTTCCAAGACTCTGACGCCAACCACCTGGAAATACTGCTCGTAACAGCAGTACACAGATCCATGCAATAGCTAAGTGATTTACTAGGAGTAGACCGTTGGCTGCAGTCGGATAATCGAACCATGATAATGGATACAAGAGCAGCAGACTGGGAGGCGGATAGATGAAGGGGTGAGTGTATTGACCCGCCGATTGTTCGGCAGCCCCGCCGAAGTCGCTGGCATATGGAGATCTGTGCAAGTTGAAAGTGGCATCTGCCGCGGCCCAGAACGATGGGGCATCGATGAAGTGGGTATTTAAGTATCCGTAGCCGTATCGGTACAGAAACACGAGATAACCAACCGTTCCTATCGTTGCAATCAGATAAAACCAGAAACCCGAGCTAGGTTTATCCCATTTCATTTCTGCCCTCCATGGTATGTTTTAAGTAATGAATAGTCTGGCAATAGTCTCATGAACGATAAATGATCGGCCCTGCAAAACCGCGCCAACCCGCATGAACACACGCCTTCCTGAGTAGACTCGGGACACCGATTCCCTCAGGAACGAATCTGGGAGGAGTTGATTTCCGTGGGATTGGAGCATGGAGACGGCCGACTTTTTCCACGCTCGGATTGACGCGATGATCAACCTGAGCGACCCCTTGGCGGCGTTGGCCAAGCGCTGCCGTGGGATCGGATCGAGGCGGCGCTGCCGGAGAAGTTCGAGCGCGAAGATCGTGCTGGCCATGTTCTCCAAGGCCAGACCTGTTCGGCGCCACGCAAGTGCTGGAGGGCGCGGGCCTGAGCAACGCCGGGCGCCCCAAGCTGCCCATTCGCCTGATGGCCAGCCTGCTGTACCTCAAGCACAGCTTCAACCTCAGCGACGAAGAGTTGTGCACGCGCTGGAGCGAGAACGTGCTGTGGCAGTTCTTCAGCGGCATGGACCTACTACGAACACCGCTTGCCGTGCGACCCCACGCAGATCGGACGGTTTCCGCGCGACCTGGGCGAAGAAGGTCTGGAGCAACTGCTCAAGGCCACCATCGACACGGCCGTTGCCATGAAGGCAGTCAAGCCCAAAGCGCTGGAGCGCGTGATCGTGGACACGACGGTCCAGGAGAAAGCCATCGCGCACCCGGTGGACAGCCGACTGTTGGAGATCGCGCGCGCACAAGGTGGTGGGTGCGGCCAAGCGCGCCGGCATCCAACTCAAGCAGACCTTCGCCAAGGAAAGCAAAGAGCTGCGCCGTCGTGCCGGGGGCTACGCGCACGCCAAGCAGTTCCGGCGCCTGAAGGAAGTGGTCAAGCGCCAGCGCACGATTCTGGGTATGGTCATGCGCGAAGTTCAACGCAAGCGCCTGCGGCCCGGCGTGCCGGCGCGCTGCGCAACGGCGAGCGAGCGACCTGACGATGTGGCTCGCGCGCGCCGAGCGCATCCGCACGGAGCAGCGCAACGACAAGAACAAGCTCTACGCACTGCACGCGCCCGAAGTCGAGTGCATCATTCACCGGGGCAAGTTCAAGAGCCTGAGCCCGCAGCAAAAGGGCCGGCTGCGCCGGCGATCGGGCATTTGCAGTCCGATCACCGAATGGACCGATGCTGGCTGCAAGGTGCGCTGGGCGACGCGCTGTACACGCTCAGCTGTGCCGCCGGCTACAACCTGCGCTGGCTGCTGCGCGCGATTGCGGCGGCTGGGTGCGCACGCAGTATACGCTTGACAGTTGCGTAATGATATGGTGCGCCCGCGCCCTTCGCGTCTCGCGATCCAGTGATGCAAAGAGGCCGGAAGTGAATGTTGCAGGCTGACGAGCAAGCGAGCAAGCTGCATCAGTGCCACCGCGTCGCTCGTCAACCACCGCAGGGTTGCAATCCAAACTCAGTTGGCAAGCGGACACTTCTCCTGCCCCACGCCTGCGCTCGGCAGCCATCGCGCCGCATCGCGCCGTCGTCCCAGCCCGCGCATCGCCCCGATGCGGTGTGCGCCGGGCAAACGGAATTCGCATGGCCGACTACCTTACTTGCATCGGCATTTCGAGGGGCTAACAGTGGTCTAGAACTTGAGCCGCTTCATGAGAGCAGGCGGGATGTGCCGGATTAGCCACATGATTGGCCTCCAAAAAGACGGGACGTAAGTGTCTGCTGCCGCACGTTCTGCTGCGTGCAGCGTCGTTAGCGCGCATTGCTCGGGTGACGCAACGAGAAACAATCCTGGGAGTCCCCAAGTCATTGACGTATCCACGAAGCCGGGTTTGACGAGTGTCACGGTGGCGCCGGCAGGGAAGAGGCGCGCACGTAGACCCTCCGCATAGCTTGCAAGGCCGGCTTTTGCAGAACCATAAAGATAGTTCTTGCGGCGGCCTCGGTCGCCCGCCACGGACCCGAGTATGACGATACGACCGCCACGCTGACGCTCAAACTCTATCGCCAGTCCTTCCAACAACGCGACTGGCCCGGAGTATGTGGCTTCGATCATTCGGCATGTCAAGTCTGGGTTTGCCTCCATCGCCGCTTGCTCGGGCATCTGGCCAATGGCGAGCAGAACGTTGAGGGTTGTCCCGGGAAGTGGTGCCCGCTTGATACAACTGGCGCGCGAAACAGGATCGGCCACATCACATGACAGCGTTCTAACCTCAGGGGCGCCACGAATGCGAGCGTCATCGGCGCTCGCCTGGAGGTCTTCCAGGTCCCTGCCGGCGAGCGTGACGACATGGCCCCGAGCGGCCAGATGCCGGACGAATGCCCGCGCGATGGACGAAGAGGCGCCCAGGACGAGCCAGTGCTCTTTCAAGGCAGTTCCTTCTTCAGGCCGAGCCGCTGCGCCAAGTCTGAATTCATGCGGCCACCAGGATCAATGTCTGCCAACACAGCCTGGAACTTCGGCAGCTCCGGATACATCACTCGAAACATATCGGGTGACAGGGTCGAGTCCTTGGCGAGGTAGATGCGGCCACCATGGTCGCAGGCGATGCGATTGAGCTGTGCGATCAAGCTTGCAATGCCGGGCCGGTTCGGAAAATCGAGGGCCAAGGAGTAGCCTGGCTGAGCAAATGACAGATACCCGGCCCCTCTCGGTCCCATCGCCTTCAGTACAGCGAGAGAAGACCCAGTTCCAGACTTTGATATAGCGTCAAGAATACGTCGCATTCCAATATCACCGTACTCAAACGGAATCACGCATTGGAACTGATGAAACCCACGCCTCCCGTAGATTCTGTTCCACTCTCGAATTGAATCGAGGGGAAACATGAATGTTTCAACAGGAATCAAACTTTCGACACCATTCGCCGGCACATGGCGATAGTAAAAATAATTGAACGCACGCACGCATACCGAGTTAAGTGTCACACCTGGTAAATCGAACGGAATGCGTTTGAATACTTTCGCCGTTGGGGCCAAGCCTGCTGGAGAATGGGTGGCGCACTCGAGCACGCCGCGCCCCATATGTCGCCCCTTCGCAAGGGCATCGATCCAGCCAACGATGTAATCCGCTCGATCATGCTCTTCGGCAAATGCCTGAAAGTAATGGTCCAAATCTTGAATACGCCTCTTCTTGACAAGCATGGCATTTGAAGGAACCGGTTTCAGGCAAAAACACACTCTTTCAATAACGCCTGTCAAACCGACACCACCGAATGTTGCGCGGAACAACGTCGCGTCGCGCTCGGGCTCAACTCTTCGCGTTTCGCCAGTTGGCATGCGCAAGTCGAACCATTCCACATGTTGCCCAAAGCTTCCCGAACGATGGTGGTTCTTTCCATGCACGTCATTGGCAACGCCACCACCGAGCGTTGCAAACCCAGTCCCCGGTGCCACCGGCATCATGAAACCGCGCGGTAGGAACGTCGAAATCACATCCGAGAATGTCACCCCCGCTTCGGCCACGAGTTTGCCGCTGGATGGGTCGAAATCTAGAAACCGATTCAGGCGACTCATCATGACAGTCCGCCCGCTGGAGTTGAGTGCGGCATCGCCATAACTCCGCCCCGCGCCGAACGCAATGAGCGAACTACTGCCTGTATCCCGGAAGATTGCCTCAAGCTCAGCTATACGCTCGGGCCGAGCCGCTGAAGACGTCGCTTGCAGCACCCGCCCCCAACCCGTTAGCGATTTCGCGGCCCAGCGTGGCATGAGGTGTTTCCTTCACTCTCCACTACAGACCAATCGCCTTCTCGCGAACTGCCTTGATCGCAAGGGGCATGCACGCAACCCCTATCGCCACAGCGAACCAGAACGTAGTCAATCGGATGATTGCCGTAACCGCGAGCGCAGTGTCAAAGTCAACGTCGAGTGACCTCAGCAGAATTACTATAACAACCTCCGTGCTCCCGAGTCCACCCGGTAGCATACTCAAGGCCCCCACGATGATGCTGAAAGAGAATACGAACACAGCACTCATGAGCGTCACGTTCGCTCCAAAGCTCTCCAACAATATAAACAGGGCAACACACTCCGAAAACCAGCCGATAATACTTGGTATCAAGGTCACACCGTAAGTTCGCCAACTGACCAATTCCTCCATCGACTGAACAACGCGACGACTCCTGTCAATCGCCCGATCAGACCGCGGTACATACTGCATTATCCACAGAAGAATCGGTAGAAATTGGCGAGGAAAAAGAATTGGGATCGAAACTAAAATCACCATCAGTGCAGCCAGTACTCCCTCCACCCTGTAATCTGCGAATCCGGATACGGAGATACTCACCAGTATCAAAATCACCCATATATCAACGACTCTATCAGCCAGGAGGAGCGAGATTGATCGCGTGTATGGAATGTTGTTCCCTGCCTTCAGAAACCAGAGCCTGACAATCTCGCCAGCTTTGGCAGGCGAAGCCGTCAACGAGTAACCTGCTAGATAATATATAATGTTGCGTGTCACCGGGACGCCAATAGCAAGATGCTTTGATAGCGCCACCCAGCGCCATGCCCTTACCCCATAGTTAACCAGCGATAGCAGTAAGAGCAGGGCCACGACTCTACCTGACAAGTCTCGCGCAATCTGGAGAGTGTGATTGTCGATCGATACATATACTGCGGTGCCAGCTAGCAAATAGATAAACGCGGCAATATAAATTGCGCGGCCGTTCAAGATGGCGGGGCCACGAGATTTGCGCGCAGGCTCAGGGTAGTCCTCCATAGGGCGGCCCGGACTACTCTGAAGCGAGCCGAATTCTGCGCAGTACTCCAAGATTCAATTCCTCATTTCGCACAACTACCTCAAACTCCTTGGAGAACTGCGGATTCGTTTTTATCTTAACCCAATCTGCCATACCGACCCAGTCAGCGATGAAGTCAATCCTAGAGTTCCTAGCGTACTCGAGCACAGTGCCTGTTTTGATGATTGCACGTAGAGCGTCCGGGTTTACCTTACCATCAAGATTGATGGTCCGGTCATGATGATAGCCGAGCGTACCCGTCTGTGGTGCGCCGACCCATTGGCTCGTGGCTACATTACTCTGAACCCAATCAACCACTTGCTTGTGCATATGGGAAGAACCTTGAGTGAAACCTCTGTTGAAATCGGCATAGGCGAACGCAAAGGCGCCTGAACTGAGTATTCCACTTATACTAATGGCAATTGACTTATACCACAGCGGGTTGCGAAAAAGCAAGCTCAACAGAAACAGGAAGGCTCCACAGGTTGCTATCCAAAGAAATATTGAAAGAGGAGAAAGGTAGCGTGAAATGAAGTGTGGTGCGCCAAAGAAAACACCGTAGTAAATAGATGTGGCAGTAACAAAAATAAGCCCGCTGACATAGAAGCGCTGAGACACGAGGGATGCGTTCGCCGTAAAGTACCAGAAACCCACAATGATCAATATCACAGCAGCCATGGAGATGAGGCTCACTAATATTGTAGATTCCAGAACCCCCGGCACCAGCAGGAAAAGAGTTGCAGATTCAAACAGGTTCGCTGGTATGCGGGAAAGGTTCTGGCCGAGATGTGCGGCATGTGACTGGGATATGCCACTGATAGGTACGATGGATCCGAAATTGTATTTGTTGTATATAAGCCATGGGGCTGCGACAAGAAGGCTAACGCCGGCAGCGCAGAAGCAATCTAGAGAGCGACGGAGGTTTGCTCGCGAATCACCGATGAGGAGATGCGCGAGCAGTAGTCCTCCAATGAAAAAAATGGCGTCATTTCGTGCAAGAAAAGTAAAGCCAAGTAGGAGTCCGAGGATCAGTCGTTCACTAGAAGTGATTGTCTCCGCCTCATTGGAACTGATAGCCATGTAGTAGTTGAGCGTCAAGAGAATCATGGCGTAGTAAACACCGGTCTCAAGCCCGTTCATGCTATGTGCAATCGAATGTGGCGCGACGAACCACAGTGCTGACGAAGCCATCGCAAGCGCGCGCCCATTTCGGAGATGCCGGAACACTCGATGCGCTACTTTGAAAAAGAGGTAAGCCGCTAACACGGACACAAGAGTAGAGAATATAGTTAGCAGCACAATTCCTGTTAACTTGGAGCCACTGGCGATGAAGTGCAGCCCTGCATAAAGAAAGGTGGCAAGTGGCTGCACCCCATTGGTTGGTATCGTGCCCTCCGCTGTAGACATGCCAAGGCCGATGGCCATGTTTCTCGCAACCGTCTGCAGGAGGTATCCGTCCTCCGTTACATACTGCCAAAATAGGCGGTCACCTGGATTGGACAGCGGCGTTAGGCGCGCGATCACACCGAGCACGACCACGGTTGCCAGGAATATCCGGAGCGGGGCGGCGAGTTCTCCAGGCAGTTCGTCGAATCTGGTTCGGGCCACTTCTGCGGCCCTCGGAATCTCGGAACTGCGGAGCATGTCTTTCCTCGGTCGTCAGCGCTTGTACGTCGGAACCCGCCTGGTCAGCTTGAGTGCCGCGCAACGGAGACGATGTTCTTGGATCGTCGCACCACTCAGCCAAACGTAACGCGCGCCCAGAAGGGAAGCCAGTGTCGGGTCAAATGACCTCGCGCCGGTCGAGGCCAGCGGCGACCAAGCCAGAATGTACCGTTGGTAAGGTCGGCCTGAATCAACGCCAGCGAACAATGCGGTTCCCAGTTGATGGCTGGCGAAGTGGCGCGCGCGCTCGTCATGTGTTCAATCTTCGGATCCATTACGGTCGCGGCCCGCGACAACGCGTGCGCTGACGTGATCATTCGCAAAGCCGCCTCGAATACCCATCTTAGGCGCGCGATTCGGCACCCTGTTTTAGGGATAATTCACGAGAATCGCCCTCGCCAGCGGTCTTGTGTTCCCCGTCGCGCGGCATTGGCGGCAGGATTTGTGCGTCCCGGCAGGCATCGCCGCTGAACGGGCGATCTGCGACACAGGCGGCCAAGTGCCGCAATCGCGCCCTCCTCCTGATCGTGACAATAGCTTCATGAGCGACAAGATGTCCGAGACTGCGCTCGAAACGGGCACCGACATTGCGGTCGTCGGCATGGCGGGCCGCTTTCCCGGCGCCCGCAATATCGATGAATACTGGCACAACCTGCGCCATGGGGTCGAATCGCTGACCACGTTCACCGATGCGGAACTGCTGCGCCGCCGGCGTCGCGCCCGAGCAGTTGCGCGACCCGAACTACGTGAAGTCGGGCGCCGTGCTGCCCGACATGGAGATGTTCGACGCTGGCGTTCTTCGGCTTCAGCCCGCGCGAAGCGGCGATCATGGATCCGCAGCACCGCCACTTCCTCGAATGCGCCTGGGAAGCGCTGGAGCACGCCGGGCACGTGCCGGAGCGCTTCGCCGGCGCCGATCGGCGTGTTCGGCGGCTCGGGGCACAACGCCTACCTGCGCGTACAACCTGCTGACCAACCCGAAGCTGATGTCGTCGGTCGGGCTTCTTCCTGGTGCGGCACACCGGCAACGACAAGGACTTCCTGACGACGCGGGTGTCCTACCTGCTCGAACCTGCACGGGCCCGAGCGTCAGCGTGCAGACCGCGTGCTCGACCTCGCTCGTCGCGATCCACATGGCGCTGCCAGAGCCTGCTCGACGGCGAATGCGACATGGCGCTGGCGGGCGGCGTGACCATCGAGCTGCCGCATCGCGCACGGATACCTCTACCACGAAGGCGAGATCCTCTCGCCCGACGGGCACTGCCGCGCGTTCGACGCAGCGCGCGCAGGGCACGGTATTCGGCAGCGGCGCGGGCATCGTGGTGCTGCGGCGGCTCGCCGATGCGCTGGCCGACGGTGACCACATTCATGCCGTGATCAAGGGCTCGGCCGTCAACAACGACGGCGCCGGCAAGGTCGGGCTACCTCGCGCCCAGCGTCGACGGCCAGGCGAACGCCATCGCCGAAGCGCTGGCGATCGCGGACGTGCCAGCCGGACACCGTCACCTATGTCGAGGCGCACGGCACGGGCACGCCGGTCGGCGACCCGATCGAGATCGCGGCGCTGACCGAGGCGTTCCGGCAGGCGCACCGACAGAACCGGGTTCTGTGCCGTCGGGTTCGGTGAAGACGCAACATCGGGCACACTCGACACCGCGGCCGGCGTGGCCAGCTTGATCAAGGTCGCTCTGGCGATGCAGCATCGCGAGCTGCCGCCATCGCTGCACTTTCACGACACCCAACCCCGCCTGCGACTTCGAGCGCAGCCCGTTCTACGTGAACGCAGCGCTCACGGCCTGGGTGCCTTCGGGCATGCCGCGTCGCGCGGGCGTGAGTTCGCTCGGTGTCGGTGGCACCAACGCGCATGTCGATTCTCGAAGAGGCGCCGCCGGCCGAGCCCTCGGGAGCCTCGCGGTCGTTCCAGCTGCTGCTGCTGTCCGCCAAGACGCCTGACGCGCTGGAAGCCGGAACCGACCGCACTGGCCGAGCATCTGGAGAAGCATCCAGATCTGAACTTCGCCGACATCGCGTACACGCTGCGAGTTGGCCGTCAGCCGATGAAGCACCGGCGCTGCATCGTCGCCCAAGACCTCGAAGATGCGGTCTCGGCAATCCGGGCCGACGACACGCAGAGAATCACCACCACGGTGGCAGGCGAGGGCACGCGCAGCGTGGCCTTCATGTTCGCGGGAGGCGGGGCGCAGTACCCGAATATGGGTGCCGACCTCTATCGCTCGGAGCCGGTTTATCGCGATGCTGTCGATGAATGCGTGGCCATTCTGGCCAGGCGCGTGACGACGGACTTCAAGGGCCCGATGTTTCCCGCCGTCGGCGAAGAGGGCCGCGCGGCACAGCAGCTGGAGCGGCCGTCACTCGCACTGCCCGCGCTGTTCACGACCCAATATGCACTGGCCAATCTCTGGATGTCGTGGGGGATCGAACCGGCGGCGATGATCGGCCACAGCATGGGCGAGTACACGGCGGCGCATCTGGCCGGGGTGTTCAGCTTGGCCGATGCGCTGGCCTTGGTCGAGTTGCGAGGCCGCCTGTTCGAGCAACTGCCCGAAGGGGCGATGTTGAGCGTTCCGTTGTCGGAGGCCGAGTTGCGCACCCTGATGGCGCCGCAGTTATCGATCGCGGCAGTGAATGGGCCGAATCTCACTGTGGCTTCGGGCCCGGTGCAGGCGATCGACGCGCTGCACAAGCTACTGGAGTCCAGGGAGATCGAAGCCGCACGCGTGCGGATTTCGGTGGCGGCGCATTCGGCCATGCTGGATCCGATCCTGGCGGAGTTCGGCCAGTTCTGCTCGAGCATCGCGATGCAGGCGCCGACAAGGCCCTTCGTCTCGAACCTGTCGGGAACCTGGATCACCGCTGCCGAGGCGACGGATCCTCGCTACTGGGTTCGCCACCTGCGCAGTACGGTGCGCTTCGCCGATGGCCTGCAGGTGTTGGTGCAAGACCCGAACCGCGTTCTGCTCGAGGTCGGGCCGGGGCGCACGCTGGCTTCGCTGGCGCGCCAGCACCCCGGGCGGCCTGTTCAGCAGCCGGTCTTCAATTCGCTGCGCCATCCGGACGAGAAGGTATCCGATGTGGCGTTTGTACTCGGCGTGCTGGGCCGCTTGTGGTCGGCGGGAGCCTCGGTCGACTGGGAGCGCTTTCGAGGCAGCGAGCGCCGGCAACGCGTGCCGCTGCCGACCTATCGTTTCGACCGCCAGCGCCACTGGATCGAGCCCGGCAAGGCAGCGGTCTCGGCCTCAAGTGCAGATGAAACCGAGCCGCTCGACAAGCGCGCCGACATTGCCGAGTGGTTCTATCAGCCCGTGTGGCAACGTTCCCTTCGCCCCGGTGCCGCAACTGATGCCGCCAGGTCTCTGGTGTTTCGCGACGAGTGTGGATTGGCCGAGCGCCTGATCGAGCAACTCCGCGCCGACGGCTGCGAAGTGTGCACCGTGCGCGCCGGCGATTCCTTTTCACGCTCAGGTGCTGATGATTTCACGATCGACCCCGGCGCTGCGGCCGACTACGAAACGCTCATCGCGACCCTGAACGCTGAGGGGCGAGCGCCACGCAACATCTTCCACCTCTGGAGCGTGACGGGCAGCAGCGTGGGTGCGCCGGGCATCGCTGGCGCCGAGCAGTTGATGCGCGTCGGGTTCTACAGCTTGCTGCACCTGGCGCAAGCGATTGGCCGTGAGGATCTCGGTGAACCGATTCGGTTGGGCGTCGTAACCGATCACGCTCAGCGCATCGCGCTCGACAGCGGTCTGCTGCCTGCGAAGGCGACTGTGCACGGGCCCTGTAAGGTGATCCCGCGCGAGTTTGCGAACATCCGATGCTGCAGCATTGACGTCAAATTGCCGCCGCGCGGCTCGAGGCACGAACAACGACTCGTTCGCGACCTGATTGCCGACGTATCCGCGCCTGGCGGTGACGACGTGGTTGCGTATCGCGCGTCGGAACGCTGGGTGCAGGACTACGAGCCGCTGCGCCTGGAGCGGCCGGCGGGCAAGGTGCCGGGCCTGCGCACCCATGGCGTTTACCTGATCACAGGTGGCCTGGGTGGTGTCGGCCTCGCATTGGCCGAACATCTTGCGATCGACGCCAAGGCCAAGCTGGTGCTGGTGGCGCGCAGTCCGCTACCGCCTCGGGAGGAATGGGACGCTTGGCTCGCTCGGAACGACCCAGCCCTGCCGGCGAGCCGGCGCATGCGCCACGTCATGGCTCTCGAGGCCCTCGGCGGCGAAGTGCTGGTGGCGTGCGCCGATGTGACCGACCTGGCGCAAATGCGCAGCGTGATCGAACAGGCCCGGTCCCGCTTTGGTGCGATTCACGGCGTGTTGCATACCGCCGGTGTACTCGACGACGGAGTCATCCAGCTCAAGCGGGCCGAGGCGGCCGCGGCAGTGCTCGCGCCCAAAGTGCAGGGCACCCTGGTGCTCGAAGAAGCGTTGGGTGATGCACCGCTCGACTTTATGGTCTTGTTCTCTTCGATCAGCTCGTTCGCAGGGCTGGCCGGGCAGGCTGACTACGCGGCGGCGAACGCGTTCCTGGACTGCTATGCGCAGGAGCGAGTCGCACGCGACGGCACATTCACCGTCGCGGTGAACTGGAGCCAGTGGCAGGACGTGGGCATGGCGGCGGCCCTCGCCGAGCAGTTGGGCATCGGACATGGCGCCGGTACGCTCTTGGGCCACCCGTTGGTGGAGCGCTGCTTGAAGGACGCTGCCGACGAGCGCGTCTATGCCACCCAGTTCAGCCGGCGCACCCATTGGCTGCTCGACGAACACCGAGTCCTCGGGGGCGAGGCGTTGATTCCGGGCACCGGCTATCTCGAGATGGTGCGCGCAGCGTTTGCCCATCACGCCCAGCCGCGCGCGCTGGAGATGCGCGACGTCACCTTCCTCGCGCCGTTTGCGGTGCACGCCGACGAGCAGAAGGAACTGCAGATCATCATTCGCCGCATTGACGGTGCAGCGAGCCAGTTCGCGCTCACCAGTCGGATGGGCGGCAACGCCTCGGCTGACGCAGGGTGGACCGAGAATGTTCGCGGCACCGTGGCGTATGTCGACACAGTGCCGCCCGAACGGCAAGAGCTTGCCCGGATTGCGGCGCGCTGCAGCGTGCGCTCGCAGGTGTTCGATGGCACCGAGAAGCCGCTCCATCTGGTTTTCGGCCCGCGTTGGAGCAATGTTAAACGCATCGACTTCGGGCAATGGGAGGCGTTGGTCAGTCTCGAGTTGCCGGCTGCATTCGCCGCCGATCTGGAACGATTCGAGCTGCACCCTGCGCTGATGGACATGGCCACCGCCGGTGCGCAAGCGCTCATGCCCGACTTCGACGAACGTGAGGACTTCTTCATTCCCGCCTCGTATGGCGTGGTGCGGATCTTCGCGCCACTCACGCCGAAGATATTCAGCCACATTCGCTTGCGCCGCGACGCTGCGGCCGCAGAGAATCTCGCAAGCTATGACGTCACCGTGTTCGATGCCGCAGGCAGAGTGCTGGTGGATATCGCGGCGTTCACGATGCTGCGCTTGCGCGACAAGTCGCTGCTGGCAGGCGTGCCATCACCGTCCCGTGCTGCGGCGCTCACTCAACGGCCGCGTGTCACGGCCAACAACGTCTTATCGGTTGGACTGCGCGACGGCATTCTGTCCGCCGAAGGCGCGGACGCGCTCGAACGAATCCTTTCTTCGCAGCCTGGGCCGCAAGTGGTGGTCTCGCCACAGCACCTCGGTCGGTTCCTGGCTCGCTTGCGCACGCCGGCAGCGCCGGCAACGACCGATCAGGATCGCGGCGCCGCGAGCGCGGCTGCTGCCGAACGCGGCGCAGGCTGGAAGGCGCCGAAGACCGGCACCGAACAACTGATCGCACAGATGTGGGGCGAGATGCTTGGCGTCGAACACGTCAGTGCGACCGACGACTTCTTCGACCTCGGTGGCCATTCGCTGCTGGCGGTGCAAGTCATCAACAAGCTAAGAAAGCGCACCGGGAAATCGCTGCCTCTGACCGCATTGCTGCAGGCCCCGACGGTCGAGACGCTCGCAGCACTGATTGAACCGCCCGGCGCGGTCGATCACCCGGCACCGAGCAGCGAACCCTCACCGCTCGGTGCTCGCCTGGCACAGCCAGTTCCCGCCATGCAATTGCCGGCCAGCGGCAGCTTGATCCGGATTCGTGGGGGTGGCGAGAAGCCTGCGATCTTTTTTGTGCACGACGGCAATGGCGAAACACTGCTGTACCGCACCCTGGCCTACATGCTGGACCCCGGCCACGCAGTCTACGGACTGCAACCCGCCACGCGGGGCGATTCGTCCTACGTGCACACCCGTATCCGCGACATGGCCTTCGCACACATCGAGCAAATGCGTGCGGTGCAGCCCAAGGGCCCGTACCTCATCACGGGGCTGTGTGCGGGTGGCGTGATCGGCTTCGAAATGGCGCGCCAGCTTCAGGACCAGGGTGAAACGACTTCGTTTGTCGGGATCATCGACGCGGCCGACGTCGCCGCGCAAGAACGCCCGTTTCGACTGGTCCAAGAGCGCCTCGGCCGGCTCATGGGCGTCGTTTCGGCGAATGGCGATGAGCCGGTATTCAAGCGGTTCGGTCACGGCAATCCCGAAGATCATCAAGAAGACAACCAACTTCGCGCGCTACCAAGTCGAGTCCCGCCTCGACACGTTCCGCAACGCCAGGAAGGTGAAATCCATTCGCGGCCGGGAGGCGCAGGGCGTGGACGCGCCGGTGAGCACGCCCGATCTTTCATTCTTGAAGCTTTACGAAGTGGCACACCGGGAGCACGTGCCGACGGGTGCTTTCAGCAGCGGCATCGTCACCCTCTTCAGGGCCACAAAGGGCGACGGGTCGACGGCCGACATCCCGTTCGCCGAGATCTACACTGATCCGGACCTCGGTTGGAGCAAACGCGTGCTGGGTGATGTACGCGTGGTCGACGTGCCCGGTGGCCACTCGAGCGCGCTGCAGGAGCCGAACGTGCGGATTCTTGCCGTCGCGATGCAGCGGTCCATCGACATGGCCATGGCGAAGACGATCGATGCGTCCACCGTGCCACCGACGAGCGATCTCGACCCGGAGCCGACCCCTCGGAGCACAGCCACTGTCGAATGATGCAAGCTCGAGGTACAAGCAAGGCGACTCAGGACAATGTTCTGGTGGTGATCGTCAACTTTCGGGTCGGGTCGCTCGTAGTTGACTGTCTGAGGTCCCTGAAGCCCGAGGTCGACGGGCTGCCGGGGACCAGGGTTGTGGTCGTCGACAACTGCTCGAACGATGGGTCTGTCGAACTAATTGCCACAGCGCTGGAAAACGAAGGCTGGTCCGGTTGGGCCGAGCTGCAGCAGTCCGAAGTGAACGGCGGGTTTTCCTGGGGAAACAACCACGCAGTGCGCCCTTTGGTTCGGTCTGAACAACCGCCCGCCTATTTCTGGCTTGTGAACCCGGACACGCAGATTCGCCCTGGGGCACTGAGGGCTCTGGTCGACTTCATGGACGAGCACCCTCGAGTTGGCATTGCTGGCAGCAGCCTCGAGAGACTTGGCCGTTCGCGTTTCGATTCCCATCGATCTGGAGCGAACTGGAGAATGGCATGCGCCTCGGCGTTTTGAGTGCCTTGCTGAAGAGTCACGTGGTCGCGCGCCGCATGACCGACCAGCCTGCCCAAGTCGATTGGTTACCGGGCGCCAGCATGATGATCAGGCGCGAAGTCTTCAATGATGTTGGTTTGATGGACGAGGGATACTTCCTCTACTTCGAGGAGACAGACTTTTGCTCTGCAGGCCCATAGAGCGGACTGGGAGTGCTGGTATGTGCCGCAAAGTCGTGTCATGCACATGGCAGGCCAAAGCACTGGCGTGACCGGGAAGCGAAATGCGCCCCTGCCGGCTGCCGAAATACTGGTTCGATTCCCGCAGGCGCTATTTCACCAAGAACCACGGGCGACTTTACGCGGCAGCCACAGACTTGGTCTGGGCTGTTGCCTTCCTTGCCTGGCGAATCCGACGGCGCGTCCAAGGCAAATCGGATCCCGATCCACCGCATCTGCTGGCAGACTTTCTTGAAAACAGTGCCATTGTCAATGCGGGCATACCGTGCAACCCGGTCGCAGTTCCGTCGAGCCGGGAACTGTCCCGATTCGAGGCCAGGTGATCTGGCACCAATCGTAGGACCGGCGCCCGGCGTCGGGCGCTTCAGCGCCTGAGAAGGAAGTCGGCACCGTGCCAACGAATCATCTTGCGCACCAGCGGTTTTACGGCGCTGTCTGGCACGATTGCCCGGGTATGCAGTTGCCACACGTCGAGCAACGCGATCAGCCCGATCAGAGAACTATCGGCCCAAGTCGCTCCCGCCAAATCGATCTGAACGGTCGCGTTCGCGCGCAACCGGCGCGCAATTTGAACTCTCAATTGACCCAGTGAACTCGCCGGCCAGCTGCCGTGCAAGCGGAAGGTTGTCGCACGAGCGTCAGCGACGACCTCGAATTGCGCGGGCGCTTCAGGGGCCGCGAAGACACGGCGCAGCAGCAGGGACAGTGCACACGGCAGCACACATGTGAGGACGAGGCGCAGCAGAACCGTGCCATCATGCAAGTAGCGCCGCCAGAGCGTTGGCTCTTGCAAGATGCGCCAGCACCACTCCAGCCCAAGCTTGCGAAATGCTCGAGGCGCTCGACGCAGGCTACCTGCCACGAAGTTCACCACCGCCCCCAGGTGGCTCACGATGGGCGTTTCCAAGCGCGGACGATTGCGTTCGATCCACGCCTGCCCTTTTTTGCTCCCAGCGCGACGACCAGAAAGTCCGCACCGCTGGAATTGATGGAGTCGATCTGCGGGCTGTCGCTGAGATTTTCGATCGATCCGAATCCGGGCGAGTGGAAACCGACACACTGCAGGCCACTCGGTGCCGCGTTGATCATGGCGCAAGCGCGCTGTGCGACACCTTGTGGCCCACCATAAAAGTACACCTTGAGCGGCCGGCCATTGCGCGAGCGAAGATGATCAAACAGGTCGGAACCTGCCACCCTGTGACGGATTGGAATTCCCATGAGGCGTGCCGCCCAGACGATGGGCATGCCGTCAGCGAGGCACAAGTCGCTTCGCAGCACCGAATCGCGAAACGCCGCGTCGCGCAGCGCCGTCACGACGAAATTCACATTGGGTGTGGACACCAGGCAGGGAACCCGCTTAGCGGCACAACGATGCAGCTGCTCGCTCGCCTCAGCCAAGGTGACGGCGTCGAAAACAAGGCCGAAGAGGCAGTAGACGCGGCGCCCCAAGTCCAAGCGGCCGGCACCTGCAGGCGAATCGACGATGAGCGCGTCTTCGCTCGCCGCATCCGGTTCACCGGCGCTTTCTTCGCTCTTCCAGGGTCGGTGTTGGACGGTCACGGCAGCTTCGCAAGCAAAGGGATTGCATTTTTACGCGACCACGATTCCGTGGCAGGCGCCACACGACGAGGTGGCGGTTCCTTTCGCCCGCATGTGAACATGCGGGCGCCTCGCAAGCAAAGAAAGGAACCACCGAAATGAAGTCTCGCACGAAGCCCGCGCTGCGGGTTGTCCCGGCTGCTCCCGTGCAGTTGTCGTCGAACGTTCAAGGCGTGCTGCGCGACGTGCAGCACGCGTTCTACGGTTTGTGTGTGAACGCCGGCAAGCAGGTCTTGGCCGCCATGATGGAAGCGGACCGCGTAGCGCTGTGTGGCGCGAAGAACATGCCCGATGTGCATCGTCGTGCTGTTCGCGGCGGCACGGCCCGATCCAGCGTCGTGCTGGGCGGTCATCGCATCGCACTCACCAAGCCCCGGGCGCGCAGCCTGACGCGAGGCGGTCTGGCGTTGCCCAGCTTCGCCTGGGCAGCGCACAGAGACCCGCTGGACATTGCCACGGTGGCCGCAATCGCTGCGGGCGTGTCCACGCGCCGCTACGCCCGGCACACTGGAAGAGTTGCCCGAACCCGAGGAGCCGCTGTCGGTGCCCAAGAGCGCGGTGTCGCGCCGCTGGGTGGCGCTGAGCGAGAAGCAACCGCACGAGTGGCTGTCGTGCTCGCTCAAGGCATTGGACTTGCCGGTGGTGATGATCGAGGGCATCCACTTTCGCGATCGCGTCATCCTGGTGGCCCTGGGAATCGACGCCAAGGGCCATAAGCATGTGCTGGGGCTGCGCGAAGGATCGACCGATAACCGGGTCTTGCGCTCGCTGCTCAGCGACTTGATTGAATGTGGGCTCAGTGCGCATCGCGCATGACTGTGGGCGATCGACGGGGGCCAGGCCCTGCGCAAGGCCATCGTCGATTGCTTTGGACGACTCGCGCTCATCCAACGTTGCCAGGAGCACAAGCGGCGCAACGTGATCGAGCATCTGCCCGAGGAATTACACGCCACCGTGGGCCGAGCGATGCGCGAGGCGTGGAACGGCGCTAACGCCGAGCTGGCCAAGAAGCAACTCATTCGGCTGGCTGCTTCCCCTCACGCTTAGCACCCTGGCGCCGCCTTGGGCCTGCGATTGCGTCATTAATGCAACAAAACCGACACGGCGAGTCGAAATGACGGGGCCAAGATCACTACTGCCGTATTCAAGCTGCCGGTGGCCAGACTGCGTCAGCCCCGGCCGATCGCTGCCCGCCACCGATAGGCGCAAGTTGACGCTGTCACGCTACACGAGTGCGAGCGAAATCAATGACTTAACGAGCTGTTAGTGCTCAGTTGAGAGAGACAGGCTAATGCAAATCGCTTCGCGCCACGGCGATTTCGAGGACTTGCGTCACGCGATCCAGCCCTTGGTTGCCCCCCCATATCGGGGGTAACCAGGGCTGTCATTCATGGAACATTTCCCGCAAAGTCGCTTATAGGGAAGGCAGGAACAAACTCAGGAGTGATGATGAAAACTTCAACATTCTTTCCGGCATTGGCGGGCGCCGCTGCCGTCTCCCTGTTTGCAACCAACGCTGCGGCAGATACGGTGGTGTTGGATGCAACAAACTCAACGTTCGATTCGTTGATTGGAGCGACGTCTGCCACCGTGAATGGTGTCACCTTTGTGGCGGCGGGCGGTACCTTCAGCAGAGGTGCCAGCATCGGCGGCTATACGGGATTCGGTGTTTCCGGCGGCATCATGCCGCATGAAATCGATATCGGGGAAACGATTACTCTGTCGTTGGGATCGCTTCACACGATCAGGAGTTTTGACGTTGCGTTCTTGTTCAATGGGCCGGAATTTGGCGACGTGAACGAAAGGGTCAAGGTGACCGCGTTCAACAGTGTCAACTCGACTTCGCAAACTGCCACGTTGACAGCGACGGGCGACAACAGCGCGTCGTGGACCTTCAATGGCCAGACGATTGTGTCTATGTCTTTGGCGGCAGACGGCTCTGCTGGCGCTTGGCGCGTTTCTGATCCATTCGGGAGCTTCCAGTACGACAGCATCGTATTCGGGGCCGCGAGCGGGGTTTGCCGGAATTCTGGTTGCCTCGGCTCCGACTATGCATTGATGGCCGTGACGGTTGCGCCCGAGCCGCAGGTCTTCGCATTGATGCTGGCAGGCTTAGGCGCGGTTGGATTCTTGGCTCGCCGGCGCAGGCTCCAGAACTGAGCATCGCCGCCTGAATCTGACCCAGCTGTTGCTGGGCATGTGGCCTGCTGCCAGGCTACGCTCGCCTGGGGGTTGAAATTGGTGTGCGGAAATTCTTGAGGGGCAGTTCGAACGGGTCGATTGCTCTGTTCCATCGCCGCGAGGTGTGGGTTCCGACTCTATGGGGTTGGACCGTCCTTCTCGTCCTTGCCTGCGCGTCGCTGATCGTCTGCACCCTCACGGCCTACGACTTCCTCGCAGCCAATGAGCCGGCAATTGCCAGGAACGGCAAAGGCGCGCGAATTCTCGTCATCGAGGGCTGGCTCGACGAAACGGAGCTTGACCAAGCCAGCGCCGCATTCCACCTCGGGCGTTACGAGCATGTCGTGACGACCGGTGGGCCTATCGGTTCGTGGCACGAATTTCGGGACTGGCAGAGCTATCCGGAACGTGCCGCAGCCTACCTGCGCACCCATGGGCTCGAGCGGGTGCCGATCGTGGTGGCTTTGGCACCGGCTTCGGCGCAGGACCGTTCCTTCCTCAGCGCGGTCGTGTTTCGCGAATGGGCGCACAAGACCGGCATCACGCTCGATATGGTCGATGTGTTCTCGGCGGGTGTTCACGCGCGCCGCTCGAGGCTTGTGTATCGCCTGGCATTGGGCAGCAGCGTACAGGTCGGTGTGCTCGCAGCGCGGCCGAACGACTACGAGCCCGAGCGCTGGTGGTCGACGAGCGCCGGGGCGAAGGCGGTGATCGGCGAGGCCCTGAGCCTGGCTTGGACGAAGTGCTGCTTCTGGCCCGGGCCGCCGGGCTCGCATGAGGAGCGGTGGGCGGTGCCGATGACCCAAAGTGGGCTTCGGCCTGCGTGTCCGACCTTGAGCGACGTTGCATCGGAAGACTCCTCCTGTCGCTATGCCGGCGCAGGTGCCGCCCCGCACTCGGTCCCGAGTTGCCGGGCGCGAATTGCCAAGCACGCTGGACTCATACCTGAAGGCATGTAGCGTTTCGGTTGAGACGGTACAGAACTAGTTTGTCAAGCGGACAGCCTGCGACAGGCCGTTTTCTTCGACTTCGCTCAATCCATTGGTGTGCGGGGATCCCTGACTGGGGCAGATCGGGTCCCATTGGCTGCCCCTGGACGCGCCGCGAACCACTTGCGCACTCATGGGCTCGGACCTGTGCCCGTCGTGGCCCCAGTGGCATCTGCTTCGGCGCAGGACCGTTTCTTCTTCAGCGCGGTGGTGTCGGTCGGCTGAACGCTCGCATCAGGCTCCACACATCCCCGACTCCAGGGATTGTTGTTCCAGCCTCAAACGAATAAATTGGACTCACAACAACATGAGAAGTAGTTCTCACATCGGGCAGCGGAAGACTCTGGCGCGGGGCTGGCTTGTGGTAAGTGCCGCGGCGCCGGCGGGCTGCTTCAGTGCGGAACTCAGTCGTCATCGAACAATTTGTCAGGGAAGGATTCGGTATGCACGTCAACAAGTGGTTCAGCGCCGTCGGCGCTGGTGCCTTGATACTCTCGGCGACGGCGGCGCAAGCCGTCACGCTGTACACGGATCTTGCAAAGTGGCAGGTCGACGTCGGCACGTTCCAAGGCACGGCGGTGTTAGGCGGTGCCAACGGTTCGCAACCGAACTCGCTCGTGCTCAGCGGCGGTTCGGAGCTCGACGACTTCTGCCCCTGGGTCACAAAGTTCACCGTCGGCCAGGAGGGAGGGGTGGGGGAATGGGCTACATGGCCCATTCAACCCGGCTCGAATGGCACAAGCGTGTTCTTTTCGCCGCGAGAGTTGTCGATGAGCTTCGAGGGCGGGGTTGTGCTTCAAGCAGGCTATCCGGTACCGGTCAATTCCTTCGGCTTTTTCATCGAACCGGACGATCTTTTCGTTGTCGACGTGACGTTAAGGCTCGCCAGCGGTGAGACCAAAACTCAAGCCGTTGACGGCAATGGCGGAGCATTGTTCTTCGGTTGGACCGGCCTTGGTGAGACGCACCTGACGATCGCAACCAGCGGCGGTTTAAACGGCAACGTCGCATCAGGCGGTTTCGCGTTCGGCCAGTTCTACGAGGGTGCCGCGCCAAACGGCTACGCCGCGCAGGTGCCGGAACCAGGGGGCTATGCGCTGATGTTGGCGGGCCTGTCTGCGATGGGTTATGTCGTCAGGCGCCGCAGGCCACTCAACAGCGCCTGATACGGCGGGGACCGTGCGGGCTGCCGTACCCTTGCGCACATGGAGCCGATGCAGCGGCGCCTTCCGTGGTAGGGCGAGGGCTCCCGACCGCAGACCCGAACGCTGCGAATGCTGGGCGCGCGCCTCTGACCAGCGCGATAAGTGGAAGCTTCAGGCACGAAGTCGTAGCGCGGCTGCGCTTCAATGTTGAAGGCTGCTGCCGAACTCGGTCGATATACTGCGGCGCACGGAAAAGCTTCTGGAACATCGGAGCAATTGCGAGAAAGACCTGTCCCAATCCGGCCCGACTTGAGTGAAAATGTTCTATGTTTCCTCGTAGGTCGGGGTGCAAGATGGGCACTGCCTCCTCCGCGGCGTGAGCTTAGGACCGCCCCAATCAGATGATTGAGCACGTCGCAGGAAGCACGCTGTGGTAGGCGTCATCGAAGCCGAGTATCCGCTCGCCCCGATTCAGCAGGGCCTGCTCTTCCATCACCTCTCCGGAAGCCAGCCGGGGGTGGATATCGAGCAGATCGTCTGCAGCCTTCACGAGCCGCTCGACCTTGAGGCTTTCGGGCGCTCCTGGCAGGAAGTGGTCGGCCGCCACGCCGTGCTGCGGACGAGCTTCCGTTGGGAGGACGTCGAGGAGCCCCTGCAGCAGGTCCATGCGCAGGCACCGCTGCCTCTCGAAGTTCAGGATTGGCGCGAGGTCCCGCCCGAATCGGTGCCGGGTCGGCTTGAGGCCTTTTTGCGCTCGGATCGCGCGCGCGGCTTCAAGTTGCACGAGCCGCCACGGCGCCTGACCCTCTTGCGCACGGGCGATCTCGAGCATCAAGTCGTCTGGAGCTTCCACCACATCCTGCTCGACGGGCGCTCGTTCCCGATCGTACTGCGCGAGGTGTTCGCCTGCTACAAAGCGTACGTGCGCGGAGAGACGCCGAAGCTGGACTCGGTGCGCCCGTATCGCGATCACGTGGACTGGTTGCGTCGCCAGGACCACTCTCTGGCGGAGCCGTTCTGGCGCGAGCGCCTCGCGGGCTTCCCGGCGGCAACACCGTTGCCCGGAGCAGCGCCTGCGAGCAAGTTGACGAGCGAGCGGCGCCAGCGCTCTGTTCGCCTCTCGCGCGAGCTCAGCTCGGCCCTCGCGAGCCTCGCGCAGCGGGGGGGCTTCCACCTGAACACGATCGTACAGGGCGCCTGGGCGCTGTTACTAGGTCGCTACAGCGGCGAGCCCGATATCGTGTTCGGTGCGACTCGCGCCGGGCGCGCTACGAGCGTGGAGGGCGCTCGCGCAATGGTAGGGCTCTTCATCAATACCCTGCCCGTGCGGGTTCGCATCCCTGCCGGGAGCTCCGTGTTCGCGTGGCTGGCAGAACTGCAAGCGCAAGAGCGCGCCGTGCGCAGCTTCGAGCACACACCGCTCGTGGACGTGCAACGCTGGAGCGCGGTGTCGCCGGGTCAACCCCTGTTCGAGACCCTGCTGGTCTTCGAGAACTCCCTGCTCGACTCACAGCTGCGGTCTGAGGGCGGCGCCTTCGCGCAGCGCAGCTTCCGGCTTCACGAGCAAACCAGCTACCCCTTGACGCTCTACGCCTACGCGGAGCCCGAGTTCTTGCTCGAGATCGCCTATGACCATCCGCGCTTCGACGACGCGACCGCCCTGCGCCTGCTCGGGCATCTCGGCGCGCTGCTCGAAGGGATGGCAGCCGATCCGAAGCGGAGCACGGATGCGCTCCCGCTGCTCACGCCGCCGGAGCGGGCGCGGATGCTCGAGGAGTGGAATGCGACCGAGCGCATCGTGCAGGCTGGCTGCGTCCACGATCTGATCCAGGACCAGGTTCTGCGCACCCCCGACGCAGTCGCACTCGTCTGCGGCGACGAAGAGCTCAGCTATCGCGAGCTGGACGCGCGCTCCAATCAGCTGGCGCGCCACCTGCAAGGGCTCGGCGTGGGCGTGGAGACGCTCGTCGGCATCTGCCTCGACCGTTCGCTGGATCTCGTAGTCGCCGTGCTCGGAGTCCTGAAGGCGGGTGGCGCCTATCTCCCGCTCGACCCGGAGTACCCTGCAGCGCGGCTGCGCTTCATGGTCGAAGACGCTCAGCTCCCGCTGCTCCTCACCCAGTCGAGCCTCGTGCGGCGTTTCGAGTCGGCCGCCCGCCACACCGTGGTGCTGGACGCCGATGCCCGGGCGCTCGCGGCGGCTTCCGAAGCTCGGCTCGAGACCGGCGTCCGGCCCGAGAACCTCGCCTACGTGATCTACACCTCAGGCTCCACCGGTCAGCCCAAGGGGGTGATGGTCGAGCATCGCAATGTCGTGAACTTCTTCGCCGGCATGGACGAGCGCGTCGCGCACGCGTCCGCCGGTGTCTGGCTCGCCGTGACGAGCCTCTCCTTCGACATCTCCGTGCTCGAGCTGCTCTGGACCCTCACGCACGGCTTCCGCGTGGTCGTCCACACGGACGAGCGGCGCCCGTCGCCTCGCCGCGAACCGAGCCGGCGCCAAGCCGCTCGACTTCAGCCTCTTCTACTTCGCCAGCGACGAGGCGGCGGGAGGCGACAAATACCGACTGCTGCTCGACGGAGCCCGCTTCGCGGACGCAAACGGCTTCGCCGCGGTGTGGACGCCCGAACGGCACTTCCATGCCTTCGGCGGCCTCTACCCGAACCCCGCCGTCACGGGCGCCGCACTGGCCACGCTGACGGAGCGGGTCCGGATCCGAGCGGGCAGCGTGGTCCTGCCCCTGCATCATCCCGCCCGCGTTGCCGAGGAGTGGGCACTCGTCGACAACCTCTCGAAAGGGCGGGTGGACGTTGCCTTCGCCTCCGGCTGGCAGCCGAATGACTTCGTGTTGCGACCCGAGAACTACGCGGAGGCCCGTACGCTGCTCTTCGAAGAGATCGAGACCGTGCGCAGGTTGTGGCGCGGTGAGCCGGTCTCGTTCCCGGGACCGAAGGGGCCCGTCGAGGTGCGGACGCTGCCCCGCCCGATTCAGCCGGAGCTTCCGGTCTGGATCACGATCGCTGGCAACGTCGAGACCTACCGCCGGGCCGGCGAGATCGGCGCGAACGTGCTCACGCACCTGCTCGGGCAGAGCCTGGAGGAGGTCGCCGAACGGATCCGGATCTACCGGCATGCGCGACGCGACCACGGGCACACACGGGATCCGGGCCACGTAACGCTGATGGTCCACGCCTTCCTCGGCGACGACGTCGAGGTCGTCCGGGCGACGGTGCGGGAGCCCATGCTCGCCTACCTGCGCAGTTCCCTCAGTCTGATCAAAGGCTTCGCGGGAGCCTGGACCGCGTTCAAGAAGCGTCGCGATGGCAGCGCGGTAGAAGCCGACGTCGATGTGACGGGCCTCTCTGCCGACGAGCTGGACGACCTCCTCGCGTACTCGTTCGAACGTTACTTCGAGACGAGCGCGCTTTTCGGCACGCCGGAAGGCCGGCTCGACTTCGTGAAGCGCCTCGGCGAAATCGGGGTGGACGAGGTCGCGTGCCTGATCGATTTCGGCGTGGAAGCGGGGACCGTCCTCGCGCAGCTCCCACAGCTCGATCGGTTGAGGAGGCTCAGCGCAATGACGGTCGCCCCGAGCGCGGCGAAGCTCTCCGTGGCGGACGCGATCCGTCGGCACGGCGTGACGCACATGCAGTGCACGCCGAGCCTGGCAGGCATGCTGGTGCTCGACGAAGACGGACGAGAGTCGCTGCGCGCTCTCGACGTGCTCCTGCTCGGGGGGGAGGCCCTGCCGGGGGCGCTCGCCCGGCAGCTCGGCGCTCTCACCTCGGCGCAGACCCTGAATCTCTACGGCCCGACCGAGACCACGATCTGGTCGTCGACGCATGGCCTGTCCGGCGAATCGGACGTGGTGCCGATCGGCCGGCCGATCGCGAACACCGAGTTCTACATCCTCGACACCGAACTGCGTCCGGTCCCGGTCGGTGTGGCGGGGGAACTGTACATCGGCGGTGCTGGAGTGGCGCGGGGCTATCTGGGTCGGCCAGAGCTCAGCGCGGAGCGCTTCGTCCCGCATCCCTTTCGCAAGGCGCCGGGCGCACGGTTGTACCGGACCGGAGACCGCGCGCGCTATCGCGCGGACGGGGTGGTCGAGTTCCTGGGGCGGAGCGACCAGCAGATTAAGCTGCGCGGGCATCGCATCGAGCCCGGCGAGGTCGAGGCGGTGCTGGCCCGGCACGAGGCCGTGCGCGAAGCGGTGGTGGTGTTGCGGGAGGACGCGACAGGGGACGCGCGGCTAGTCGCGTACGTGGTCCCGCGCGCAGGTGCCTCAGCCGTTGCAACGGAGCTACGGAGTTGGCTGCAGGAGCGGTTACCCGAGCCGATGTTGCCTTCGCACTTCGTCTGGCTCGAATCGCTCCCGCTCACGCCGAACCAAAAGCTCGATCGCAAGGCACTGCCACCTCCGGACGGATGGGAAAGCGCCCAGTCCGACCCGAGCTCCACGCCGCCGGGCGGCCTCGAGCAGTCGATCGCGCAGGTGTGGCGCGACGTCCTCAAGGTTTCGAGCGTCGGGCTCGACGACAACTTCTTCGACCTCGGCGGCCACTCGCTGCTCGCAGTGAGGGTGCACCGGCGGCTTCGACAGGTCCTGGGGCGGGAACTCGCCATCACCGACCTGTTCCGCTTTCCCACCGTCCGCGCCCTGGCGGCGAACCTGGGAGACGCCTCGGTCGTCCCCTCGCTTGACGCCAGCCGGGAGCGAGGCGAGCTGCGGCGCGAGGCCCTCGCTCGACGTCGGCTGGGCCGAAGCCGGGGCGCACGCGCCGAACCGGGGGAGCCGGCGTGAGCCTCGTCGACGACTTTTGGGGATCGGCGATCGCCATCATCGGGTTGGCCGGGCGCTTTCCGGGCGCTTGCGATGAGGCCGAGTGTTGGTGCGACCGAAAACTGAGCCGCTTTTGGGGGTTGTGCCGACTCAAAACTGAGCCAGGTGTTTCACCTACCCTGCTGCATTTTTGTGCAGCAGGGGAGAAGGAGTGATCACGAGGGCGATGATTGGCAGGATTCGGCGTTTCGGCGACTTCAAAGCCGGGCAAGTGGCTGCACGACGAGGTTGCTGGCGCACCGAAACCGTCGAGCAGGGCGACCGAGCAAGCTGACGGTGTTTCACGAAGCGCTCAAGCAGGCGCTGAGTGCCGGCGCACGCCGGCCCAAACACGCAAACACGAGTGTGAACGCTGGTCGAGAAGCGCTGCTATGTGACGGCGAGGCAGCGCTTTTGAGTTCGGCTCAGGAACTCTGCGAATCGCGTCTCGAGCACGCGAGCACGGTGCGTTGCGCGCCTTTGATGGCGTCGAGCGTCCAGAACAGCAGGCTGTCTTCGTTCTGGATCTGAATGATCGCCAGGCTCGGGTCCTGCCCCTGGGGAATGCCTGTGTAGGGGTTGGTCGGAACGAGCAGTTGCCGCAGCCACGCCTTGTAGGCTTGCTGCAACGTGGGGTCGAAGAACAGCAATCCCCAGGCGGGCTGGGCCGCGCCCCCGGCGATTCCCCACCCGAGGGCGCACTTCATCGGCCCGGCCCAGTACGGCGAGAGCGTGGTGTAGATGCCTTCGGCGCGCATCGCGGCAACGCTGCGCCAGATGCCGTCGCGCTCAGCCAGGTTGATGTTGGTGATGGCCGCGTTGGGGTTGGCCGCGAGGTCGGGGCTCAGCTGGCGGTGCAGCCGGATCATGTTGACGCCGCGTTTGGCCAGGAAGCGGGCGTGCCGCGCCAGATCGGGCGACGTGGCCGGCCCGAGCGGTTTGCGCACGAACGGGGCGCGGCCGACCTCGGTGTTCACGGCCCAGAAGCGGATCGGCGTTCCGTCACCGCGCACGAAGCCACCGTCGGTGCCGGCGCGCACAAAGCCGGTTTCGCCGGCTTGCTTTTCGTTCAACGAGCGCAGGTCGAGCAGGGCGGTGCTCAGGAACTCATCGCGGGGTGGGTTGAAGGCCCAGGTGGCGGCCGGTTCTTGGGTCACGCCGCGGGGTTGGTCTGCTGGATTGCACAACCCGGCGAGAGCAGCCAACGACAGACCGACCACGATGCGGCGCGATGTCGGGCTCGAGGCGTGAGCGGAACGCGCCGCAGCAATGGCGTACGCGACGGCAATGGAATGGTCTATGGCCAACTGAGACACAATGGTCGGCGTTGCTGAACGGAACGGACTCAATAGACGCGGGCAGCTTTGGGGGTATTCAAGTGGAACATGTCATCCTAAGACCGCAGTTGACCCTGCGGCGTCGCCGTTTTCTTCAACACTGGCGAGGGCTTGAGGAGGTTTGGCACACTCACCCGATGGGTGAAGCTGACGAACCGAAGAAGACCGCGCTTGCGCAGGCCAGTGAGGACGCGATGGTGGCCGACACGATGGGTGGTCGCGTGCACGTGCGCTGGGACGAGACAGCCCAGGCCACGCCGCACGGACAGATCGTGTTCTTTGCCGAATTCCTGGCCACCGCCGGTGTGTTCGACCGCTGGGTGCAGGACTGCCCCTTGCGCTACAGCAGCCCCAACGCATCGCGGCCACGCGACGCGCTGGGCACGTTGATGCTGGGCATCCTGGCCGGCGCCAAGCGCTACGCGCACATCGCTGGCGTTCGCGGTGACGCTGTGGCGGCCAAGGCCCTGGGCCTGCGTGGCATGGTCAGCGAAGACTCGGTGCGCCGCGCGCTGGCGGCGATGCTGCCTGCGGCCAGCGAGCCTTGGATGCGCAGTGCGCTGATGACCAGCGTGCGCGCAGCGCTGGACCGGCCGTGGGTGCTGGACCTGGACGCCACGATCAAGCCGCTGTACGGCCGCCAGGAAGGCGCCGAGATCGGCTACAACCCGCACAAGCCGGGCCGCCCCAGCCACGTGCTGCACACCTTCTGGGTCGGCAACCTGCGCCTGGTGCTCGACGCGGTGCTCAGCTCGGGCAAGCAGCACACCTCGGGCCACGCCAAGGCGGCGATGGCGCGGCTGCTCGACGAGCTCGGCGACAAGGCCCCGGCGCTGGTGCGCGGGGACTGCGGCTACGGCAACGAAGACATCATCGACGTGTGCGAGCAGCGCTCCTTGAGCTACCTGCTGCGCCTGCGCAAGACGGCCAACGTGAAGCGGCTGATCGAGCGGCTGTTCCGGCGCGAGGACTGGACGCGCGCCACTGAAGCCAGTCAGGGCTGGCAGGCCATCGAAGACGAATTGCGCCTGCAGCGGCTGGAGCAAGGCACGGCGTGTGGTGGTGCTGCGCCGACGCATCAAGCACGACCTTGCGCTGATGGGCAAGAGGCGCGGCCAACACGATGCCAACGAACAGCTCGTGCTGGCGCTGCCGCACGACGAAGTGCAGGACAACGCGCAGGTCTGGGAATACACCGTGCTGGCGACCAATGCGCAATACGACATCGCGGCCATCGGCCAGCTCTACCGCGACCGCTGCGACTGCGAGAACGGTTTCGACGAGTTGAAGAACCAATGGGGCTGGGGCGGTTTCACCACGCAGGACATGCACCGCAGCCAAGTCACTGCGCGAGCGGTGGCGCTGGTCTACAACTGGTGGAGCTGGTACGTGCGCGCGGCCAACCCGCAAGCCCGGCGTGAGGCACTGACGAGCCGGCCGCTGCTGCTGGCGGCCGTGGGCCGCGCCACCAGCAGCGGTAACCAGACCACGCTGTACCTCACGCCGATGCACGCCGAGGCCGGCTTGATCAAGTCGATGATCGCCAATGTTCATGCGGCCATCCAGCACGTCAAGGCTGCTGCGGAGCAGTTGCCAAAGCTCGACCGCTGGGCAACGCTGCTTGCCTACATCTGCCGACGCATAGTCGGCCAGATCGCCCTGCCAACCCCGCCGCCGACGCTCGCGGCGCCCGCGTAACTGCTGTTTTTAGGGTCATTCAGCTTCATATCGAGAAGCTTCCTGAAGGGATGTACCTCGCGACGAGCGATGAGGTACAGGGCCTGGTAGCGCAAGGCCGCAGGATTCAGGAAACGCTTGAGATCGCGCGTGATGTGGCCAAAAAGCTGATCGAGGCACAGACGGGTGCACGTGCAAACTCATTGGCACCTGCGCGTGACATCTTCGATTACCCCCTCATTGTGGCGACCTGATGGGTCGGTTGGCCGGATTCAGCTACAGGCAGATCGACCCAGCGCTCAATCGATACACAACGATCCCAAACCACGCTGGAGATATGCCCGAGGGGACGCTGCGTGCGATCCTCAAACTCGGCGTACGCCTGCGCAAACCCGGTTCCAGCGGGGTGCTCGCCGCCCAGCCCAACCCGTTCAGCCGGCTTACGTCCAGCAGCTTGCGCGGCGTGCTGTCAGGCTTGGTGTCGTCGAAAACAATCTCGTCCTGGTGACGGCTCGTCGGGCAGTTTCCCAAGGAACACGTCGAGCGAGATTGAGGCCATCCTCGCCCAGCCTGATCGCAAGTGTCTCGGCACCGCCGAGCGCCACAGGCTTTTGCCCGGTACGGTGCTGGCGGCTTCGAGCAGGCGCACGATCCGCCGGCGGTACCTGTTTGTGGTACTGTTGCGGCATGAAGCGGAGGCATCAGCGCACTCTTGAACTGATCTTCGCGCGACCGACGAGCGCCAACGTCCAGTGGCGTGACATCGAGGCCCTGTTCATTGAACTGGGCGCTGAGGTAAGTGAACGCGAAGGCAGTCGCGTGGCCGTCGTTCTGTTTGAGGAAGTGCGAGTCTTTCACCGGCCGCATCCATCGCCGAACACCGACAAGGGCGCAGTGGCGAGCATCCGCAAGTGGCTGGAGCAACACGGGGTCGGAGCATGAACATCATGAGGATTGACGGGTATCACGCCAGGATCGAATACGACGAGGAACTTGACCTCTTTCGAGGCGAGATTCTGGGGCTCAGCGGTGGCGCAGATTTCTACGGCAAGAATCCGAAGGAGCTTCGTGCCGAGTTCAAGAAGTCGCTTCGGGTCTTTCTTGAAGTGTGCAAGGAAAAGAACATTGAACCGCGACGCAGCTTCTCGGGCAAGTTCAACTTGCGCATCCCGCCCGAACTCCATGAGAAGCTCGCCATCGAGGCGCAGGCTCAAGGCAAGAGCATCAATACGCTCGCGCAAGAAGCGCTGCAGGAACGGGTTGCCCATTGAGGCAGGCAGCACTGCCCGGCAGGGCGGTGAAAGGCTCATCGGGCAGCTGCATCAGCGCCGGTTTGCGCGCTGGTTTCGCCCTTTGGCGATCTGGACAAGCAAGGCACTGGGTGACCTTGCTCGCCTGCATGCGTTCTTGGCAGATGTGAACCCTCAGGCGGCGGCGAAATCGGTGCTGACGATTACCGGCGGTTGGCCCGGGGTGCATGATGGCCGCGTATCATTTTCAACTTGAACCCAATGTAGGAGGTCGGTCATGCCCTCATCCGTTGCCGAACTTGAGGCCCAGGCTCTTCAACTGGCGCCTGAAGAGCGAGCGCATTTGGCCGATCGGCTCATGGCAAGTCTTTCGTCCGACGACGCAGTCGAAGAGGAATGGTTCGTCGAAGCGTTGCGAAGGCTCGATGAGCTTGAAAGTGGAGCCGTGCTCGCAGCACCCGTTGAAGATGCAATCGCGCGCGCTCGAATCGCGATCAAGTGATCGTTTCGACCCACCCGCTGGCGGCGGATGAGCTTGTCGGGAGGCGGTAGGCGCGAAGACGATGCGCCACGCCGACGGGTGGTGGCGATCGCGAGCGCGGGGCATCTGGTCGACCACGCCGAAGTCAAGGCTTGGGCCGAGAGCCTCGCAACCTTGCAACGCGAAAACCGATGATCCGGACTCTGCAGTCACACCTGCGTCGCCACAAACTCCGCGTACGCCGTGCGCAAACCCCGTTCCAGAGGGGTGCTCGCCGACCAGCCCAACCCGTTCAGCCGGCTTACGTCCAGCAGCTTGCGCGGCGTGCGGTGACGGCTCTGTCGCCGCGTTGCTTGGCCTCGTGAAACTTGCGCAGCAGCGCCGGGATCACGTGGCTGTTCTGCGAGTGGTAGTTGTCGCCGGGGCCGTACAGGTTGGTCGGCATCGCGGCGAGGAACTGCCAGTCGGATTCATCGCGCGGCGCAGACGCCTGCCGAACTGATCGAGCGGATCACAAGGTGCATCGCCTTGGGTAGCAGACCCTGATCAATACGCTGAGTTTCGCAAGCCTTCTATCGCAACACGACGTACATCGCATTCGCAGGAAACGCCAGCGTCACACCGAAGGCGCCGCGCCCGATCGGCAATTCGCCCGCCGGCATACCGTTCATGTCGAGCACGGTCGCACGGGTCAGACCCGGATTGTTGATCGTCACCCGAAGTTGCGCCGCCGCCACTTGCCATGGTGCGCGCCCATGTGCTGTGACCTTGAAGCCGGGAGCGGGCTTCCCTGAGGGAAAAGGTATCGACGCGGGTTCCACTTGCCAGCCGCTCGGCCGGCTCTGCGTGGCGTATTGAAGCAGCACGCTGCGCGACGTGGCCAGCGGCAGGCCGTCCATCGAGACGGCCATCGCCGCGCCGTATGCGTTGCCGGACTCGAACTTCACGTCGCTCAGCGTGTGCGACGGCGCGCTCCCGAAGTGCGCCGCCACGCCTTGCACTCTTGGCGCATCGACGGTGCAGAAGGCCCGCGCGGCATCGAGCACGATCTGCCCGGTGTTCGAGCGGATGGGCGCGTGCCAATCGCGGGCGGTTGGCAACGCAACGGGTTGTGCAGCGCCGCTGCTGAACGTCTGCAGCACCGGGCCAGCCAGAAACGCTGCAGCTTCGGCTGCCTCTGCGGCTTGTCGTGGGTCGGCGGGTGCGCCGCTGCCGGCGTCGGTGTTCGGGTCGAAGCTCGCGCCTTCGCTGATCACCGGCGCGGCGCGCGCCCATAACGCGGGGAGCGCGCGCCGCTCGTGGAGAACCGGGTCGCCTCGGCCGATGTAACCCCTGCGGTAGGCGAGTGCCGCCGCAGGAAAGCCGCCCAGCAACTCGGGCGTGCCGAACAGCCACTTGCCTTGTGAGGGCAGGTAGCCGTTGGCCGAGCCGGGTGCGGCAAAACCCTCTTCGCCCGTGCTGAACCAGTAGTAGCCGGCCGTGCCGAGCAGCGAGGAATAGGCTGCCACCAGAAACGGCCCTTCCGCGGCGTAGGCGTTGGGCATCACCCAGTTGCCTTCGCTCACGAGCATCGGGCGCCCCGCGCTTTGTTTGAGCGCAAGCGGCAGCAGACTCGGGTTGCGCAGCACGCTCGCATTGGTGAAGGTGTCGCCTTCGACGATGGCCCAGCCCTCGTAGCGCCCTTTGTGCACGCCGGTGGTGTAGACGTTGGCGGCGTCCACGTCGGCCGCGCTGTAGCTCCAGCGTTCCGCGTCGTTCAGGCGCAGCGCGCTGGCCGTCTTCCAGTTGCCGGCGTTGACGAGCGTCTTCACACCCAGCTCGTCGCGCAGAAAACGCACGATGCCGCGGTTGAACTCGAACATCGTGCGCGCCAGAAACTCGGTTTGGTCTGCCAGTCGGGCGGCGCGGCGGGTGCTGGGGGGCTGGGTCAACTCCCAGATGGGCAGCAATGGTGCCCGGCCTGCGGCGAGGGCTTGAGCGTCGATGCGTTCGCCTTGCCAGCGCGCGACGGCGTTTGCCAGCGAGCCGTGTTCTCGGCTCAGGAACTCCGCGAACCGGGTTTCGAGCGCATTGCGCTGCGCGCCTTTGATCGCGTCGACCGTCCAGAACAACAGGCTGTCTTCGTTCTGGATCTGCAGCAGCGCCACGCTCGGGTCTTGCCCGAGCGGTATGCCGGTGTAGGGGTTCTTCGGCACGAGCAGTTGCCGCAGCCACGCCTTGTAGGCGTGCTGCAGCGTGGGGTCGAAGAACAGCAAGCCCCAGGCGGGCTGGGCCGCGCCACCGGGGATTCCCCAGCCAGGGGCGAACTTCATCGGCCCGGCCCAGTACGGCGAGAGCGTGGTGTAGATGCCTTCGGCGCGCATTGCGGCAACGCTGCGCCAGATGCCGTCACGCTCGGCGAGGTTGATGTCGGTGATGGCCGCGTTGGGGTTGGCCGCCAGGTCGGGGCTCAACTGGCGGTGCAGCCGAACCATGTTGACGCCGCGTTTGGCCAGGAAGCGGGCGTGCCGCGCCAGATCGGGCGCCGTGGCCGGCCCGAGCGGTTTGCGCACGAACGGGGCGCGGCCGACTTCGGTGTTCACGGCCCAGAACCGGATCGGCGTTCCATCACCGCGCACGAAGCCACCGTCGGTGCCGGCGCGCACAAAGCCGGTTTCGCCGGCATTCTTTTCGTTCAACGAGCGCAGGTCGAGCAGGGCGGTGCTCAGGAACTCGTCGCGGGGTGGGTTGAACTCCCACGTCGCGGTTGGCTCTCGAAGTGAACTCGGGAGCGGATTTCCCGGATGGCACAACCCCGCGAGCGTGGCCAGCGACACGCCGACCGCGATGCGGCGCAATGTTGAGTTCGAAGCGGTGGATTGCGCGACCACGCTGGGTTTTTTGGGGTGAGGGTGGCGAGATTGTGGTTCCATTCGCCTGCCATCAGGGGCCATCGAAATTGCGCCGGGCTGGTGTAGCCCAGCACAGAGTGGTGGCGACCTGATGGGTCGGTTGGCCGGATTCAGCTACAGGCAAATCGTCAAGCGCCTGAAGGAATTGGGCCGATCTCATTCGCAACGCGGGCTTTGCGTTGCACGCTGGGCTCAAGGGATCGCCCTGCCGCGTCAAGATGACGGAAATGCGCCTGCGCATTTCCGCGGTGGACGCCGTGTTCTCCCCGACGTCCTGGTTCACTGCCAGCAGATCGGCAACCCGGCCACGACAGTGGAGCTGACCGAGGCACGCCTTGTGGTGGGGCTAAGACCGTAGGCTTTCCACCAACCATGCGTGATGTTTCGCGCACATGGTGGAAAGTCCATAAAATCAACGGTCAATGGAACACCGGATTGATGCCTTCAGCCGCTACTCGAGCGAATCGCAGCGTGTCGTTGCCAACTTGGAGCAGGCCTACCTGGCTTGGGTTGAAACCCGACGGCAACTCGAGGCGATGCCCGTTTCCATGTACTGGGTCGACAAGGCGGGCGTCGAGTACCTCGGCGCGAAGTGGCACTCGAAGGACGGCGGCACCACCATCGGCCGGCGCAGCGACGCCACGACGCGCCAGTACGACGATTTCATCGAACAAAAGAAGCTGCTGAAAGCCCGCCTTGCAGCGCTCGATGCGCAGCTCGCCGAAAGGGTGGGCCTGTACCGGCGCTTGCGCCTGCCATCGTTACCGGACCGGCAGGCCGAAATCCTGCGCCGCCTCGACATCGAGGGCATGCTGGGCACCGACCTGATGGTCGTCGGCACCAACGCGTTCGCCGCATACGAGTTGGCGTGCGGTGCGCGATTTCCCGTCGGAAATGAGGAAACGGAAGACTTCGATCTGGCTTGGTGCCGCGATACGAAGGCCTCGCTGATTTCCACGGGACGGCCGGCTGACGCGGCGCAGAAGACGCTGTTTTCGGTGCTGCGCGGCATCGACGCGAGTTATCGAATCAGCCCGCGACGGCCTTACCAGGCCGTGAACGATGCCGGTTATGAAGTGGAACTGCTCGCCGCGCCGAGCACGCACCCTTTGCCCGCGGCCGAGGCATTCGACCCAATGGCCTCATTGATCGAACAGGAATGGTTGCTGCTTGGTTCGCCGGTCAGCCATGTCGTGGCCACTCTGCGCGGCCGCGCTTGCCCACTTTACGTGCCAGACCCTCGCTGGATGGCATTGCACAAACTATGGCTCGCCGAAAAGCCCGAGAGAAAGGCGTCCAAGCGGGAAAAGGATCGCCGGCAAGGCGAAGTGCTGCTGGATGCGGTGCGCCACTTTCTGGGTCACTCGCACCCGATCGACGTTGGATTCGTGCTCGACCTGCCGCAAGAGTTGCGAAGTCACTTCGACGTTTGGGCTGGCGCGCGCGGATACCTGCCGAGGTAGTTCCGCCTTGCTGAAAGCCCGCGGAACTTCAAGGCCTGCTGGGCCTGCCGAGCAGACCCAATTGGCTTGGCACCGCCATGGCGCTGACGATCGAAGACCCGGACTCCCGCGCCGAGCAGCGCTTCGTCACTTTGGGAATGGATGCTTTGGGGAGAGTGCTTGCGGTCGTTCACACTCAGCGTGGAGAGCGGACGCGCGTCATTTCCGCTCGCAAGGCCAGTCGTGGCGAGGCAGATCGATACCATGCGTGACGAATACGACTTCAGCAAGGCAAAGCGTGGGGCGGTCATTCCGTCTCCGGGAAAGACCCGAATCACGATCATGCTGGATGACGATGTCATTGAGCACTTTCGCGCGCAGGCAGAGGCCGAGGGCGTTGGGTACCAGACCCTGATCAATGCGCTCTTGCGAAAGGCACTCGCAAGTTCCAAGAAGACCAAGTCAGAAGGCAAGCCGCTGACGGTTGCGACGTTGCGACGGGTGCTTCGCGAAGAACTTCGAGTTTCGTAGGCCTTCTATCGCAACACGACGTACATCGCATTCGCAGGAAACGCGAGCGTCGCATCGAAGTCGCCGCGCTCGACCGGCAATTCCCCCGCCGGCATACCGTTCATGTCGAGCGCGGTCGCACGGGTCAGACCCGGATTGTTGATCGTCACCCGAAGTTGCGCCGCCGCCACTTGCCATGGTGCACGCCCATGCGCGGCGACCTTGAAGCCGGGCGCGGGCTTGCCTGAGGGCAGGGGTATCGACGCGGGCAGGCTTTTGCCCGGCACGGTGCTGGCGGCTTCGAGCAGGCGCACGGTCCGCCAGCGGTACCTGTTTGTGGTACTGTTGCGGCATGAAGCGGAGGCATCAGCCTTCGCCGAACACCGACAAGGGCGCAGTGGCGAGCATCCGCAAGTGGCTGGAGCAACACGGGGTCGGAGCATGAACATCATGAGGATTGACGGGTATCACGCCAGGATCGAATACGACGAGGAACTTGACCTCTTTCGAGGCGAGATTCTGGGGCTCAGCGGTGGCGCAGATTTCTACGGCAAGAATCCGAAGGAGCTTCGTGCCGAGTTCAAGAAGTCGCTTCGGGTCTTTCTTGAAGTGTGCAAGGAAAAGAACATTGAACCGCGACGCAGCTTCTCGGGCAAGTTCAACTTGCGCATCCCGCCCGAACTCCATGAGAAGCTCGCCATCGAGGCGCAGGCTCAAGGCAAGAGCATCAATACGCTCGCGCAAGAAGCGCTGCAGGAACGGGTTGCCCATTGAGGCAGGCAGCACTGCCCGGCAGGGCGGTGAAAGGCTCATCGGGCAGCTGCATCAGCGCCGGTTTGCGCGCTGGTTTCGCCCTTTGGCGATCTGGACAAGCAAGGCACTGGGTGACCTTGCTCGCCTGCATGCGTTCTTGGCAGATGTGAACCCTCAGGCGGCGGCGAAATCGGTGCTGACGATTACCGGCGGTTGGCCCGGGATGCATGATGGCCGCGTATCATTTTCAACTTGAACCCAATGTAGGAGGTCGGTCATGCCCTCATCCGTTGCCGAACTTGAGGCCCAGGCTCTTCAACTGGCGCCTGAAGAGCGAGCGCATTTGGCCGATCGGCTCATGGCAAGTCTTTCGTCCGACGACGCAGTCGAAGAGGAATGGTTCGTCGAAGCGTTGCGAAGGCTCGATGAGCTTGAAAGTGGAGCCGTGCTCGCAGCACCCGTTGAAGATGCAATCGCGCGCGCTCGAATCGCGATCAAGTGATCGTTTCGACCCACCCGCTGGCGGCGGATGAGCTTGTCGACGGGGCGCTCTTCTACGCAAACGAGGCCAACGCGAATCTCGGCGAAGGCTTCATCGCCGAATTTGAGAGGTCGATCGGTCTGTTGCGCGCGTTCCCCAAGATCGGCGCGCCTTGGCGGGAGGCGGTAGGCGCGAAGACGATGCGCCACGCCGACGGGTAGTCACGCCGGTGATGAGGGCGGTCTTGGTCATGGATGTTTCTGGTGCTCGAAACGAAGTCACGATTGTGGTGCAAGGTGGACGCCGGCTTTCGCCGGGATGATGACCTCAACGTGCCGTCATGCCGGCGAAAGCCGGCATCCACCAGCCCGACTCGCGACGAGCTCGCCATTTACGCGCCAGGAATCGTCGCGCGGGGGGTTTTGGCCAGCACGTCTTGCTACTGCGCCGCAGTGGATCCCGGCTTGCGCCGGGATGACGGCCTGGCCGCGCGGCACCAGCCTGCGGCTCGACGGCCCTGGGGCTGAGCCTGGGCTGGGATGAGGTTTACGCTGGGGTGGGGCCGCGCTGAAAACCCCGCAAGGTGGACGGCGGACCGCCGGTACTGCGGCTAATATGCATTTCGTATGCATAATGTCGCGTGACCATCGAGTTCGATCCGTCAAAAGCTCGAGCCAATCTGCGCAAGCACGGTGTCGGTTTCGCCCACGCTGAACAGGCGCTTCGCGATCCCATGGCGCTGACGATCGAAGACCCTGACTCCCGCGGCGAGCAGCGCTTCGTCACCTTGGGAATGGATGCTCTGGGGAGAGTGCTTGTGGTCGTTCACACTCAGCGTGGAGAGCGGACGCGCGTCATTTCCGCTCGCAAGGCCAGTCGTGGCGAGGCAGATCGATACCATGCGTGACCAATACGACTTCAGCAAGGCAAAGCGCGGGGCGGTCATTCCGTCTCCGGGAAAGACCCGAATCACGATCATGCTGGATGACGATGTCATTGAGCACTTTCGCGCGCAGGCAGAGGCCGAGGGCGTTGGGTACCAGACCCTGATCAATGCGCTCTTGCGAAAGGCACTCGCAAGTTCCAAGAAGACCAAGTCAGAAAGCAAGCCGCTGACGGTTGCGACGTTGCGACGGGTGCTTCGCGAAGAACTTCGAGTTTCGTAGGCCTTCTATCGCAACACGACGTACATCGCATTCGCGGGAAACGCCAGCGTCGCACCGAAGGCGCTAGGGCAATGGAATGGCCTATGGCCAACTGAGACACAATGGTCGGCGTTTGCGGAACGGCCGAATAGACGCGCGCAGATTTGGGGGTATTCAAGTGGAACATGTCATTCAGCTTCACATCGAGAAGCTTCCTGAAGGGATGTACCTCGCCACGAGCGATGAGGTACAGGGCCTGGTAGCGCAAGGCCGCACGATTCAGGAAACCATTGAGATCGCGCGTGATGTGGCCAAGAAGCTGATCGAGGCACAGACGGGTGCAGGTGCAAACTCGTTGGCAACTGCGCGTGACATCTTCGATTGATATTCCCGAGGGGACGTTGCGTGCGACAGCCGGCTCACGTCCAGCAGCTTGCGTGGCGTGCCGTCGGGCTGGGTCGCGTCAAAAACAATCTCGCCCTGGTGGCCAACGGTGCGCTGGATCAGCGCGGCGAGTTCGCGGATCGTGATGTCGCTGCCGACGCCGACGTTGACCAGCGGTGGCTCGAAGCGGCCTGAGGTCACTTCATCGCTGCCCAGCAGGGCGGTGAACGGCTCGTCGGGCAGCTGCATCAGGAACAAGCAGGCATCGGCCATGTCGTCGGCAGGGTGCGCCTTCGGCACCCGTGCGCCTGCCGTTGTGGAGCTTGCGAAGTTCGCTGCTGCTGTGCAATGATGAGCTCTGATTGGGAGTCGCTCAAATGTCATCCGTTGAATCACGCGTCTTGACCGCCCAGGTACCCGAACCCCTCGCAGCCAGGGTGGACTCACTCGCGAAGCGCATGGAACGCTCGAGTGGGTGGGTGGTGACGCAGGCACTTGCGGCATGGGTCGAGCAAGAAGAAGAGCGATACCGCTTGACGCAGGAAGCCTTGGCCGACGCGAGCGCGGGGTATCTGGTCGACCACGCCGAAGTCAAGGCTTGGGCCGAGAGCCTCGCGACCTCGCAACCCTTTCCTCTGCCTGAATGCAAGTGAAATGGACAAGCAAGGCACTGGGTGACCTTGCTCGCCTGCATGCGTTCTTGGCAGATGTCAACCCTCAGGCGGCGGCGAAATCGGTGCTGACGATTACCGAAGCCGTCGATCGGCTTCCCATAAATCCGCGCCTGGGTCTGAGGCTCGAAGAGTTCCACCCGGAGGAAGTGCGCCGCCTGATTGCTGGGCAATACGAAGTCAGATACGCGATCGCTGTCGATGTGCTTCACATTCTTCGCATCTGGAGCACTCGCGAAAACCGATGATCCGGACTCTGCAGTCCACCTGCGTCGCCACAAACTCGGCGTACGCCGTGCGTAAACCCCGTTCCAGAGGGGTGCTCGCCGCCCAGCCGGCGTAGGGGAATTCTCGCCTCGGTGTGCCCGTGCCCCAGACGGTGACGGCTCTGTCGCCGCGTTGCTTGGCCTCGTGAAACTTGCGCAGCAGCGCCGGGATCACGTGGCTGTTCTGCGAGCGGTAGTTGTCGCCGGGGCCGTACAGGTTGGTCGGCATCGCGGCGAGGAACTGCCAGTCGGATTCATCGCGCGGCGCAGGCGCCGGTCGAACTGACTGAGTGGCCACGCGCCTCAGACGGCCCTTCTGCTGCCTGCACCGAAACGGGTCGATGACCGTCAGACTATCGAGTGTTTGCCCGTGTTGCAGGTCCTCGCTTAGCAAGGTGCGACAGCCCGCTGTCATTGCACCGGCCACAATGAGCGAATCGTAGAAGCTGAAGCGCCAGCGCGCCTGCGCGTCCAGCGCTCGATGGTAGAGCGCCTCGCTCGCCGTCACCTGCATCAGCGGCGCCGGCACCGCGTCGAGATCGTCGCGCGCCGCCGCCGGCGACAAGGCCACTTCGGCCTTGCGCAGCGCGACGTTGAGGCACTCTTGCACCACCTGCGAACTGATGCATGCATTGCCCGCGGCCAGCGCGTCGCGAACGATACTATTCGCGGCCCTGTTCTTTCGGCGATCGGTGGCGTCGAGGTGATAGATGAAGACGTTCGTGTCGCTGAAGAACTCAGCGCTCATTCATCGCCTCGCGGCCGAGCTTGCGCCCCACCTTCAGCTTGCCGCGCAAGCCCCGCATCACAGCGTCGTAGCGGTCCAGACGCCCGCGGGTCTGCGCATAGTCCGCGAGCCAACGCCGGAACTGTTCATTCAACGTGGTCTGCTCGGCGCGCGCACGTGCTCGAGCAGCTTCGATGAGGGATTCCTCGGCGCTGAGAGTGATGTTCTTCATGGGTGCGGCAACAGATGATGCTGTGCAGACAGTGTACGCAGCAGTAGCGTATGTCCCAACGCTGTCGGTGCGTGCTTCGCGAAGAACTTCGAGTTGCGTAGGCCTTCTATCGCAACACGACGTACATCGCATTCGCAGGAAACGCCAGCGTCACACCGAGGGCGCCGCGCTCGATCGGCAATTCGCCCGCCGGCATGCCGTTCATGTCGAGCACGGTCGCACGGGTCAGGCTGGGGTTGTTGATCGTCACCCGAAGTTGCGCCGCCGCCACTTGCCATGGTGCACGCCCATGCGCGGCGACCTTGAAGCCGGGAGCGGGCTTGCCTGAGGGCAGGTGTATCGACGCGGGCAGGCTTTTGCCCGGCACGGTGCTGGCGGCTTCGAGCAGGCGCACGATCCGCCGGCGGTACCTGTTTGTGGTACTGTTGCGGCATGAAGCGGAGGCATCAGCGCACTCTTGAACTGATCTTCGCGCGACCGACGAGCGCCAACGTCCAGTGGCGTGACATCGAGGCCCTGTTCATTGAACTGGGCGCTGAGGTAAGTGAACGCGAAGGCAGTCGCGTGGCCGTCGTTCTGTTTGAGGAAGTGCGAGTCTTTCACCGGCCGCATCCATCGCCGAACACCGACAAGGGCGCAGTGGCGAGCATCCGCAAGTGGCTGGAGCAACACGGGGTCGGAGCATGAACATCATGAGGATTGACGGGTATCACGCCAGGATCGAATACGACGAGGAACTTGACCTCTTTCGAGGCGAGATTCTGGGGCTCAGCGGTGGCGCAGATTTCTACGGCAAGAATCCGAAGGAGCTTCGTGCCGAGTTCAAGAAGTCGCTTCGGGTCTTTCTTGAAGTGTGCAAGGAAAAGAACATTGAACCGCGACGCAGCTTCTCGGGCAAGTTCAACTTGCGCATCCCGCCCGAACTCCATGAGAAGCTCGCCATCGAGGCGCAGGCTCAAGGCAAGAGCATCAATACGCTCGCGCAAGAAGCGCTGCAGGAACGGGTTGCCCATTGAGGCAGGCAGCAACCGAGCTCTGCAGTCATCCCCGTTTGGCCACAAACTCGGCGCACGACGTGCGCAAACCCCGTTCCAGAGGGGTGCTCGCCGACCAGCCCAGCCCGTTCAGCCGGCTCACGTCCAGCAGCTTGCGCGGCGTGCCGTCGGGCCGGGTGGTGTCGAACACGACGCTGAAGAACTCAGCGCTCATTCATCGCAACACGACGTACAACGCATTCGCGGGAAAGGCCAGAGTCACACCGAGGGCGCCGCGCTCGACGGGCAATTCGCCCGCCGGCATGCCGTTCATGTCGAGCGCGGTCGCACGGGTCAGACCCGGATTGTTGATCGTCACCCGAAGTTGCGCCGCCGCCACTTGCCATGGTGCACGCCCATGCGCGGCGACCTTGAAGCCGGGAGCGGGCTTGCCTGAGGGAAGGGGTATCGACGCGGGCGCTACCTGCCAGCCGCTCGGCCGGCTCTGCGTGGCGTATTGAAGCAGCACGCTGCGAGACGTGGCCAGCGGCAGGCCGTCCATCGACACGGCCAACGCCGCGCCGTACGCGTTGCTGGATTCGAACTTCACGTCGCTCAGCGTGTGCGACGGCGCACTCTCGAAATGCGCCGCGACGCCTTGCGCCCTGCAAGCCTTACGTCAGCCAGATCGAGGGCGGCAAACGCGCCGGCACGGCGGCGACCCTCAAGAAGCTTGCACGCGCGCTAGGCGTGCCGATGGGCGCGCTGCAGTCTTGAGCAGGCAATCGTGCCGCGCCGCAGAGCGTGCAGTAGCCGTATTGAGTTGACTGGGAGATACCATCGGCTCAGTTGACGAGGAGCCGACGATGGGAACACCTTCGAAAGCCGTGGCCTACATCGAGCTGGAAGACTATCTCGCGCTGGAGAATGCCAGCCGCTACAAGCACGAGTACCTGGACGGTGTGATCTACGCCATCCAGGGTGAGCCCGCGCGCGGGATGGCGGGTGGCAGCGCGGTCCACGCGGACCTCATCCGCAACGCGGGCTTTGCGCTTCACTCGGCCCTCAAGGGGACTCCTTGCAGCGTGAAGATGACCGAAATGCGCCTGCGCATCGAGGCGGTCGATGCCGTCTTCTACCCGGACGTGCTGGTTCATTGCGAACGGATCGATGACCCCGTCACAACCGTGGAACTGACCCAGGCGCGGCTCGTCATCGAAGTGCTGTCGCCGAGCACCCAGCGCTTCGACGGAGGCGAAAAGTTGGCAGCCTATCGGCAGCTCGCGGGCCTGCAACACATCATCTTGTTGTCGAGCCTGGAAGAAGCTGCCTGGGCCTGCCACCGCGTGCCGGCCGACGCGCCATGGACACCGCTCGAACCCTGGCCGCGCGGCACCAGCCTGCGGCTCGATGGCCTGGGGCTGAGCTTGGGCTGGGATGAGGTTTACGCTGGGGTGGGGCTGAGGCCCTAGGCACCGGCCAGTCTCAATTGATCGGTGGGCTCGGCTTCGAGTCGCGCCTCACCTTCTGCTACCGTCACCGAAACGGGTCGATGACATCGCCGGGCGGGGGCAGCCGAGCAACGCGGCGCGGTTGCGGTAGGCGGTGCTTCAGCCGCGTGGGATGGCCGAAGCGGATGCGGGACCGAGCTCGACCTCGGCGAACAAGGCCTGCGCCGTGATGTCGAGGTTCACGCTCGCAAGGTGCACCGTCTGGCCTGCGTCGAAAGGGTGCAACACCCACATGCCGTCGGTTCCCTTGCGGTAGACGTCGGTGCGGCGGGTGTCTACGTCGACCAGCATGAATTCCTGCAACGTAGGAATGCGACGGTACTGTGCGAACTTTTCGCCTCGGTCGTAGGCGGCGGTGCTGGGTGACAGCACTTCAGCCAGCAGGATGGGCTCTGACTTGACGAGTGGGCTGGCCAGATCGGCGGCGCTGCAGGTGACCATCGCGTCGGGGTAGAAATAGCTGTTCGCGGCTGCGACGTGGAGCTTCATGTCGGTGAGGAAGGTGCGGCACGGAGTGCCGCCAAGGTGTTGGCGCAGCGCCATCGCGATATTCAGCCCGACCGTCACGTGCCGATCCTCCGCGCCAGCCATCGCAAACACTTCACCACTCAGGAACTCGTGGCGCTCGGTCTGCGCGGCTTCCCACGCCAGATATTCGGCGCCGGTCATCGCGGACATTTCTGCGGCTTGGCCCATTGCTCGATTCGGTCGGGGGGTCGATTCCGGCAATTATGAATCGTCGGGTAGGCCACCGCGCGACTACGCGGCCCTTGGCGCATCTGGGGGAGCATGGAAGAAGCCGCCGGCCGATGCTGCGGCTTGACGAATGCAACAGAACTGTTTAGTCTTCGAACGTGAACTCGAACGAATTCAAGCGCTGGCTGGCCAAGCAAGGCGCCACGTTCGTCCAGGGTAAGGGCTCTCATCTGTGTTTCTGAACGGTCGGCAGTCGGTATTGCCGATGCATGCCACCGAGTTGAAAACCGGCACGGTCGAGGGCATCAAGAAGCAGCTTGGCCTGAAGGGGAAGTGACACATGTTTGACTATCCGGCGGTTGTCAAAGCGCAAGCGGAAGGTGGATTCGTTGTCACGTTCCCAGACGTGCCCGAGGCCATCACTCAAGGCGAAGACCGCGAAGAGGCCTTGCTGTATGCGGTTGAGGCACTTGAAGCCGCTCTCTCGTTCTATGTCGAGGATCGCCGGCCGCTGCCTGTACCCAGCAAGGCAAAGCGAGGTCAACCCGTCGTTCGGCCGAGCGTGCTGGAGTCCGCCAAGCTTGCAATCTACGCCGAGATGTTGGCGCAAGGGGTGAAGAAGTCCGAACTCGCGCGCCGTCTGGGTTGGCACATGCCTCAGGTCGATCGCCTGCTCGATCTCAATCACGCCAGCCGCATGGAGCACCTGGAAAGTGCGGCACGGAGTCTGGGTCGGGAGATTCGTTTGTCCGTGGTGTGATTCCTTCCGAGCGGCGGACACCGGTACGAACTCGGTAATCGCCGCCAAGTCGCGCTACAACAATCTCTCCAGCAACCTCGCCACATGCAGCGCTTCGCGCTGCGCGACCGCGGGTACTGCGGCGAATATGCATTATGTATGCATAATGTCGCGTGACCGAAGACCCCGACTCCCGGGGCGAGCATCGCTTCGTCACCTTGGGAATGGATGCTCTGGGGAGAGTGCTTGTGGTCGTTCACACTCAGCGTGGAGAGCGGACGCGCGTCATTTCCGCTCGCAAGGCCAGTCGTGGCGAGGCAGATCGATACCATGCGTGACGAATACGACTTCAGCAAGGCAAAGCGCGGGGCGGTCATTCCGTCTCCGGGAAAGACCCGAATCACGATCATGCTGGATGACGATGTCATTGAGCACTTTCGCGCGCAGGCAGAGGCCGAGGGCGTTGGGTACCAGACCCTGATCAATGCGCTCTTGCGAAAGGCACTCGCAAGTTCCAAGAAGACCAAGTCAGAAAGCAAGCCGCTGACGGTTGCGACGTTGCGACGGGTGCTTCGCGAAGAACTTCGAGTTTCGTAGGCGCAGCCCGCCTGAGGCCCGGGGTTGAGCATGGGGTGGGACGAGGTTTGCGCCGGGGAAGCCCGCGGAACTTCAAGGCCTGCAGGGCCTGCCGGCCAGACTCAATTGGCTTGACACTTCCGGCAGAGTGCCGTACAAATGCCCTCGGAGGTTGTCATGGCAACAGAGCAGATCGCACGACTCGAGGCACGGCTTCCGGCCAGCGTCTATGCCTTGCTCAAGAGGGCGGCTGAGCTGAAGGGGCGCAGCATCACGGATTTCGTCGTCAGCGCGGCGCAAGACGCGGCGCAGCGCGTGATCGAGGACGACGGCATCATCCGCTTGTCCTCCGAAGACCAGGCGCGCTTTGCGCAGGCACTGCTCAAACCGCCAGCGCCGAACGCGGCGCTGAAGCGGGCCATGCGCCGCCACAGCAGACACGTCGATGTGCGGTGAGCAGCTTCCGATCGGTTGCTCTCGGCACGCATGACCGCGCCGGATTCGCGAGCGGGAACGAGCGCATCGACAGGTACTTTCGCCAGACGGTTTCGCAAGACATCAAGCGCGGTTACGCCGCCTGCTACGTCCTGATCGAAAAGGCGAGCGAGAGGATGGCCGGCTTCTACACACTGTCTTCGCACAGCATCCCGCTCACCGAGTTGCCGGCAGAGGTGGCCCGCAAGTTGCCGCGCTATCCCAGCGTTCCGGCAGTGCTCATCGGCTGGCTGGGCCGCGACGCCGGGTATCGCGGCCAACATGTCGGCGCCATGCTTCTGGCCGACGCCATCACTCGCCTCGCGGCCGCGCCGGTGGGCATTCACGCGATCTGCGCCGACGCGATCGACGACGCGGCCGCCGCCTTTTACCAAGAGCACCAGTTCCAGCCGTTCGTCAGCCGGCCGAACGGCTTCTTTCTGCCGATGAAGACTGCCGTGGCGTCGGTGGCGAAATCCGCTGGCAAGGACGAAGACTGAATCTGCCGTCTAACCACGGCTTCAGCCGCGTGGGATTGCCGAAGCGGACCGTGTAAGTGATGGCGAAGTGCGGCGTAGAGATTCATGGTTGCCGTCACATGCCGGTCTTCGGACCCAGAGCGCGCAATGATTCGGCCATCGACGAATTCGTGGCGCTCGGTTTGATCAGCCTCCCAGGCCAGGTATTCGTCAGCTCTCACAACAGCCGCTCCAGCAGCCGCGCGACATGCAGCGCCTCGCGCTGCGCGCCATCGGCGATCTGGTGCCGGCAGCTCGTGCCGTCGGCGACGACGATCGCGTCGGCGCGATTGCGCACCGCGGGCAGCAGGCTCGCTTCGGCCATCTGCATCGAAACGTCGTAGTGCGCCGCCTCGTAGCCGAAGCTGCCGGCCATGCCGCAGCAACTGCTTTCGATCAGCTCGGGTTTCGCGTTTGGAATCAGGCGCAGCACGTCGAGCACGCTGCCCATTGCGCCGAAGGCTTTCTGGTGGCAATGGCCGTGCAGCAGGATGGGCTGGTCGACCGACCTGAACTTCAGCGTGAAGCGGCCGGCTGCGGCTTCGCGAGCGATGAACTCCTCGAACATCAACGCTTGCTTCGCGACGATTTGTGCGCTCTCGCCCAGGCCCATCACGAGGGCTTCGTCGCGCAGCGTGAGCAGGCATGAGGGCTCCAGGCCGACGATGGGCACGCCGGCTTGGGCGAGCGGCAGCAGTGCATCGATGAGCGCGCTGATCCGGGCCTTGGCTTGCTCCACCATTCCCGCGGCGAGGTAGGTGCGGCCGCAGCAGTGGTGGCCGCCTTCCTTGCCGACGGTGTGCAGCGTGTAGCCTGCAGCGTGCAGCACGCGGGCGGCGGCGAGCGCGTTCTCGGTTTCGAAATTGCCGTTGAAGGTGTCGACGAAGAGTACGGCGGTCTTTTCGCCGCGGCGTGCGGCTTCGAGCGTTGCATCGCGGCTTGTGAAGATGGATCCCGGCCCCGTGTCGAGCACGGGGTGGCACGTGCGCCGGGATGACTGCCCCGGGGTTCGGCCCTGCACGCGCCAGAAGGTGTCGCTGCGCCACTTCGGCAGGCTGCGCTTGGCCGACAGGCCGAGCAGCTTCTCGCTCAACCACGCCGCGCCGGGCAGGGTGTCGCGCAGGTTCGCGAGCCACGGCACGCGGCTCGCCGCGGCGGCGTAGTCGGGCAGGTGTGCGACCAGCCGGTCCTTGATCGAGTAGCCGTGGCGCGCCTTGTAGTGGGCGAGGAACTCGATCTTCATCTTCGCCATGTCCACGCCGGTCGGGCAGTCTCGCTTGCAGCCTTTGCAGCTGACGCACAAGTCCATCGTCGCGAACATTTCTTCGCTGGTGAAGGCGTCGGCGCCGAGCTGGCCCGACAAAGCCAGGCGCAGCGTGTTCGCGCGCCCGCGCGTCAGGTGCTGCTCGTCGCGCGTGACGCGGTAGCTCGGGCACATCGTTCCGGCGTCGAACTTGCGGCAGTGGCCGTTGTTGTTGCACATCTCGACGGCTTTGGCCAGGCCGCCGGTGGAGTCGCCGCCGCTGCCGGGCGGCGTGGTCACTTCCGTCACCGGATCCGCCTGCACGTTCCACGCCGACCAGTCGAGCACCGGCTGGATCTCGATGCGGCGGTAAGGCTTGGGTGCTTGCGGCGGCGCGAAGCGCAGCAGCGACGCGTCGTCCATCTTCGGCGGGTCGATGATCTTGCCGGGGTTGAACAGGTTCAGCGGGTCGAGCTCGGTCTTGATCGCGCGGAAGGCCTCGTTCAGCTTCGGCCCGAACTGCCACGCGATCCACTCGCCTCGGCACAGGCCGTCGCCGTGTTCGCCGCTGTAGGCGCCTTTGAACTTGCGAACCAGCTCCGAGGCTTCTTCGGCGATGGAGCGCATCTTCGCGGCGCCGCCTTGCGGGCCGCCGACGCGCATGTCGAGGATCGGTCGCACGTGCAGTGTGCCCACCGACGCGTGCGCGTACCAGGTGCCGCGCGTGCCGTGGCGCGCGAACACGTCGGTCAGCGCGTCGGTGTAATCGGCCAGGTGCTCGAGCGGCACCGCGCAGTCTTCGATGAAGCTCACCGGCTTGCCGTCGCCCTTCAGGCTCATCATGATGTTCAGGCCCGCTTTGCGCACTTCCCACAGGCTCTTCTGCGCCGCGTCATTCGCCATCTCGACCACGCTGCCGGGCAGGCCCAGATCGCCCATCAGATCGCCGAGTTGCTTGAGCTTCGGCCACAGCTCGGCGGTGGACTCGCCGCAGAACTCGACGAGCAGGATCGCCGCGGGCTTGCCGATCAGCGCGGCTTCGATCGTCGGGCGAAACGCCGGGTTCGCCAGGCTCAGCTCGATCATCGTGCGATCGACCAGCTCCACCGCGGTGGGCGTGAGCTTGACGATGTGCTGCGCGCTTGCCATCGCGGCGCGGAAGGTCGGGAAGTTGACGACGCCGAGCACCTTGGCGCGCGGCAGCTCAGTAAGTTGCAGCGTCAGGCTGCGCGTGCAGGCCAGTGTGCCTTCCGAACCGACGAGCAGGTGCGCGAGGTTGACGCTGCCGTCGGCCGTGTAGGGCAACTCGCTCTGGTTGTGGAAGATGTCGAGGTTGTAGCCGCCGACGCGGCGCAGCACCTTCGGCCAATGTGCCTCGATCTCGTTGCGATGTTGCTCGGCGAGGCGGCGCACGAAGCTGGCGATCTGCGCCGAGCGGCCGGTGAGAGCTGCAACGCGGTCGAACTCGAGCAGCTCGCCGCTCGACAGCCAGGCACTCGCGCCGGCCACGTTGTGCACCATGTTGCCGTACGCGATGGAGCGGCTGCCGCACGAGTTGTTGCCCGCCATGCCGCCGAGCGTGGCCTGCGCGCTGGTGGACACGTCCACCGGGAACCACAGGCCGTGCTTCTTGAGCTGGGCGTTCAGGTGGTCGAGCACGAGGCCGGGCTGGACGACGGCGCGGCGCTGCGCGACGTTCACTTCGAGCACGTTGCGCAGGTGCTTGCTGTAGTCGATGACGAGCGCCGCGCCGACGGTCTGGCCGCATTGGCTGGTGCCGCCGCCGCGTGCCAGCACGGGCACCTTCAAGTCGCGTGCGATGTCGATGGCGGTGGCGACGTCGCGCTCGGTGCTCGGCACGAACACGCCCACAGGCACGATCTGGTAGATCGACGCGTCGGTCGCGTAGCGGCCGCGCGAGGCGGCGTCGAACAGCACTTCGCCTTGCGTGTCGCTGCGCAGGCGGCGCGCGAGCGCTTCGGACACGTCGTTCGCGGGCGCGGCCGGCGGCGCAACGGCGGTCGCGGCGGCTGGTGGCGGGGCGGTGGCTGTCAGCATGGAATCCCTATGAGCGCGGAGATTCTTGCATGCAAGAATAGCGCCGACCAAGGACGCACCATGCTCAAACTCGACTTTCACGCCGCGGGCCGGCACTTCCTGCAAATCCCCGGCCCGAGCCCGGTGCCGGACCGGATTCTGCGCGCGATGAGCCTGCCGACGATCGACCACCGCGGCCCGGAGTTCGGCGCGCTGGGCTTGAAGGTGCTGTCGGGCATCCGCGAGATCTTCCAGACGCGCCATCCGGTGGCCATCTATCCGGCGTCGGGCACCGGCGCCTGGGAAGCGGCGCTCGTCAATACGCTGAGCCCGGGCGATACGGTGCTGATGTACGAGACCGGCCACTTCGCCGCGCTCTGGCAAAAACTCGCGACGCGCTTGGGCTTGAACGCCGAGGTGCTGGCGTGGGACGGCAAGGATGACGTGCTGCCGGACGCGCCGAGCTGGCGCCGCGGCGTGCAGGCCGACATGATCGAAACCCGGCTGCGCCTGGACACGGCGAAGAAGATCCGGGCGGTCTGCGTCGTGCACAACGAAACTTCGACCGGCGTCACGTCCGACATCGCCGCGGTGCGCAAGGCGATCGACGCCGCGGGCCACCCCGCGCTGCTGATGGTGGACACGATTTCGGGCCTGGCCTGCGCCGACTACCGTCACGACGACTGGGGTGTGGACGTGAGCATCAGCGGCTCGCAAAAAGGCTTGATGCTGCCGCCGGGAATCAGCTTCAACGCGCTGTCGCCGCGCGCGCTGGAGGCCGCGAAGACCGCGAAGCTGCCGCGCTCGTTCTTCGCGTGGGACGAGATCGTCGAGATGAACAAGGGCGGTTACTGGCCGTACACGCCGAACACGAACCTGCTCTACGGGCTGCACGAAGCGCTGGACATGATCCGCGCCGAAGGGCTGCCGAACGTGTTTGCGCGGCACCAGCGCTGGGCGGCGGGCGTGCGCGCCGCGGTCACGGCCTGGGGTTTGCCGATTCAGTGCGCCGATGCGAGCGTGGTTTCACCGGTGCTCACCGGCGTGATCATGCCCAAGGGCGTGGACGCCGACGCGGTGCGCAGCCTGATCTACGAGCGCTTCGACATGTCGCTCGGCACGGGGCTGGGCAAGATCAAGGGCCGGATGTTCCGCATCGGGCACCTGGGCGACAGCAACGACTTGACGTTGCTCGGCACGCTGGCCGGCGTGGAGATGGGGTTGAAGCTCGCCGGCGTGAAGCTCGCTGGCAGCGGCGTGCAGGCGGCGATGGAACACTTTGCCAAGCCTCTCGCCGCGCAGGCGCTGAAGCAGGCGGCGTGATCGATGACACGCGAGTCAAGGAGACCGACATGCAACGACGTAGATTGATTCAAGCGGCCGGCGCCGCGGTGGCCAGCCTGGGTGTGCCGCATCTGCTCGCGCAGGAATGGCCGAACGCGCCGGTGCGCATCGTGGTCGGTTTTCCGCCGGGCGGCGGCACCGACGCGCTCGCGCGAGTCGTGGGCGCGAAGCTCGGCGAGATGTGGAAGCAGCAGGTGATCATCGAGACCAAGGCCGGTGTGGCGGGAGTGCTCGCCGCCGAATACATCGCGCAGCAACCGGCCGACGGCAGCACCATCATGATGGCGCACATCAACAGCCACGCGCTGGCGCCGAGCCTGCAGCCCAAGCTGCGCTACAACGTCGAGCGCGACTTCACGCCGATCGTGATGGTGGGCGTGACGCCGAACCTGCTGATCAGCAACACCAACCAGCCGGCGAAGACGGTGAAGGAAATCGTCGCGCTGTGCAAGGCCCAGCCGGGAAAGGTGAGCTTCGGCTCGGCCGGCCAGGGCTCGGCGCAGCACCTGACGCTGGAAATGTTCAAGCTGCGCGCCGGCATCGACGCGCTGCACATTCCCTACAAGGGCAGCGGGCCGATGCTGACCGACCTGATCGGCGGCCAGATCCAGTACAGCTTCGACACGATGACGGCGGCGACGCCGCACGTGAAGGGCGGGCGCGCGCTGGCGATCGCGCAGACGCGCGCCAAGCGCGCCAAGGGCCACCCGACGGTGCCGACGATGCAGGAAGAGGGCTTCGACGGCTTTGAAGCGACCACCTGGTACGGGCTGGCCGGGCCAGGAAAACTGCCCGCGAACATCGTGCAGAAGGTGAACCGCGACGTGAACACCGTGCTCGCCATGCCCGACGTGCAGACCCAGCTCGACACCTACGGCGCGGAAGACGGCGGCGGTTCAGCCGAGAAGTTCGGCCAGTTCATGCGCGACGAGATCGCGAAGTGGGCGAAGGTGGTGAAGGACGGGAACGTGAAGGTCGACAGCTGAGGCTCGCTGACCGACTGTCATCCCGGCGAAAGCCGGGATCCACGGGGTTGATGCCGACCTGCGGGAGCCTTGCGACGAAGGTCGCAGGACTTTCAAGCTGTGGATCCCGGCTTTCGCCGGGATGACACACCGCGACGCTCAGCTGCGCGCCGGCGCCGCGGCAGTGGGCACCGCGGCAGGCGCACGCACCACGCGGGTCTTGCCGCCGGTGGTGATGAGAATCACCGCTTCGCCCGGTGCAAACAGCTCGCCGCCCTTGGCTTGAACCAGGGTGCGGCGCTCGCCGTTCTTCAGTTGCAGCAGCAGTTCCACCGCGTCTTCCTTGGTCGCCGCGCGTTCGATCGCGTTGCCGATCACGGCGCCGGCCACGGCCGCGAGCACGCCGACGATCTGGCCCTCACGCCGGCCACCCACCGAGGCGCCGGCGATGCCGCCGGTCACTCCGCCCGCGACGGCGCCCCCGCCGGTCTGGCTGCCGTCGACGACGACCGGCCGAACCGACAGCACGGTCGCGTCTTGCACCTGCGACAGGCGCTGCGCGTCGCCCTTTTGGATCACGTCGGGGTTGGTTGTCGTGCAGGCGGCCAGGGCCAGCGCGGCGATTGAGATGAACAGGGATTTCATGAGGGGCTCTCCAATCAAGAAGCGGCTGCGGCGATGCGTCGCGCAGTCGATGCGCAATGGTACTTCGCGTGCCCGGAGAAGTTCTCGGGCAGCTTGTAAAGAAAATTGTCGGCGATCAAAAGCGCGTGGCGCAGTGCGCGCCCGGTTCACCCATGCAGCCGGCTGTGCCGCGGCACGCTCGCGAGCAGGAACTCCATCTGGTCGGCCAGGATGCGCCGGCCGCGCAGGATCATGTCTTCGTGCAGGCTCGGCACGTAGGGCAGGTACATCAACGACATGCGCGCCTCTTCCGGCAGGCGGTTGCCCTTGCGGCCGTTGCACGGGCGGCACGCGGTGATGCAGTTCATCCACGTGTCGCCGCCGCCGCGCGAGGTGGGAACGATGTGTTCGCGCGTCAGGTCGTCCAGGTGGGAGTGACAGCCGCAATAGGCGCAGACTTGCCGGTCGCGCGCGAACAGCTTGGGGTTACTCAACGCGGGCGTCTGGCGCCAGGCGCGACTCGGGATCGCGCCGCGCACCGCGATGATGGCGTGCACCTCGATGCGCGATTGCAGCCCGGTGCGCCGCTGTGTTCCGCCGCGCAGCACGTAGAACGCGTCGCCGAGCGTCCACGCCACGCTGTCGCTGGCGTAGATCAATGCCGCCTCTTTGGCCGAAATCCACGCTTGAGGGCGGCCGGACATGTCGAGTTGCAGAACTTCCATGACAAGCGGAGCGTAATGCATTCCGGGGTGTGCCCTCAAGGGCCAGGGCTTCACTGTCAACGCGCACCGGGGCGATCCCAGGGCCAACGGCTGGCGTTTCGCCCGGTGTCGGCCCGTCGCGGCGCCGTATCGGCACCTGCCGTCGCGTAAGCCCGGCGGTGCTGCGAACGACCTCCCATCTGGGGAGAAATGCCTAAAAAAGCCCCCGAGCGGAGCCATCGATCCCTGCTCATGGCTACAAAATAGCACGGTCGTTCGATTCGAGTCTCCTGCCGATTTTCATGCCCAAAATTTCAGCGAACCCACCGTCACGCACCGGGGCTGCTCTGCGGCGGGGGCCGCGCAGCCCGGTGAAAGGGCTGCAAACGCGCGCCACGATTCTGGACGCCGCACTCGGCCTGGCCACGCAGACGGGGTTGGAAGGCTTGTCGATCGGCGCCATCGCCGAGCTGACGGGGATGAGCAAGTCCGGCGTGTTCGCGCACTTCGGCTCGCGCGAGGAACTGCAGATTTCCGTGCTGCGCGAGTACCACGCGCGTTTTGAAGCCGAGGTTTTCACGCCGTCGATGAGCGAGCCGCGCGGCTTGCCGAGGCTGCGTGCGCTGTTCGACCGCTGGCTGCGGCGCGTGTCGGTGGAAATCGATTCCGGCTGCATCTACATCAGCGGCGCGGTCGAATTCGACGACCGGCCGGGACCCGTGCGCGACGCGCTGGTGGCGATGGTGAGGGCGTGGCAGTCGGCACTCGAGCGCGCGATTCGCCTCGCCATCGAGGCCGGCCATTTGCGCGCCGACACCGAACCCGCGCAGTTGCTGTTCGACATCCACGGCCTGATCCTCGCGCTGCACCACGACGCTCGCTTCCTGCGCTCGCCCGGCGCGGTGCAGCGGGCGCGCGCGGCGTTCGCGCGTGTGCTGAGCTACTACGCCACGGCTGCGGCTGCAAACCCCATCCCTGCACCTGCCGTACCGGCCAGGCGCAAGACCTGATCTCCCACTTTTCCCACCCCAAGCGAGGCCACCATGCCCCAATACACCCCACCGCTGCGCGACATGAAGTTCGTTCTGCACGAGCTCTTGAACGTCACCGACGAGCTGCGGGCCTTGCCGAAGCACGCTGAAGTCGACACCGACACGATCAACGCGGTGCTCGAAGAAGCCGGGCGCTTTGCCGCCGAGGTGGTGGCGCCGCTCAACCTGAGCGGCGACGCGCAAGGCTGCACGCTCGATGCGGCGACGCATGAGGTGCGCGCGCCCAGCGGCTTCAAGGAGGCCTATGCCAAGTTCGTCGAAGGTGGATGGCCGGCGTTGAGCGCGGACCCGGCGTTCGGCGGGCAAGGCCTGCCGCATGTGCTGAACCAGTGCTTCTACGAAATGCTCAATTCGGCGAACCAGGCGTGGACGATGTACCCGGGGCTGTCGCACGGCGCGTACGAGGCGCTGCACAAGCATGGCTCGGACGCGCAGAAGAAGATGTACCTGCCCAAGCTGACGAGCGGTCAGTGGACGGGCACGATGTGCCTGACGGAAGCGCATTGCGGCACCGACCTCGGCTTGCTGCGAACCAAGGCCGAGCCGCAGCCAGACGGCAGCTACAAGCTCACCGGCAACAAGATCTTCATCTCGGCCGGCGAACACGACATGGCCGAGAACATCGTGCACCTGGTGCTGGCGCGGCTGCCGGATGCCCCGGCGGGCTCGAAAGGCATCTCGCTGTTCGTCGTGCCCAAGTTCATGCCCAAAGCCGACGGCAGCCTGGGCGTGCGCAACGGCATCTACTGCGGCGGCCTGGAACACAAGATGGGCATCCACGGCAATGCCACGGCGCAGATCGTGCTCGACGGCGCGGTGGGTGAAATGGTGGGCCAGCCCAACAAGGGCTTGCCGGCGATGTTCGTGATGATGAACGCGGCTCGCCTGGGTGTGGGCATGCAGGGCCTGGGCCTCACGGAAGTGGCGTACCAGAACGCCGTCGTCTACGCGAAAGACCGGATCCAGATGCGGTCCCTGTCGGGCCCGAAGAACCCGGACAAGCCGGCCGACGCGATCATCCACCACCCCGACGTGCGCAAGATGCTGCTGACCGCGCGCGCCTACGCTGAGGCGGGCCGCGCGTTCGCGATGTGGACCACGCTCGCGATCGACAAGGAACTGAGCAGCGACGATGCGCAGGAGCGTGCCGAGTGCGCCGACATGGTGGCGCTGCTCACGCCGATCTTCAAGGCCTTCCTCACCGACAACGCCTGGATCGCCACCTCGCACTGCATGCAGGTGTTCGGCGGGCACGGCTACATCAGGGAATGGGGCATGGAGCAGTTCGTTCGCGACTCGCGCATCAACATGATCTACGAGGGCACGAACACGGTACAGTCGCTCGACCTGCTGGGCCGCAAGGTGCTCGCCGACAACGGCAAGAAGCTCAAGAAGTTCGGCAAGATGGTGGCCGAGTTCATCGAGGAAGAAGGCGTGAACGAGGCGATGCAGGAGTTCGTGAACCCGCTTGCCGACCTGGGCGACAAGGTGACGAAGTTGACCACCGAACTGGGCATGAAAGCGTTCCAGAACGCCGACGAAGTGGGCGCCGCTTCGGTGGACTACCTGCGCATCTGCGGCCACCTGGTGTTTGCCTACTTCTGGGCGCGCATGGCCAAGGTGGCGCTGGCCAAACAGGGCAGCGGCGACCCGTTCTACAAGGCCAAGCTCGCCACCGCGCGGTTCTATTTCGCCAAGCTGCTGCCCGAGACCGCCGGGCTGATCCGCAGCGCCCGCGCCGGATTGGCACCGTTGATGGAAATGGAAGAAGCGCACTTCTGATGCCGCATTGAAGCGGCCCTGAAACAAGGAGACCTGAACATGCTGAGAACGACCCTGCTCGCCGCGGCGTTTGCGTTCGCGAACGCCGGCGCATTCGCCCAGGCCACGCCGGCGGGACTGTGGAAGACGATCGACGACGAGACCAAACAGGAAAAGTCCTGGGTGCGCATCGTCGACAGCGGCGGCACCTTGTCGGGCAAGGTCGAGAAGATCGCCGACCCCGCCAAGCAGAAATCAAAGTGCGACCAGTGCAGCGACGAGCGCAAAGACAAACCGGTGCTGGGCATGACGATCGTTCGCAACGCGAAGCAAAGCGCCGACGACAACGAAGTCTGGGAAGGTGGCGACATCCTCGACCCGAACAACGGCAAGGTCTACAGGCTGCGCCTCAAGCCGGTCGACGGCGGCAAGGTGCTGCAGGTGCGCGGCTACATCGGCCCGTTTTTCCGTACCCAAACTTGGCTGCGCGTGGAGTGAACATGAATCGATTTCAAGTGCGAAAGGTCGCGGTGCTCGGCGCCGGTGTGATGGGCGCGCAGATCGCCGCGCACCTGGTCAACGTCAAGGTGCCGGTGGTGCTGTTCGATCTGGCAGCCAAGGAGGGGCCGAAGAACGCCATCGTCACCAAGGCCGTCGATGGACTGAAGAAACTCAAGCCAGCGGCTTTGGGAATTTCCGAGGATGCCGCGTTCATCGAGCCGGCGAACTACGACGAACACCTTGACAAGTTGCGCGAGTGCGACCTGGTGATCGAAGCGATCGCCGAACGTCTGGATTGGAAGCTCGACTTGTACAAGCGCATCGCGCCGGCCTTGGCGCCGCACGCGATCGTCGCAAGCAACACCTCGGGTTTGTCGATCACGAAGCTGTCGCAAGTGCTGCCCGAAGAAATCAAACCGCGTTTTTGCGGCATCCACTTCTTCAACCCGCCGCGCTACATGCAACTGGTGGAGCTGATCGCCGCGCCGGGCACCTTGCCGGAAATCCTCGACCAGCTCGAAGCCTTCGTCACCACCTCGCTCGGCAAGGGTGTGGTGCGCGCGCTCGACACGCCGAACTTCATCGCGAACCGGGTCGGTATCGCCGGCATGCTGGCGACGATCAAGGAGGCCGAGACGTTTGGCCTCAGCTACGACGTCGTCGACGACCTGACAGGCAAGAAGCTCGGCCGCGCCGGCAGCGGCACGTTCCGCACCGCCGACGTGGTGGGCCTGGACACGCTGGCGCATGTGATCAAGACGCTGCAAGACAACTTGCACGACGACCCGTTCTACCCGAGCTTCGGCACGCCGCCGGCGCTGGCGGGGTTGATCGAGAAAGGCGCTCTCGGCCAGAAGACGGGCGCGGGCTTCTACAAAAAGGTCGGCAAGGACATCCTGCGCCTGGACCCGGCCAAGGGCGAGTACGTTGCGGGTGGTGGCAAGGCGGAAGCGATCGTCGAGCGAATGCTGAAGAAGCCTCCGGCGGAACGCCTGAAGCTGCTGCGCGAATCGACGAACCCGCAGGCGCAGTTCCTCTGGGCGATCCTGCGCGACAGCTTCCACTACGCGGCGGTGCACCTGGCCGACATCGCCCCGACCGCGCGCGACGTGGATCTCGCGATGCGCTGGGGCTTCGGCACGCAGATGGGCCCGTTCGAGCTGTGGCAGCAAGCCGGCTGGAACCAGGTGGCGCAATGGGTCAAAGCCGACATCGACGCCGGCAAGGCGCTGAGCAAAGCGCCGTTGCCCGGATGGGTGTTCGACGGCCCGGTCGCCGCGCAGCAGGCGGTGCACACGCCGATGGGCTCGTGGAGCCCGAAGACGGCCAAGTTCGTCGAGCCGCGTTCGCTGCCCGTCTACCAGCGCCAGTTGTTCCGAGAGAACGTTTCCGGCTCGGGCGCGGCCGAGCCCTTGAAGAGCGGCACGGAGGAATTCAAGAACGCCGAAATCCGCGTCTGGAGCCTCGACGGCTGAGGTGCTGATCGCCAGCATCACCGCGAAGCTGCACCTGATCAGCCCGGACGTGGTGGCCGGCTTGCTGAAAGCGGTGGAAATCGCCGAGGCGAAGTACAAGGGTCTCGTGATCTGGTCGCCCGACGACGTGTTCTCGGCCGGTGCGAACCTCGAGTCGCTGATGCCGGTGTTCATGAAGAGCGGCGCGAAGGGCATCGCGCCCGAGGAGAAGAAGCTGCAGGACGCGATGCTGCGCATCCGCTACGCGGGTGTGCCGGTCGTGTCAGCGATCCGTGGCCTGGCGCTCGGCGGCGGCTGCGAGCTGGCGGTCTATTCGGCCAAGCGTGTCGCGGCGATGGAGAGCTACGTCGGCCTGGTGGAAGTGGGCGTGGGCCTGATTCCCGGTGGTGGCGGCCTCGCGTACATCGCGCGTCGCGCGGCGGAGATGGCAAATGCCGGGAACGCGAATGCCGACATCTTCAAGTTCCTCACCGACGGCTTCACGAGTGCGGCGATGGCCAAGGTGGGCACGAGCGCGATCGAGTCGCGCAAGCTCGGGTACTTGTTGGATACCGACGTCATCGTGCCGCACAAGGACGAACTGCTGTTCGTCGCGACGGCGCAAGCGAAGGCGATGTTCGACAGCGGTTACCGCGCGCCAATGAAATCGCTGATTCCCGTGGCGGGCCGCTCAGGAATCGCGACGATCAAGGTGCAGCTCGCGAACATGCGCGACGGCGGCTTCATCAGCGCGCACGACTTCCACATCTCATCGCTGATCGCCGACGTGGTGTGCGGCGGCGAAGTCGACGCCGGCTCGCTCGTCACCGAGGAGTACCTGATGGCGCTCGAGCGCAAGCACTTCTGCGGCCTGCTCGAACACCCGAAGACTCAGGAGCGGATCATGGGCATGCTGCAGACCGGCAAACCGGTTCGCAACTAGGGGAACTGTCATCCCGGCGAAAGCCGGGATCCACTGCGCGAAGACCCTGTGTCGGCCAGCGGTGGATCCCGGCTTTCGCCGGGATGACGAGAGACAAGAGACTGAGGCCTTTGCGAAGGAACAATCATGAGCAAACAAGTTCAAGACGCCTACATCGTCGCGGCGACGCGCACGCCGATCGGCAGGTCGGGTCGCGGCTACTTCAAGAACACGCGGCCGGACGATCTGCTTGTCGCCGCGGTGCGCAACGCACTGAAGCAAGTGCCGTCGCTCGACCCGAAGGCGATTGAAGATGCCGTCATCGGCTGCTCGTTCCCCGAAGCCGAGCAGGGCGCGAACATGGCGCGCGTCGCGATGGTGCTGGCCGGGTTGCCGCATTCGGTGGGCGGCGTGACGGTGAACCGCTTTTGCGCATCGGGTCTGACGGCGGTGCAGATGGCGGCCGACCGCATCCGCATCGGCGAAGCCGACGTGATGATTGCCGGCGGCGCCGAATCGATGAGCATGGTGACGATGGGCGGCAACAAGCCCTCGTTCAACCTCGACGTGTTCGCGAAAGACGAGAACGTGGGCATCGCCTATGGCATGGGGCTCACTGCGGAGAAGGTGGCCGCGCAATGGAAGGTATCGCGCGAGGCACAGGACGCGTTTGCGCTCGGCTCGCACCAGAAGGCGTTGAAGGCGTTCGCCGCGGGTGAGTTCGCGGCCGAGATGACGCCGATCGAGATCGTCGAGCGCTTTCCGAACCTGGCGACGGGTGAAGTGAGTACGAAAACGCGCACCGTGAATCTTGACGAAGGCGCACGCCCCGACACTTCGCTCGAAGGTCTGGCCAAGCTCAAGCCCGTGTTTGCCGCGAAAGGTTCGGTGACGGCAGGCAACAGCTCGCAGACCAGCGATGGTGCGGGAGCACTGATCCTCGCGTCCGAAAAAGCGATCAAACAATTCAATCTCAAGCCGCTCGCGCGCTTCGTCAGCTTCGCGGTGCGCGGCGTGCCGCCCGAGATCATGGGCATCGGCCCGATCGAGGCGATTCCGGTCGCGCTGCGCCACGCCGGCCTGAAGCTCAGCGACATCGGCTGGATCGAACTCAACGAGGCGTTCGCGGCGCAGGCGTTGGCGGTCATCAACACGGTGGGCCTGGACCCGGCGAAGGTCAACCCCATGGGCGGCGCGATCGCGCTCGGCCATCCGCTCGGCGCGACGGGAGCGATCCGCTCGGCCACCGTCATCCATGCGATGCAGCGCCACAACCTCAAGTACGGCATGGTCACGATGTGCGTCGGCATGGGGCAGGGCGCGGCCGGGATCTTCGAACGCGTTTGAGCGCCGCGCCACCCCAAGGAGACAAGAACATGAGCATCCGTTGTGCCACGTTGAACGGCGTCTGGACGATCGAAATCGCGCGCCCGGAAAAGAAGAACGCGCTGACCGGCGCGATGTACAAGGCGATGACCGACGCGCTGCTCGCCGCGCAGGCCGACGCGGCGGTGCGCGCCGTCCTGATCACCGGCCAGCCGGGCATCTTCACGTCGGGCAACGACATCGAAGACTTCGCCAGCCGCTCGGCCGGCGTGAAGGCGGACGAGTCGCCGGCGCTGCAGTTCATGCGCGCGCTGCTCGGCATCGACAAACCCGTTGTTGCAGCGGTCACCGGCGCGGCCATCGGCATCGGCACGACGATGTTGCTGCATTGCGACCTGGTCTACGTCTCCGACGAAGCGCGCCTGGCAATGCCATTCGTCGGCCTGGGGCTGGTTCCCGAATTCGGCTCGAGCCTGGTGCTGCCGCGCCTGATGGGCAACGTGCGTGCCGCCGAGAAACTGCTGCTCGGCGACCCGTTCACCGGTGCCGATGCGGTGGAGGCCGGCATTGCGAACGCCGTACTGCCGGCCAGCGAAGTGGTGAATCACGCGCGGCGCATTGCCGAACGCTTCAACGCCTTGCCGCCAGGCGCCGTGCGCGAGACGAAGAAGCTGCTGCGTCGCGCCACCACGGATGACATCCTGAAAACGATTCTGATCGAAGGCGAGGTGTTCGCGCAGCGCCTGCGCAGCCCGGAAGCGAAAGAGGCGTTCCAGGCCTTCTTCCAGAAGCGCGCGCCCGATTTTTCCAAGTTCAGCTGAAGGAACGCCGCGATGAACCTGAAAGGCAAAACGCTCTTCATCACCGGCGCGTCGCGCGGCATTGGCCTGGCGATCGCCAAGCGCGCCGCGCGCGACGGCGCGAACATCGTGATCGCGGCCAAGACCGCGGAAGTGAACCCCAAGCTGCCTGGAACGATACACAGCGCCGCGGCGGAAATCGAGGCCGCTGGCGGCAAGGCGCTGCCGGTGCAGACCGACATCCGCGATGAAGCGAGCGTGATCGCAGCGGTGGAGCAGGCGGTGACGCGTTTCGGTGGCATCGACATCCTGGTGAACAACGCGAGTGCCATCAGTCTCACGACCACACCCGCAACGCCGATCAAGCGCTTCGACCTGATGTTCGGCGTGAACGTGCGCGGCACTTACTTGTGCACGCAGATCTGCCTGCCGCATCTGACCAAGTCGGCGCAGGCCGGGAGGAACCCGCATGTGCTGAACCTGTCGCCGCCGCTGTCGATGCGCGAACATTGGTTCAGCCCGCATGTCGCGTACACGATGGCCAAGTACGGCATGAGCGAATGCACGCTCGGCCACGCGGGTGAGTTCAGGCCGCTGGGCATTGGGGTGAACAGCCTTTGGCCACGTACCGTGATCAACACCGCAGCGCTGCAGATGATTCCGGGGATCGACATCTCGAAATGCCGCACGCCCGAAATCCTGGCCGACGCGGCGTACCTGGTTCTCACGAGCGACGCCAAGACGACGACGGGCAATTTCTTCATCGACGACACACTGCTCGCGCAGCACGGCGTCACCGACTTCGAGCGCTACAGCGTCAAGCCGGGAACGAAGCAGTTCCTTCCCGACTTCTTTGTCGATTGATCAAGACTCAGCGAGTGGGCAGTTCCCGGGGCTGACCATTCGCATCGATCGCGACATAGGTGACATTGGCCTGCGTCACCTTCACGACCTGCAAGTTCGCCGGGTTGCGCTCGGCGTAGACCTCGACGTGCACGGTGACCGAGGTGCGGCCGATGTGCTCGACTTTCGCGTAGAAACTCAGCAAGTCGCCGATCGACACCGGCTGCTTGAAGATGAATTGATTCACCGCCACCGTCGCGATGCGACCCTTGGCGATTCGCGACGGCAGCACGGCGCCCGCCAGGTCGACCTGCGCCATGATCCAGCCGCCGAAAATGTCGCCGTTGCTGTTGGCGTCGGCGGGCAGCGGCATCACACGCAGCACCAGCTGCCGGTCGCCCGGCAATTGCAGGGGCGAGAGCTGGTTTTCGGTGGTTTGCGCGCCGGGCCTTGAAATCTCGGGCATATTGCTGCACCTGCTGTTGGCTGCTCGCATTCTCAGTCATCCTCCTCTGCGCTCACTTGAGCCGTTTCCACCCACCCCATCCATGCGCCGCCACAGCACCGCGTTGCCCCTTCCTCCCGCGCCAGCCAGCGTGAGCCCGGCCGCGGTTTCGCGCTCCGACTGGGGCACGCTGAAGCGGCTCGGACCCTACCTTTGGCAATGGCGCTGGCGCGTGCTGATCGCGCTCAGCTTTCTGGTCGGCGCCAAGTTCGCGAACGTGGGCGTGCCGCTGGTACTGAAGGAACTCGTCGACTCGCTCGACCTGAAACCCGGCGATGCGCGCTCGGCGCTCGTCGTTCCGGTGAGCCTGCTGCTCGCCTATGGCGCGCTGCGAGTCTCGGTGACGCTGTGCACCGAGATGCGCGAGTTCCTGTTCTACCCGGTCGCGGCGCGAATCGCGCGGCGCGTGTCGCTGGAAACCTTCGACCACCTGCTGTCTTTGAGCCTGCGCTTTCACCTCGAGCGCCAGACCGGCGGCGTGTCGCGCGACATCGAACGCGGCTCGCGCGCGATCCACTCGCTGCTGAACTACACCATCTACAACATCCTGCCGACGCTGGTGGAAATGGCGCTCGTGATCTCGCTGCTGTCGGCCAAGTTCGACGGCTGGTTCGCCGTGATCACGCTCGGCGCGCTGCTCGCCTACATCGTATTCACGATCACGGTCACCGAATGGCGCACGCACTTCCGGCGCGCGATGAACGAGCAGGACAGCAAGGCCAACACCAAGGCGGTCGATGCGCTGATCAACTACGAGACGGTGAAGTACTTCGGCAACGAAGCCTTCGAGCAGACTCGCTACGACGAGAACCTGAAGCGCTTGGAAAGCGCGTCGATCAAGTCGCAGACCTCGCTGTCGTTCCTGAACCTCGGCCAGAGCAGCATCATCTCCATCGCCGTCGTGCTGCTCGTCTGGCGCGCGACGCTCGGCGTCGTGAACGGCACGATGACGCTGGGCGACCTGGTGCTGGTGAACGCGCTGATGATCCAGCTGTACATCCCGCTCAACTTCCTCGGCGTGCTGTACCGCGAAATCAAGCAGTCGATGATCGACATGGAAAAGATGTTCGCGCTGCTCGGCCAGCACCGCGAGATCGCCGATGCGCCGGGTGCCGTGCCGCTGGTGAACCGCGGCGGCGCGGTGCGCTTCGAGAACGTGCGCTTCGGCTACGACCCGGACCGCACCATCCTTCACGACGTGAGCTTCGAGGTGCCCGCCGGCAAGACGGTCGCGATCGTCGGCCCCTCGGGCGCGGGCAAGAGCACGCTGGCACGGCTGATGTTTCGCTTCTACGACGTGAACGGCGGGCGCATCGTCGTCGACGGCCAGGAGATCCGCAGCGTCACACAGAAGAGCCTGCGCGCGGCGCTGGGCATCGTGCCGCAGGACACGGTGCTGTTCAACGACACCGTGGAATACAACATCGGCTATGGCGAAACCTCGGCGAGCCGCGAGAAGATCGAAGCCGCGGCGAAGGCGGCGCACATCCACGACTTCATCGTCTCCACGCCCAAGGGCTACGACACGATGGTCGGCGAGCGCGGCTTGAAGCTTTCCGGCGGCGAAAAGCAGCGCGTCGCGATTGCGCGCACGCTGCTGAAGAACCCGCCGATCCTGATCTTCGACGAAGCCACGTCGGCGCTGGACTCGGCCAACGAACGCGCGATCCAGGCCGAACTGCAAAGCGCGGCGCGCAACAAGACGGCGCTCGTGATCGCGCATCGTTTGTCGACCGTCGTCGACGCGGATCAGATCCTCGTGATGGAGCAGGGCCGCATCGTCGAGCGCGGCACGCACGCCGAGCTGCTGGCGCTGGACGGGCGCTATGCGGAGATGTGGCGCTTGCAGCAGTCGGCCGATGACGAAGAGGCTCCGGTGAATCCGGGCGAGAAGCTGAATTCGCATTAGACTGTCGCATCAAGCGATCAGTGGTGGAGGTTCGGCATGGCGCGTCCGCCCGGTGGCGTGGAACATCTCGACGAAGCGCGTGCCTTGCTGGAACGCGCCAAGACGGCCGACGAGTTGCGCACGGCGCAGGCGGTGTTGCTGCCGCTCGTGCTCGGCCTGAGCATGGAGCAGACGGCGCTGGCGATCGGCCGCTCCACCAGCGCCGCGTGCGCGATGCGAATGCGCTTTTGCCGGATTGCCGAAGGCTCCGCTGAGCCGCCACGCAGCAAACACGAACTGCGCAACCGCGCCAATGCCACGCTGGAGCAGGAGCGCCGCATGCTCGCAGCCGTGTGCGGGCGCGCGCACCACGCCGGCGCGACGCTCGTGCCGAGGCTGAAGGAGGCGATGGAAGCGCAGTGCGGCAAGACGGTGGCGTTGTCGAGCGTGTACCGCCTGCTGCAACGCCACGGCTGGCGCCGTGTCGCGCCGGAGGCCGCCCAGGCCGGATTGCCTGCGGGAGCGAAGGAGCGGCGCTCCAAGCCGCGCCCGCGCTGGGAGAAGGGCTGAGGGCGGGCAGTAGCGACAGCCGAATCGCCTCGCAAATTGGCACCAAGCCCGGTGCGAGAATGGCCGCCATGTCCCTGACGATCACGCGCCCCGACGACTTCCATCTGCACGTTCGCGACGGCGCCGCAATGGCAGCGGTGGTGCCGCACAGCGCCCGGCAGTTTGGCCGCGCGCTGATCATGCCCAACCTCAAGCCGCCGGTGACGACGACCGCGCAGGCTCTCGCCTATCGCGAACGCATTCTTCGCGCGGTGCCGGCCGGCGTGAAGTTCGAGCCGCTGATGACGCTGTACCTCACCGATCGTCTGCCCGCGGACGAAATCGAGCGCGCGCGCGAAGCCGGCATCGTCGGCGTCAAGCTCTACCCGGCCGGCGCGACGACGAACAGCGACGCCGGCGTGACCGATCTGCGCAAGACCTACGCCACGCTCGAAGCGATGCAGCGCGAGCGCCTGCCGCTGCTGGTGCATGGGGAAGTCACCGATCCCGCGATCGACTTGTTCGACCGCGAAAAGATCTTCATCGACACGCACCTGGCCACGCTGCGGCGCGACTTTCCCGAGCTCAGAATCGTCGTCGAACACATCACGACGCGCGACGCGGCGCAATACGTCATGCAGGCCGGCAAGAACACCGCGGCGACGATCACGGCGCACCACCTGCTCTACAACCGCAACGCGATCTTCCTCGGTGCCAACGGTGCGGCGGCGCTGCGGCCGCACTACTACTGCCTGCCGGTGCTCAAGCGCGAAGAGCATCGCCTGGCGCTGGTGGCTGCGGCAACGTCGGGCAGCCCGAAGTTCTTTCTCGGCACCGACAGCGCGCCGCACGCCGCGCACTTGAAAGAACACGCCAGCGGCTGCGCCGGCTGCTACACCGCGCTCACGGCGATCGAGCTGTACGCTCAGGCGTTCGACGCCGCGGGCGCGCTGGATCGCCTGGAGGCATTCGCCAGCCAGCACGGCGCCGACTTCTATGGCTTGCCGCGCAACACCGGCAAAGTGACTTTGCGGCGCGAGTCCTGGTCCGCTGCCCGAAACCGTGCCGTTCGGCGATGCGACGCTCAAGCCGCTGTGCGGCGGCGAAACCCTTTCCTGGAGGCTGCACGATGCCTGAACGCAAACCGCGCGTGGCGCTGTTGATCGACGCCGACAACTCGCCGGCGAAAAAGATCGACCTGATCCTCAACGAGTTGTCGACCTTCGGCGAGACGAGCATCCGCCGCGCCTACGGCAACTGGAAGAAGAACGAGCTCAAGGGCTGGGAAGAGATGCTGCACGAGCACGCGATCCGGCCGATGCAGCAGTTCGACTACAGCAAGGGCAAGAACGCGAGCGACATGGCGATGGTGATCGACGCGCTCGCGCTGCTCTACACCGACCGGCCCGACGCGTTCGGCATCGTCTCGTCCGACGCCGACTTCACGCCGCTCGTGATGCACCTGCGCGAAAAGGGCGCCGCGGTCTACGGTTTCGGCGGGCAGAAGACGCCCGAGCCCTTCGTGAACGCGTGTTCGCGCTTTCTGTTTCTCGACCAGCTCGGTGGCTCCTCGCTGTCGCCGAGGCCAGCGATGCGGGCGATGAAACCCCTGCGGCACCGCTGCGCGTGCCGACCGCGAAGCTCAAGGCCGACGCCAAGCTCGTCGCACTGCTGCGCAACGCCGTGCAGGCCGCCGCGGACGACGAAGGCTGGGCGCGTGTCGGTGCGGTCGGCCAGCAGATCGCGAATCAGGCCTCGTTCGACCCGCGCAACTACGGCTATGCGACGCTCAGCAAATTGCTCGCCGCGACCCAGTTGTTCGAGTGGGCGAACGAAGGCAAGTCCGATGTCGCGGTGCGCTACAAGCGCCCGGCGCGCACATCTCGGAGTTGATGCGAAGTCTGTTGGGGAGAATCGATTGGCGCCGGCCGTGGTTCGAACCGTACCGCGAGCTTGGCGAAGCGGTGGTCCGCGACATCGCACAAGGCGCGAGCCTCACCGCTGCGCTGAACGCGCGGCACCATGCGGGCGCGCCTGAGTTCACAGCCGAGCAGGGGCAGGGCGCTGAAGCCTATGAATCGTTCGTCGCGCGAACCTCGCGCGTGCCGACACGCGACAACCTGCACGATTTCTTCAACGCCTTGGTGTGGCTGCGTTTCCCGGCGTTGAAGCGCGGGATGAACCGGGCCCATTCGGCCGAAATCTCGCGTGACGGCATTGCACGCACACGCGGCATGGTTCGCGACGCCCTGACGCTGCTCGACGAAAACGGCCTGCTGCTGAGCGCCCCGGCCACCCTGACGCTCGCGCTGGAACAACGCGACTGGCACGAGCTGTTCATCACGCAGCGCGATCTCTGGCGCGAGGCACAGGTGACCATCGTCGGCCATGCGCTGCTCGAAAAACTGCTCGCCCCGCGCAAGGCGATCACGGCGCATGTCTGGCTGACCGACGCCGCCCGGCTCGAGCCGGTGCCGCCCGAGCTCGGCACGCCGCACTTCGGACCCGCCTTTTCGACGCTGCCCGTGCTCGGCATCCCCGGCTGGTGGCCCGCCAATCAAGACCCCGCGTTTTACGAAGATGCAGCCGTGTTCAGGCCGGCAGGAAGCCGTCGATCGACAGGTAGCGCTCGCCCGTGTCGTAGTTGAAGCCGAGCACGGTCGCACCTTTGCCCAGTTCGGGCAACTTCTGGGCGATCGCCGCGAGCGTCGCACCCGACGAGATGCCCACCAGCAACCCTTCCTCGCGCGCGCAGCGCCGCGCCATCTCGCGCGCCGCTTCGGCCTCGACCTGGATCACGCCGTCGAGCAATTGTGTGTGCAGGTTTTTCGGAATGAAGCCCGCGCCGATGCCCTGGATCGGGTGCGGCGAGGGCTGGCCGCCGCTGATCACCGGCGACGCGCTCGGTTCCACCGCGAACACCTTGAGCTTGGGCCACTTGGCTTTGAGCACCATCGCGCAGCCCGTGATGTGGCCGCCGGTGCCCACGCCGGTGATGAGCGCGTCCAGCCCCTGCGGGAAGTCGGCGGCGATTTCCACCGCCGTCGTTTGCACGTGCACGTCGATGTTCGCTGCGTTCTCGAACTGCTGCGGCATCCACGCGCCCGGCGTCGCGGCGACGATTTCCTGGGCTCGCGCGATCGAGCCCTTCATGCCCTTCTCCCGCGGCGTCAATTCGAACGTCGCGCCGTAGGCGAGCATCAGGCGGCGGCGCTCGATGCTCATGCTGTCGGGCATGACGAGCACGAGCTTGTAGCCCTTCACCGCGGCGACCATGGCCAGGCCGATGCCGGTGTTGCCCGAGGTCGGCTCGACGATCGTGCCGCCTGGTTTCAGCGCACCGCTGCGCTCGGCGTCTTCGACCATCGACAGTGCGATCCGGTCCTTGATCGATCCGCCCGGGTTCGCGCGCTCCGACTTGATCCACACCTGAGCCGCGCCGAACAGGCGGTTCATGCGGATGTGCGGCGTGTTGCCGATGCTTTGCAGGACGTTTTCGAACTTCATGAGGGCACCTCGTGCGGCTTGTGGGTGCGACATGATGCCCCAAGCCGTAAGCACGTCCGGGCGCGGGTCGGCGCAGCGCGCATGGGACAATCCACAGCGTGAAGCAAGCCAGACCGCCGCTGGTGCAAGGCCCGAGAGGGCGCACTGGAGGAAGGTCCGGACTGCACAGGGCGGCGTAGCAGCTAACGGCTGTCCACCGCGAGGTGAGGATCAGAGCAACAGAGACGAGTCGGCTTCAAGGGGCAACCCGCGGAGTCGGGTGAAACGGGCAATCTCTACGCGCAGCAACACCAAATAGGCCGGCGTGGGCGGGCGCGGATTCGTCCGTGAACGCTTCGAAGTGCGGCTCGCACAAGCCGGCGGGTAGGTGGCACCGAGCCGTGCAGCGATGCACGGCCCAGAGGAATGGCGGTCACGCCCGAAGGGTCGCAAGGCCTGGAGGGTGCACAGAATCCGGCCTATCGGCTCGCTTCACACTTTATCGTTCGCCTGGGCCATGGTGGTGCCGGTCGTCACGCTGCTCGTGCTGGACCACGCGCCGGACCGGCGCGGCATGGCGTCATCCGTGCAGTGGTTTGTCGGCAGCATGGCCAACGGTGTCGTGGCCGGCGTCATCACGCCATTGGTGATGCATTCCACGCTCGCGCTCGCTGCCACGACCCTGGCGATGTTGGGTGCCGGGCTGCTGGCCTGGGTCTGGGTGAGGCCGCGCGCGTGACTTGAGGCGTCGCTGCGGCCAGGCTCGCGGATGCGCCTCAAGCCATGCCGATCGCGGCCGATATCGGGGGCGACACCCATCTTCAGGGTTGCCCTTGTTCGGAGCCGCCAGCACCATGCACACCACCGCCGCAAGCCCGTTGCGCAGCCTTCTGCCAGCCCTGGGCTGGGCGTGCCTGCTGCTGGTTGCACCTGTCGATGCCGCCGCTGAAAGTGCTGCAACAGCGCACGCCGCACCGGCACCCGCGAAGAAGAGCCGCAGCGCCAAGCCAGCCGTGGAGCCGGCTGAGGAGCCGAGCGCCGACGAATCCAGCAAGCCCGCCAAACCTATCAAACCAGCCATGGAGCGCCGCCAGGGCGCGCGGGTGATCGAGGACCCGATGGACAAGCTGCGCGAACGTTTGGCGCAGCGCCTGGGCACCGCGAAGACGAGCGAAGACGGCCAGGCGCTGCGCGTGATCGCGCATTCGCCGCCTCCTTCTCCCGCGGCGCAAGTCGTGAAGGCGGCCACCGCCCACGCGCCGGCGAAGAGAAGCGCCGCCAAAGTCCAGCCTGGCCACGCGGCTCACTGGGGCTATCAAGGCGATGCCGGGCCACACAGCTGGGGCCGCCTGAAGCCCGAATTCGCGAAGTGCGCGAGCGGCGAACGGCAGAGCCCGATCGACATTCGCGACGGCTTGAAGCTGCAACTCGACCCGGTGCAATTCGACTACCGGGCGAGCCACTTTCGAGTCATCGACAACGGCCACACGGTGCAGGTGAATGTCGCCGGCGGCAACGCGATCGAAACGATGGGGCGGCGCTATAGCCTGGTGCAGTTTCACTTTCACCGCCCGTCCGAAGAACGCATCGAAGGCCGCCAGTTCGACATGGTGGCGCACCTGGTGCACAAAGACATCGAGGGGCGCCTGGCCGTGGTGGCGGTGCTGCTCGACCAGGGCAGCGCGCACCCGCTCGTGCAGACGGTGTGGAACAACCTGCCGCTGGAAAAAGGCGAAGAGGTTCCGGCCAAAGCGATGCTCGACCTGAATGCGCTGCTGCCCGCCGAGCGCAGCTACTTCACCTACATGGGGTCGCTGACCACGCCGCCGTGCAGCGAAGGCGTGCTCTGGATGGTGATGAAGCAGCCGGTGCAGATTTCGCCGGAGCAGATCGGCATCTTCTCGCGCCTGTACCCGATGAATGCGCGGCCGGTTCAATCGGCGAGCGGCCGACTCATCAAAGAGTCGAACTGACGGCGCGAGCTGACGAGTTTCGTGCCGGTCCGCAGTGGCCCGCGCCGTCGGGCCGGCGCCCCGTGAGGGTGCGTATCATCGCGGTCGCGCGCCGCCGTGGTGCGCAAAGGCGCAATCGCGCACCCTTTCTCTTCACGGGCTCGTCCACGAATGGAACCACTCAAACAAGGCAGCGATGCCCTCTTCATCCTGCTCGGCGCGATCATGGTGCTGGCCATGCACTCGGGTTTCGCGTTCCTCGAGCTCGGCACGGTGCGCAAGAAGAACCAGGTGAATGCGCTCGTCAAGATCCTCGTCGATTTCAGCGTCTCGACAATCGCCTATTTCTTCGTCGGCTACACCGTCGCCTACGGCGTGCAGTTCTTCACTGGCGCTGAAACGCTGGCGGCGAAGAACGGTTATGAGCTCGTCAAGTTCTTCTTTCTGCTGACCTTCGCGGCCGCGGTGCCGGCCATCGTCTCGGGCGGCATCGCCGAGCGCGCGCGCTTCGGGCCGCAGTTGATCGCGACGGCGGTGATCGTCGGCCTGGTTTATCCGCTGTTCGAGGGCGTGGTGTGGAATGCCCAGTTCGGAGTGCAGGCTTGGCTCAAGGCGGCCACCGGCGCCGAGTTGCATGATTTCGCTGGTTCGATCGTCGTGCACGCGGTCGGCGGCTGGCTCGCGTTGCCTGCGGTGCTGCTGCTCGGCGCGCGCAGCAACCGCTATCGCAAGGACGGCGCGATCTCGGCGCACCCGCCGTCGAGCATTCCGTTCCTCGCGCTCGGCGCCTGGGTGCTCACGGTGGGCTGGTTCGGCTTCAACGTGATGAGCGCGCAGACGATCGACAAGATCTCGGGGCTGGTGGCGGTGAATTCACTGATGGCGATGGTGGGCGGAACGCTGGTCGCCACGCTGCTCGGCCGCAACGACCCGGGCTTCGTGCACAACGGGCCGCTCGCCGGGCTGGTGGCGGTGTGCGCAGGGTCGGACCTGATGCACCCGATCGGCGCGCTCGCCACCGGCGGCGTGGCCGGAGCGATCTTCGTCACGATGTTCACGCTGACGCAAAACAAGTGGAAGATCGACGACGTGCTCGGCGTCTGGCCGCTGCACGGCCTGTGCGGTGCGTGGGGCGGCATCGCCTGCGGCATCTTCGGCAGCACCGCACTCGGCGGGCTGGGGGGCGTGAGCTTCTCGGCGCAGATGATCGGCACGCTGCTCGGCGTGGCCTGGGCACTCGGCATGGGTTTCGTCGTCTATGGTGCGCTCAAGGTGATGATGGGCCTGCGCTTGACGCAGGAAGAGGAATTCGACGGCGCCGATCTGGCGATTCACCGCATCAGCGCGACGCCGGAGCGCGAGGCCAACTGGTGATGTCGCCTGCAACGTTGCGTCAGCTTGCGCTCGCCCACGGCAGCGCGCCAACGCGCGGTACGGGTCGGGCTTGAAACGTTTCACTCACGGAGCATTCCCATGGCGCTGCTGATCCTCGGACTGGTGCTGTTCCTCGGCGTGCACTCGGTGTCGATCGTCGCGCCGGCGTGGCGCGACGCCCAGCTCGCGCGGCGCGGTGAAGCGGCGTGGAAGGGTCTTTATTCGCTCGCGTCGGGAGTTGGCCTCGCGCTGATCGTCTACGGCTACGGCGTGGCGCGGCAGGCGCCGGTGTTGCTCTACGCGCCGCCGAGCGCGTTGCGCCATCTGGCGCTGCTGCTGCTGCTGCCGGTGTTTGTGCTGTTGCTCGCCGTCTACCTGCCGGGGCGAATCAAGACCGCGGCGAAGCACCCGATGCTGCTCGCGACCAAGCTGTGGGCCGTGGCGCACCTGCTGAGCAACGGCACGCTGGCCGACGTGCTGCTGTTCGGTGGCTTTCTCGCATGGGCCGTCGCCGACCGGATTTCACTGAAACAGCGCCCGGTTCGCGCGGTCCCGGCGCTGCCGGCGACTGCCGCGAACGATTGGCTTGCTGTGCTTGGCGGCTTAGCGCTGTATGCCGTGTTCGTGCTGTGGGTGCACGCCTGGCTGATCGGCGTGGCGCCGATCGCGCTGCGCTAATCTGGCCGGTACATGCGAACGCCACGTTGATGCGTGGCCTGATCCCGTGCTGGTCGCTCAGACCGTCGTCGGCCCCGCGCTCAAGCACGCGTTGCACTTGCCCAGCCCGGGAATGCGCGCATCGGGCTTGCCGTCACCGGTCTTGAAGTTCGCCTGGCAGCGCCGGCAAACGTACATCTTCGAGCTCGACATCATCGGCTTGATCCCGGCCTGGCTGATCGGGCGTGCCGCTGTGTATTCCGCCTGCGTCTGGCGCAACTTGAGTCCGGCTTGCGCTGTGCTGCTGGGAGGTGTTGGGCGTGTGGACATGGGTTCTCGACTGGCTTGGCCTCGGGCAGATGACCGTGAACATTGTCACGGCCAGCGAAGCCGCGATTGTCCCTTGATTCGACCTGCTTCGCTCCCCAGGGGCATGAATAATCTCACCCAAAGCTTTCAGTCACTCGCCTAAGTCGTTAATTTGAAAGACATTTCAACTTCTTGAAGTTACGTTTAGTTCCAAAGCTAAGTCTTTGATTTGATTGCTTTTTCCGAGGAATCGAATTGACCCCCCTGGAGCGATGCGCTAAAGTGGTGAAAAGTGCATATTAGTGGGGGTTTGTGGCAAGCATCGTGTTCCAAGGCCCTTCGGCCTTGACGCTGGACAACAAAGGGCGGCTCGCCATGCCGGCGCGCCATCGCGAACTCCTGGCCGCGATGGGTGTGAACCAGTTGACCGTGACCAAGCACCCGGTGGGCTCGCTGATGGTCTTTCCGCGCCCGGCGTGGGAGGCGTTTCGCGACCGGATCGCCGCGCTGCCGATGGACGCGAGCGGCTGGAAGCGCATCTTTCTCGGCAACGCGATGGATGTGGAAATCGACGCTTCGTCGCGCGTGTTGATCGCCCCGGAACTGCGCGCCTCGGCCGGCCTGACGCGCGACGTGATGCTGATCGGCATGGGCAGCCACTTCGAGTTGTGGGACGCAAAGGCTCACGCGGAGCACGAGGCGCAAGTGATGCAGTCGGGCATGCCCGAGTCGCTGAAGAATTTCAGCTTCTGATGACCGCCACGGATCCATGGCCACACACCACCGTGATGCGAGACGAGGCGATCGATGCGCTCGTCACCGCGCCGGATGGGGTGTACCTGGACGCGACCTTCGGCCGCGGCGGCCACACGCGCGCCCTGCTGGCGCGGCTGGCACCGGGTGCGCGAGTGATCGCGCTGGACCGCGACCCGCAGGCGGTGGCGAGCGCGCTCGAAGGCCCGTCGCGAATCGACGACCCGCGCTTCTCCATCCATCACGCGCGGTTCTCCCAAATGGCCGAAGTGCTGCGCGGGGCCGAAGTGCTGCGCGGCGCCGATGTGCTGCGCGAGGCCGGCGTGACGCAACTGGCCGGCATCCTGTTCGATCTGGGCGTGTCTTCGCCGCAGATCGACGACCCCGTGCGCGGTTTCAGCTTTCGCTTCGACGCCCCACTGGACATGCGCATGGACACGAGCCGCGGTGAAACCGCCGCGCAGTTCCTGGCGCGTGCCGACGAGCGGCAGATCGCGCAGGTGATCCGCGACTACGGCGAAGAACGCTTCGCGGCGCGCATCGCCAAGGCCATCGTGCTCGCCCGCGAAGCCGGCGCGGCGCCGCGCCGCACCGGCGAGCTGGCGAACCTCGTCGCACGCTGCGTGAAGACGCGCGAAGGCGCCCAGCACCCGGCGACGCGGACCTTCCAGGCCCTGCGCATCGCCGTAAACGCCGAGCTTGACGAGATCGAGAGCGCGCTGCGCACCTCGCTCGGTCTGCTCGCACCCGGCGGGCGTTTGGCGGCGATCAGCTTTCACTCGCTCGAAGACCGCATCGTCAAGACCTTCATCGCCGGGGAAAGCCGCGACGTCGTCGACCGCCGCGCCCCTTTCGCGCCCGGCGCCGCGCTGCGCTTGCGCGCGATCGCGCGCATCAAGCCCGGCCCATCGGAAGTTCTCGACAATCCGCGCGCCCGCTCGGCGGTGCTGCGCGTGGCCGAACGAACGGACGTGCAATGAACCGCGTCAACGTCGTGTTGCTGGTCATGCTGCTCGCGAGCTGCGTCTACCTGGTGCGCGTGTCGTACGAGTCGCGCCACCTGTTTGCCGAGCTCGACCGCGCGCGCGCCGAGGAGCGCACCCTCAACAACGAACAGCAACGCCTGCTCGCCGAGAAGCAGGCGCAGGCCACACCGCTGCGCGTGGAAAAGATGGCGCGCGACAAACTCGCGATGCGCAACGCCACGCCGGCCGTCACGCTGTACGTCAGCGCGCCGCAGTCCGCGGCGTCGGCCGCGCGCGGGGTGGTTCGATGATGGGCGGCGCGATGAAAAGCCCCAAGCGCAACCCGCCGCGCGGCGCGGTGCCCAAGTCGCACCGCATGATGTACGCGTCGAGCCCGCTGCTTGCGTCGAAGACGCCGCCGTGGCGCTCCAAGTTCCTGGTGCTGCTGGTCGCGCTCGGCTCGTTGGTGCTGCTCGGTCGCGCCGTCTATGTGCAGTGGCTCGACGCGGCGTTCTTTCAGAAGCAGGGCGAGATCCGCTACGCGCGAACGCTCGAGCTGCAGGCCAGCCGCGGCAAGATCATCGACCGCAACGGCCTGATCCTCGCCTCCAGCGTTCCGGCGCCGTCGCTGTGGGCGATTCCGAAAGACTTCAACGCCGACAAGGCGCAGCGCCGGCGCCTGGCCAAGCTGCTCGACATGACGCCGGGCGAGCTCGAAGACCGGCTCGACGGCAACCCGAACTTCGTCTGGCTGCGGCGCCAGGTCGAAGACACCGTCGCCGCCGAAGTGCAGGCGATGAGTTTGAAAGGCGTGCACCAGGTGCGCGAGTACAAGCGCAAGTACCCCGAGGGCGAAGCGCTGGCCCAGGTCGTCGGCTTCACCAATCTCGAGCAGCAGGGGCAGGAAGGCATCGAACTCGCGTTCCAGAAAGACCTGGCCGGGCGCAACGGTTCGCGACGTGTGATCAAGGACCGCCTGGGCCGTGTCGTCGAAGACGTGGGCGACAGCGTGGCGTCGGTGCACGGCCGCGACGTGCAGCTCAGCATCGATTCGAAGTTGCAGTTCTATGCCTACCAGCGCCTGCGCGACGCGGCGCGCGAACACAAAGCCAAGGCCGGCAGCGTGGTCGTGCTCGACGCGCAGAACGGCGAGGTGCTGGCGATGGTCAACTACCCGAGCTACACGCCGGGCCAGCAGCGCAAGGCCGGCGCCGCGCCGGTGCGCAACATGGCCTTGACCGACACCTTCGAGCCCGGCTCGACGATGAAGCCTTTCATCGCCGCGCTCGCCCTCGAGACCAAACGCGTCACGCCCGACACCGTGATCCAGACGGCGCCCGGGCGCATCACCATCGGCAGCGCGACGATCGGCGACGCGCATCCGCACGGCGCGCTGACGGTGAACGAAGTGATTCAGAAGTCGAGCAACATCGGCACCGTGAAGATGGCGATGCAGATGCAGCCGCGCGAGATGTGGGAGATGTACGCCCAAGTCGGCTTCGGCCACAAGCCCGACCTCAACTTCCCCGGCGCGGTGACCGGGCGGCTGCGCCCGCACAAGAACTGGCGGCCGATCGAGCAGGCGACGATGAGCTTCGGCTACGGCCTGTCGACCAGCCTGTTCCAGCTGGCGCATGCGTATACCGTGTTCGCGCACGACGGCACGCTGCTGCCCACCACGCTGCTGAAAGACTCGATTCCCGCCGCGGGCGTGAGCGTGATGTCGCCGCGCACCGCCGCGCAGGTGCGGCACATGCTCGCCCTGGCCACCGGCAAGGGCGGCACCGCGCCCAAGGCGCAGACGATGGGCTATTCGGTGGGCGGCAAGACGGGCACCGCGCACAAGCAGGAAGGCGGCGTCTACGTCGACAAGAAGTATCGCTCCTGGTTCGTCGGCATGGCGCCGATGGGCAAGCCGCGCATCATCGTCGCGGTGATGCTCGACGAACCGAGCAACGGCAAGTATTTCGGCGGCGACGTCGCCGCGCCGGTGTTCAGCGAAGTCGTCCAGCAAACGCTGCGCGCACTTGCCGTGCCGCCGGACCTGGACGTGAAGTCGCAAGTCATTTCCGCGCCGGCCGATGGTGTGGAGGAGAGCTTCTGATGGCGCTGACCACGCTCTCCTCGATGCAGGCCGCCGTGCACTGGTTGCGCGAGCGCGGCGTGCGCGCGCTGGCGAGCGACAGCCGGCGCATCGCGCCGGGAGATGCTTTCGTCGCGTGGCCCGGCACGGCGAACGACGCACGACGTTTCGTTCGCGACGCGATGCGTGCCGGTGCGCGCGCCTGCCTCGTGGAGGCACAAGGAGCGTCGGCATTCAACTGGGCCGATCTGGACGGCGTGGCGTGCGTGCGCGACTTGAAGCGCGAGGCCGGTGTCATCGCCAGCGCGTTCATGGGCGAGCCGAGCCGGCAGTTGACGATGCTCGCGACCACGGGGACCAACGGCAAGACGTCCACCGCGTGGTGGACGGCGCAGGCGCTGGCCGTACTTGGCCGGCGCTGCGGCGTGATCGGCACCTTGGGCAGCGGCATTCCGCCCGCGGGAGAGCAACTGTCGCCCGGCCGCTCCGAAGACAGTTGCTCGCCCCCCCGGGGGGCGGACGCGGTACTCCGCGGCCGGGGGTCGACATACCACGGCAGCGGCGCGGCATTCACGCCGACCGGCTTCACGACGCCCGATCCGATCGCGCTGCAAGCAACGCTGCGCGACTTCGTCGAACGCGGCCTCGTGGCTTGCGCGCTCGAAGCCTCGTCGATCGGCGTGGATGAGCAGCGCTTGAACGGCACCCAGCTCGACGTCGTGATGTTCACCAACCTCACGCAAGACCACCTCGACTACCACAGCTCGATGCAGGCCTACTGGGCGGCGAAGCTCAAGCTGTTCGAGTGGCCGGGGCTGAAGGCGGCCGTCGTGAACGTCGACGATGCGCGCGGCGCGGTGCTCGCCGAGCAACTGAGCGAACAACCGATCGCGCTGTGGAGTTATTCGGTGGCGGCGCCGGCGCGGCTGCGCGCGCAGAACGTCCGCTATCGCGACGGCGGGCTGTGTTTCGACGTGATCGAAGGTTCGGCGTGTGTCGAAGTCGGCACGCGCATGATCGGCGACTACAACGTCAGCAATCTGCTCGCCGTGATCGGCGGCCTGCGCTCGCTCGATTTCCCGCTCGCCGAGGTGGCGCGTGCCTGCGAGCACCTGAGCCCGGTGCCGGGGCGCATGCAGCGCGTGCCGGCGGGCACCGAGCGCGAGGGCTCGGTGCCCGCCGTGGTGGTGGACTATGCGCACACTCCTGACGCGCTGGAGAAAGCGCTGACCGCACTGCAACCGCTGGCACGGCAGCGCGGCGGCAGGCTGTGGTGCGTGTTCGGCTGCGGGGGAAATCGCGACCCGGGCAAGCGCCCGCTGATGGGTGCAATTGCCGTCCGCCAGGCGCAGCAGGTGATTGTCACGAGCGACAACCCGCGCGACGAAGATCCGGGCGCGATCGTCGCGCAAATCGTCGCCGGCATGCCGGCGAACTCCGGCCGCGCGATCGAGGATCGCCGCGCCGCGATTGAATACGCGGTGGCAAACGCGAGCCCTTCCGATGTGGTTCTGCTCGCCGGCAAGGGCCATGAGGACTATCAGGAAATCGCGGGCGTGAAGCGGTCCTTTTCCGACATCGAAGAAGCTCAGCGCTGCCTCGCAGCGCGAGGTGGTCTTCAATGATGACCTTGACGCAAGCGCACGCGCTGCTGTCGGGCTCGACGCTGGTCGGCGACCCCGCGGTTTGCGCCAGCACTTTGATCGAGCGCGTGCACAGCGATACGCGCAGCCTGCGGCCGGGCGATCTGTTCGTGGCCTTGCGCGGCGAGCGCTTCGACGCGCATGACTTCCTCGCAAGTGCGAAAGCCAGCGGCGCCGTCGCCGCGCTGGCCGAGCGCGGCTTGAGCGAGGCCGGACTGCCGGGCCTGCTCGTCGCCGACAGCGCGCTCGCGCTGGCTGAACTCGGCGGCGCGTGGCGCGCGCGCATGCAGCTGCCGTTGATCGCCGTCACCGGCAGCAACGGCAAGACGACGGTGACGCAGATGATTGCGGCGATCCTGCGCGCCTGGCATGGCGAGGCGTCGCTGTCGACGCAAGGCAACTTCAACAACCACATCGGTCTGCCGCTGACGCTGCTGCGGCTGCGCCAGGACTCGAAGCTCTGGCATCGCGCGGCGGTGGTCGAACTCGGCATGAACCACCCGGGCGAGATCGGCATGCTCGCGAACCTCACCAAGCCGACGGTCGCGCTGGTCAACAACGCGCAGCGCGAGCACCAGGAGTTCATGGCCAGAGTCGAAGCGGTCGCGCGCGAAAACGGCGCGGTGATCGAAGCGCTTGGCCCCCAAGGCGTGGCGGTGTTTCCTGCCGACGATGCATATACGCCGCTTTGGCGTACGCTCGCCGGTAGCCGAAACGTGCTCACGTTTGGGCTCGACGCCGGCGCTGACGTGACGGGCCGAGCATCCTGGTCGGCGGGTGCGTGGACGGTGTCGCTGCACACGCCGGCCGGCGCCGCAGAGTTGCGCCTGAAAGTCGCCGGCCTGCACAACGTGAAGAACGCGCTTGCGGCGGCCGCCTGCGCGCTCGCGGCGGGCTGCCCGTTGCCGGCCATCACGCAGGGCCTGCAGCAGTTCGTCGCGGTCAAAGGCCGGTCCCAGGTACAGACCTGGCAGCGCGGCGGTGCACAGTGCACGTTGATCGACGACAGCTACAACGCGAACCCCGACTCGGTGCGCGCCGCGATCGACGTGCTCGCCAGCCTGCCCGGGCCGCGCTGGCTGGTGCTGGGCGACATGGGCGAGGTGGGCGACGAAGGCGTGGCGTACCACCGCGAAGTCGGCGCCTATGCGGCGCAGCGGGGCGTCGAGGTGCTGTGGACGGTGGGGAGTTTGTGCCGTCACGCGGCCGATGCATTCGGGTTCGCGCGCCACTTCGGCGATGTCGATGCGCTGCTTGCGGCGCTGGGCGAAGCGCCGCCGTGCACGTCAGCCCTGGTCAAGGGTTCGCGCTTCATGAAGATGGAGCGCGTCGTCGCCGCGCTGCTCGGCCAGGGGGGCGCGCCACATGCTGTTTAGCTTTTCGCGTCACAGGAGGCGAAATGCTGTTTAGCCTTTCGCAGTGGCTGACGACGCTGTCGCCGGAACTCGGCTTCTTCCGCGTGTTTCAGTACATCACGTTTCGCGCCGTGATGGCCGCGATGACGTCGCTGCTCATCGGCCTGGCGTTCGGGCCGTGGGTGATCCGGCGCCTGACGTCGCTGAAGATCGGCCAGCCGATCCGCGGCTACGGCGTGGAAGAGCACATCGCCAAGAGCGGCACGCCAACGATGGGCGGCGTGCTCATCTTGATCGGCATCGGCGTGTCCACGCTGCTTTGGTTCGATTGGAGCAACCGTTTCGTCTGGATCGTCATGGTCGTGACGCTCGGGTTCGGCGCGATCGGCTGGGTCGACGACTGGCGCAAGGTCGTGCACAAGAACCCGGAGGGCATGTCGTCCAAGGAGAAGTACTTCTGGCAGTCGCTGATCGGGCTCGTCGCCGCGCTCTACCTCGCGTTTTCGGTGAGCGAGACCTCGAACCTGCGCGTGCTCGAACTGTTCCTGCGCTGGGTGCAAAGCGGTTTCTCGAACGACTTGCCGCCCAAGGCCGACCTGATCGTGCCGTTCTTCAAGACGATCAGCTACCCACTGGGCGTGTTCGGATTCATCCTGCTCACCTACTTCGTGATCGTCGGCGCGAGCAACGCCGTGAACCTGACCGATGGGCTGGATGGCCTGGCGATCATGCCGGTGGTGATGGTCGGCTCGGCGCTGGGCGTATTCGCCTACATCACCGGCAACGCGGTGTGGAGCAAGTACCTGCTGTTCCCCTACATCCCGGGCACCGGCGAGCTGCTCGTGTTCTGCGCCGCGATGGCCGGCGCGGGCCTCGCGTTCTTGTGGTTCAACACCCATCCGGCGCAGGTGTTCATGGGCGACGTGGGCGCGCTGTCGCTCGGCGGCGCGCTCGGAACGATCGCCGTGATCACGCGTCAGGAAATCGTGCTCGGCATCATGGGTGGCGTCTTTGTGGTCGAAGCGCTGTCGGTGATGCTGCAAGTGGGCTGGTTCAAGTTCACGAAGCAGCGCTACGGCACCGGCCGGCGCATCTTCAAGATGGCGCCGCTGCACCACCACTTCGAAAAGTCCGGATGGAAAGAAACGCAGGTCGTCGTGCGCTTCTGGATCATCACGATGCTGCTGTGCCTGGTCGGCCTGGCGAGTCTGAAACTGCGATGAAGGACCTGCGCGACACGACGGTGCTGGTGCTCGGCCTGGGCGACTCGGGCCTGGCGATGGCGCGCTGGTGCGCGCGCTTCGGTGCGAATGTGCGCGTGTGGGACTCTCGCTGGGGTTCCACAAGCGCGCCGCCGCAGGCGGCGGCGTTGGTCGAGCTGGTTCCTGCCGCACGCCGCATCGAAGGGCCGTTGACGCCGCAGGCGCTCGAAGGAGTGCAGCGCGTCTTGAAGAGCCCCGGCCTCGCGCCGCTCGATCAGCGCATTGCGCCGTTGCTGAAGCAGGCGCACGAGGCCGGTGTTCTGGTGCAGGGCGAACTTGAGCTGTTCAATCAGGCGCTGCGCGACCTGCGGGCGGACCATGGATACGCGCCGAAGATCGTCGCGATCACCGGAACCAACGGCAAGACGACGACGACGGCGATGGCGGCGCAGCTGATCGCGCGCGCCGGCAAGCGCGTCGCGATGGCCGGCAACATCGGGCCGACGCTGCTGCAGACGCTGACGGATGCGTTGCCTGCGCAGTGGCTCGGCGCGGGCGCCGGTGCGCAGGGCGAAGCCCTCGCGTCAGACCTCGCCGCCGCCCTGCCCGAAGTCTGGGTGCTCGAACTGTCGAGCTTCCAACTCGACGGCGTGAGCGACTTCGAACCCGACGCCGCCACGGTGCTCAACCTCACCGAAGACCACCTCGATTGGCATGGCGACATGGCGCGCTACACGGCGGCGAAGGCACGCATCTTCGGGCTGCGTACGCTGCGCGTGCTGAACCGCGACGATGCGAACGTCGCGCGCCTCGCACCCGAGCCCGCGGCGCCGTTGCCGGCGCGACGCGGTGCCGCAAAGGTGCGCGCCGCGCCGGCGCCGGAAGTCGTCTGGTTCGGCCTGGCCGCTCCACAGCGCGTGGGCGATTTCGGTCTGATTGTCGAAGGCGGCATGGCCTGGCTCGCACTTGCCCAGGGCGATGAAGACCAACCCAAACGCGGCGCCGCACGCGCAGGCGAAGCGGAGCTGCACTTGCAGCGCCTGATGCCGGCCGACGCGATGCGCGTGCGCGGCCGGCACAACGCCGCGAACGCGCTCGCGGCACTGGCGCTCGCTCGCGCCATCGGCTGCGCGCTCGCGCCGATGCTGCATGGCCTGCGCGAGTACCAAGGCGAGCCGCACCGCGTGCAGCACCTGGGCAGCGTCGCCGAGGTCGACTTCTTCGACGACAGCAAGGGCACGAACGTCGGTGCCACCGTCGCCGCGTTGAACGGTCTGGGGGCGGACAAGGCGCCCGCCAAGTTGGTCGTGATCCTCGGTGGCGACGGCAAGGGCCAGGACTTCGCGCCGCTGCGCGAACCGGTGCGGCGCCATGTGCGTGCGGTGGCGACGATCGGCCGCGACGCGCCCCGCGTCGAGGCGGTGCTCGTGGGGCTGGACTTGGGAATCGCGCGCCATGAGACGCTGGAGGTCGCCACACGCTGGTGCTTCGAACAAGCGCGGCCAGGCGACGCGATCCTGCTGAGCCCGGCGTGCGCGAGCCTGGACATGTTTCGCAACTACGGGCATCGCGCCGAAGTGTTTGCGCAGGCGTATCGCGAACTGGCCAACGAACGCGGGGAGGTCAGCGCGTGACGATGGCCATTCCATCCGGATCGCGGGTGCGCTGGCTTGTGCTGCTGCTTGCGAGCCTGCGCACGGGTTCGCAGGCGGGTTGGCGCGCGTTGTTGCAGGGTGTGCGTGCCGGCTTCGCGACGGCCAGCGCGGGCGGTGCGGCGCTGCTGAAGCGTCGCGACAGCCTGCCGGTGCGCGACCAGGTGCACCTGGGGCAGGGCCAACCGGTGCGGCTGCTCGGTTTCGACCAGCCGCTGGTGTGGGTCGTCGCGGCGCTGCTGTCGCTGGGTCTCGTGATGGTCTACAGCGCGTCGGTCGCGCTGCCCGACAACCCGAAATTCGCGCGCTACACCGCCACCTACTTCATGTGGCGGCACCTGATGTTCATCGGCATGGCGGTGGTCGCGGCGCTGCTCGCGGTGCAGGTGCCGATGCGCGTCTGGGAGAAATTCGCGCCGGCGGTGTTCGTGCTCGCGCTGGCGCTGCTGATCGTCGTGCTCGTGATCGGCAAGGACGTGAATGGCGCGCGCCGCTGGTTGCCGCTCGGGCCGATCAGCTTTCAACCCTCCGAACTCGCCAAGCTCGGCATCGCGATGTACGCCGCCGGCTACATGGTGCGCAAGATGGACGCGCGCGAAAACTTCTTCCGCGCTGTGTCGCCGATGGCGGTGGCGATCGCCGGTGTCGGCCTGCTGCTGCTCGCCGAGCCCGACATGGGTGCGTTCATGGTGATCGCGACGATCGCGATGGGCATCCTGTTCCTGGGCGGTGTGAACGGGCGCATGTTCCTGTTGATCTCCGCTGTCCTGATCGGCGCGTTCGTGCTGATGATCACGTTCAGCGAATGGCGGCGCGAACGCATCTTCGCGTACCTGAACCCGTGGGACGAGAAGTACACGCTCGGCAAGGCCTACCAGTTGTCGCATTCGCTGATCGCGTTCGGCCGCGGCGAATTGTTCGGCCAGGGCCTGGGCTCGAGCGTCGAGAAGCTGCACTACCTGCCCGAGGCGCACACCGACTTCCTGCTCGCCGTGATCGGCGAAGAGCTCGGTCTGGTGGGTGTGGCGTGCGTGATCGGCGCGTTCTTCTGGCTGTCGCGGCGCCTGTTCGCGATCGGCCGCCAGGCGATCGCGATGGATCGTCTGTTTGCCGGACTGTTCGCGCAAGGCATCGCGATCTGGTTCGCCGGCCAGGCGTTCATCAACATGGGCGTGAATCTCGGAGTGCTGCCGACCAAGGGGCTGACGCTGCCGTTGATGAGCTATGGCGGGTCGGCGATTCTGATGAACTTGGTGGCACTCGCCATCGTGCTCCGGGTCGACGTCGAAAACAGGCAACTCATGCGTGGGGGCCGAGCGTGACGCAGCACCACCTCGTCGTGATGGCAGCAGGCACGGGTGGACACGTGATCCCGGGCCTCGCAGTCGCGCGCGAAATGCAAACGCGCGGTTGGAGCGTGAGCTGGCTCGGAACAAGGACGGGCATGGAGAACCGGCTCGTGCCGCCGAGCGGCATCGCGCTCGACACGATCGCATTCAGCGGCCTGCGCGGCAAGGGTTTGCTGCATACGCTGACCGGTGGTATCCGCCTGCTCGCGGCGTTCTGGAGCTGCCTGAAGATCCTGCGCGCGCGCCGTGCCGACGCCGTGCTCGGCATGGGCGGCTACGTGTGTTTTCCTGGCGGCATGATGGCCTCGCTGCTCGGCCGGCCGTTGGTGCTGGTGAACGCCGACGCATCGCTGCTGCTCAGCAACAGGCTGCTGCTGCCGCTGGCCGACGCCGTGGCGTTCGGCTTCGACGGCAGCGCGGCGCAGCGCGCACGGCGTGGCGTCGTGACCGGCAACCCGGTGCGCGCCGAGATCGAGGCGCTGCCCGCGCCTGCGCAGCGTTTCGCCGGGCGCATTGGGGCGCTGCGCGTGCTCGTCGTCGGCGGCAGCCTCGGTGCAAAGGCCTTGAATGAATGCGTGCCCCAAGCCTTGGCCTTGCTGGCGCTCGCGCAGCGACCCGAGGTGCTGCACCAGACCGGCTCGGCGCAGCAAGACGAAGTGCGCGCTCTCTACCAGCGCCTGGGCGTTCGCGCCGAGGTCGCGCCCTTCATCGACGACATGGCGAACCAGCTGGCGCGCTGCGACGTGATGATCTGCCGCGCCGGTGCCGTGACGGTGAGCGAACTGTGCGCGGCCGGCGTGGCCGCGGTACTGGTGCCGCTGATCGTCAGCACCACGTCGCACCAGCGCGATAACGCGGATTGGCTCGGATCGCAGGGCGCGGGGATTCACTTGCCGCAGGCCGAGTTGACGCCTGCGAAGTTGGCGCAACTGCTCGCGGGGCTGACGCGCGAAGGCCTGTTGGCGATGGCTGAAAAGGCGCGCGCATTGGCCCGGCCTCGCGCGGCAGCGCGCGTGGCAGACCAAATCGAAAGCCTGGTGGCCGCATGAAACACGCCGCCAAGCACATCCATTTCGTCGAAAGGCAACCAATGCCGACGAAGGCAGGTGCTGTGCGCAGGAGCGGTGCATGAAGCACGCGGTGAAGCACATCCACTTTGTCGGCGTGGGCGGCGCGGGCATGAGCGGCATCGCCGAAATCCTGCACAACCTGGGCTACAAGGTCTCGGGCTCGGACCAGAGCGACAGCGCGACGCTGCAGCGCCTGGCCACGCTCGGCATCAAGGTGCGGGTGGGGCATGCCGCGCAGCACATCGAAGGGGCCGAGGCGGTGGTCGTCTCCACGGCGGTGAAGGGCGACAACCCGGAGGTGATCGCTGCGCGCTCGCGCCGCATTCCCGTGGTGCCGCGTGCCGAGATGCTGGCCGAGCTGATGCGCCTGAAGCAGGGCATCGCGATCGCCGGCACGCATGGCAAGACGACGACGACGAGCCTGGTCGCGAGCGTACTCGCGCAGGCCGGCGTCGACCCGACCTTCGTGATCGGCGGGCGCTTGAACGCCGCGGGCGCGAACTCGCGCCTCGGTTCGGGCGACTACATCGTTGTTGAAGCGGACGAGTCGGACGGTTCGTTCCTCAAGCTGATGCCGGTGATGGCGGTCGTGACGAACATCGACGCCGACCACATGGAAACCTATGGCCACGACATCGCGAGATTGAGGCACGCCTTCGTCGAATTCATCCACCGCATGCCGTTCTACGGCGCTGCGATCCTGTGCGCCGACGACCCCGGCGTGCGCTCGGTGCTGCCGATGATCTCGCGCCCGATCGTGACCTACGGCTTTGGGGAAGACGCGATGGTTCGCGCCGTCGACATCGAGGCGCATGCCGGCGGCACGATGACGTTCACGGCGCAGCGCCGAAACGGCGTGCGCCAGCCCGACTTGCGCGTCACGCTCAACTTGCCGGGCCGCCACAACGTGCTCAATGCACTCGCGACGATCGGCGTCGCGGCCGAGCTCGAATTGCCCGATGCACCGCTGTTGCAGGGCTTGGCGGAATTCCGCGGCGTGGGCCGGCGCTTTCAGCGTTACGGCGAACTGCCGGTGAACGCGGTTCATGGTGGCGGCAGCTTCACGCTGATCGACGATTACGGCCACCACCCCGCCGAGATGGCGGCCACCCTCGAAGCGGCGCGCGGCGCGTTCCCGGGCCGGCGCGTGCTGCTCGCGTTTCAGCCGCACCGCTATACACGCACGCGCGATTGCTTCGAGGACTTTGTCAAGGTGCTCGGCCAGGCCGACGCGGTGCTGCTTGCCGACGTCTACCCGGCTGGCGAGGCGCCGATTCCCGCGGCGGACGGCCGCGCGCTCGCGCATGCCTTGCGCGTGGCGGGCAAGGTGGACCCGATTTTCGTCGACGACATCGGCGATATGGCGCAGGCGATCGCCGAGCAGGCGCGTGCTGGCGACGTGGTGATCGCGATGGGTGCCGGCTCGATGGCGAGCGTGTCGCCGCAGGTGCTCGAGCTGTTGAAGGATCGAACATGACTGGAAATGCGGACAAGGGAGATGCGGCCAAGGGAAGCGCCGCCAACGCTGCCAACGCAATCGCCGCGTTGGGCAAGGTCGCCGTTTTGATGGGCGGCACCTCGGCCGAGCGCGAAATTTCCAAGCTGTCGGGCGCGGGCGTGCTCGCAGCGTTGCAGTCGCTCGGCGTGAACGCACATGCGTTCGACCCGGCCGAGCGCGACCTGTCGGAACTCAAGCGCGAAGGCTTCGCGCGCTGCTTCATCGCGCTGCACGGCCGGCGCGGCGAAGACGGCACGGTGCAGGGAGCGCTGGAACTGTTGCGCATTCCGTACACCGGCTCAGGCGTGATGGCGTGCGCGATCGCGATGGACAAGGTGATGACGAAACGCGTCTGGATCGCGCAGGGCCTGCCGACGCCGCGCTTCGTCTACTTGAACCCGCAGGAGCAAACGCGAGAGCGCATTCACGCGGTGCCCGACGAGCTGGGGCTGCCGCTGATCGTGAAGCCGCCGCGCGAAGGCTCGTCGATCGGCATCACCAAGGTTCAGGGTTACTCGCAGATGCAGGACGCGGTCGCGCTCGCAACGCGCTACGACCCGGATCTGTTGTGCGAGGAGTTCATTGCCGGCGAAGAACTCACCTGTGCCGTGCTCGGCGCCGGCGCGGCGGCGCGCGCGCTGCCGGTGATTCGCATCGTCGCTCCCGAGGGCAAGTACGACTACGAGAACAAGTATTTCACCGACGTCACGAGCTACCTGTGCCCGAGCGGCTTGAACGCGGCCGAAGAAGCGAATGTGCAAACGATCGCGCTGGAGGCGTACCGCGCGCTGCAATGCCGCGGCTGGGGCCGCATCGACGTGATGCTGCGCGCGGCGGACCGCAAGCCCTTCCTGCTCGAAATCAACACGAGCCCGGGAATGACTTCGCACTCGCTTGTGCCGATGGCAGCCAAGGCGGCCGGCATCGGCTATCCGCAGCTGTGCCTGCAACTGCTGGCCGACGCGACGCTGGACGCCTGATGGCACGCACCCCCGACATCGCCGAGCCCCTGCCCATCGACGTGCGCGCGATGAACGCGACGGCGCTGCTGTTCGCCTTGCTCGCCGTCGCGGCGCTGCTCGCGGCGCTGCTGGTGTGGGCGATGCGCCAGCCGGTGTTCAGCATTCGCGCGATCCGCATCGACGGCGACATCACGCGCAACAGCGCGGCGACGCTGCGCGCGAACCTGCGCGCCGGGCTGTCGGGCAACTTCTTCACGCTGGACCTGGGCGCGGCGAGGCGCGCGATCGAAGAGGCGCCGTGGGTGCGCAAGGCGGTGATCGAGCGGCGCTGGCCGAACCGCGTGGCAGTGCGTTTGGAAGAGCATCGCGCCGCGGCACTCTGGGGCGATGACGCCGACCTGCTGGTGAACACGCAAGGCGAAGTGTTCGCCGCGAACCTGGGCGACGTGGAAGACGAAGACCTGCCGACCTTGCAAGGCCCCGAGGGCAGCGCGCCGGCGATGCTTTCGCTGCTGCGGCGCGTCGAACCCGTGCTGGCGCGTTTGAACGCGCGCATCACGACGCTGGTGCTCTCGGTTGGTGGCAGCTGGTCGATGCACTTGAGCACAGGCGCCCGGGTCGAACTCGGCCGGGGCAGCGAGCTTGAGCTCGTGCAGCGCACCGCGCAATTCGCGCAAACCGTCGGCGGCGTGATCGCGCGCTACGAGCGCCCGCTGCTGTACGCCGACCTGCGCCACCACCAGGGCTACGCCGTGCGCTTGAAGGGAATCTCCACCGTGAACGAGATTGCGGCCGCCAACAGCACCGGCAGGAACTGATCGAATGGCCAAGGACTACAAGGATCTCGTCGTCGGCCTGGACATCGGCACGGCCAAGGTGATGGCGGTCGTCGCCGAGGTGCTGCCCGGTGGCGAGCTGCGCATCGCGGGCCTGGGCGTCGCGCCCACGCAGGGCTTGAAGCGCGGCGTCGTCGTGAACATCGATGCGACGGTGCAGTCGATCCAGCTGGCGCTGAAAGAGGCCGAGATGATGGCCGACTGCAAGATCACGCGCGTCTACACCGGGATCACCGGCAGCCACATCCGCGGCCAGAACTCGACCGGCATGGTGATCGTGCGCGACAAGGAAGTGACGCCGGTGGACGTGGCGCGAGTGGTGGAGACCGCGAAGGCGATCAACATCCCGAACGACCAGCGCCTGTTGCTGGTGGAACCGCAGGAGTTCGTGATCGACGGCCATGAGGTCAAAGAGCCGATCGGCATGAGCGGCGGGCGCCTGGAGGTGAAGGTGCACATCGTCACCGGCGCGCAGAGCGCGGCCGAGAACATTCTGAAGTGCGTGCGCCGCTGCGGGCTGGAAGTGGACCAGTTGGTGCTGAACCCGAGTGCGTCGAGCCACGCCGTGTTGACGGAAGACGAGAAGACGCTCGGCGTCGCGCTCGTCGACATCGGCGCGGGAACGACCGACATCGCGATCTTCACCGACGGCGCGATCCGCTACACCGCGGTGATTCCGATCGCGGGCGACCTGATCACGAGCGACATCGCGATGGCGCTGCGCACGCCGACGCGCGATGCCGAGTCGATCAAGATCGAATACGGCGTGGCCAAGCAGCTGCTTGCCGACCCCGCGGGCCAGCTCGAAGTGCCGGGCCTGGGCGACCGCGCGCCGCGCATGCTGTCGCGCCAGGCACTGGCCGGCGTGATCGAGCCGCGCGTCGAGGAAATCTATTCGCTGGTGCAGCAGGTGATTCGCGATTCGGGCTGCGAGGAGTTGCTGTCCTCGGGCGTCGTGATCTGCGGCGGTTCGGCGGTGATGCCGGGCATGGTGGAACTCGGCGAAGACATCTTCCTGAAGCCGGTGCGGCGCGGCAACCCGACCTACAGCGGCGCGCTGCACGACATGGTGGCCAATCCGAGGTCAGCCACCGTGATGGGTTTGCTGGAAGAAGCGCGGCTGGGCCGCTCGCGCGGCTTGCGCGCGTCGCAGCAAGCGGGTTCGGTGAAGACGCTGATGGGCAGGGTCAAGGATTGGTTCCTTGGCAATTTCTGATTTCGATTCGAAGGGGGAGAACATGAAAGCTGTACAGCTGGCCACGCATGGCGACGGCCCCGCAGGCCTTTCCGGTCGCGACCCGCCGGGCGCGCACCGAAGCCAACGCAACACAAGTCAGGCACAAGTTTCACGGCACATTGCAACTGGGACAGGAGAAACAACATGGCAATCGAACTGATCGAAGAATTCGACCTCGGCACGCAGATCAAGGTGATCGGCGTCGGCGGCGGCGGCGGCAACGCTGTCGAACACATGATTTCGGAAAACGTGCAGGGGGTCGAGTTCGTCTGCGCGAACACCGATGCGCAGGCGCTGAACCGCTCCTCCGCGCACCAGTTGATCCAGCTCGGCATCACGGGCCTGGGCGCCGGTGCGAAGCCGGAAGCCGGGCGCGCCGCCGCCGAGGAGGCGGTGGACCGGATTCGCCAATCGATCGTCGGTGCGCACATGCTGTTCATCACTGCCGGCATGGGCGGCGGCACTGGCACCGGCGCCGCGCCGGTGATCGCGCGGGTCGCGCGCGAAATGGGCATCCTGACGGTGGGTGTGGTGACCAAGCCGTTCGAGTTCGAGGGCGTGCGCCGCATGAAGTCGGCCGACGCCGGGCTGGCCGAGCTCGAGGCGAATGTCGATTCGCTGATCGTGATCCTGAACGACAAGCTGCTCGACGTGCTCGGCGAAGACGTGACGCAAGACCAGGCCTTCGCCTACGCCAACGATGTGCTGAAGAACGCGGTGGGCGGCATCAGCGACATCATTCACACGCCGGGTCTCGTGAACGTCGACTTCGAGGACGTGAAGACGGTGATGAGCGAACCCGGCAAGGCGATGATGGGCACGGCGGTCGCCGGCGGGCCGGACCGCGCCAACAAGGCGGCGGAAGCGGCGGTGGCGTGCCCGTTGCTGGAGGGCATTGACCTGTCGGGCGCGCGCGGCGTGCTGGTGCTGATTGCGGCCAATCGCAGCACCTTCAAGTTGAGCGAAAGCCGCAACGTGATGAACACGATCCGCCGCTACGCGGCTGAGGACTCGCACGTCATCTACGGCACGGCGTACGACGAGTCGCTCGGCGACCAGCTGCGCGTGACCGTGATCGCGACGGGATTGAACGGCCAGCGCCGGGCGCAATCGCCGATCAGCGTGGTGCACAGCGTGCCGGTGCAGCGCACCGGCACCGACAACGTGCCGGTGCTGACCCAACCGGTGCAAGCGGGTTCGGGAATGCAGGACTACAGCTCGATGAACACGCCGAGCGTCTGGCGCAGTGGCCGCGCGGCGGCGGCGAAGGTCGATGCGCTGGCGAGCAATGGGATGGATGAAATCGAGATCCCGGCGTTTCTCAGGAAGCAGGCTGACTGAACGAGCGCACCTAGAATGGGCCGATGATTGCGCAACGCACGATCAAGGGCTTGACGCGCGCGGTGGGCGTGGGTGTGCACGGCGGGCAACGCGTTGAATTGACGCTGCGCCCGGCGCCACCCGACAGCGGCGTGGTGTTTCGGCGCGTCGATCTGCCCACCGCGGTGGATATCAAGGCGCAGGCCTTGAACGTCTGCGACACGCGCATGGCGACCACGCTGTCGGCGGACGGGGCGCCGGGCGGGCCGAAGGTGAACACCGTCGAGCATCTGCTGTCGGCGTGTTCGGGGCTGGGCCTGGACAACCTGATCGTCGACATCACCGCCGAAGAAGTGCCGATCCTCGACGGCTCGGCCGCGGCCTTCGTGTTCCTGCTGCAAAACGCCGGCATCGAGTTGCAGAAGGCGCCCAAGCGCTTCATGCGGGTGCACCGAAGCATCGAGCTGCGCGAAGGCGAAGGGCGCGACCTGAAATGGGCGCGCCTGGAACCGTTCGAGGGCTACAAACTCGGTTTCGAAATCGATTTCGATCACCCGGCACTGAACTTGACCGGCCAGCGCGTCGAGTTCGACATGGGCTCGGGCCAGTACAAGCGAGAGATCGCGCGCGCGCGCACCTTCGGCTTCAGCAAGGACGTGGAGATGATGCGTTCGCGCGGCCTGGGCCTGGGCGGCAGCATGGACAACGTGATCGTCGTCGACGAGCACCGCGTGCTGAACGCCGGCGGCCTGCGCTACGACGACGAGTTCGTGAAGCACAAGATTCTCGACGCGATCGGCGACCTGTTCCTCGCCGGCCATCCGTTGCTCGCCGCGTACAGCGCGTTTCGCTCGGGGCACGCCATGAACAACAAGCTGCTGCGCGCGCTGCTCGCCGACCCTAGCGCCTACTCGATCGTCACGTTCGACGCGGCGAACCAGGCTCCCGCCGGAATGGCGGAATTGGCACCCGCGTGGTAGCGCGCCTCATGCGACGACATGCCGGTTTTTCGCGGAATTCTTCTGTTGTTGCTGGTGGCGGGGCTGGTGTGCTTCGTGGTCTACATCGTCACTGGCCAAGTGCGATGGCGCGCATTGGGCCTGCGGCTGGTGAAGTGGACCGTCGTCGCCGGCCTGGTGTTCTTCGCGGTGCTCGCGGCGGAGCGGCTGCTCGGCAAGGTGTGAGAGGGAACGCATGACGGTGTTTCGCTGGATCATGTTCGCCATCACCGGCACGCTGTTCACCGGCGCAGTGGCGAGCTTCGTGCTCTTCATCATGGTCGACGTCGAGATCTGGATCGAGCGTGCGCGCGCGTTGCGGCGGCTCACCTTCGCAGTGGGTCTGTTCTGGTTCAATGTCGAAATCTGGGGCCGAGTGATCTGGACCATCGTGACCTGGAATCGCCCCGCGTAGGCGCCGCCCCCCAGGCCTGCGGGAGTCGAAGGGCTCAGACAGCCTGCGCTACGAGCCGATTTCGAGGAACTTGGCGATGGACGGAAGGTGCGACGTGAAATCGCTCAGAGCGTGGTCGCCGCCTTCGAGCAGTTCGATCTTGCAGCCCGCGTAGCGCGCCGTCATTTCCCGCCAGTCGAGCACCTCGTCGCCCTTCGCGATCACGGCGAAGTAGCGTTCAGGCAGGGTGATCGCGCTCGGATGCATCGCGCGCAGTTCGTCGATGAATTCGCCGCGGAAATCGAAATGTTCGTCGCTGTGCCAGGCCTTGGTCTCGCCGACGTAGTGCACCAGATCGCGCGCCGGCTCGATCGCCGGGTTCAGCAGCACCGCCTTGCAGCCCAGCTTCTCGGCCACGACGGTCGCATAGAAGCCGCCGAGCGAACTGCCGATCACGGCCATCGAGTGCGCGGGCCATTCGGCGATTTGCCGGAACACCGACTGCATCGCGCCGCGCGGCGATGGGTCGAGCTGCGGGCAGCACCAAGTCACGCCGGGGCAGTGGCGCGCCACCCATTCGGCAAGGATCCTCGCCTTGGTCGACGCTGGCGACGAGCGAAATCCGTGCAGGTAGAGCAGGTGCGTGGTCGGCATCGCAGGTCTTCGCGAAGCGCGCGCAAGCTCTGCTCAGACCGCCGCTTTGTCGAGCGCCGCGAGAAGCTTGGCATGCACCCCGCCGAAGCCGCCGTTGCTCATGCACAGCACATGGTCGCCCGAGCGTGCGCTGGCAATCACGCTGGACACGAGCTTGTCGATCGTGTCGCACACCGTGGCGACCGCGCCCATCGGCGCAAGCGCTTCGCGCGGGTCCCAGCCGAGCGAGCCGGCGTGGCAGAACACCAGGTCGGCGTCTTCCAGCGACCACGGCAGCTGGGCTTTCATCGAGCCGAGTTTCATCGTGTTCGAGCGCGGTTCGAACACGGCGAGGATGCGCTGCCGGCCGACCCGGCGGCGCAGGCCCGCCAGCGTGGTGCGAATCGCCGTCGGGTGGTGCGCGAAATCGTCGTAGACCGAGACGCCGCCGGTGGTGCCGCGCAATTCGAGACGCCGCCGCACATTCTCGAAACTCGCCAGCGCGCTCGCCGCGGCGGCGGGCGCCACGCCCACATGCTCCGCCGCGGCAATGGCGGCGAGCGCGTTGAGTTGGTTGTGTTCGCCCAGCAGCGCCCAGTCGACTCGGGCGACTTTCATGCTGCCGCGCAAGACGTCGAAGGCGTGCGGCTCGCCCCGGGCGCGCAGTGCGCCGGGCTCTTCCTTGCGCGCGCCGAACAGCGCCACTTCGCTCCAGCAGCCTTGCGCGAGCACGCGGCTCAGCGCCTCGTCGCGGATGTTGACGATGAGGCGCCCCTTCGCCGGCACGGTGCGCACCAGGTGGTGGAACTGGCGCTCGATCGCCGCGAGGTCATCGAAGATGTCGGCGTGATCGAACTCGAGGTTGTTCAGCACCGCGGTGCGCGGACGGTAATGCACGAACTTGCTGCGCTTGTCGAAGAACGCGGTGTCGTACTCGTCGGCTTCGATGACGAATGGCGCCCGGGTTCCGCCCGGCAACGGCGCCTCGAGGCCACCCAGGCGCGCTGAAATGCCGAAGTTGAGCGGCACGCCGCCGACCAGGAAGCCTGGGTTCAGGCCGGCGGATTCGAGGATCCACGCGAGCATCGCCGTCGTCGTCGTCTTGCCGTGCGTGCCCGCGACGGCGAGCACGTGGCGGCCTTGCAGCACGTTTTCCGCCAGCCACTGCGGCCCGCTGGTGTAGGGCGCTCCGGCATCGAGGATCGCCTCGACGAGGGCATTGCCTCGTGTCACGACGTTGCCGACGATGAACAGGTCGGGTTTCAGCGCGAGCTGGTTTGCGTCATAACCTTCGATCAGCTCGATGTCGAGAGCGCGCAACTGGTCGCTCATCGGCGGGTAGACGTTGGCGTCGCAGCCCGTGACCTTGTGGCCGCTGGCGCGTGCCAGGCCGGCCAGGCCGCCCATGAAAGTGCCGCAAATGCCCAGGATGTGGATGTGCATGGCGCGTGGAATCGGGTTGTGCGGGGTCAGGCCTTCGCAAGCGACTCGCGCGCCGCGGCCACGGTCTGCGCGATGTCGGCTGCACTGTGCGCGGCACTCACGAAGCCGGCTTCATAAAGCGCCGGCGCGAGGTACACGCCGCGCTCCAGCATGGCGTGAAAAAACGCATTGAAGCGCTCCTTGTTCGTGGCCATCACGGCGCCGTAGTTCTGCGGCAATTGCGCGCTGAAGAAGAAGCCGAACATGCCGCCTTCGCATTCGCCGACCATTGGGATGCCGGCGTCGCTGGCCGCTGCCGTGAGGCCGTCGACCAGGGTGCGTGTTTGCCTGGCCAGCGCCTCGAAGAAGCCCGGCTTGCGAATCTCGCGCAGCGTGGCCAGGCCGCACGCCGTGGCCACCGGATTGCCGGACAAGGTCCCAGCCTGGTACACCGGGCCGAGCGGCGCGAGTTGCTGCATCACGTCGCGCCGCGCGCCGAATGCGGCCAGTGGCATGCCCCCGCCGATCACCTTGCCATACACCAGGATGTCGGCCTGAAAGCCCACAATCTGCTGCGCGTAGAGGCTTTGCGCGCCGCCGAGCGCGACGCGAAAACCCGACATCACTTCATCCAGGATGAGCAAGGCGCCGTGCTGCGTGCACAGCTCGCGCAGGCGGCGCATGAAGGGCACGCTGGCGCGAACGAAATTCATGTTGCCGGCGATCGGCTCGATCACCACGCACGCCAGCGCTGGCCCGTGCAGGCTGAACGCCTCTTCCAGCTGCGCGATGTTGTTGTACTCGAGCACGAGGGTGTGCTGCACGACTTCGGCGGGCACGCCGGCGCTCGTCGGGTGGCCGAAGGTCGCCAAGCCGGAACCGGCCTTGACCAGCAGCGCGTCGGCGTGACCGTGGTAGCAACCTTCGAACTTGACGATCTTGCTGCGGCCGGTGGCACCACGCGCCAGACGCAGCGCGCTCATCGCCGCCTCGGTGCCGGAGCTGACCAGGCGCAGCTGGTCGATGCCGGGCACGACCGCGAGGATTTCCTCGACCAGTTCGATTTCGCGCTCGGTCGGCGCACCGAACGACAGACCTTCCTTGACGGCACGCTGCACCGCGTCGAGCACCGCGGGATGGCCATGGCCGAGGATCATCGGCCCCCAGGAGCCGATGTAGTCGATGTAGCGCTGACCTTGCACGTCGAACATGTAGGCGCCTGCGGCGCGCGCGATGAAACGCGGCGTGCCACCCACCGCGCGAAACGCGCGCACGGGCGAGTTCACACCGCCGGGAATGACGCGCTGAGCGCGCTCGAACAGATCGCTGTTGCTGGGGTTCATGGCGTGGAGGTTGGGTTGCGAAGGGGCCCGTCGCGACGCCACAGGCACCGCAACGCGCCGGCGCTCAATGCACGTGTCGCGGGCTCTTTGGCGCTTTGTCGTCTTCGTCGGCCTCTAGCCCTTCGGCGCCGTTGTCGTCGTCGCCGGGCGGGACCGCCCAGAAGAACCGATCCGGAATCACATTGCCCATGCCGGGACGAAAACCTGCGTCGAGCGCCTGATCGAGAAACGCCAGCGCTTCGCCGACGGCGGCATGCAGTTCCGCGCCGGACGCGAGCAAGGCCACCAGCGCGGCCGACAACGTATCTCCAGCACCGACGAAGCTGACCTCGAAGCGCTCGAACTTTTCGCCGGTGACTGCGCCTTGCGGCGAGGCCAGCACGTTGTCAACGAACTGATCCGGCAGCGGCACGCTGCTCACGAGCACGAACTTGGTGCCGTGCGCCGCGGCGGCCACGGCCAGTTCGCGTGGCGACGCGGGCCGCTCCCCTTCCCACTCGGGCAACAGGAAGTCGGTCAGCGTCTGGTGGCTGCCCACGAGCACTTCGGTTTGCGGCAGCACGAGTTCGCGAAACGCGTCGTGGTAGGCCTGCTGCGCATCCTCTTCCACCCACGACAAGTTGGGCAGGTAAGCGACAAGTGGCACGTCGGGGTAATCGGAGATCACCTCGGCCACGGCGCTCACGCCTTCGGCCGAGCCAAGGAAGCCGACCTTCCAGGCGCCGATCGACACATCCTCCAGGATCGTGCGCGCCTGTTCGACGATGACTTCGGCATCGATTGCGTGGTGGTCGAAGACCTCGGCGGTGTCGCGCATCACGATGCTGGTGACGACCGGCAAGGCATGCGCGCCCATGGCCGCGATCGTCGCCACGTCGCCCGCAATGCCACCGGCGCCACTGGCGTCGCTGGCGTTGAAACTCATCACGCAGGCCGGCGCCGGCTGCTCTTGCACTGGGCCGGATTCGGCTTGCGATTGCGGCGATTCAGAGGTCATGGGATGCGGTCTCGAAGACGCACAAAAAGGGCTTGACGATTTCCCGGCGAACCTCAGGCCGAACGTGAACAAACTGGCGCAGGTGCCTGTGGCGCCGTCATTTTGCGCCAAGGCGCGTGGCTACAATCGGCCAGCATTGTAGTAACCCTGTAGGGTGCCGTGACCGAACCCAAGACCTGGATGTGCCTGATATGCGGTTGGATCTATGACGAGGCAGCAGGCGACTTGGAGCATGGTATCGCGCCGGGAACGCCTTGGGCTGCGGTACCGATGAACTGGACCTGCCCCGAGTGCGGAGCGCGCAAAGAAGACTTTGAAATGGTGCGAATTTAATCGGAGCTGCGGCGACCCCAGTCGACGCCAACGCCAGGTAAAGAGGAGAACGCTGGGTGAGCACTCAAGCCCCGACCGGTGCCAAGGGCATCAAAGTCCTGGTGATCGACGACAGCAACACGATTCGCCGCAGCGCCGAGATCTTCCTCAAGCAGGGTGGCTATGAAGTGCTGCTCGCGGAAGACGGTTTCGACGCGCTGTCCAAAGTGAACGACCACGACCCCGACCTGATTTTCTGCGACATCCTGATGCCGCGGCTGGACGGTTACCAGACCTGCGCCATCATCAAACGCAACGCCAGATTCGCGGACCTGCCGGTCATCATGCTGTCGTCCAAGGACGGCCTGTTCGACAAGGCGCGCGGCAGGATGGTCGGTTCGGAAGACTACCTGACCAAGCCGTTCACCAAAGACCAGTTGCTGGCCGCCGTGGAGCAATACAGCCGCACGGCCGGGGCGCACGCCGCCTGATGAAGCCGCAAGGTCACGACGGACCATTTCCACCCAGGACGCCGCGGTAGCGGCCGAAGAAGGAGGCTAGACCATGACTGTCCAGAAGATACTGGTAGTGGACGACTCGAAGACCGAGTTGCATTTCTTGTCGGATCTGCTCAGCAAGAAGGGCTATGCGGTGCGAACCGCCGAAAACGCCGATGAAGCGATGCGCCGACTGGGCGAAGAAACTCCCGACGTGGTATTGATGGACGTCGTGATGCCGGGCCAGAACGGTTTCCAGCTGACCCGCGCCATCACCCGCGACCCGCGGTTCTCCAAGGTGCAGGTGATCATGTGCACGAGCAAGAACCAAGAGACCGACAAGGTCTGGGGAATGCGCCAGGGAGCGCGCGATTACATTGTCAAGCCAGTCGACGCTGAATTGTTGTTGGCCAAGATCCGCGCGTTCGATTGAGCCAGAGCGCTTCTAAGAGCACCCCCAGGAAATGACTTCGTCATTCCCGCCCCCAGGGGTCAAGCAAAGTGGCAAAGCCACATTTGCTTGAGACCCGAGCCATTTGCCACGGACCGACTTGAATGGCCAACAAAGAAGCGCTGCGCGAACTGCAAAGTCGGCTGTCGGAGCGGCTGTCCGCGGTGCGGTCGTCTCCGCAGACGGGCAAGTCGTGGCTGGCGGTTGAATGCGCTGGGCGCGGCCTGCTGTTTCCGCTGCGCGAGGCGGGTGAGATATTCCCGATGGCCGGCCTGCAGCCGGTGCCCCATTCCCAGAGCTGGTTTCTCGGCGTCGCCAATTTGCGGGGCCACCTGCACGGGGTGGTCGATCTTGCGCGCTTCCTTGGTCTGGAGTCGAGTCAGGCGAACCGCGAACAAGCGCGGCTCGTCGGGTTCAATCCGCAGTCCAATTTGAACTGCGCCTTGCTGGTCGACCGCTTGTCCGGCCTGCGCAGCGAGGAGCAATTGACCGCGGAGAAAGATGATCCGAGTTCGCGCCCGCCCTTTGTCGGGGCACGCTACCGCGACGCTGCCGGGCGCATTTGGCAAGAACTCAATCTGTTGGAATTGGCGGGGAACGAATTCTTCCTGAGAATCGCCGCCTGATTCTTCCGAGCGTCGTCACCGACGCATGACGGATTTCAAGAGGGTTTTATGAGCTTGCTGAACAAGATCAAGGGCTTGGCCCAAAGACCCGAAACCGCGCACCCCGCTGCGTTGGTGCCGGAATTGCGTCTGGCCAAGGGCGGAGGCGGCATGTCGCGCGGCGCCAATGTCGAGCGGCTCAAACCGGTCAAGACCGGCCGCAGTTCGGCGCCGGCCAAGCCGAATTCGCTGCGCGCATCGACTTTTTCCGCGCCAACCCAGCCGCAAGCATCGAGTTTCGACTCGTCGATCATTTCCGAGGCCGCGCCTTCGCAGATCACGGAGTTCCCCGACACGCACCAGCAGTCGCGTCTGCTCGGCGCGGAGGAGGCCGGCAGCGGCTTGCCCTTCATCGGCCGCAGGCCTTCCGCCGAGCAGCGCAAGATCCTCATCGGGATCGGCGCATTGGGCTTGGTCGGGCTCATCATCACCACGGCGCTGGCGTTCAACAACGCGAATCGAAACGCGGCGCAGGTCGGTGCGACCGGCCAGGCCGAGGTGCAGTCGCAGCGTCTGGCGAAATCCACGTTGCAAGCCTTGTCGGGCAATGCGAAGGCGTTTCCGGAGGTTCGTGAGAGCGTCGAGACGCTGATGCAGAGTATTCGTGGCTTGCGTACCGGCGATGGCCCGGTGGCCGCCGCGCCGGCGGCCGTGCAGCCGGCGCTCGAGTCGATCGTCGGCTTGGCGGATCGCGCCGAGAAGAGCGCCAATTTGGTGATCGCGCAGCAGAAGAATCTGACGATGGTGGGGCAGGCGCTGCGCGCGATCAACCGTCAGTCGTCGGATTTGCTCGAGATCGCCGAAACGATCTCGGCGTTGAAGCTGCAGCAAAACGCCACGCCGGCGGAACTGCACGCGGTTGGCCAATTGGTGATGCTGACGCAGCGCCTGGGCAAGAGCGCCAACGAGTTCTTGACACTGGAAGGCGTGAGCCCGGAGGCTGTGTTCCTGCTGAGCAAGGATTTGAACTTGTTTCGCGAGCTCGCTCAGGGTTTGGCCGAGGGCAGCGCCGAAATGCGCTTGCCGGCGACCAAGGACCCCGAAACCAAGGAGCGTCTGGTCGCGTTGCTCAAGACCTACGAAGAAACGCGCGCGCAAGCGGCGGCCATCATGTCCAATCTTCCGGGCCTCGTCGCCGCGCGCGAAGCCCAATCCGCGATCATGGTCGACAGCGAACCGCTGCGCAAGGGCATCGAAGTGGTGGGCGCCCAGCTTGAAAAGGAATCGGCCTTCGGCGGTGCGATTCTGCTCTTGATGCCGCTTTCGGCGCTGCTGCTGATTGCCGGTGCCGCAGGAATGTTGCGTCTTTACGTTCGCGACCAATCGGCACAGGCGACGCTCGCGCAAAACCGGCGTCTGGAGGCCGAGCGCCAGGAGCAGGAGGCCAAGCGCGTGAACGACGCCAACCAGGCGGCGATTCTGCGCTTGATGAACGAGTTGCAGACCGTCGCCGAGGGCGATTTGACGCAGCAGGCGACGGTGACGGAAGACATCACCGGCGCGATCGCCGACTCGGTGAACTACACGGTCGAGGAACTGCGTCAGCTCGTGACCCAGGTGCAGGGCACGGTGGGGCGGGTGACGGAAACGACGGCGCGCGTCGAGGCCACGTCCACGGAACTGCTCGCCGCGTCGTCGGAGCAGCTGCGCGAAATTCGCGACACCGGCGAGTCGGTGCTGCAGATGGCCGGCCGCATCAACGACGTGTCGTCGCAGGCGCAGGAAACCGCGCACGTCGCACGCCAGTCGCTGCAGGCCGCGGAGTCGGGCTTGCGCGCGGTGCAGAACACGATCGGCGGCATGAACCTGATTCGCGACCAGATCCAGGACACCTCCAAACGAATCAAACGCCTGGGCGAGTCTTCGCAGGAGATCGGCGAAATTACGGAACTGATCTCGGACATCACGGAGCAGACCAACGTGCTGGCGCTGAACGCGGCGATCCAGGCGGCATCCGCGGGCGACGCCGGCCGAGGCTTCTCCGTCGTGGCCGAGGAAGTGCAGCGTCTGGCGGAGCGTTCAGGCGACGCGACGCGCCAGATTGCGGCGCTCGTCAAGACGATTCAAAGCGACACGCAAGACGCGGTGGGCGCGATGGAGCGTTCGACTCAAGGGGTGGTCGAGGGCGCGCGCCTGTCCGACGCCGCGGGCAACGCACTCGGCGAAATCGACCGCGTTTCGCGCCAGCTGGCCGACCTGATCGGGCAGATCTCGAACCAGGCGCTGAGCGAAGCTCGGCTGGCCAATGTGGTGGCGGCCAACATCCAGCATATTTTTGCGGTGACGGAGCAGACCGGCGAAGGCACGCGGTCCACCGCACAAATGGTGCGCGAACTTTCCAAGACGGCTGAAGAACTGAAACAATCGGTGGCACGATTCAAGGTCGGCTGAGCCTTTGAGGCCAAGGCCGGGGCGATAGCGCCCAAGACCTCGCACTGCGCGCATCAATGAACCTACAACAATGAGCCAGCCAACCGATGACTTGAGCGCCCTGGCCTGGGTCCACGAGGAAGTGCGGCGTTCGCTCGACAACGCCCACAAGGCGCTGCGCCGCTTCATCAAGGAAAGCGAAGCGGCGGCGAAGTCCGACGTCGACTCCGTCGACCCCTCGGTGCTGCGCAGCGCGCGGGTGCAGATTCACCAATGCGTCGGCGCGCTCGATCTGGTGGGCATGGCCCCGCTCGCGTGCCTGCTGCGCGCCAGCGAAGCCGCGGCATTGCTCTACGTCACCAAGCCGCACAAGCTCAACATCAAGGCCGTGGAGGACATCGAGCGCGCGTCATTCGCGCTGCTCGACTACACCGGCCGGGTGCTCGGCGGCAAGGCGGTTTCGCCGCTGGCGCTGTTTCCGCAGTACCGCGCGGTACAGGAGAACGCCGGTGCGGACCGGGTGCACCCGGCCGACCTGTGGAACGTGGCGTGGCGCTGGCTCGAATTGCCCACCGACGACACCATCGACGTGCGCCCGCCCAACGCCAAGATGCGCGCCGCGATCGAGCAGGAACTGCTGGTGCTGGTGCGCGCCGACGAGCCACGCGATGCCGCCAGGCGCCTCAGCGACGCTTTTGCCGGCATCGCGAAGGCGGCCAAGCACCCGAAGATCGTCAACTGCTGGAAGCTCGCCGCCGCGGTGTTCGAAGCGCAGGCGCAGGGCCTGCTGAAATTCGACGTGTTCAGCAAGCGATTGGGATCACGCCTGCTGGCGCAGTTTCGCAGCCTGGTGAAGGGCGAAATCGACGTTTCGGAACGCCTCGCGCTGGACTTGCTGTTCTTTTGCGCGCAGTCGCACCCGGCGACCGCCGCAACGCCGCGCCTGGCCGCGGTTCGCAAGGCCTACGGCCTGGAGAAGAGCGAGCCAATCGACTACACGACCAGCCACCTGGGACGTTATGACCCGGCTTGGGTGACGCAGGCGCGCAAACGCGTCGCCGCGGCGAAGGACACCTGGTCGGCGGTGGCCGGCGGCGAAATGCACCGCCTGAGCGGTTTGTCGGAACAGTTTTCGCTGGTCGGCGACTCGCTCAAGCGCTTGTTCCCGCTGGGTGAAACGCTGGCCAAGGGACTGAACGACGCGGCGTCTGCCACGCTCGACTCGAATGCCGCGCCGCCGGCGCCGTTGGCGATGGAAGTGGCGACCTGCCTGCTTTACGTCGACGCCGTTCTCGAAGACGCCGACTTCGACCATCCGCAGCAGGCCGAACGCATCACGCGCCTGGCTCAGCGCATGTTCCAGGTGCGCCAAGGCAAGGCGCCGGAGCCGCTCGAGCCGTGGATGGAAGAGCTGTACCGGCGCGTGTCGGACAAGCAGACGATGGGCAGTGTGGTCCAGGAACTGCGCGCCTCGCTGTCGGAAGCCGAAAAGCTCATCGACCAGTTCTTCCGCGACACCAGCCAGCCCGAGCCGCTGGAGCAGGTACCCAAGCATCTGGCGGCGATGCGCGGCGTGTTGTCCGTGCTCGGCATGGACCACGCCTCTGCGGCCTTGGCGAAGATGCGCGAAGAGGTGAACGGCCTGGCGAGCGCCAAGACCGATTTGCCGCATGCGGCGCAGGCCGGCGTGTTCGAACGCCTGGCCGGAAACCTCGGCGCCTTGGGTTTCCTGATCGACATGCTCAGCGTACAGCCGCAGATGGCGAAATCGCTGTTCGCGTACGACCCCGATGCGGCTTTGCTGCAACCCATCATGGGGCGACGCGACGACCACTCCGAGCTGACGGCCCACGCTGCGCTGGCCGGGAGTGCGCTCGAGCAACAGCTGATCGATCAGGCGCGGCAACTGGCCAACGACGCGAACAAGAAGGAAGTCTCGCCCGCCGAACTCGTGCTCGGCCTTGAGCGGCTCGCCCGAGGCGCGAGCGCGGCTGACCGAACCGGCCTGGCGCAGGCCACACGCGACGCGCAGCAGGCCCTCGTGGACGCGGCGGGCGGCGCCGGTGTTGCCGCGGCGCGCGAAATGGTGAGCAAGGCGATGACGGACTTCGTGGCGCCGCACGCCGATGTCGCAACGCTCGAGCGCGCCGCCGCGCCAGCCGTCGCGGTGCCGACGGTCGGTGCCGCCGGCGCTGTGGCGCCCAAGGCCGCAGCCTCTCCGGGGGCAACGCTCGAGGCTGTCGAAGACGACGAACTGCGCGAAATCTTCCTGGAAGAAGCACGCGAGGTCGTTGGCGAGGCCACGAAGGCCCTCGCCGAGTTGAACGACAACCCAGGCGAATTGCCGATCTTGACGACGATCCGACGCGCGTTCCATACGCTCAAGGGCAGTTCGCGCATGGTCGGAATGAAGGACTTCGGCGAGGCGGCCTGGATCTGCGAGAAGCTCTACAACACCCACCTTGCGGAGCAGCGCGCCGCCGATCGCGATTTGCTGCAGTTCACCCAGTGGGCGTTGCAGTACCTCGGCGGCTGGATCGAAGAAATTGCGGCGCGGCGTGCTCACGAGTACAACTCCAGTGCCGTCGAGGCGCGCGCGCAGAGTCAGGCGGGCGTCGATCCGATGCCCATCCCGAGCGCGGTGGCGGCGCCGAAGAAGGCCGCGCCGGCCACGGCCACCAAGCCCGCCGCCGCTGCGCTTCCGGCCTTCACGCCGAGCAAGCCAGCAAGCTTGCCAACTGTCGAATTCTCCTTCGACCTCGACCTTCCGATCGACGACGGCCCGCCGGCGCCAGCGCGTTCGGTCCCCGTGGCGCCGGCTCTGCCAGAGCCAACGGCTGCGTCGGCGCTGCTCGATCCGTTCGATCTGGGCCCCGCCGACACGCTGGAGCTGCCGACCACGATCGACGAGCCGGTGGCCGACATCGCGATCGACATGCTCGACCTCGACCTGGGTCGGGAGTACGCGGCGGCGCCGCCAAGTAGATCGGCCGAGCCCACGCGCGTGATGGTCGCGGCCGAGCCCCATGCCCCCGACCTTGTGCTCGAGCCGCAGGCATCCGGCGCCGCTCCCGGCGAGTCAGATGCGTTCGAGTCGGGCCCGATTCCCTTGCCCGAGGTCACGCTCGGCGACGAAGAGGCGCCACAGGCCGACGAGAGCGGAGACGAATCGGTCAAGGCGATCGGGCCGCTGCGCATCAGCATCGCACTGTTCAACATCTACTTGAACGAAGCCGACGAACTGTCGCGGCGCTTGACGACTGAACTTGCCGAATGGGCGATGGAACTGCATCGGCCGATCGGTGAAATTCCGATCGCGCTGGCGCACTCTTTGGCCGGCAGCTCGGCGACGGTGGGGTTTGCCAACCTTTCCAATCTGGCGCGCACGCTCGAACACGCGCTCACGCGCTCGCAGGCCATCGGCCGCGGCACGCCGCAGGAGGCGCGACTGTTCGTCGACGCCGCCGAGGAAATTCGGCGCCTGCTGCATCAATTCGCGGCCGGTTTCTTGAAGGATCCTTCCGTCACTCTGTTGTCGCGGCTCGACGAACACGAACTGAGTTCGGCGCGCTGGCTCGAAGCGGTGACTGCGGCCTCCGACACGCTGTCTCTATCGCGTTCGGGCGGATTGAACGATTTGGACACCGCCGCGAAACCGCAGATGACGGCGCCGATGGCCCCCGCCCCGATCGAGATCCAGCGGATCAAGATTTCACTGCCGCCTGCGCCTGCCCCCGCAGCGAGGGCGCCCGCGCCGGCACCGAATCCGAAGCCGAGCCCGGAAGAAGCCGCCTCGCCCGCCGCGCGTGGCGCGGCCCCTGTGCCGAGCGCGGCGCCGCCTGCCGTTGCGACGCCGGAGTCGCCCGCTCCCGCCTCGCAAAGCGCCACGGCGCCTCGAGCGAGCCCGCCTGCACCGGCCGGCACCCGCGACAAACTGACGGCCCGAAACGCACCGCCGCCGCAGAGCGGTCAAGAGTCGGCTGAAGACGAGCTGCGCTCGTGGTTTCAACCGTCGGGCTTCATGGAGTGGAAGCCGCTGACGTACCCGCCCAGCGGCTCATCTGGCGACTCATCGAGCGACTCGAAGAGCACGAAGAGCGAGTCACCAGGCGACTCACCGAGCGTCGAAGCCGGGCCGGTGACGGCACCGGTTCCGCTGGCGGCCGCCGAAGACCGACGTCAGGCGCCGCGCCGCGGGCCCACAGTGGTCTCGGGCGAACCCGACGCTGTCGACGACATCGACGCCATCGACGCGGTCGACGCCGAGCTGTTCCCGATCTTCGAGGAAGAGGCGCTCGAGTTGCTGCCGCAGTTGGCAGGCAGTTTGCGCGAGTGGATTGCCGCGCCGTCGAGCACGTCCCACGCCGACGCTTGCATGCGCACCTTGCACACGCTGAAGGGCGGCGCACGGCTGGCCGGCGCGATGCGCCTGGGTGAATTGGCGCACCGGCTCGAGACGCGCATCGAACGCATCCTCGCCAAGCCCGCGGCGACGTTGCAAGACATCGAGAACCTGCAGTCGCACGGCGATTCCTTGTCGCAGGTGTTCGACGCATTGCGCCACCGCGACGCGCAGGCCTACGCCGACGCGGCGGCGGCGATCGCCGCGCCCTCGCAGTTGCAGCCTCTGGAAGGCACCGCACCTGCGCCACTGGACAAAGCGCTCGGTCGCGTGGGCAGCGAAGCCGGCCCAGCGCTGCGCACCGCAACGCCCTCACCGATGCTCGAGCCACTCGTGCCGCTGGCCGAAGTGGTTGCGCCGCCGGTCAGGGCGCCCGTGCTCGTGGCCAAGCCACCGCCGCCACCGGCGCCGCGCGCCGAGCCCACAGTGGCTGCGAATGCGGCGGCCGGCTCGGGTGAAACTTCGTCGGGGATCGACTGGTCTCGGTTCGAGGCCGCGACGCCGGGTGCCAAGGCCCCGGCCGAGCGCGCCGCGAACGCGGCGCAATCGGCGGTGCGCGTGCGCACGCCGCTGCTCGACAGGCTCGTCAACCAGGCCGGCGAGGTGAGCATCGCGCGCACGCGCATCGAGTCGCAGGTGAACCTGATCAAGGGCTCGGTCGGCGACCTGACCGAAAACCTCGAGCGGCTGCGCACGCAATTGCGCGACATCGAGCTGCAGGCCGAAACCCAGATGAGCTCGCGCCTCGAGGCGGCGAAGGGGGCGTCGAAGAATTTCGACCCGCTCGAATTCGACCGGTTCACGCGGTTCCAGGAAGTGACGCGCAGCATGGCGGAGTCGGTGAACGACGTCGCCACGGTGCAGCGCACGCTGCAGCGCTCGCTCGAGAGTGCCGAAGACGAACTGGTGGCGCAGGCGCGCATGACACGCGAGCTGCAAGGCGACCTGCTGCGCACCCGCATGGTCGAATTCGAAGGCCTGTCGGATCGCCTGTACCGCGTGGTGCGCCAGGCGGCCAAGGAATTGGGCAAGCAGGTGCGGCTGGACATCGTCGGCGGCTCGATCGAAATCGACCGCGGTGTGCTCGACCGCATCACCGGCGCCTTCGAGCATGTGCTGCGCAACTGCGTGACGCATGGCATCGAGATGCCGCAGGCGCGCAGCGCCGCGGGCAAAGACCCGACGGGACTGATCGTCGTCACGGTGACACATGAAGGCAACGAAGTCGCGGTCGAATTCCGTGACGACGGCGCCGGGCTGAACCTGCCGCGCATTCGCGAACGCGGAATCGCGCTGGGTTTGCTGGAGGCGAACAGGCCGTACAGCGACGCCGAGCTCGCGAACCTGATCTTCGCCTCGGGCTTTTCCACGGCGACGAGCGTGACCGAACTCGCCGGGCGCGGCGTCGGCATGGACGTGGTGCGCTCCGAAGTGAACGCGATCGGTGGGCGCATCCGCACCGCGACACGCGCCAACCAAGGCACTTCGTTCAAGCTGGTCCTGCCGCTGACGACCGCGGTGACGCAAGTGCTGATGTTGCGCTGCGGCTCCACGGCCGTGGCGGTGCCATCCACGTTGATCGAAATCGTGCGCCGCGCGACGCCGGTGGAAATCGACCAGGCGCACACCAGCGGCCTGTATTCGCTGGCCGAACGCCAGATGCCGTTCTTCTGGCTCGGCTCGCTGTTGCAGCTCAGCCCTCGCTCCAACGAGGCGGTCGGCCGCACGCGCACCGTGGTCGTGATCCGCAGCGCGCAGAAACGCATCGCAGTCCAGGTCGACGAAGTGCTTGGTAATCAGGAAGTGGTGGTGAAGAACCTCGGGCCCCAGTTGTCGCGCGTACCCGGCCTGGCTGGCATCACGCTGCTTGCTTCGGGCGCGGTGGCCCTGATCTACAACCCGGTCGCGCTGGCCACGCTGTACGGCGACCCGGCCCGCCAGGCGACTCTCGCGGCGCTGCAAGTGCCGGACGGGGTCGCCGGCGGCACGGCGAGCGATGAAATGGCGCTCGCGCCGATGGTGCTCGTGGTCGACGACTCGCTCACCGTGCGGCGTGTCACGCAGCGCCTGCTGGTGCGCGAGGGCTACCGTGTCGTGCTCGCCAAAGACGGCCTGGATGCCCTGGAAAAGCTCGCCGCGGAGCGCCCGCAAGTCGTGCTGTCGGACATCGAGATGCCGCGCATGGACGGCTTCGAGCTGGTGCGCAACATCCGCAACAGCGCCAACCTGCGCGACTTGCCGGTGATCATGATCACGTCGAGAATCGCGCAGAAGCACCGTGACCTCGCGGCGGAATTGGGCGTCGACCACTACATGGGCAAGCCGTATTCGGAAGAAGACCTGCTGTCGCTGATCGCGCACTACACGGCGTCGCTCAGCGACGCTTGACGTCGACCCCGGCGCCCCAGAGCGGCTGCGCGCGACCCGCCCATGACACCCAGCCCGGCGCAACGCCAAACTCTCGCGTGGATCGGTCTTGCGCTGCTCGGTCTGGCCGGCATCAAGTTGCTGGCGCCGGTGCTGACGCCATTTCTCGTGGCCGCGGTACTCGCGTATGCCTTGCACCCTGCGGTGGAGTGGCTGGCCGCGCGGCGCGTGCCGCGCGTGCTCGCGGTGGCCGGCGTCGAGGCCGCGGCGATCGCCGCTCTGCTCGCGCTGGTGCTGCTGATCGTGCCGATCATCTCGAAGGAGCTGCCGCTGTTGCGCGAGCAGATTCCGCGCCTGGCGGAACGCCTGAACGAAGGCCTAGCGCCGTGGCTCGCGCAACTCGGATTTCCCGCGGGGCTGGACATCGCCAGCATCAAGGCGTTCGTGCTCAAGTACCTCAACGCCAACATGGAAGACTGGCTCGGCACCCTGCTCAGCTCGGCGCGCATCGGTGGCAGTATCCTGCTGGCGATCGTCGGCTTGGTGATTCTGGTTCCCGTCGGCTTGTTCTACCTGCTGATGGACTGGCCGAGCCTGGTGCAGCGTGGCAGAAGCCTGATTCCGCCGCGCTTGCGGCCTCGCATCGAAGGTTTCATGGCGGAATGCGATTCGATGCTCGGTCAGTATCTGCGCGGTCAACTGCTCGTGATGTTGATCCTCGCGGTCTACTACAGCGCGGCGTTGGGGATTGCGGGCTTCGACCTCGCACTGCCGGTGGGCGTGTTCACGGGACTGGCGATCTTCATTCCCTACCTCGGGTTTGGCATCGGATTGATCCTGGCGCTCACCGCCGGCGCGCTGCAGTTCGGCGGCGCCTACGGGCTGATCGCGGTGGCCGTCGTCTATGGTATCGGTCAGGTCGGCGAAGGCCTGTTTCTCACGCCGCGCCTGGTGGGCGAACGCATCGGCATGAACCCGTTGATGGTGATCTTCGCGTTGCTCGCCTTCGGACACCTGTTCGGATTCGTCGGCGTGCTGATCGCGCTGCCGCTCAGCGCGCTGCTCGTGGTGGCGGTGCGGCGCGCGCGTGCGCTGTACCTGGAAAGCCCCCTTTACCGCGGATGATCCCGCGCAACCCACGCGGATGAAGCAGCTTCCCCTGCCGATCGGCACCGCGGCGGCGCGCACCTTCGACAACTTTGCCGTCGGCGCCAATGCCGCGATCCTCGCGCATCTGCGCTCGCTTGCGCCGGGCGCCGCGCCGGTGTACCTGTGGGGCCTCACGGGCAGCGGCAAGACGCACCTGCTGCAAGCCTGCGTCGGCGCTCTGCAAGCCGAAGGTGTGCGATGCGCAAGCTTCGGCGCCGATGTCGGTCTGCCGTGGGGCGGCGACGAAGCCTGGGGCGCGGTGCTCATCGACGACTGCGACCGGCTTGACGATGCGCAACAACACGCGGCCTTCACCCTGTTCGTCGAGGCCGCGACGAGCCGTACGTTGATCCTGGCGGCTGGACGCTTGCCCCCGGTGGACCTGGGCCTGCGCGAAGACCTGCGCTCGCGTCTGGGCTGGGGCCATGTGATGGCGGTTCAGGCCCTGGCCGAACACGAAGCGCGCGCCGAACTGCGCCGTGAAGCGGACCGGCGTGGCATCCTGCTCACCGACGATGTGATGGCCTACCTGCTGTCGCGCTTCGAGCGCGACTTGAAGAGCCTGTTCGAGCTGCTCGATCGCCTCGACCAGTTTTCGATGTCGCAACAGCGCGCCGTGACGATTCCGCTGCTCAAGCAAATGCTGTCGCAGGAGCCGATTCGATGAGTGTGGCGGCAGGTGCGGGCCTGTGCCTGTTTGACCTGGACGACACGCTGCTGCCGATCGACTCCGACCACGCCTGGGGCGAGTTCGTGATTCGACTGGGCTGGGTCGACAGCGCGATGTTTCGGCGCCGCAACGACGAGTTCTACGCCCAGTACAAGGCAGGACAGCTCGACATCCACGCCTACATCGAGTTCGCGACGCAGCCGCTGCGCGAACGCGCGCCGGCGGAAACCTCAGCGGCGCACGCGCGCTTCATGCGCGAAGTGATCGCCCCGAACCTCCATGACGCTGCGCTGAACCTGGTGCGCGAGCACCAGCGTCGCGGCGACCGGATCGCGCTCGTCACGGCCACCAACGACTTCATCACCGCGCCCATTGCAAAGGCGTTCGGCATCGAGACGCTGATCGCGGTGCGGCTGGAGCGCAGCGCAGGAGGTACCATCACGGGTCGGATCGTCGGCGAGCCGAGTTATCGCGACGGCAAGGTGCGCCGTGTCGAACAGTGGCTGCACGAGGCCGGCCGCGGTTGGCGCGACTTCGCCACGGTCAGCGTCTACAGCGATTCGATCAACGACCTGCCCTTGCTCGAGCGCGCCACCGATCCGGTCGCGACCAACCCGAGCGCGCCGCTGGAAGCGCTGGCCATCGAGCGCGGCTGGCGCATTCTGAAATTGTTTGAATGATCAAGAGACTGCTCGACAGGCTGATCGACAAGGCGCGCACCGTGCGCGGGCCGCGCACCGTGCATGGCAAGCGCATCGAAGTGCCCAAGGTGCAGCACGGCATCGACCCCAAGCTCGTTGACGAGCGCGCCGTGAAAGTGGTGCGCACGCTGGCCGAGGGCGGCTACGAGGCCTACATCGTCGGCGGTGCGGTGCGCGACCTGTTGCTCGGGCTGCGCCCGAAAGACTTCGACGTGGCCACCAATGCCACGCCGGAACAGGTGAAGTCGCTGTTTCGGCGCGCCTTCATCATCGGGCGCCGTTTTCGCATCGTGCACGTCGTGTTCGGTCGCGGCCGGCAAGACCATGGCTTGAGCGAAGTGATCGAGGTGTCGACGTTTCGCGCGCAGGTCGACGCCTTGGCCGCCGAGCCGGTGAGCGGCGACGAGCGCACCGCGAAGGCCACGACCACCAACGAGCGCGGCGCAAAGGGCGCGCAGCCGGGCCACGTGGTCGACGCTGAAGGGCGGGTGCTGCGCGACAACGTCTGGGGCCCGCAGGTCGAAGACGCGGCACGGCGCGACTTCACCGTCAACGCGATGTACTACGACCCGCTGCGCGAAATCGTCGTCGACTACCATGGCGGCATTTCCGACGCGAAGAAGAAGCTGCTGCGCATGATCGGCGACCCGGCGCTGCGCTACCGCGAAGACCCGGTGCGCATCATTCGCGCGATCCGCTTTGCCGCCAAGCTCGGCTTCGAGATCGAGCCCAAGACGCGCGCACCGATCAAGGCGATGGCGGCGCTGCTCGACAACGTGCCGCCGTCGCGCACCTTCGACGAGATGATCAAGCTGCTGCAAACCGGGCATGCGCTGGCCAGCGTCGAGGAGCTGCGCCGCCATGGACTGCACCGCGGCGTATTTCCGGTGCTCGACGTCGTGCTCGACGAAGCGCAGCGCCATGACGGCCGCGAAAAATTCGTGCAACTCGCACTGGCCGACACCGACCGGCGTGTCGGCGAAGGCAAACCGGTGGCGCCCAGCTTCATGTTGGCCTGCATGCTCTGGCACGACGTGCTCGACCGCTGGAAAGCCGCCGAAGCAAAGGGCGAGTCCTCGTTCAGCGCGTTGCAGCAGGCCGTCGACGCCGTGTTCGACGCGAAGATCGGCGACATCTCCGGGCGCGGCCGGCTGGCCGCCGACATGCGCGAGATCTGGATGATGCAGCCGCGCTTCACGCGGCGCAGCGGCCAGGGTGTGCAGACGCTGGTCGAACAGCCGCGCTTTCGCGCCGGATTCGATTTCCTGCGCTTGCGCGGCACGGCCGGCGAGATCGACGCCGCGCTGCCGCAGTGGTGGGAACAGTTCTCGACGGCCAATGTCGACGAGCGCGCAGCGCTGATCGAAAGCGCACGCGAAGTCGCGGCGCCGGGCCGCGCCGGGCCGCGGCGCGGCGTTCGGGCGGGGGCGGCGGGCACGCCGGCAGCCGAACATGCCACGCCAGCCTCGCAGGCACCGCAAGAAGCGGACGACGCTGCCACGCGCGCTGACGCCGAACCGCAGGCGGACCCCGCACGCAGACGCCGGCGCAGACGCAGGCGCACCGGCCAGGCTGCCGCGGCGCCGGCCGACCCATGAAGGCAGCGAAGCTGCCTCAGGCGGCTGACGCCAGCAAGATCGGGTTGAATCCGGCGCGCCTGGCCACGCTGAGCCAGGCGTTCGAACGCGAAATTGACAGTGGCCTGTTGCCCGGCATGGTGGCGCTGATCGCGCGTCGCGGCAAACTCGGCTACTTCGAGTCTCGCGGCCGATTGAGCCCCGCGAGCCCGACGCCGATGGCGCGCGACTCGATCTTTCGCATCTATTCGATGACCAAGCCCGTCGTCTCGGTGGCGGCGCTGATGCTTGCCGAGCAGGGCCGATTGCTGCTGCACGAACCGGTGTCGACCTGGCTACCCGAGTTCGCGCAGATGCAGGTCGGCGTGGAAGCCGGCGGCCGGCTCGAATACGAACCGGCGCGTGCGCCGATCACGGTCCAGGACCTGCTGCGCCACACCGCGGGCCTGACCTATGGTTTTCTCGGCAGCAGCCCCGTTCAGCAGCTCTATACCGACGAGCGCATGGGCGCGCCCGACATCGGCAATGCCCGGTTCTGCGAACAGCTGGCGCGCCTGCCGTTGCTGGCCCAGCCCGGAACGGCCTGGGCGTACAGCCACGCCACTGACGTGTTAGGCCGGGTGATCGAAGTCATCGCCGGCCAACCCCTGAGCGGTTTCCTCCGCGAAAACATCTTCGCGCCGCTCGGCATGGCCGACACCGGTTTTCATGTGCCCGCGGCCGAGCAGCACCGCGTCGCCGAGCCGCACGCGCTGGACCCGCAGTCGGGCATCAAGATCGATCTGCTCGACGTGCGCGAGCAACACGCCTTCGAATCCGGCGGCGGCGGCCTGGTTTCCACGGCGAGCGATTACGCTCGTTTCCTGTTCGCGCTGCGCGGCGAAAGCGGCGCGCGCCTGCTCAGCCGCCACACGCTCGCACTGATGACGGCCGACCACCTGGGCGCGCTGCCGGTGCTCGGCGACGTGCTGCCGCCCGGCCATGGCTTCGGCCTGGGTTTTGCGGTGCGCCGCGAAGCCGGTCTTGCGGCGCTGCCTGGTTCGCCGGGTCTGTACTACTGGGGCGGCATTGCCGGGACGACGTTTTTTGTCGACCCGGCGCAAGAGTTGTTCGCGGTGCTGATGATTCAAGCCCCGGTGCAGCGGCATCGTTATCGCGCCCTGTTTCGGCATCTGGTCTATGCCGCGCTCGATGACTGAGCAGCAGTCGCCGCCGCGCGGCGAAAGCCCCGCGGAGACGGCCTACATCGGCCTCGGGGCGAATCTCGGCGAGCCCGTCAAGTCGATCCGCGCCGCGTTCACTGCGATCGAGCGCCTGCCCTCGGTTCATGCGCTGGCACGCTCGCCGCTGTACGGCAGCGCGCCGATCGATTCGAGCGGGCCGGACTATGTCAACGCCGTGATGGCGGTGTCGACTCGGTTGACGCCGCAAGAACTGTTGGCGCGGCTGCAGGCGATCGAGATCGAACATGGGCGCGAGCGGCCGTACCGCAACGCGCCGCGATGCCTCGATCTCGATCTGCTGATGCACGGCGCGCGCGTGATCGATTCTCCCGACCTGACATTGCCGCATCCCCGCATGCACGAACGCGCCTTCGTGCTCAGGCCCCTGGCCGACATCGCGCCCGATCTGGTGATCCCCGGCCAAGGCCGCATCGAGCAACTTCTGCCGCGAGTGGCCATGCAGCGTGTGAAACGGCTGGAAGAGCAACTGCCGCCGGGCCGACCCAAGGCAGTTGCTCGCCCCAAGGGCCACGAAGTGGCCCCTGCGGGGCCAAGGGGGCGGGCGCGCAGCGACCGGGGGCGAACATGAAGGGATAGCGCGACGGCGGGCCCGCACCGCACCGTCGAGGGCCGGCACGATGCGGGCATTACACTGCGGCCGCCCGGGCGGCGCTGGACGATGCCCCGATCGAAAAATGGCCGCCCGAGCGGCGCACCAGGAGACTCCCATGCTGTTCGGCAAGCTGCTGCCGCGCGAAGGCAATTTCTTCGAGTTGTTCAATCAGCATGGCGCCTACATCGTCGACGCTGCGCGCTCCTTCATCGCGCTGATCCACAACTACGCCGACCCGAGCTTGCGCGAGAAGTATGCCGATGAAGTGGTCAGCGCCGAGCGTGCCGCCGACCGCATCACGGCGGAGGTGAACCGCTTGCTGCACAAGACCTTCATCACGCCGATCGACCGAGAGCAGATCCACAGCCTGATCAACGCAATGGACGACATCGTCGACCTGTTGCAAGACGCCACCGAGACGATGTCGCTGTACGACGTGCGCGCGATGACGGAGGAAGTGATGCGCCTGGGCGAGATCAGCGCCAAGTGCTGCGAGCGCGTTCAGCACGCGGTGTCACTGCTGCCCCGCATCAGCCGCAGCGAGGTCGCGGAAGCCGCGATCAAGACCTGCGAAGAGATCGACAAGCTCGAGAGCGACGCCGACCGCGTGATGCGCGCCGCGATGTCCAAGCTGTTCCGCGAAGAGACCGACGTGCGCGAACTGATCAAACTCAAGACGATTTACGAACTGCTCGAGTCGATCTCGGACCGCTGCGAAGACGTGGCCAACCTGATCGAGGGCGTGGTCCTCGAAAATTCCTGACGGCCCTCGGCGATGGCCTCGGTGGAGATCGGCTTCTGGGTGGTCGCCATGCTCGTGCTGTTGGCGCTGGCGTTCGACTTCATGAACGGCTTTCACGACGCCGCGAATTCGATCGCCACGGTCGTCTCCACTGGCGTGCTCAAGCCGCAGCAGGCGATTCTGTTCGCGGCGTTCTTCAACGTCGTCGCGATCTTCGTCTTCGAGCTGAAAGTCGCCGCGACGGTCGGCAAGGGCATCGTCGATCCGGGCATCGTCGACCACCATGTCGTGTTCGGCGCGCTCATCGGGGCGTTGTTCTGGAACATCTTCACCTGGTGGCACGGCATTCCGTCGAGCTCGTCGCACGCCTTGATCGGCGGCATCGTCGGCGCGGTGATCGCCAAGTCCGGCGCCGGCGCGTTGATCGCGGCAGGCGTGTGGAAAACCGTCGCGTTCATCCTGGTGTCGCCGCTGCTCGGCTTTGCGCTCGCCTCGCTGCTGATGGTGGCGGTGGCGCATCTGTTCAGGCGCACCTCGCCGCTTTACGTGGACAACTGGTTTCGGCGCCTGCAGCTCGTGTCGGCTGGCCTGTACAGCCTGGGGCACGGCGGCAACGACGCGCAAAAGACGATCGGCATCGTCTGGATGCTGTTGATCGCCTCCGGCCATGTGGCGGCGAGCGCGAAAGCGCCGCCGAGCTGGGTGATCTGGGCGTGCTACATCGCGATCGGCCTGGGAACGATGTTCGGCGGCTGGCGCATCGTCAAGACCATGGGTCAGAGGATCACGAAGCTCAGGCCGGTCGGCGGCTTCTGCGCCGAAACGGGCGGCGCGATGACGCTGTTTCTGGCCACCGGCCTGGGGATCCCGGTCTCGACCACGCACACCATCACCGGGGCGATCGTCGGTGTCGGCGCGGTGCGGCGCGCCTCGGCGGTGCGCTGGGGCGTGGCCGGCAACATCGTCTGGGCCTGGGTCTTCACGATTCCGGCTTCGGCGTTTGTTGCCGGGCTGTCTTATTGGCTGAGCCTGTCGCTGTTCGATTGACTCTCGCGCGCGAATCAGTTCGGTGCGCCGCCGCGCTGCTGCGCCTGGTACTCGAAGTAGCGCTGCGCGCTGAACGCAAGGGTCGCCATCAGCACTCCGGCGCCGACGGAGAGCGCGAGTACCACGCCGATCACGGTGAACCAGCCGCTCTTGTGCTCCCGCGTTCCGAGGTTGAAACGTTGGTTCCAGGCGGCGTCGGGCGTCAGCCCGATCACGATGGCGTGCAGCATCGTGCCGGCGAGCATCAGCCCGAGCAGCGGCACCAACAAGGGGCCGAGCGGATCGTCCAGCCCGAAGGCGCGCAGCCGCAGCACACCATGAATGCCGAGCAGCGTCGGCCACGGAAACAGCCAAGCCCAGGGATCGCGCAGGCCATGCAGATAGAAGCGTTGCAGCCCGAAGCTGCCGCCGATGAGCGCGAGCCAGGTCGCGAGCGTCTTCGATTTGTACCGCGCGGGGGCGCTCGTCATGATGGCGCCCCGTCGCCGCGGCGCGGCGGTTCCGGCGCGGTGCTCGACCCCAAGCCGAGCGGTTTTTGCATCACCACCACATCGAGCCAGCGGTCGAACTTCCAGCCCGCCGCGTGAATGGTGCCGGTGGGCTTGAACCCGAGCGCGCAGTGCAACCCGATCGACGCCGCATTGCCCGAGTCGCCGATCACCGCGAGCATCTGGCGCGCACCAATCGCTTCGCATCTTGCGAGCAGCTCCGCGAGCAGCCAGCGGCCCAGGCCCCGGCCGGCGGCCTCAGGCGCGAGGTAGATCGAATCTTCCAGGCAGAAACGGTAAGCAGGGCGTGGCCGGAAGTGGTTCGCGTAGGCGTAGCCGTGAACCACGCCCACGGTCTCGGCCACCAGCCAGGGCAGGCCCTTGCCCGTGACGTCGGCGCGGCGCCGTGCCATTTCGGCTTCACTGGGCGCCTCGATCTCGAACGTTCCGGACCCGTTTCGCACATGAAATCCATAGATTTCGGCCAGCGCGGCGATGTCGGCATCCTGGCTCGGACGGATCAGTGTGTGGGAGGTCAATGTTGAGTGCGACGGGAGCCAGGCGGGCGCTGAGTTTACAATCCACGGCTTTTCGCAGGCGGGCCCAAGGGCGCATCCGCCCTGGCGCGGCGGGACCGAGTGGCAAAACGTGCCGTCCGGGCCGGCGCGCCGACCCACCTTTGAGCTTAGGAACCCGTATGGTCGTGATCCGTCTTGCCCGTGGCGGCGCCAAGAAGCGCCCCTTTTTCAACATCGTCGTCGCCGACTCGCACATGCGGCGCGACGGCCGCTTCATCGAGCGCGTGGGTTTCTACAACCCGGTTGCCGCCGGCGGCGAGCAGCCGCTGCGCGTCGCGTTCGACCGCGTCGCGCACTGGACAGGCCATGGCGCCAAGGTGTCGCCGACCGTCGAGCGCCTGCTGAACCAGGCCAAGGCCAGCGCCTGATCCGAGGGGTTGCGCCCACCGGCGGGCGGCCATGAACGCTCTCGCCCCGGGCTTCGCCGATGAGCCGGCTTGGCCGGAAGATGCGATCGAAGTGGCGCGCATCGCCGGCTCGTGGGGCGTGAAGGGTTGGTTCAAGGTCGTGCCTTTCGCGGCCGACCCGCAGGCGATCTTTTCATCGCGGCGCTGGTTCATCAAGCCGCCGCTGGATTCCGGTGCCGTGCCGCCCGCGGGACCGCGCCCGAGTTTTCCGCCGCTGCTGCGCATCGTCGAAGCCAAGAGCCATGGCGGGGCTGCGGTGGCACGCGCCCAAGGCATTGAGGACCGCGGTACGGCCGAGGCTCTTCGTGGCGCACGCATCTTCGTCCCGCGATCGAGCTTTCCGACGGAAAGCGCCGACGAGTTCTATTGGGTCGACTTGATCGGATTGAGCGTCGTGAACCGCAAGGGCGAAGCGCTCGGCAGCGTGCTCGGCTTGATCGAAACCGGGCCGCACAGCGTGCTGCGCATCGCGCCGCATGCGCTCGCTCCAGGCGCCGCGGCTGCGGTACCGGCCGCGCCACCCGCGAGTGCCGCGACCGAGATCCTGATTCCCGTTCGTTGCGGCGTATGTCGATGAGGTGAGCCTCGCGCAGCGCTGCATCAAGGTCGACTGGGATCTGGACTACTGAGTGCGCCAGCGCCGGGCTGAATTCGTTCGAGAGACCACCCTTGCGCTTCGACATCATCACGCTGTTCCCGAGCCTGTTCGGCCCCCACCTTCAGGAGGGCGTGACGCGCCGCGCGTTCGCGTCGGGCCAGGTCGATGTGAAACTCTGGCCGCTGCGCGACTTTGCCGACGACCCGCATCGCCGCGTCGACGACCGGCCCTATGGCGGCGGTCCCGGCATGGTGCTGCTCGTCGAACCGCTGGAGCGTGCGCTCGCTGCGGTGCGCGCCGCGCGCGCGGACGCCGCGCCGCTGGTGCACTTCACGCCCACCGGCCGGCGCATCGACCAGGCGCTGGTGCAGGAATTTGCGTCCGGGTCAGGCGCGGTGCTGCTGTGCGGGCGCTACGAAGGGATTGACCAGCGCTTCCTCGACCGCCATGTGAACATGGAACTGAGCCTGGGCGACTTTGTGCTCTCGGGCGGCGAGTTGCCCGCGCTGGCCTTGCTCGACGCGGTGGCGCGCCTGCAGACGGGCGTGCTCGGCGACAGCCGCTCGCACGAGCAAGACAGTTTCTCGCAAGGGCTGCTCGACTGCCCGCACTACAGCCGGCCGGAGGCCTTGCCGGCGCCGGGCGGGGACGTTCCCGCGGTGTTGTTGTCGGGCCATCATGGCGAGATCGGCCGCTGGCGCCGCGAGCGCTCGCTGGAGATCACGCATCAGCGCCGGCCGGACCTGATCGCCGCCGCGCGCGCCGCGGGCCGCTTGAGCGCGGCCGATGAGGCCTTTCTCGCGAGGCTCGATCGGGCTTGAGGTGCCCCTCGATGCCGAGCGAAAACGCCTGGCTATAATCGCGGGCTTTTCGATCCTCTGCCGGCACGATACGGCCATGCAGCCCCTTCGGGGCACGCCATGCGCCACCGAACAACGCCAGTGCACGATCGCCCCGGAGACCCCATGGACCTGATCCAGACCCTCGAGCGCGAAGAAATCACGCGCCTGGCCAAGACGATTCCGCCGTTCGCCCCAGGCGATACAGTGATTGTCAGCGTCAACGTCGTCGAAGGCACGCGCAAGCGCCTTCAGGCATTTGAAGGCGTGGTGATCGCGAAGCGCAACCGCAGCCTCAATTCCAGCTTCATCGTGCGCAAGGTCTCGAGCGGCGAAGGCGTGGAGCGCACGTTCCAGCTGTACAGCCCGTCGATCGCGTCGATCGAAGTGAAGCGCCGAGGCGACGTGCGCCGTGCCAAGCTGTACTACCTGCGTTCGCGCTCCGGCAAGTCGGCGCGCATCAAGGAAAAGCTCGCCTGAACCGTTTCGACCCCGAAACGATCCCGATCGTCGGCGTCGACCGCCACCTGCCGGCGGTCGCTACGGCGCATTTGTCGGCGCAGGCGGTGCGCCGGCGCTTCGCGGCTCCGCCCGATTGGCGGCCCGAGGTGCTGGTCGAAAAGTCTTTCACCGGTCGCGGGCCGACCGCGGCGTCGGTGCTCGTGCCGCTGGTGTTGCGCGACACGCTGACGGTGTTGCTGACGCAGCGCACCGAACACCTGAGTGACCACCCGGGCCAGATCAGCTTTCCCGGCGGACGTGTCGAGCCCAGCGACCTTGACGCCACCGCGACCGCGCTGCGCGAGGCGCATGAAGAGATCGGCCTGGCCGCGTCCCATGTCGACGTGCTCGGCCAGTTGCCGATCTATACCACCGGCACGGGCTTCGTCGTGACTCCCGTGGTCGCGCTCGTGCAGCCGGGCTTTGCGCTGCAACCCGACCCGAACGAAGTGGCCGAGGTGTTCGAAGTGCCGCTCGCGTATCTGATGGACCCGGGCAATCATCGCCGCCACAAGGTCGACTTCGCCGGCGCCAAGCGCGAGTTCTTCTCGATGCCCTGGGAAGGCCATGGTGCCGATGGCCAGCCGCGGCGCTATTTCATCTGGGGCGCCACCGCGACGATGCTGCGCAACCTGTACCGCTTCTTCAGCGCGTGAACGGGCAGCGGCGGCGTTGCCGCGCGGCGGCGGATGGCGCGCCGAATCTTGCGTCGGTGCATTCATGTGCACAGGGGGTCTCGATATCATCGAGCGCCATGAGCTTTTTCGCCGTTGCCATCGCGCTGCTGATCGAACAGCTCAAGCCGCTTTCGCGCGACAACGTCGTGCACGCGGCGACAACTGCCTGGATGCGCTGGGCCGGCCACAATTTCAACGCCGGTCGCGACCACCATGCGGCGGTCGTCTGGCTCGTCACCGTGGCGGCGCCCGCCATTCTGGCGTTCGCGATCCATGTCGCGCTCAGCCAGTTGGGTCTCGCATTCGCGCTGGCGTGGGACGTCGCGATCCTTTACGTCACGCTCGGCTTTCGCCAGTTCAGCCACTTCTTCACCGACATTCAGGAGGCACTGGAACGCGGCGACGAACTGCGCGCGCGCAGCCTGCTGCAGCAGTGGCGCGGCCTGGACGCGAGCGACCTGCCGCGCGACGAGCTGCTACGCCACACGATCGAACACGCGTTGATCGCCGCGCATCGCCATGTGTTCGGCGTGTTCTTCTGGTTCGTGCTGCTCTCGGCGCTGGGCGCGGGGCCGGCCGGCGCGGTGCTGTACCGCCTGGCCGAATTCGCAAGCCGCTATTGGGCCGCGCGCGCCCGGCGCGCGGGCTCGGCGCACGACGATCGGTTGATGCAACTTTCAGTGCGCTGCTTCAGCCTGATCGACCATGTTCCGGCACGCCTCACCGGGGGCGGGTTCGCGGTGGTCGGCAATTTCGAGGAAGCGGTAAACGGCATGCGCGGCCACGCCACGCTCTGGGGCAATACGAACGACGGTGTGATCCTCGCCGCGGCCGCGGGCGCCGTGGGCGTTCGCCTGGGTGGCGCGGCGCAGCGCGACGGTCCCGACGGGTCGGCGCCCGCCGATGCCGACGCTGAACTGGAAGCGCATGCGGCGCATGGGTCGACGGCCGGCGCGCCGCCGCAGCTCGGCCACTTGCGCAGCCTGGTGGGGCTGGTCTGGCGCTCGGTGGTGCTGTGGATGTTGCTGTTGGCGCTGCTGTCGCTTGCCCATCTGGTGGGCTGAGGCTCAACGCCGCGACAGCTCCCCGAGAATCTCGACATAGATGCGGTAGCGCGACTCGCCGAGTTCGCCGCGCTGCAAGGCTTGGCGCACCGCGCAGCCCGGCTCGTGCAGGTGGCTGCAGTTGTAGAACTTGCAGCCCTCCAAATGCGCGCGCAGGTCCGGCATCAGCGTGGCCAAGCGTTGTGGGTCGATTCTGCCCATACCGAATTCCTGGAAGCCGGGCGAGTCGATCAAGGCGCTGCGGCGCTGCGGGTCGAGCCAATACCAATGTGTCGCCGTCGTCGTATGGCGCCCGGAATTCAAGGCGGTCGAGATTTCCCCGACCTGCGCCTTCGCTTCGGGCACAAAGCGATTGATGAGCGTGCTCTTGCCTGCGCCGCTCGGGCCGATCGCCAGGCTGGCTTTGCCGTCGAGCAGCGCTTCGAGCACGTGCCGCGCCGCTTCAGGCTGCGCCTTCAGCGCCACCTCGTGCACCGGAACGCCCATCGCCGCATAGGGCGCGAGTCGCACGCGCGCCGCGGCCACGCTGGGCAGGTCCGCCTTGTTGAGCAGGATGCGCGCGGGAATGCCGGCGTCTTCGGCCGCGATCAGCGCGCGCGCCAACTGCGATTCGCTGAACACCGGCTCAGCGGCGACAAGCACCAGCAGCTGATCGATGTTCGCGGCGAACGACTTGGTTTTCCACTCGTCCTGGCGCGTCAACACGTTGCGCCGCGGCTCGATGTTTTCGATCACGCCGGTGTCGCCGCTGACTTGCCAACGCACCCGGTCGCCGACGACGACCTCGCTTTTCTTGCCGCGCGTGTGGCAGATCAGGCGCTGTCCATCCGGGTTCTCGACCACGCAGTGGCGGCCGTGCGCCGCCACCACGAGGCCGATGTCGAGTTCGGCCGTCTTGCTCAAGTGCCGGCCTTCAGCGCCCGCGGCACCGGCGCATCACGAGTGTCCGGCACTGGCAGCGGGCATGGGGTTGAACGCCGCGTTGGAGAGGGCGGCGATGCGCTGTGCCGCGGGCGGATGCGAATAGAAAAAGCGCACGTACAGCGGATCGGGCGTCAGCGTCGCGGCGTTGTCTTCGTGCAGCTTGAGCAGCGCTTGCGCCAGGTCGGCGCCACTGGCCTGGCGGCAGGCGTAGGCGTCGGCCTGGAACTCGTGGCGCCGCGACAGGCTCGCGAGCAGCGGCGAGACGAAGAAAGTGAACACCGGCACGGCGAGCATGAACAGGAGCAATGCGAGCGCGTCGTTGGCCGCCGTGAGTGAAGGTGAGACGCCGAGCGCCTTGTAAAACCAGGTCTGACTGGACAGCGCGCCGAGCAGGCAGAAGCCGATGCCGCTGAAGCCGAACAGCGCGACCATGCGCTGGATCACATGTCGGTGCTTGAAGTGCCCGAGTTCGTGCGCCAGCACCGCTTCAACTTCGCCGGGGCTGAGTTTGCTGAGCAGCGTGTCGAAGAACACGACGCGCTTGGCGGCGCCGAAGCCTGTGAAGTAGGCGTTCGCGTGGGCGGAGCGCCGGCTGCCGTCCATCACGAACAGGCCCTTCGCGGCGAAGCCGCATTTCGCCATCAGTGCTTGCACTCGGGCCTTCAGGCTCTCATCGGCGAGCGGCACGAACTTGTTGAACAGCGGCGCGATCACGGTGGGGTAGAGCACCAGGACAGCCAAGTTGAAGGCGACCCACACGCCCCAGGCCCAGAGCCACCAGGCGCTGCCGGCGGTGCCCATCAACCACAGGATCAGCGCGGCGATCGGCAGCCCGATCGCCGCAGCGAGCAAAGTGCCTTTCAGAGCATCGAGCACATACAGCCGCCATGTCATTCGGTTGAAGCCGTAAGCCTGCTCGACCGAGAAGGTGCGGTACAGATCGAGCGGCAATTCGATCGCCGCGCCGAGGAAAGCGAAGGCGCTGAGCAAGGCGAGCTGGTAGGCCATGTCGCCAAAGCGCGCCTGCACGCTGCCGAGCAGCGCGCTGTTCAGCGCGTCCAGGCCGCCGAGCAGCGTCCAGCCGAGCAGCACGGCGCCGCCGATCGCGATTTCGATCAGCGACAAGCGGCCCTTGGCGAGTGTGTAATCAGCCGCCTTCTGGTGCGCGTCGAGCGAGACCGACGCGGCAAACGCCGCCGGCACTCTGCCGCGGTGCGCTGCCACGTGGCGCATCTGGCGCGTGGCCAAATAGAAGCGCACGAGCAGCGAGGCGACCAGTGCCGCGGCGAAAGCGATCGTCAGCGTGAGCGAGGAATCGAGCGTCGAGGCTTGCATGCGCGAAGTGTAGGTCTTGCCTGCGGGGCCTCGGACGCCCTCACGCGCGCCTGCGAGAATCCGCAGCGGAGGAACCCGATGACCACGACCCCTTTGGCGCACAGCGACCAGAACCTGATCTGGATCGATTTGGAAATGACCGGTCTGCTGACCGAGAGCGACCGCATCATCGAAGTCGCCGTGGTGATCACCGACGCGCAGATCACGCAGCGCATCGAAGGCCCGGTGTTCGCGATCCACCAGAGCGACGCCGTGCTCGATGCGATGGACGCGTGGAACAAGGGCACGCATGGCCGCAGCGGCTTGATCGACCGGGTGAAGGCATCAACCGTCGACGAGGAGCAGGCGCAGAGCCAGGTGATCGAATTTCTGCGCCAGTACGTGCCGAAAAACGCCTCGCCGATGTGCGGCAACAGCATTTGCCAGGACCGGCGCTTTCTGGCGCGCACGATGCCCGAACTCGAGGCCTTCTTCCACTATCGCAACCTCGACGTCAGCACCCTGAAAGAACTGGCGCGCCGTTGGAAGCCCGAGATCTTGAACGGCTTCAAGAAGGCGCAGGCACACACCGCGCTGGCCGACATTCACGAGTCGATCGACGAGCTCGTCTACTACCGCGAGCACTTCCTGATCAAGTGAATCTTCGGGTCAACCCGTACTCGGACAGGACTGTGAGCTAGAATCGCGCCCAAGCCGCACGCCCGTGCGGCTTTTCGTTCATCGCACCGACCCTTGTCGAGTCTTCCCGCGGCACCGCCGCGCGGCCGTATCGATTGCCTCTGCGGACTGGTTGGCGCCGATGCCATCGCATCGACGGTGATTCCTTGTGCGGCCAACGTGCTGTGCATCGGAAGTTCGTCGCTGGCGATCCACCAGTCATCCCACTGAACCGGGTTGGCGAACCTGCGCAGTCGGCGTTTCCGCCGGTGCCGCGCAGGCGTTTCCTTTGGAAAATGAACATGAGTTTCGAACAAATGGGCCTGGAAGTCGCCCTCACGCAAGCCGTCGCCCACGCCGGCTACGCCACCGCCACCGACGTGCAGACGGCCGCGATTCCGCCGGCACTCGCGGGTGCCGACATGATGGTGTCTTCCAACACCGGCAGCGGCAAGACGGCGTCGTTCATCCTGCCCGCCTTGCAGCGTGTGCTGATCGGGCGCGCGCAGTTCCATGCGCAGCGCCCCACGGTCGCTCGAGGGCGGCGCAACCACCGCTCCTGAAGGCGGCGCCAAGGCACCCGCGCGCCGCGAATCGGTGCGCCGCGCCGCGCGCATTCTCGTGCTCGTGCCGACGCGTGAGCTCGCGATCCAGGTCGCCAAGTCCGCCGACACCTACGGCCGCATGGTGAAGAACTTGCGTGTCGCCACCATCGTCGGCGGCGTACCCTATCCGGCGCAACTCGCCGCGCTGCGCGCCGGCCCCGACATCATCATCGCCACGCCGGGGCGCCTGCTCGACCACATGCAAAGCGGCCGCTGCGATCTGGACAGCATCGAGATGCTCGTGCTCGACGAGGCCGACCGCATGCTCGACCTGGGCTTCATCGACGACATCAACATCATCGCCGCGTCGGTGCCCGCGACGCGCCAGACCCTGATGTACAGCGCCACCTTCGCCGGCAACGTGGGCAATCTCGCGCGCCACCTGTTGCGCGACCCGAAACGCATCGCGATCGCGTCGCACACGACGGCGCATGTGAACATCGAACAGCGACTGCACTGGGCCGACAACCACAACCACAAGAACGCGCTGCTCGATCACATCCTGACGCAGCGTGAAGTGGAACAGGCGCTGGTGTTCACGAGCACGCAGCGCGACGCCGACTGGCTCGCCGACCGCCTGGCCGACATGGGCCACAAGGTCGCCTCGCTGCACGGCGGCATGCCGCAGGGGCGGCGCAACCGCGTGCTGCAAGGCCTGCGCTCGAAGCAGTTGCGCGTGTTGGTCGCGACCGACGTCGCGGCGCGCGGCATCGATGTGCCGAGCATCTCGCACGTCATCAACTACGGCATGCCGATGAAGGCCGAAGACTACGTGCACCGCATCGGCCGCACCGGCCGCGCCGGGCGCAATGGCCTGGCGGTGACGCTGGCCGAGCGCAACGACACCGACATGGTGCGGCGCATCCAGAGCTTCACGACGCAGCCGATTCCGGTGGCGGCGATCGACGGCCTGGAGCCGAAGAATCCGCAGCCGCAGATCAAGACGTTTCGCGCTGCCGGCCGCGCCGGCGAAGGCGCGCCGCTGCGGGGTCCGCGGCCGGTGCACCCGGCGCGCAATGCGGCGCCCCGAGGCAATGCCTTTGCGCCGCGCAACAAGACGGAAATCTTCAAGCCGCGCGACGCCACGCGCCCGGCGCGTCCCGCGGCGGCGCGCAAGCCGCGCCCGGTGGGCGATCGGGCCAAGGCCTTCGGCGCTCGCTGAGTCTCGCGTTCGAAGCGTGTCGACCCGGCCAGGGCTGGGTCCACGTTTCAGCTCGATCTCGATCGAGCCGGCGGTGCGATCAACCGAGCAGTTCCACCTCGAACATCAGCGTCGCGTTCGGCGGGATCACGCCACCCGCACCGCGCGCGCCGTAGCCGAGCTGCGGCGGGATCACGAGCACGCGCGTGCCACCGGGCTGCATGCCCTGCACGCCTTCGTCCCAGCCCTTGATGACCATGCCTGCGCCCAGGCCGAACTCGAATGGGTCGCCGCGGTCCTTGCTGCTGTCGAACTTCGCGCCTTTCACGCCGTCGGTGTAGAGCCAGCCGGTGTAGTGCACGCTGACCTGTTGGCCGGCCTGCGCGGCGGCGCCGCTTCCCGTGACGGTGTCTTGGTATTGCAGGCCGGAGGCGGTGGTGATCATGGGCATTCCTTGGTGTGCATGGTTGAGAGGATCGCGATCATGCCATTGCTCATCGCGCCCACTTCGCGCGCCACATCGCGACGCCTTGCGTCAGCGTTTCGGCAAGCGACGCGGAGTCCAGCGTGAGGCCCAGGGACTCCGCGGCGCCGCGCAGCGCGCGCGCCGGATCGGACAGGTCGATCGCACGCGCGCCGTTGCGCTTGGAGAGCTTTTCACCGTCGGAGCCCAACAGCAGCGGCGTGTGCAGATAGGCGTGCGTGGGCAGGCCCAGCACGTGCTGCAGGTGAATCTGGCGCGGCGTGTTGTCGGCCAGGTCTTCGCCGCGCACGACATCCGTGACGCCCTGCGCCGCATCATCGACGACCACAGCCAGTTGATACGTCCACAGCCCATCGGCGCGGCGCAGCACGAAGTCGCCGACTTCACGTGTCACGTCCTGGTGCTGTACCCCCAGCCGGCGGTCCGACCAGTCGATGTTCAGCGTTTGCCAAGGGGGTTGCGGCGATGCGGCGGCAAACAGGCGGATCGCGGACCTCGAACCGTCGTGCCCGGCGGCGCGGCAGGTTCCTGGGTAGACGCGCTCGGTGTGCCGCGCGCGCGGCGCGGACGCCAGCGCCGATGCCAACTCGATCTGGCGCCGCGTGCAGGTGCAGCGATAAGCCCAGCCGCGCGCCAGCAAATGATCGACCGCCGCCTGATAGGCCGAGTCACGGGTCGATTGGTAGAGCACCGGCGCGTCGGGCAACAAACCGCAGGCTGCAAGCTGCGCAAGAATCCGGTCGGCCGCGCCCGGCCGGCAGCGCGGCGCGTCCACGTCTTCAATGCGCACCAGCCAGGTGCCACCGTGCACACGCGCATCGAGCCAGGAAGCCAGTGCGGCGACGAGCGAGCCAGCGTGCAGCGGCCCAGTCGGCGATGGCGCGAAACGGCCGACGTAGCCGCCCGATGTCATGGCCGCGGCTGCGCGTGGCGCTCGAGCAGCGCCTTGCGCGTCGCAGGGCGCTTCAACTGCTCCAGCCACCAGGCGAGCGCCAGTCCGCTGGGCTTGCTGCGCCCTTTTTCATCGGTCTCGCTGCGCCAGGCGTAGCCCAGGTGCACCGGCTGAGGCGCGCGCTGCACGCGGCGCACGACGAGCCGCCCCGCCTCGACGTGCGGGCGCGCCATCGGCTCGGCGATGAAACCGCAACCCAGGCAGCGCAACTGCGCTTCGATCTTGGCGTGAACGCTTGCGACCGTCAGCACATCCTGCCCCAGCAGCAGATTCAGTGTCAGCGGCGAGAAGCGTTGCGCCGTGTCCGCCACGGCGACGGCGCGGTGTTGCACGAGCTCGGCGTCGCTCAGCGGCTCGGTCTGCGCAGCGAGCGGGTGGTGCGGCGCCACGGCGAACACGAACTTCAGCTCGCCGAGCGGCTCGGTCGCGACACCTTCCGGCGCCGCGGCGTGCAAGCCCACGCCGATCGCCAAGTCGGCCTGGCCGCTTGCCAGCGCCTCCCAGGTGCCGGCCAACACCTCGCTGCGCAGGCGCAGCCGCGTCGCGCAACCGGCTGGGGGCATCGAGGCATAAAAAGCTTCGCACAGCTCGAACATCGTCACTTGCGACAGCACGCCGTCCACCGCGACGGTGAGTTGCGTTTCCCAGCCGGTGGCGATGCGTTTCACGCGCTGCGCAACCGCCTGCGTCTGTGCCAGCAAGCGCCGCCCTTCGTTCAGCAGTTCGGTGCCCGCCGCGGTGAAATTGGCCTGGCGCGAACTGCGGTCGAACAGCAGCACGTCGAGCGCGTCTTCCAACTGGCGCACGTTGTAGGTGAGCGCGGAGGGCACCTTGCCGAGCTCGCGCGCGGCCGCGGCGAAACTGCCGGTGCGGGCGATCGCGTCGAGCATCGCCAGCGCTTCGGGAGTCAGAACCAGGTACGGATCGGTCATGCGGTTGCGTCGGGTGGGCGGCCTTCATCTTATTTGAACGGCTGCTTCAAGCCGGATCGATGCGCGCCGCGTCGCGCTGCCCTACAGTGCCATTGACGCACGATTGCCAAGGAGCACGGCATGATCACCCTGAGAAAGTCGAACGAGCGCGGTTACGCTGACCATGGCTGGCTGAAGAGTTTTCACAGCTTTTCGTTTGCCGACTACCACGACCCGCAACACATGGGTTTCTCGAACCTGCGCGTCATCAATGAAGACCGCATCGCGCCGGGAACCGGTTTCGGCACGCATGGCCACCGCGACATGGAAATCATCAGCTACGTGCTCAGCGGCGAACTCGCGCACCGCGACAGCATGGGCAACGGCAAGAAGGGCGCAGCGCACGGCGGCGTCATCCAGCCCGGCGACGTGCAGCGCATGAGCGCCGGGCGCGGCGTGACGCACAGCGAATTCAACAACGCGCCGAAAGAGACGACACACTTCCTGCAGATCTGGTTGCTGCCGAACCGTCACCGGCATCGCACCGAGCTACGAGCAGAAGCACTTCGACGCAGCGGCCAAGCGCGGGCGCCTCGCGCTCGTGGCGAGCAACGACGCGCGCGAGGGTTCGGTGCGCATTCACGCCGATGCCGACGTCTACGCCGGCTTGTTCGACAGGGTCGAGGCCGCGACTCACCGGCTTGCGCCCGGCCGCTGCGCCTACGTGCACGTGGCGCGAGGCGACGTGAGCGTGAACGGCCAGCGAATCACGGCGGGCGACGCTGCGATGCTGCGCGACGAGCCCACGGTGCAACTGAGCCAAGGTGTCGGCGCCGAAGTGTTGCTGTTTGACCTGAAAGCCTGAAGCGCCAAGGGCTTTCGAATGCCATCGCGTCAAATTCCGCAACGGCTTCAGTCCCAGGAGACACTTCGATGCAATCGCTGCGATTGATGGTTCTGGCCGGCAGCTCGCGCCCCGGTTCGTTCAACGGCCAACTCGCGCGGCTCGCCGGCGACGTGGCTGGCCAAGCCGGCGCCGAGGTCACGCTGTTCGATCTGCGCGCGCTCGCCTTGCCGGTGTACGACGCGCAAATCGAAGCGGCGGGAATGCCTGGGGGTGCGCTGGAGTTTCGCGACGCGGTGGTGCGCCATGACGCCGTGCTCGTCTGCTCGCCCGAATACAACGGCTTCCCGACGCCGCTGCTCATCAACGCCTTCGACTGGCTGTCGCGCGTCACCGCGGGCAACGGCGCGCCGGCCGGCCTGGCGGTGCTCGCCGGCAAGACCGTCGGCGTGATGAGCGCATCGCCCGGGCCGCTGGGCGGCATGCGCAGCCTGTCGTTCACGCGCCAGTTCCTGCACAACGTGCTCGGCATGCTGGTCGTGCCGGAGCAGTTCGCGCTTGCCCAGGCGGCCCAGGCCTTCGATGCAGACGGCCGGCTGCGCGACGACAAGCAGCTGAAATCGGTGCAGCGCGTCGTGCACGCCGTGCTGCGCGTTGCCGGTGCTGTGCGAATGCCGCCGGCCTGAACCGCGATTCGCGCCTGCACACCGCCGGCGCAACGCCGGTTCAGTGTTGACTTAAAGTCCGGCGCATGCAGGCTTTCTTCAAGGCGATATCGGTCCTGCCCGGCTGGGACTGGGCCGCACTCGCGGTATTTTTCTGCGGCTGGGTCGGCTACGCGCGCTTCGCCAAGCGCCGCGCGAACACCCAGCCCTCGGTGCTGGCGAGCACGAACCGGATTCGCCATCTCTGGATGTTGCAGTCGACGCGGCGCGAGGTGCGCGTGCTCGACGCGATCGTGATGCAAAGCCTGGCCACCAGCCCGTCGTTCTTCGCCTCGACCACGATCCTCATCATCGGCGGCCTGCTCGCCGCGCTGAGCACGACCGACAAAGCGAGCGAACTGGTACGCGAACTCCCGTTCACCGCGCAGACCTCGCTGCTCGTATTCGACCTCAAGCTGCTGCTGCTGCTCGCGATCTTCGTCTATGGGTTCTTTCGCTTCACCTGGTCGATGCGCCAGTACACGTTTGGCGCGATGCTGATCGCGACGGCACCCGAGATGGCCCAGTTCGACGTGCAAGGCAGCGCCGCCGAAATGCAACGCAGTGCTTTTGCCGACCGCGCCGGGCGCGTCGTCTCGCTCGCGGCGGAGACCTTCAACGACGGCTTGCGCGGCTACTACTTCGCGTTCGCCGCGATTGGCTGGTTCTTCTCGCCGTTCGCGTTCGTGCTTGCCACCGCCGGGATCATCTTCATCCTGTACCGGCGCGAATTCAAATCCGAGGTGCTGGCCGTTCTGAACTCTTGAATCTGCACCTGCTTCACGCGTCGCGCGCCAGCCGCAGCCCGCTGAACTGCCACTGCGCGTCGGGCGGGAAGAAGTTGCGGTAGCTCGCGCGCACGTGTCCAGCGGGCGTGGCACACGAGCCGCCGCGCAATACGAACTGGTTGCACATGAACTTGCCGTTGTACTCGCCAACCGCTCCCGCGGCCGGGCGAAAGCCGGGGTAGGGCGTGTAGTTCGACGCCGTCCATTCCCACACGTCGCCGAACATCTGCACCGCCTCGCCGCTCGGGTCCTCGGCTTGAGGCAACGGGTGGAACGCGCCGCGGTCGGCGAAATTGCTGCGTTGCGCGCCGCGGATTCGTCGCGCCGCGTGTTCCCACTCGCCTTCCAGCGGCAGGCGCGCCCCGGCCCAGCGCGCATAGGCATCGGCTTCGAAGTAGTTGATGTGGCACACGGGGGTGTGCGGGTCGATCGCGACCAGCCCTTGCAGCGTGTGGTTGAACCATTGCCCGTCCAGCTGACGCCAGTAAAGCGGCGCCATCGGCTGTGACGCCGCGGCGCGAGTGCGCGCCCAGTCCCAACCCAGCGACAGCCACAGCTCGGGCCTGCGGTAGCCGCCGTCGTCGATGAACGCCAGGTATTCGCCGTAGCTCACCGGGCGCGACGCGAGTTCGAACGGCGCCAGCAGCGTGCGGTGCCGCGGGCCTTCGTTGTCGAAGTGGAAGGCTCCGTCGAGCAGCGCCGAGTGACCTTGCTCGACGATGCCGCCGGCGTAGTGCAGCCACGTCGCTGCTTCGGGCCGCACCGGAGCGATCGGCCAGCGCGGCGCATAGGGGGCGTGCGCGGGGTTCAACGACAGCGCATGTTTGATGTCGGTCAGCAGCAACTCCTGGTGCTGCTGCTCGTGGTGCAGCCCGAGCGTCACGAGTTCCATCAACTCATCGGCGCGCGGGCCAGTGGCGAGCAGCGCCGCAACCCGCTCGTCCACCTGCGCCCTGTATTGCAACACTCGCTCCAGCGTCGGTGCCATGATCAGCCCGCGCTGTGCGCGCGGATGCATCGCGCCTACGCCGTGGTAGTAGCTGTTGAACAGCGCGCGAAACGCCGGGTCGAAGGGGCGAAATCCGCTCTCGAAACGCTCGAGCACGAAGGTCTCGAAGAACCAGGTCACATGGGCGAGGTGCCACTTGGTCGGGCTTGCGTCGGGCATCGATTGGACCTGGCAGTCTTCCGCCGTCAGCGGCGCGGCCAGCGCGAGAGACGTCGCGCGGATGCGCGCGTATTCGCCGGCCAAGGCGCTTGCCACATCGAGCGCCGCGATGTCGGCCGAGCCCTGGCCGCGGGATGGGGCCGCTTTGCGAATCACGGGTCGGTTCATGGTCTTGTCTCCGCTACTTTTCCTGATGCGATGTAGCCCATTCCCCATTGTGTGGCGCGCCACTCAAACCCTGTCAGCTGTGCGGCGATCAGGCGCCATGGCTTGTACAGCTGGTGCGCCAGCGCGTTGTAGGGCCGGTTCTTCAGCCACGCCAGCAGGTTCAGCGGCGCCAGCACCCAGGGGAAGAATTTCATTCCGGCGATCGCCACGCGCGTGCCGGGTGGGAATTGCGCGAACAGGTTCTGCACAGCGCCCGGCAGGCGCGAAATGTCGTGCACGTAGTGGAAGAGCACGGCGGCGGGCGGCTGCGGCAAGCGCACCTGCTCGGCGCTCACGCATTCGAGGTGGATGCGAAACCCCTGGGCGCGCAGCGCGTCGGCGCGCGCCTGGGCCTGGGCGTGCATCTCCGGGCTTTGCTCGAACGCGAGCAAAGTCCCGGTGCGGCCGACCTTGGCGAGCAGGGGTTCGAAACTCAGGCCGGTGCCGCAGCCCACATCAAGCACCGTCTCGCCTTCGCTCAGCGCCAGCAGCTCGATACAACGCATCCGGATCGGCCAGGTCGGGCCGGTGCTGGCGTCGTAGTGCGGCGCCGCCCGCCGGTATTTGGCGATCGAGCGAAGGTTATGCACGGAAGGCGGCACGGGCGGATTCCCAATCGTTGAGTCGGGGCGCCGAGCGTCGCCTTAAACCGCCGCGGCGCTCGCCAATGAATCGTCCAGGCAAATGCGTTCATCGAACACGAAACACTTGCCCTCGAAATGCGCGCTGCCCTTCGCCTCGAAGTAGCGCAGGATGCCACCGTCGAGCTGCAGCACGTTCGCAACGCCCTCGCGCCGCATCCACAGCGCGGCCTTCTCGCAGCGGATGCCGCCGGTGCAGTAGCTGACAATGGTCTTGCCTTCGAGTTCGCCGCGCCTCTCGTGCAGGGCGCGCGGAAAGTCGCTGAACGACTTCAGCCGCCAGTCGATCGCACCTTTGAATCGGCCGTGGTCGACTTCGAAGCCGTTGCGCGTGTCGAGCAACACCATTTCGCGCCCCGCGTCGTCATGACCGGATTCCAACCAACGCGCGAGTGTCGGCGCGTCCACCGCGGGTGCACGCTCGGCCTGCGGCGCGACCGACGGCTGGTTCATGCGGATGATCTCGCGCTTGACCTTCACGACGAGGCGGCGAAACGGCAGCGAGCCAGACTCGCTGAACTTGAGGTCCATGCCGGCAAAGCGCGAATCGCCGAGCAGCTTGTCAAGCCATTCGCGCAGCGGCAGCGCCGGACCGGCGAGCGCCAGGTTGATGCCCTCAAGGGCCAGGATCACCGTGCCCTTGAGCCCGAGCGCGGCGGCCAATGAGTGCAAGCGCTCGCGAAGCGACGCCGCGTCGCGCAGCTCGACAAACCGATAGCCGCTGACATTCAAAATCGACGCCATGCGAAGGATTCTAGAAGCGTGTCTGACCCGCGTGGCGAGCCCGAGCCATCCCTAGAATGCGTCTCCATGCCCTTCATCCACCTGCGCACGCACACCGAGTTTTCCGTCGTCGACGGCATCGCCCGCATCGACGATCTGGCGCAGGCCGCGGCGGCCGACGGCCAGGCGGCGCTCGCGATCACCGACCTGAGCAACCTGTACGGCGCGGTCAAGTTCTATCGCGCGGCGCGCTCGGCGGGCGTGAAGCCGATCATCGGGGCCGACCTGTGGCTCGAGCCTCTGGGCAGCGAGCGCACGCCGAGCCGCCTGCTCGTGCTGGTGCAGAACTCGCGCGGCTACCTCAACCTGTGCGAGTTGATTTCGCGCGCGTGGTTGGGCAACGCCCAGCGTGCGCAGGCGTGGGTCAAGTGGGCCTGGCTCGAAGAACTCGGTGAAGGGCTGATCGCATTGTCCGGCGCCGAGCACGGCGCGCTGGGCGCGGCGCTGCTCGCCGGCGATACGGCGCGCGCGACTCAGGTGGCGCAGCGCCTGTCCGCGATCTTCCCGCAGCGCTTTTACGTCGAGCTGCAGCGCGCCTCGCTGCCCGGCAACGAGAACCATGTTCGCGCCGCCGCACAGCTCGCCGCGGCGCTGCGCTTGCCGGTGGTCGCCACGCACCCGGTGCAATTCACGCAAGCGGAGGACTTCGAAGCGCACGAAGCGCGTGTCTGCGTCGCCGAGGGCGAAATGCTCGACAACCCGCGCCGGGTGAAGCGTTTCACGCGCGAGCAGTACTTCAAGACGCAGGCGCAGATGGAGGCGCTGTTCGCCGACCTGCCGAGCGCGCTGCGCAACAGCGTCGAGATCGCGAAGCGCTGCAACCTGTCGCTGGTGCTGGGCAAGCCGCAATTGCCCGACTTCGCGACGCCGCTTGTCGAGGGCAAACGCCTGCCGATGGCCGAGTACTTCAGCCACGCGTCGCACGCCGGCTTGGAGCAGCGGCTGCAACAGCTCTACCCGGACCCGGCGCAACGCGAACAACAGCGCGCGCGCTACGTCGAGCGGCTCGACTTCGAGATCGCGACGATCCTGAAGATGGGCTTCCCGGGCTACTTCCTGATCGTCGCCGACTTCATCAACTGGGCCCAGGCCCATGGCTGCCCGGTCGGCCCGGGGCGCGGCTCGGGCGCCGGTTCGCTGGTGGCGTATTCGCTGGGCATCACCGGGCTGGACCCGCTGCGATACCACCTGCTGTTCGAGCGCTTCCTGAACCCAGAACGCGTGTCGATGCCCGACTTCGACATTGATTTCTGCCAGGCCAATCGCGATCGCGTGATCGAGTACGTGAAGCAGAAATACGGGCGCGACGCCGTGAGCCAGATCGCGACCTTCGGCACGATGGCGGCGAAGGCCGCGCTGCGCGACGTGGGCCGTGTGCTCGGCATGAGTTACGGCCATGTCGACAGCATCGCCAAGCTCGTGCCCGCGCCGCCAGGCAAGGTGGTGACGCTGAAGCGCCCGCCCGACCCGCCCGACTCCGGCGTGATCTACGCGCGCGAAGAAGCGCCGGAGATCGAAGAGCGCGAGAAGGCGGAAGTCGAAGTCGCGGAATTGCTGGCGCTGGCCGAACGCCTGGAAGGCGTGGTGCGCAACGTGGGCATGCACGCCGGCGGCGTGTTGATCGCGCCCGGGCGCATCGCCGACTTCTGCCCGCTCTACATGCAGCCGGGCAGCGACAGTGCGGTGAGCCAGTACGACAAAGACGATGTCGAGGCGATCGGCCTGGTGAAATTCGACTTCCTCGGCCTGGCCACGCTGACGATCCTCGAACTGGCGAAAGAGTTCATCCGCGAGCGCCACGCCGACCAGCGCAGCTTCACGCTCGAGGCGCTGCCGCTGGACGACCGCGCCACTTACCAGCTGATGAGCGAAGGCAAGACCGTCGCCGTGTTCCAGCTGGAAAGCTCGGGCATGCAACGCATGCTGCGCGACGCCAAGCCGAGCGTGTTCGAAGACGTGATCGCTCTCGTCGCGCTGTTCCGGCCCGGGCCGATGGATTTGATTCCTTCGTACTGCGCGCGCAAGCACGGCCGCGAGGCGGTGCAGTACCCGCACCCGTTGATGGCCGAGGTGCTGCAAGAAACCTACGGCATCATGGTCTACCAGGAGCAGGTGATGCAGGTGGCGCAGCTGCTCGGCGGCTATTCGCTCGGCTCCGCCGACCTGCTGCGCCGAGCGATGGGCAAGAAGAAGGCCGATGAGATGGCGCAGCAGCGCGCGATCTTCGCGCAGGGCGCGGCGAAGAACGGCATCGGCGAACTCCAGGCGAACGAAATCTTCGACTTGATGGAGAAGTTCGCCGGCTACGGCTTCAACAAGTCGCACGCCGCCGCCTACGCGCTGCTCGCCTACCAGACGGCGTGGCTCAAGGTTCACTACCCGGCCGAATTCGCCGCGGCCAACATGAGCGTGCTGCTCGACGACACCGACAAGCTCAAGATCTTCCATGACGACGCGCTCGCGATGGGCCTCAGCTTCGAGCCGCCCAACGTCAACACCTGCACGCACCGCTTCGAGCCGGTGGGCGACAAAGTGGTGCGCTATGGCCTGGGCGCAATCAAGGGCACCGGGCAAAGCGCGGTCGAGGCGATCGTGCACGCACGCGAATCCGGTGGCGCATTCAAGTCGCTGTTCGATTTCTGCACCCGCGTGGACCGCACCCGCGTCAACAAGCGCAGCGTCGAGTCGCTGATCAAGGGCGGCGCATTCGACTTCCTTTGCGACAACCGCGCGTCGTTGCTCGCGAGCGTGCCCCTGGCGTTCGACTTCGCCGACAGCCAGGCCGCCAATGCGAACCAGGGTGGGTTGTTCGACTTCGACGAAGCGGCGCATGGCGCGAGCACGAACGAGCCGGGCTTAGTGGCCGCCGCGCCGTGGTCGATCAAGGAGCGTTTGACTCACGAAAAGGCAGCGCTCGGCTTCTATTTCTCAGGCCACCTGTTCGACCAGAGTGCAGCCGAAGTGCGCGCCTTCGCGCGGCGTGCGATCGCCGACATGATCGATACGCGCGAGCCGCAAGTGCTGGCGGGCATCGTGACCGACCTGCGCATCGTCAACGGCCAGCGCGGTCGAGTCGCGATCTTCAAGCTCGACGACAAGAGCGAGGCGATCGAGGCCGTGGCCAACGAAGAGCTGCTCAACGCGCACAAGGACTGGCTGAAAGACGATGAGCTGATCGTCGTTCTCGGCAAGGTGCAGCCCGACCGGTTTTCCGGAGGCATGCGCCTGAACGTGCAGCAGGTATGGGACCTGGCCGCGGCGCGCTGCCGCTTCGGCAAGTACCTGCGCGTCGAAGTGAACGGCCATGTGCCGCCGGTGGCCGAAGTCCTGCGCGACTTCCCGGCGCGGCGCGTCGCCGGCGAGCACGGCGAGCTGACCCAGGGCATGCCGGTGCGGCTGCACCTGGAGCGCCAGCGCGTCAGCGCGGAGGTCGAACTCGGCGACGCGGCGCGGTTTTATCCGAGCGATGCGGCGTTGGAGCGGTGGCGGGAGGGGGCCGAGCAGGGGCGGGCGAGCATCGTTTACGAGTGAATGGACCCAGGTTCAATCGCCCACGGCGGCGCTTCGCTCCAGTTGAATCCGACGCTGGCTAGTACTTGCCGCCTTTGCCGTCGCGCTTGTCCTTGCCGTCCTTGTCGTCCTTATCGCCCTTGTGGTCCTTGTCGTCCTTGTCATCCTTGTCGTAGCCGTGGTGGCCATCCTTGCCACGCCCAAAATTGACGGCGCACCTCGGATGCTCAAAGCCGCTCGGCTTGTCGCCTCTGGGGTAGATGATGTTGTCGTTGGCGTTCGGGACGGTGGGCCCGGGAGCCCTGACCAGAAGTTGGCGCACCTTGTACGCGATCTCGTGGTCGATGCAGGGGGTGTCGCCGCTGATGCCCAGGCCGCCGATCACCTGCCCGCCCGAATACAACGCGACGCCGCCGCCGACGGTGATGATGCCGCCAGGCACTTCGCCGATCCCGGTTCCCAGCGGTTGAAACGCCGGATTGAACGGATTGGAATTGTTCAGGCCGAACATCGCACCGCCAGGCTGCGAGGCGGCGTACAGATTGGCGGTGGACAGGGCCCGGTTGTCGTTGCTGAACCCATTGGCGGTACCGGCCTTGGCGATGGCAATGGCACGGCTGTCCGGCCAGGGGTCAACGCCGAACCTGTCCACGGCGCACAGCCGGCCGGAGCGGTCAACCACCGCCCACCACAGCCTCTTCGGGCTGAAAAGTCCACGCGGCGGGTTGCCAGTGACCAGATTCGCGGCCACTCCGAGCGGGCCGCTTTCGCCCTGGTTGAGGCTGGCGATTGAGGCGGCCAGGTCGGGATGGAGATCTGGACAAGTCGGGGTCGGGCTGGGCAGGTCGCCAAGGGCAGCGCCGGCCAAACCGAACATCAAGCTCGGGACCAGAAGCAGTTTGCGAAAGTCAACCATGGGTGGCTCCAAGCGATTTGAGAGATGAACATCGTGCCGCGTGCAAACGGCGAGCATTTGATCACTGCGCCCTCCCGGTTCAAGGGATTGACCTCGCCCGGTGCCAACGCATCGTGAACCAACTATAGGCTTTCGATTTGCAGTTGCGAAATGGGTATTGGCGCCATACATTCCCCCCACCCCTAAATTGAGGCGTGATTTCGATTGCGCGTAGTTCGGTGCTGGCAAATAATTTGGGTGGCCGCGCCGCTTTGGCGCAAGGAGGCGCCGTGACAAAGCGAAATTGGCAGTTGATTGCCGCGGTCGTCGCAGTGGCCGCTTGCTTGCCATTGCCTGCGGCGGCTGAAGTCCACGGCGCTGAAAAGTGCGCGAATGCGAGTTGGAGTGCGTTGGCTGCGGGGGAGTGTGGGCTCAACGAGTTGCATGTCCTTCGGCCGCCGCGCCAAGTCAAGGAAGAAAGTTCGACAGATCTCGTTGATCTCGGTCCCCGGTGGTATTCCTGAACCCGAGACATACGCATTGATGCTCGTCGGGTTGGTCGCGGTCATGGCGGCGGTCCGTAGACGGCGCCGCCGCCTCTGAGCGGCTGATTCCACCCCGCGCGTTGCTCGCCCCTTCGGTGGGGGTACTGCTCGCCTTCGGATCAAATGGTCAAGCATTGCCCAGGAGAGGCGCTGCTCCAGTTGACTTGACCAATGCGTCGAACAACCTGTAACTCGCCCAGGAATGCGAGGTCGGCGCACCCCCTGAGCAAGTGTGCGGTATTGCCACCGATCCGTGTCCGATGACCGCCGGTCCGTGACAGGCGGCACGGCCTAGCAGGCCTCGGCACAATGCAACCGAACGTAGTTCTTCGGCCTGCCCGTGCCCATCCGTACGAGACGCAAGATGGCCTGGAAACGGCGCAAACGCAGAGGGCATAGGTCCATGACGAGCCGGGTCGATCGAATCGCAGCAAGCATGCCCATGCCGGGGCTGGATCGGCGGTTGCGAGGCTTTACGCTGATCGAATTGCTGACCACGCTGATCGTCGCGGCCGTCCTGCTCGCGATCGTGGTCCCGGGTCTTTCGAGTTTCGTCAGCAGCAGCCGCCTTCGGGCGTCGCAGAGCGAGTTCGTCTCGGCATTGACGTTGGCGCGCAGCGAGGCGACCAAACGCGGCAGCGACGTTGCCGTGAGCGCGCGCGGCACGGTGGCCGGCTCCGAATTCCTGGGTGGCTGGCTGGTCTGTTCCGATACCAACCGAGACGGCGACTGCGCCGGTGAGCCAGTGATCCGCGAGTACGCCGCGCTGACCGGTCAGATGAGGTTCTCGGCAAAGCTCGGCGGCGCCAATGCGACGAGCGCGGCTTTCAACGCGCGCGGCTTTCTGACGAGCGGCACGCTGACATTCACGATTTGCGGTCCGAGCGGAACCACGCGGGGCTACACCATCAGGCTGGACCCCGTGGGCATCGCCGACGTTGAAGAGAGGAACAACGCATGCACATGAATCGCACCCAGGCTCGCCGCAGCGCAACGGGCTATGCCTTGCTCGAAGCGTTGGTCGCCGTGGTCGTCGCCTCCGTCGGATTCGTTGGTGCTGCGCGCATGCAGACCCTGGGCATGTCGTTGGGGAACAGCGCGCAGTCGCGCCAGAAGGCGACGATGTTGGGCTATCAGATGACCGATCGAATTCGCGCGAACCGTGCGGGGGTGGAGTCGGGGGCCTATTTCAATCCGACGGCTGGCGACGCTGCCTGCCTGACCAACGGTTCAGGCTGCAACTCGGCCGCGCAGCTGGCTGCTGCCGATCTGCGCGACTGGTTGAACGACATCGCCGCCCAGTTGCCGCAGGGCAGCGGCGTCGTGTGCAGGGACAGCACGAACAACACCAACGACGACAAAACCGCAACGCCTGCGAGCCCCGGATGCGACAACACCGGCGACGTGATCGCGGTGAAGATTTGGTGGACCGACAACGTGGCCCAGACGCGCTTTGTCACGATGGTGCGGCCATGAGGAGCGAACGACGCCTTCGCTCGCGCCTGGCGGGCATGACGTTGCCCGAACTGATGGTGGGCATGGCGGTCGGCCTGTTCGTGGTGACGATCGCGATTTCCACGTTTGTCTCGACGCGCACTCTCAACGTCGTCAATTCGTCCAGCACGCGCATGACGGAAAATGCCCGGCTGGCCACTGAGACGCTGCACACCGATTTGCGTGCCGCCGGCTTGTCGGGCTGCCGGCCTCTTGCCATGCGCGAAGACCCATCGTTCCAGCCGGGGTTTCTGAAGGTCGCCGTGAACGACAACGCCGGATTCCTCACGGCGGGCTACTCCGGTATCCGCGGCCATACCGGTACGTCGACTGCGCATTCGCCCGCATTGCCGGCTGCCGTGGCGGCCAAGGCGGTGAACCGGTCGCTCAACAGCGACATCATTTCCGTGCGCGTTCCCGTCGACACCGTCGCGATGGGCCTGGTATCGGCGATGCCCACGAAGGCGTCGGCGCCGCAGCTCCAAGCGAGCGCGCCGGGCAATACGATCGTCAGCGGCGACGTGTTGCTGATTTCCAATTGCAAGGCGGCGGCGCTGTTCCAAGTCTCGTCGGCAAATCCGGCGGTGACCGGCGTTCTGGCTCACGACGTCGGCGGCGCGTGGCCCGGCAACGCAACCGACGACTTGGGCCTGGCCTTTGGCAGCGATGCCACTGTTCACCGAATGGCGACGCGCTACTACTACGTGGCCCCGAGCGTGCTTCGTGTCGGAACGAATTCGCTGTGGCGCCTGCAGGTTCCGGCCGAGCCCGGCGACGCTGAACCGACCCCGAGAGAGGTGGCCTCAGGCATCGACCGGCTCGTCGTGACCTACGGTTTTGATACCTCCACCCCTGTGGATTTCAGCGTCAACGAATACCGCAGCGCGGCCGCCATCGGCGCTGCGCCGGACGACTGGGACCGCGTGCTCAGCGTTCGCTTGCAGATGATCGCCGCGACCGCCGAAGACCGCACGTCCCAATCGAACCAGCGCTACAAGTTCGACGGCGCCGTGGTCACCGCGACCGACAGGCGCTTGCGTACGGTCATGACCGAACTGGTGACCTTGAGGAACATGGCGCCATGAAGACTGCCCTGCTCAGGCCTCGCACGCCGCCAAATGCGGCCCGAACCCAGCGCGGCCTTTCGCTCGTCACGACACTGCTGTTCATGGTGGCCACGCTGATGTTGGGCGTGTCGGTGCTCAGCGTGAACGTGATGCAAGAGAAGTCCATCGGGAACACCAAGGACCGTGACCTCGCGCTGCAAGCCGCCGAAGCGGCGCTGCGCGACGCGGAGAGCGACATCATTCGCCCTGGCTTCGTGTTCAACTGCCCGCCCGACTGTACGAACGGCTTGGTCCTGCCGCCTTCGCAGCGAACCCCGCCGAGCTCGCTTCCCGTCGAGGCGAGCGTCAACTGGGGCGACGACGCTCAAGTGCGCCGCTACGGTGAGATCACCGGTGCGGCCCGCTTTCCGGGCCTGCCGGACAACGACGCCGCCCAGCCCCGCTACGTGATCGAGAAGGTCGGGAATCTCGGGCCGCAGCCAGGCGGAAGCCTCAAGTCGGGCGAGGAACGCGGCGTTGGCTACCGAATCACCGCACGCGCCACCGGCGCGCGGCCGGAAACCGAGGTCATCGTTCAGTCGATGTTCACGGTTCGATGAGAGGGATGGTATGAACAGAATCGCGAAAATCGCCAGCCGGCTCGCAGCATTGATGCTGGTGCCCACGGGCGTGGCGATGGCGGCTGACCCGTTCACCTTCGCCACGGTGCCGCTGTTCCTGGCGCCACCCGTGAAGCCCAACGTGATGGTGATCTTCGACAACTCGCAGTCGATGGACGCGACGATGAGCGGGATGGTCGTTTCGGGCAACCTGCCGGACACGCGCGGCAACGTCGCGCGCGGGGTGCTTCGCGGGGTGCTCGACGCCAATCGGTCCGCCTTCAACTGGGGGCTGACCACGTTCGCGACCGCGAGCGTCAATTTGTACGACACGCACGCGTTCTACCTCGGTGATGCAACCACCATGGTGTACACGAACAACTGTGTCGACGGGATTTCTTCCGACAACAACAAGCGTTGCATCGAAAATCCCGACATCGCAGTCAACGGTTTCAGCCATATCACCTACGACCGGTCGGGTGATGATTTCGACATCAATGACGTCACCTACCATGGGTACAACCCGCCGGACGTCCTGCATGGAATCGGCGGCAGCGGGACCACCTATTCGGTCTACGGCGGGCGCGCCAGCGGGAGCGGGACTGCTTGGGCGGCATCGAGCTTCAACTCCTTCCAGTACAGCGGCCCGTTCAGCGCCACTGATGCCGGGTTCTTGGCGTCGGCCAGCACCTATCCTCGAAGGCTCTGGATCCGGCGAGGCAAAGGCTATTACGCCGACGTGACCGGCTTGGGTACGGTCGTTGAAACGGTGCAAACCGACTCGACGACGCATTTCAACAAACTGCAAAGCCTGCTCGCCACCGAGACCTTGAATACGGGGACGAACGAGATCAAGAATGCGGCAACGTTCACCGCCATCGCGGGATCGCTGAGAACCGTCAAGGACTACTTCGCCAGCGGTATTTCCAGCAGCAGGCCCAGCCCGATCAGCGAAACCTGCCAAGCGAACTTCGTGGTGCTGGCGACCGACGGAAATCCGACCGCCAGAACCGACGGGTCGCTGTACTCAGCCGCCGAGCGGCTCAACACCTTCGACGCGGCAACCAGCACCTGGAGCTTCGGCCAAGCCCAGCAGGACGTGTTCAGCCGGATCACGGCGCTGCGTTCGACTCGCCTGGACCGCGGCGATTTGTCCAACAACAGCCTGGACGGCCGGACGTTCGACATCAAGACCTATGTCATCGGCATGGGCGATTCGGTGGCGAACCCCAGTTCGGAAGCGGCGCTGCACGAAATGGCTCGGCGCGGGCGGGGTGCGGATGCGACCGCATTCTTCGGAAGTTCCCAGACCGGCCTGTCAAACGTGTTCGAGTCGATCGTCGGCGACATTCAAGACAAGACTGGAACGGCTTCGTCCGCAGCCGTCAACGCCAGTGCGGTGAACGCGAATTCGCGTGTCTACCTGGCCCGGTTCCAGAGCAAGGATTGGTCGGGCGACCTGCTGGCCTACCCGATCTCGCTGGACGGCATCGTCGCGGCAACGCCCGCTTGGCGGGCAGGGCCGAAACTCGCATTGCAGGCGCAGGGCACTGGCTGGTCCACGGGCCGGCAAATTCTGACCTACAAACCTTCTGCCAGTCTCCTCGGCCAAAGGGGCATTCCTTTTCGGTGGCCTGTCGTCCCGGCCTCGCCCGGGGTCGCGGAGTTGGACGTCGCGCAGTCGGACTTGATCGGCACGAACGCCGCGGGAACGGCCGACGCATTCGGCGCCGAACGGCTGGCTTTCCTGCGCGGTGATGCATCGCGCGAGCCGCGCAATTGCAGCGGCTGCTCTGCGCCGGTGTTTCGCAATCGCCCTTCAGGGCCGCTCGGCGACATTGTCGATTCCACTCCGTTGTTCGTCGGTGCGCCTTCGTTTGGCTACCTCAACGAGTTCGAGTCGGTGCCTTACAACAACTTCGTGGGTCTCTATCGCAATCGCATACCGATGCTCTACGTCGGTGCGAATGACGGAATGCTGCACGGCTTCAATGCCGACACCGGCGCCGAGGTGTTCGCCTATGTTCCGTCTGCGCTGTTCCCCACGCTCAGCAAGCTCAGCGGTTCGAGCTACAACCACGGCTATTACGCTGACGGATCGCCGGTTTCCGGTGATGTGTTCTACGGCGGTGCGTGGCACACGCTGCTGGTTTCGGGCATGCGCTCGGGTGCGAAGGGAGTGTTTGCGCTCGATATCACCAACCCATCGAACTTCACCGAAGCCAACGCCAGTTCCATCGTGCGCTGGGAATTCCAGGATCCCGATCTGGGCCACGTCTACGGGCAACCCTTGATCGTCAAGACGAACGACGGCAAGTGGTCGGTCATCGTTGCCGGCGGCTACAACGCGGGTGGTGCGTCTGCGACCGGCCGGGCCATGCTGTTCGTGCTGGACGCCGAGACCGGCGCGCTGGTGAAGAAGATCGATACCGGAGCCGGTACCCTGGCCAGCCCCAACGGGCTTTCGGCGCCCGCAGCGATCGACGTCGACGGCAACGATATCGTCGACATCGTTTACGCCGGTGATCTGAACGGCAATCTATGGAAGTTCGATCTGAGCTCCGCAACACCGGCCTCATGGAGCGTCGGCAACGGCGGCGCAGTTCTGTTCTCGACGGGTGGAAAGCCGATCACCAGCGCGCCCGACGTGACGGCGCTGCCCAACAGCCGCCCCGGTTACCTGGTCGGCTTCGGTACCGGGCGTTACCTGGCCAACGCCGACAACACCAACACGAGTGGGCAATCGATTTACGCGATCTGGGACAACTTGACGAGCGGCACAGTGACACAAGCACAGCTCCAGCAGCAGGAGATCGTCGATACCAGAACGATTTCCGGTGTCAGTTTCCGGTTGAGTTCGCACGCCGTGGGCGCTCCCGCGGATACCAATATCAGCGGCACGGACAATGCGATCAGTACGAGCAGCTACTACTCCACCAAACGTGGCTGGTACCTGGACCTGCCGGCCTCCGGGGAACGGGTCGTGGCCGACATTGGCTTCCGCGACGGCCGGCTGTCGGCAACCTCGATGATTCCCGACGCCAGTTCGCCTTGTGCCTTTGGCGGTTCGGGCTGGCTGCTCGAGTTCAACGCGTTCACCGGCAATCGGCTTGGCTCGCCCACCATCGATACCAACGGCGACAACGAATTCGGCTCCGCGGACAACCTCACCTTCGACTCGACCGGCGCGGGCAAGGCGGTGGTCAGCGGAGTCGGCTTGGGAGGAATCCCTGCGGGCGTGACGACGCTGCGTGTCGGCAAGAACGAAATCAGGCTCATCGGCACCACGAAGGAAACGGACGAGGATGGTGCGTGCCGAGAGGTCGACGGCGTCATCGTCTGCCCCGGTCCGCGCCGCACCGCGCCGTACGGCCGCGCCATGTGGCGTGAAATTCGTTGACGGAGTTTGCCCATGAATCGATCGAAAGTCCGAGTCTCTCTGGTGCTCGCGGTGCTGCTGGGGGGTGTGTCGTTGGCTCAGGCAGACCTGGGCGGCACAGCGGCGCAACCGGCGGTTCGCCCACCGAGCGACGCTGCGCCTGCGGTGATTCCAGATGACAGCAGCAGTCTGCGCCAAGGGGTCGTGACCGCGCTGGCGCCGGGCGGCGACCGGGTCGAGATTCAGGGTCGCTGGCATCGCATCGATCCGACGCGCTCTCGGTTCGTGCGTGACGGCCGCACGGTGCGCGCCGATGCGCTGAAAAAGGGGCAGGCGCTGAAGTACACGCTTCTCGCCGGCCAGGGTGAGAAGTCGACGTTGGGGATTGTGTATGTGCCCTAGAACGACAGCCGCGCCCACGAGACCTCTGCTGCCGCGTGTTCGCGCGCGGGCTGACGCTGATCGAGCTGATGATCGTTGTGGCGCTGATCGCAGTCATGGGTCTGATCGCCGTGCCCTCCTACCAGACCTATGTGATGAAGGCGCGCCGCGCCGACGCACGCGCGGCGCTGACGAACACCGCGCAGATGCTCGAACGCTATTCGACTGAGAACGCTGGCCAGGGCTATGCGAACGCAAACACGGCGGGGGTGATTCCGGCGAGTAGCGAGAACGGCCACTACACGATCTCGACGAATCCATCGCTGACCTCTGTCAACCCGGTCTGGACGTATACGCTGGAAGCGGCTCGTTCGGGTTCGCAAGTGAACGATCCCTGCGGTACTTTCACGCTCAATGAAAGAGGCCTCCGCGGCATCAAGGTCGGTACCAGCACCAAAAGCGCCGCCGAGTGTTGGCAGTAGCCCGGGGCGCCTGCGCTCATGCGCGCCCGCTGTCGAGTCGCCACACAGCGACGCTGAGCAACGCCCCGCGCCGGGCTGCCCTTGCCCCCGAGGGCTATCATCGCGCGCTGACGCGTGATGACCAACGCCCACAGCCATAGCCACGACCAGGGTTTGACCGTTACGGGCTTGGTGCTGACCGGCGGCGGCGCCCGAGCCGCCTATCAGGTCGGAGTGCTCAGAGCCGTGGCGCAGATTCGGCGGGAATGCGGTGTCACCGGCACGAACCCGTTTCCTGTGATTACCGGCACATCAGCCGGGGCCATCAACGCCGCGGCGCTGGCCTGCAGCGCCGACGATTTCGATTCAGGCGTTCGTGCACTGTGCGAGGTGTGGGAGAACTTTCACGCCGAGCAGGTCTATCGCTCCGACTCGATCGGCGTGATTCGCACCGGCGCACGCTGGCTGACGATGTTTTCGCTCGGCTGGGCGATTGCGCGCTGGCGGCGGGCACGGCCACGCTCGTTGCTTGACAACACACCTCTCGAGGCGCTGCTGCATCGCATGGTGCGGACCGAACGCCTGGGGGAGGTAATGCGCGCCGGCCACCTGAAGGCGCTCGCCGTCACGGCGTCGAGCTATGGCTCGGGCCTGCACGTGACCTTTTACGAAGCCGCGCGCGACATCGTGCCGTGGACGCGTTCGCAGCGCATCGCTGTGCACGGCAGGATCACGATTGCACATCTGCTCGCCTCGTCGGCGATCCCGTTCATCTTCCCCGCGGTCGCGTTGGACATCGGCGGCCATCTGGAGTATTGCGGTGACGGTTCGATGCGCCAATCGGCACCGATCTCCCCTGCGGTGCACCTGGGGGCGCAGCGCATCCTGGTCGTTGGCGCGGGCCGCATGCACGAACCTCCAGGCCAGAGGGTCGGGAGCAGCGAATACCCGAACCTCGCGCAGATCGCCGGCCACGCCTTGTCCAACATCTTCCTCGACGCACTGGCCGTGGACGTCGAGCGGCTTCAACGCATCAACAGCACACTGAAACTCCTGCCGGCCCAGGCACTGGCGCAGACGACGTTGCGCCCCATTGAAGTCCTCGTGATTGCCCCGACGCAGCGGCTGGACGATCTCGCGGCCAAGCACCTGGGCAACTTGCCCAAGCCGATCCGGGCGCTGCTGCGCGGAGTCGGCGTTTCAGGGCAAGGCGAACAAGCCCGAGGCGCCGCGTTGGCGAGCTACTTGCTATTCGAATCGGCCTATACCCGAGAACTGATGGAACTGGGGGTCTCGGACACGCTGGCCCGGCGCGATGACGTGGTGCGGTTCTTCGGATGGAGTGGCTGACCGATCGGCCGTGCCAAAACGCACGAAGGACCGGCACCTTGCGGTGAAGTGCCTGCCTGGGACGCGTCGACGCCTCGATTACCTTGGAGAATTTGAGCCTGCTCGGCGCGACACATCGCGGCGATTGGCCTACCCTTGGACGTTTCCGTTCGCAAGGCGCGGCCCCGTGAAACCGAATGCCGATGGGAAATGACGAAGCTCGCGCCACACGATCTCGAAATTGCAGCGCTCCATGGCCCCCGCCGAGAATTCGGCGCGGACAGCATCGTCGAGTCGTTCGAGAGGCACAGCGTCGAGAAACCCGAACTCTGTGCCCTGGTCTGCGAACAGGAGCGCCTGAGCTATGGCCAGTTGAACCGCCGGGCGAATGCGCTTGCGTGGTCGCTGCGGCGGCGCGGTGTGAAACGCGGCGAGGTCGTTGTGCTTGCGATGGAGCGCTCCGCCCAGACCATTGTGGCCCTGCTCGCCGTGCTCAAGGCGGGAGCGGCCTTTCTTTGCGTCGACACCGAGCAGCCCCTGTCGCGACGTGACGAGTTGATCCGCGCCAGCGGCGCACGCGTGATTCTGAGTGAGTGCGGTGACGACGAACGGTCGGACAATCCGACGCGCGTTCACGCTGCGAGCGACTTGGCGTATCTGCTTTACACCTCGGGTTCGACCGGCGTGCCCAAAGGCGTCAGGGTTGAACATGGTCAGCTCTGGAACTACGTCAATGCCGTCGCCGAGTTTCTTGACCTCCCGGCTGGCGCGCGCTACGCGACGGTTTCGACGTTTGCCGCCGACCTCGGTCACAGTGCCGTCTTTCCCGCTCTTTGCAATCGAGGCGAACTGCACGTCGTACTCCGCCACAGGGCGCTGAACGGCGCGCTGCTCGGCGAGTACATCGAATCGCAGCGAATCGATCTCCTGAAGATCGTCCCCTCGCACTTCGAAGCGCTGTTTCAGGCAACGGAACAGCCGCAGCGGCTGATCCCGGCGCGTCGCCTGGTGTTCGGAGGTGAAGCGTGCAGCTGGAACTTGGTGGACCGGGTGACCGCCTTGCGCCCGGAGTGCCAGGTCATCAATCACTATGGGCCGACGGAAACGACGGTGGGCGTCACGACGCTTCGATTGAACGAGGTGCCGCAAAGGCTGAGCGCGTCACCGCCGATCGGCCGACCGCTGGCCAACACGTCCGCCTATGTGCTGGACGCGCGACTCGACCCGGTGCGGGCATCGGAGGTCGGCGAGCTCTACGTGGGGGGGAGCCAAGTGGCGCGCGGTTACCTCGACGCGGAGGCGGAAACCGCGCAACGGTTCATCGCGAATCCGTTCGGCGAGGGTCGTCTCTACCGCACGGGCGACCTCGTCCGGGTGCTCGCGGATGGCACGCTTCATTGGGTCGGTAGGGCGGACGAGCAAGTCAAGATACGCGGTCATCGAATCGAGTTGGGGGAGGTGGAAGCCAGGTTGAGACAATGCGAAGGGGTCGGCGAAGCGGTTGTTGTGGCACGCAAAGGAGCTGAGGGCGAGAAGCGTTTGGTGGCCTACTACACCTGTCGGGTGCAGGCGGGGGAGGCGCCCCCAGGGAACCAAGCGCTGAGAGTTCCCAGCGCAGACGCATTGCGCGAGCAGCTGGCCCGGCAATTGCCCGAGGTCATGGTGCCTGCTGCATTCGTGGCTCTGCAGGCGCTGCCGTTGACGCCCAACGGCAAGATCGATCGCATGGCGCTGCCCGAGCCCGATGCGCAAGCCTATGCCCGCCAAGAGTATGAAGCGCCAGTAGGCGCAGCCGAGAGCGCATTGGCAGGTATCTGGAGCGAAGTGCTCGGGATCGAACGCATCGGTCGGCGCGACAACTTCTTCGCGCTGGGCGGGCACTCGCTGCTGGCCGTGCGCGTGGTCTCGCGCGTGCAGCAACGCCTGGGAGTCGAACTCGAACTCGGAGCATTCTTCGACAAGCCCGAGTTGTCGGCGCTGGCCGCGGCATTGCAAAGCGCGGCACGCAGCGATGGGCCGGCCATCGAACCGGTGCCGCGAGAGCAGCCGCTGGCCCTGTCGTTTGCCCAACAGCGACTGTGGTTTCTGTCGGAGTTGGAGGGTGCGAGCCAGGCGTATCACATCTGCATGGGCATGCGGCTGACGGGTGAGCTGGACCGCGAAGCACTGCAACGCGCGTTGGACCGAATCGTTGCGCGGCACGAAGCGCTGCGGACTACGTTCATTGCGGCGAACGGCGAAGCCGCCCAGCACGTTGCACGGCCCGACATCGGCCTGCCGCTGCAGCACCACGACCTGCGCGAACACAAGGATGCGGCACAAGAACTGCAACGCTTGAGTGAGCAACACGCCGGCGCCGGCTTTGACCTCGAAACCGGACCACTCATCCGCGCGCGCCTGATCCAGCTGGGCGACGCTGCGCACGTGCTGCTGCTGACCCTGCATCACATCGTCTCCGACGGCTGGTCGCGGGGTGTGCTCGGGGCAGAATTGAGCGCGCTGTACAGTGCGTTCAGCCGAGGCAAGCCGGACCCGCTGCCCGCGCTGCAAGTCCAATACCCTGACTTCGCGGCATGGCAGCGTCGCTGGCTGAGCGGGGCGCTGCTGCAGACTCAGAGCCAGTACTGGCGGCGCACGTTGAAAGGCGCGCCCGAGCTGATCGAGCTGCCCACGGATCGTCCGCGCCCGCAGCGCCGGGGCCACGCCGGCGGGACGGTCGAGTTTGCATTGGACGAAGCGCTCAGTGCCGGCCTCAAAGCACTCGCCCAGCGCCACGGCATGACCCTGTTCATGACCCTGCTCGCCGCCTGGGGTGTCGTGCTGGCGCGCCTGAGCGGGCAGGACGAAGTGGTGATCGGGACCCCGGTGGCGAATCGGCGGCGCAGCGAGATTGAGCCGCTGATCGGCTTCTTCGTGAACACCCTGGCGCTTCGCCTGGATGCTTCAGGCAGCCCCAGCGTGACGCAGTGGCTGGAGCGCGTGAAGACTCAGGCGCTGGCGGCGCAGCAACATCAGGACCTGCCCTTCGAGCAAGTGGTCGAGATCTTGCGCCCGGCGCGAAGCCTCGCGCACAGCCCGCTGTTCCAGGTGATGCTGGCTTGGGAAGGGCAGCAAAGCCCGGCGCCCGAGCTGCCGGGGCTGAAACTGGAGGAGTTCAGCTTCGGACCAAGTGTGGCCAAGTTCGACCTGACCTTGACGCTGCGTGAGCAGCGCGACGGGCGGATTGGGGGGGAAATCGGCTACGCCAGCGCACTCTACGACACAGCCACAGTCGAGCGCCAGATCGGGTACCTGTGCTGCATCTCCAAGGCGATGCTGGCCGACGAGGCACAAGCCATCGACGCGCTGCAAATCCTGCCCGAGGCGGAGCGCCACAAGCTGTTGGTGCAGTGGAACGACACAAAGGTGCACGATGCGGACCTGGGCTTTGTGCACGAGCTGTTCGAGGCTCTCGCTGTACAGCAGCCGAGCGCTGTCGCGCTGCGCCAAGGCGACAAGGAGCTCAGCTACGGCGATTTGAACGCCCGCGCTAACCAACTGGCCCATCACCTGCGGACGCTGGGGGTGAAGCCCGACGACCGGGTCGCGATTCTGGTGAATCGAAGCTTCGAGCTGGTTGTGGCCCTTCTGGCCACGCTCAAGGCGAGCGCCGCCTATCTGCCCCTTGATCCGACGTACCCGGCGCAGCGCCTAGCGTACATGCTGCAAGACAGTGCACCCATGGCGATTCTCACGCAGGGCAGCGTGTGGGCTGACTTGCAACAGCGCGGCGGGCCCCATACGCTTGACTCGCGCAGCACTCCGGTGCTGGATCTGTTGGACCCTGCCCCACCATGGGCTGGGCAGCGCACAAGCAATCCGCTGCTCAGTGATTCAGGCTTGACGCCTCAGCATCTGGCCTATGTGATCTATACCTCGGGTTCTACTGGAGCGCCCAAAGGCGTGATGGTGGAGCACCGCCAGTTGGCGAATCTGGTTCACTGGCACCGTCGCAGGTTCGGGACCACGACGGCAAGTTGCTCGAGTCTGCTGGCAGGAATTGCCTTTGATGCGTCGACATGGGAATTGTGGCCCGCGCTGACGGCCGGTGCGAAGCTCCTGCTGCCGTCACCCGAGACAGACGCGGACCCGATGGCGTTGTTGAGTTGGTGGAAGGAGCAGCCTTTCGACGCAAGCTTCCTTCCAACGCCACTGGCCGAACTCGGATTCGCCGAAGGGTTGGTCAACCCGCACCTGAAAACCCTGTTGATCGGCGGCGATGCATTGCGCGGCCGCCCACCAGCAGACCTGAGCCCAGAATTGGTCAACAACTACGGCCCGACGGAGTGCGCCGTGGTCGCCACTTCGGGGCGTCTCGAAACGGCAGATGGCGCGGTGCACATCGGGCGACCAATTGCGAACGGGCGCGCCTACGTTCTCGATCGGTTTGGGGCCCCGGTCCCGATCGGCGTCAGAGGCGAACTGTGCATCGGCGGTGTCGGCGTGGCGCGAGGCTACCTGAATCACCCAGACCTCACGGCGGAGCGCTTTGTCCCCGACCCGTACTGCGATACACCGGGCGCTCGTATCTACAAGACAGGCGACTTGGCACGCTACCTGCCGAACGGGAACATCGAGTTTCTGGGTCGAAGTGACTACCAGGTCAAGATTCGCGGCTTTCGGATCGAGTTGGGCGAAATCGAGGCGCGTTTGAGCGCTTGTGCGGGGGTTGGAGAGGTTCTCGTGCTGGCGCGGGAAGACTCGCCCGGCGAGAAGCGGCTCGTCGCGTACTACACCGGCAGATCCGGATCGAAGCAAGCTGCACAGCATGGCGAACCCGCGGTGCCAGACGCACATTCCTTGAGGGAACAACTCGCCTTGCATCTGCCGACGTACATGGTTCCCGCCGCCTTCGTGGTGTTGCAGGCATTCCCGCTCACCGCGAACGGCAAGGTCGATCGCAAGGCACTGCCTGCACCGGACGCCCAGGCATTTGCGGGTGAGGCGTTCGAAGCTCCCATCGGCGAAATCGAATGCACTCTCGCGCGTATATGGCGCGAGGTCTTGCGATTGCAGCGCGTCGGCCGCAGAGACAATTTCTTCGATCTTGGAGGGCATTCTCTGCTGGCCACTCAGGTGATTGCCCGCGTTCGGCGCGACCTCGGAATTGCAGCTCCAGTCAGAGCCATGTTTGAAAGCCCGAGTCTGCAGGGCTTCGCTTCACGATTGCGCCTGCAATGGAATGGCGGCGCCGGTCGCGTTGTGGACGCCGACCCGCCTTCGCGTCTTGCCAATCGAGATGGGCCACTGCCCACGTCGTTCTCGCAGCGTCGCATGTGGCTGGTGCAGAAGCTCAACCCCGACACCACGGCGTACAACATGGCGTTGTCGTTGCGGCTGTCCGGTGTGCTCGACGAGCGCGCGATGCTGGGCGCGCTCGAGGCCATTGTTCGCAGGCATGAAGTATTCAGAACGCGGTTCGAGGAAGTCAACGGCGAACCGATGCAGCGCATCGTTGCCGGACTGCCCATCCGTCTCGAACGACTCGATCTCGGAGGCCACTCAGCTACCGAGATCAACGACCGGGCGCGCCGAGCAGTCAGCGAAATCGCGGCCAGGCCATTCGATCTGGCAGCCGCCGGCCCGTACCGCATCGCCCTGTTGCGTCTCGGCTCACGCGAGCACGTGCTGCTGTGGGTGATGCACCATGCCATTGGCGACCATTGGTCATTTGGCATCTTGCTGCGCGAACTTCGGCAGGTCTATGGCGCGCTGCGGCAAGGACGTTCGTTCGAACTCACGCCGACCGGATTGGACTATGCAGACTTCGCCACATGGCAGCGCACGCGCGCAGCTGACACCGAGAGGGTTCAGCAGATGGCCTATTGGCTGCACCGGCTGAATGGGGTAAGACCTCTGACGCTACCCACCGACTTCCCCCGGGTCGGCCCACCCGACGGCCTTGGCGGGCTGGTGCAGAGGGATCTCGATCCTGAGCTGATCGCCGGCCTCGCGCAAGTCAGCCGCAGGGAAGGCGCAACGGCCTACATGACGCTCCTGGCTTGCTTCCAACTGCTGATGGCGCGAATCAGCGGTCAACATGACATTGCCGTTGCAGCGCCTATCGCCAACCGTCTGGCCGTGTTCTCCGAGTCGTTGGTGGGCACTCTGGTGAATACGCTCGTGATGCGGTGCGACCTTTCGGGCAATCCGACATTTGCCGAACTATTGGCGCAGGTGCGGGAAACCGCACTTCAGGCGTACGCGCATCAAGACGTTCCCTTCGAGCAGTTGGTGGAAGCGCACGAGGCGCAGCGAGATGTCCTTCGAGCACCGCTGGTTCAAGTCATGTTGAACGTCGTCAATGCGCCGTTCAGTGCGGAGCACTTCGACGGCATCACGGTTGAGGCCTTTGACTTCCAAAGGCGTTCCGCTCAGTTCGAGTTGTCCATCGGCGTCGATCTCGATGTCTTCCGTCGAATTCAATTGAGTTACGCGAGTGGCCTGTTCGCCGAGGCGACCGCACATCGTTTGCTGGAGTGCTTTATGACCATCCTACAGAGCGTCCTGGAAGATCCAAACCGTCGCATCGACGAGGTCGAGTTGTTGGGTGAAACCCAGCAACAGGATCTGGTGACCTGGAATCGAACCGATGCGCCCAAGCCGAGTCATCGATCCGTCAGCAGCTGGATCAGCTCGCACGCCTTGGGTGTGCCTGGTCGACCGGCCTTGCGAGACTCATCGTCGATGCTGAGTCATGGCGAACTGGATGCCCATTCGAATCGCCTCGCCCGCACGCTGCGGGCCCGGGGCATCCGCCGCGGCGCGCTGGTCGGCCTGTGCGTGGATCGCTCCGTCTCGATGGTGATCGCCCAACTCGCGATCCTGAAATCCGGCGCTGCCTATGTGCCGCTCGATCCGGCCTATCCGCCGGACCGTTTGGCCATGATGGCCGACGACGCGCAGCTTGCCTTGCTCGTGACGCAGGCGACACATGCGTCGGTCCTTGCCTGGCCGCGCGAGAAGGCGCTGTGGCTCGACGCCGACGCGGCGGACATCGAGGCTCATGACAGCTCCGCGCTCGCGCCCGACGACTCGCTCGACGCCGGCCCGGACGACCCGGCCTACGTGATCTACACCTCGGGTTCCACCGGCAAGCCCAAGGGCGTGGCGGTGCCGCATGGCGCGGTGCTGAATTTTCTGGCGAGCATGGCGCGCGAGCCCGGCCTGCGTGCCGACGATCGGGTGCTGGCGGTGACGACGCTGAGCTTCGACATCGCGGTGCTCGAGCTGCTGCTGCCGCTGGCGGTGGGCGCGACGATCGTTCTGGCGACGACCGAGCAGGCACAGGACGGCCGGGCGCTGCGTGCCTGCCTGGAGCAGAGCCAGGCGACGCTGATGCAGGCCACGCCGTCAACCTGGCGCATGCTGCTGGAAGCGGGCTGGCAGGGAACACCGACGTTCAAAGCCTTGATCGGTGGCGAAGGTCTGCCGCTGGACTTGGCGAAGCAGTTGCTCGCGCGCACCGGCGAACTCTGGAACATGTACGGACCGACCGAGACCACGGTGTGGTCCACCTGCTGGCGCGTCGAGAAGCCCGAGTCGGGCATTTCCATCGGCCGGCCGATCGCTAACACGCAAGTGCATGTGCTCGACGAAGCCGGTCGCCCCTGCCCGATCGGCGTGCCAGGAGAAATCTACATCGGCGGCGACGGCGTGGCGATCGGCTACCTGAACCGGCCGGAGCTGACCGCGGAGCGTTTCGTTGCCGACCCGTTCCGTGCCGCCGCCGGGGAGGCGGGGGCGCGCATGTACCGCACCGGAGACCTGGGCCGCTGGCGCCACGATGGGCTGCTCGAGCACCAGGGGCGCCTGGACCATCAGGTGAAGATCCGTGGCTTTCGCATTGAGCTGGGCGAAATCGAGGTCAACCTCGCCTCAAATGACGGCGTCGCGCGCGCGATCGTGATCGCACGTGAAGACACACCCGGCGACACGCGCATCGTCGCCTACATCGTGCCGCGCGGCGCGATGCCCAGCGCCGCCGAGCTGCGCGAGCATGTGCGCACGATGCTGCCGCAGTACATGGTGCCGCAGCACTTCGTTCACCTCGAGGCGGTGCCGCTGTTGCCCAACGGCAAGCTGGATCGCTCGAAACTGCCCAAGCCGGGCAACGCGGTGGAAGAGGCGAAGGCGGCACCGGCGGCGTTGGAGACCGACCTCGAGCGCGGCATTGCCGAAGTCTGGCAGCGCTTGTTGAACATCGACTCGGTGGGGCGCTCCGACAACTTCTTCGACCTTGGCGGCCATTCGCTGTTGGCGATGCGCGCGGTGAGCGAAATCGAAACCTCGCTCGGCGTGGTGTTGAGCCCACGCCGGTTGATCTTCGAAACCCTCGCGCAACTCGCGGCGGCACCCGGCGAGGCCGCGCTCGCACCGAAGGGCGAAGCGCAGAACGACCCCGCGCCGAAGACGATGCTGTCGCGCTTGAAGCGCCTGTTCGGCGCAAAAGCCGCGTAACGCGGGCCGGCCCGCGCTACGGCTGGAGCGGCGCCGAAGCGCCCGCGCCTGGCGTGGCACTTCGGTACGCGGCGCCGTTCACCGTCAAACCCTGTGCCGACAGGCGCGCCGCGTTCGCAGCGCCGATGCCCCTGACGCGTTGGATCAAGTCGTTCCAGTCCTTGAACGCCGCCTTGTCGCGCTCGTCGATCAGGTTCGCGGCGAGCGTCGTCCCGACACCCCGCAATCTTTCGACGTCAGCCAAACTCGCGCGGTTCACGTCGAGCGTGGCCTGCGCCAGCGTGAGGCTCAACTGCGACGCGAGGCCGACGAACACGCCCAGGGCTCGGCGCATGGTTCGAACGCTCAGGCTGAATCCGCGAGCCATTGCACGTAGCGCGCGACGCCGCTGGCCACATCGGCAAACTCATGCTTGCAGCCGGTGCCGCGCAGGCTCGTCAGGTCGGCCTGCGTGAAGCACTGGTACTTGCCCACCAGCGCGGTGGGAAAGTCGATGTACTCGAGCAGGCCCTGGGCGATCAATTCGCCGAGCGGCAGGCTCAGCTCGCCGCGCAGGCCGCGCACGCCGTTGAGCGTGGCCAGCGCGATGTCGTTGAACGGCTGTGCACGCCCGGTGCCAAGGTTGAAGATGCCCTTTGCGTCAGGGTTCTGCAAGAACCACAGGTTGACGGCGACCACGTCGTCGACGAACACGAAGTCGCGCGCCTGCTCACCCGCCGCGTAGCCGCCGTACTCGCCGAACAGCTTGACCTTGCCGGTCTCCTTGAACTGCTGGTAATGGTGAAACGCGACCGACGCCATGCGCGCCTTGTGCTGCTCGCGCGGGCCGTAGACGTTGAAGTAGCGCAGTCCGACGACCTGGGCCGATGCAAACGGCAGCATGCGCCGCACCACGTTGTCGAACAGCAGCTTGGAGTAGCCGTAGACGTTGAGCGGCGCCTCGAACTGGCGCTCTTCGCGAAACGTCGCGCTCCCGCCGTAGGTGGCCGCCGACGACGCGTAGATCAGCCGCGTTCCCTGCGCCTGGCAGGCGTCGAGCAGGTTCTTCGAGCAGCGGTAGTTGGTCTCGAGCATGAACTTGCCGTTGTGTTCCATCGTGTCGGAACACGCACCTTCGTGCAGCACGGCGTCGACGCGGCCGAACTCGCCGCGCGCAAAGCGCGGATAGAAATCATCTTTGTCGAAATAGTCGGCGAGCTTCGCGCCGAGCAGGTTGCGGTACTTGGCGCCGTCGGTCAGGTCGTCGACCGCGATCACATCGTCGATTCCGGCTCCGTTCAAGCCGTGCACCAGGTTCGCGCCGATCATTCCGGCGGCGCCGGTCACCACCACTTTCATTCGAACAGCTCCTCGTAGCTCACCGTCGCGGTGCCGAACTTGCCCACCACAATGCCGCCGGCGCGGTTCACGATCGGCAACGCGTCGCGCAGGCTCATGCCGCAGGCGAGCAGCGCTGCCATCGCGGCGATCACCGTGTCGCCGGCCCCCGTGACGTCGAAGACTTCGCGCGCCTGCGCGGGCACGCGCACATGGCCTTGCGCGTCGAACAGCGACATGCCTTCTTCGGAGCGCGTCAGCAACAGCGCGCTGAGGTTCAGCTCGTCGCGCAGCCGCTGCGCGCGCTCCGCCAACTGCGCTTCGCTGTTCCACTGGCCCACCACCTGCGCGAGTTCGGCGCGATTGGGCGTGATCACGCTCGCGCCGCGGTAGCGCGAGTAGTCGCTGCCCTTGGGGTCGACGAGCACCGGTTTGCCGGCGGCGCGCGCCTGCTCGATCATTTTCGGGATGTGCTCCAGGCCGCCCTTGCCGTAGTCGGAGAACAGCACGGCCTGGTGCGCGCCGAGCACCCGGCCATAGTCGGCCAGCATCGCGGACAGCACTTCGTGGTCGGGCTGGTTCTCGAAGTCCACTCGAATCAACTGTTGGGCACGGCCGATCACGCGCAGCTTGACGATCGTGTAGAGCTGCGGGTCGTGGCCGAGCAAGGCGGTCACGCCTTGCTTTTCCAGGAGGCTGCGCAGCTTGCGCGCCGGTTCGTCGTCGCCCACCACGGTGAGCAGCGTTGCCTGCACACCCAGCGTCTTGACGTTCAGCGCCACGTTCGCCGCGCCACCCAAACGCTCTTCCTCGCGGTTCACGCGCACCACCGGAACGGGGGCCTCGGGCGAAATGCGATCGACGGCGCCGAACCAGTACCGGTCGAGCATCGCGTCGCCGACGACGAGCACTTGCGCCGCCGCCATCTGTTCCCGACTCGGAAATTTGTTCATCGCTCATGCCTCGTCACCCCGGCGAAAGCCGGGGTCCACCGGCGGACCCCGGCTTTCGCCGGGGTGACACGCCAACGCATCACTGATCCTCCAGCCGCTGCGGCGGGTACGTGTCCCAGTTCAGGCATCCCGGGCACTGCCAGAAATAGTGCTGCGCCTCGAACGCACAGGCCGCGCAGCGGTAGCGCTGCAAAGGCCTGGCGGCGCGCGCGACAGCGTCGCGCAGGCTCGCCAGTGCCTCGCCTTGCAGAGCCTCGGTGTCGCTCGACATCAGGAGATTTTGCGCCGCCGTGAGGGTCGGGTGCTCATGCATGTGGGCGACGAGGCGGCTGCGCTGCTGGGCGGGGTCGCCGTCGAGGATGGCCATCGCGGCGAGCAGGTCGACGGTGGGTGCGCGCGTGTAGAGCGCACGCAGCTGTTCGAGCGCTGCCGGCGCCGCGCCGCTGCTCAGCGCGGCGCGTGCGTAGTCTCGCGCCACCAGGCCGAACGGGCGCGGATCGGTGCCGAGCAACTGGCCCCATTCGGCCAGGGCGAGCGCGGCGTCGCCCCGCGCCAAGGCGCGTTGGCCGGCCAGCAACAAGGGCCGCGGCGCCTGCGGTGCGGCTTGGCGCGCGTGGGCGAGCGCTTCGTCCGCCTCGGTCCTGGCCTGGCGTGCATCGGCCTCGACCGCGATCTCGCACCAGTAGTGAGCGATGCGCGAGGCGAACGACGCGGCGCCCACGTTCTCAAGCTCCAGGGCAACGGCGATTGCCGCGCGCCAATCGCGCGCGCGTTCGTGCAGCGTGAGCAGGGCGAGTCGCGCCTCGGTGTCGAACGCGGTCTTGTGCAGCGCGCCGAAGGCTTGCTCGGCACGGTCGAACAGGCCGGCCTTGAGGAAGTCCTGCGCGAGCGCGTACTGGGCGCGGTCGCGTTCGGCCTTGGGCAAATCGGCGCGCTGCAGCAAGTGCTGGTGCACGCGCACCGCGCGTTCGTATTCGCCACGGCGCCGGAACAGGCTGCCGAGAGCGAAGTGCAGGTCCGACGTGTCGGGGTCTTGTTGCACGGCTTCGATGAAGGCGTCGATCGCCTTGTCGTGCTGCTCGTTGAGCAGCAGGTTCAGGCCTTTGTAGTAGGCGCGCGGCGAATCGCGCTGTTCGCGCTTCCATTGGCGCAGGTCCAGGCGCGACGCCAGCCAGCCGATCGCGAAGGCGAGCGGCAGGCCGAGCAACAGCCATTGGACGTCAAAGTCCATCGCGTGGCGGGTGGGTGAGGGCGCCTTGCGGCATGGTGGGTTCGGGCTCCTGCGGGTCGAGGATCGTGGTGCCTGCGGCGTCACGCAACGCACGCGAGCGGTGCCGCCACCAGCTCGGGAACATCGCCAGCGCGCCAAAGGCGCAACCCAGGACCAGCGCAGCCAGCACCACCAGCACGATCGGGCCGCGCCACTGCGCGCCGAAAAAGCCGTGCAGCGTGACCTCGTGCAGGTTGTTCAGCGCGAATCCGAACAGCGCGAAAAATGCGACGGCCCGTGCCAGCCAGACCAGGATTCGCATCGGCGTGCTGTGAGCGTGGGTGACCGGAGCGATCGGCGGCGACAGCGCGAAGCGTCGCGACTAGTCGCGCGCCACGCCTGCCTCGTTCGCGGCTGCGCGTGCACCGGGGATGGCCTTGGCTGGTTCGGCGCCAGTGTCGGCATGGTCGACGTCCACACCCTCGCGCAAGGCCTTGCCGGGCTTGAAATGCGGAACGAGTTTTTCCGGGATCACGACTTGTTCGCCCGAGCGCGGGTTGCGCCCCACGCGCGGCGGGCGGCGGTTGATGGAAAAACTGCCGAAGCCGCGAATCTCGATGCGGTGCCCATGTGCCAAGCCCGCCGACATCGCGTCGAGGATCGTCTTCACCGCGAACTCGGTGTCGCGGTGCGTGAGCTGGCTGAATCGCTCAGCCAGCTCGGTCACGAGATCGGAACGCGTCATCGCCGTGGCGCCCGCTCAGTCTGCCCGACAACCCGCACGCTCGCACAAGGCTCAGGAAGTGCCGTCCTGCTTGTCGAGCTTGGCGCGCAGCAGAGCGCCCAGGCTCGTCGTGCCGGCGTTCTCGCGCTCGGCAGTGGCGGCGAGCTTCTGCATCGCTTCCTGGTTGTCGGCGTTGTCTTTCGCTTTGATCGACAGCTGGATCGAGCGCGTCTTGCGGTCCACGTTGATGATGAGCGCCGAGACTTCGTCGCCTTCCTTCAACATGTTGCGCGCGTCTTCGACGCGATCGCGGCTGATTTCAGAGGCGCGCAGATAGCCGGTGACGTCCGCCGTGAGTTGGATCTCGGCGCCGCGTGCATCGACCGTCTTGACCTTGCCGCTGACCGTCTGGCCCTTGTCGTTGACCGTGGTGTAGCTCGTGAACGGGTCGGAGTCGAGCTGCTTGATGCCCAGCGAAATGCGCTCGCGTTCCACATCGACTGCGAGCACGATCGCCTCGACCTCCTGGCCCTTCTTGTAGTTGCGCACCGCGGTCTCGCCGGGCTCGTTCCACGACAGGTCGGACAGGTGCACCAGTCCGTCGATGCCTGCCGCCAGGCCGACGAACACACCAAAGTCGGTGATCGACTTGACGGGGCCCTTGACGCGGTCGCCGCGCTGCACCGTCGCAGAAAACTCTTCCCACGGATTCGCCTTGCACTGCTTCATGCCGAGCGAAATGCGGCGCTTGTCTTCGTCGATCTCGAGCACCATGACTTCGACTTCGTCACCCAGCGACACGATCTTGCTCGGCGCGACGTTCTTGTTGGTCCAGTCCATTTCCGACACGTGCACCAGGCCCTCGATGCCGGGTTCGATTTCGACGAACGCGCCGTAGTCGGCGATGTTCGTGATCTTGCCGAACAGTCGCGTGCTGTTCGGGTAGCGGCGCGACACGCCGTGCCACGGGTCGTCGCCGAGCTGTTTGATTCCCAAGGAGACGCGGTTCTTTTCGGCGTCGAACTTCAGCACCTTGGCCTGCAGCTCCTGGCCGACCTGCACCACTTCGCTCGGGTGGCGGACGCGCCGCCATGCCATGTCGGTGATGTGCAGCAGGCCGTCGATTCCGCCAAGATCCACAAACGCGCCGTACTCGGTGATGTTCTTCACCACACCGTTCACGATGGCGCCTTCGTGCAGCGTGCTCAGCAGCTTGGAGCGCTCTTCGCCCATCGACGCTTCGACCACCGCGCGGCGCGACAACACGACGTTGTTGCGCTTGCGGTCGAGCTTGATGACCTTGAACTCCATCGTCTTGCCCTCGAACGGGCTCATGTCCTTCACCGGCCGCGTGTCGAGCAGCGAGCCCGGCAGGAAGGCGCGGATGCCGTTCACGAGCACCGTGAGGCCGCCCTTCACCTTGCCGTTCACCGTGCCGGTGACGAACTCGCCCGAGTCGAGCGAGTTTTCCAGCGACATCCACGACGCGAGGCGCTTGGCCTTGTCGCGAGACAGGATCGTGTCGCCATAGCCGTTCTCGACGGCGTCAATCGCCACCGAGACGAAATCGCCGACCTGGACTTCGAGTTCGCCATGGTCGTTCTTGAATTCCTCGATCGGAACATAGGCCTCGCTCTTGAGGCCCGCGTTCACCACCACAAAGCTGTGTTCGACGCGCACCACCTCGGCGGTGATGACTTCGCCGCTGCGCATTTCGGCGCGCTTGAGCGATTCCTCGAACATGGCGGCGAACGAGTCGACGCCTGCTGGAGTGGCAACTTGGGTTTGGGGCATTGAGATTTCCGGTGCGGCTTGGGTGCCGCGGGTTAGGTTGAAAAACCGGCGTTCCGGCGTGCCGCGGAAAATGGTTGGGGCACTGGAGGGAGAACGACGGACCGGGGTGGCCCGCGGGCGGGCTATTGCAAGCTCAGCCGAAGGGCCTGCGCTGCTGCCAGGCATTCAGCACTGCGTCCACCGATTCATCGACGGACAGTGCCGAGTTGTCGAGCAACATCGCATCCTGGGCCGGCTTCAAAGGCGAGACGGGGCGCGACTGGTCGCGCTGGTCCCGGGCTTCGAGTTCGGCCCGAAGGTCGGCGATGTTAGCCGAAATGCCCTTTGATATCAATTGCTTGTACCTGCGCTCGGCGCGTGTCGCGGCGCTGGCGGTCAGGAACACCTTGAGGTCGGCGCCCGGAAAGATCACCGTGCCCATGTCGCGTCCATCGGCCACCAGGCCGGGCGCGCGCCGATGCTGGAGCTGGAACTGGCGCAGCGCGTCGCGCACTTTCGGCCACGCGGAGACCTTCGAAGCGAGCGCTCCCACTTCCTCCAAGCGAAGCGCTTCCGTCACATCCTGCGAGCCAAGGAGAATCTTCTCGGGCAGGCACAGCAGCTCCAGGTTCGCGGCGAGCGTGGCGAGGCCGGCTTCGTCGTCGGCCGCGACGCCGGCGTGCATTGCGCTCAGAGCGGTCGCGCGGTACGCCGCGCCCGAATCGAGGAAGCGGTAGCCCAGCCGCTGCGCCAGCGCGCTCGCCAGGGTGCCTTTGCCGGACGCGGTGGGCCCGTCGACCGTGATCACCGGGATGTCGGCGGTCTCGGCGCTCACCACGCCGAACAGCGTCTCGAAGTAGTCCGGGAAGGTTTTTGCGACGCACTGCGGATCGAGAATGCGCACCGGCACCGGCGACGCCGTGGCCAGCGCATTGCAAGCCACGAGCGAAAAGCACATCGCGACGCGGTGGTCGTCATAGGTGTGGATCGTCGCGGCGCGCCAGGTCCGCGGCGGCGTGACTTCGATGAAATCGGCGCCTTCGCGAACCGACGCGCCGACCTTGCGCAATTCAGTCGCCATCGCCGCGATGCGATCGGTTTCCTTGACGCGCCAGCTCGCGATGTTCGTGAGAAGCGTCGTGCCGTTGGCGAACAGCGCCATCACGGCGAGTGTCATCGCCGCGTCAGGAATGTGGTTGCAGTCGAGCTCGATCGGCTTCAGCGGAAACGTGCCGCGTCGCACTTCGAGGTGGGCCGCGCCGCAGATGACGTCGGCGCCCATCGCACGCGCTGCGTCGACGAAGGCGATGTCACCCTGGATCGAATCCTGGCCGACGCCGACGATTCGCAGCGGCTGCAGAGTCGCGGCAATCGCGCCCAGCGCAATGAAATACGACGCCGACGATGCGTCGCCCTCGACGTGAATGTCCCCCGGCGAGCGGTAGTGGCTGCCGGCAGGAATGATGAAACGCCACCAGCCGTCCACCTGCACCGCGATGCCGAAACGCGCCAGCAGGTTCACCGTGATTTCGACGTACGGGCGCGAAATCAGTTCGCCTTCCACTTCGATCGTGATCGGTTGCGCGCCGCTGACCAATGGCAAGGCGAGCAGCAGCGCGGTGAGGAACTGGCTCGAAACGTCGCCACGCACGCGAATCGGAGCGTCGGTGCGCAGCGCATTTGAGCCTCCGCCGGACGATGGATCGGCCGCCGCGCCGCTCACGCGCAACGGCGGGTAGCCGGCCTCACCCAGCCACTCGACATGGCAGCCCAGTTGGCGCAACGCCGCGACCAGGTCGCCGATCGGCCGCTCGTGCATGCGCGCCACGCCGCTCAACTCGAAGCGACCGCCTTGGGCTGCCGCAAGCAACGCAAGCACCGCACACAACGGCCGCATCGCGGTGCCGGCATTGCCCAGGAACAACGCCGCATCCATCGTGCGCAAGCGCCCACCCAGGCCGTGGATCGTGATCACACTCTGGGTGGTCTCGACCTCGCAACCCAGTTGTTTCAGCGCGCTCGAGCATCACGCGCGTATCGTCGGAGTCGAGTGCGTCGTGAATTCGCGTCGCGCCCTGGCTCAGGCCGGCGAGCAGCAGCACGCGGTTCGAGATGCTTTTCGAGCCCGGCAAATGAACCGTGCCGCTGGCCGCACGCAGCGGCGGAATGTCGATGAACGGGATGGGCAACATGCTCGCGGCCGAGAATCGGTGCAACGGCACCGCTGGAGGAAATCAGCGGCTCGAGCCGGACTTGTTGCCGCTCATGTGCCAGCCGGCGCGCGCTTGCGACGCGTTGCGGATCTGTTCTTCGAGTGCGTCGGCATTGCCGTTCTTGAGCGCAGTTTCAAAAGCCTCGAGTTCGCGCCGGAAGCGCTCGGACTGCTTGAGCACCTCTTCGCGGTTCGACATCAGCACATCGCGCCAGATCAGCGGGTCACTCGCCGCGATGCGCGTGAAGTCGCGAAAGCCCGGGCCGGCCAGCGACAGGTAGTCGCGCCCGGCCTGCTGCCCGGCGACGGCGTTGAAGTAGACGAACGCCAGCACATGCGGCAGGTGGCTCACCGCGGCGAACGCGGCGTCGTGGTTCTCCGGTGTCATGCGCAAGACTTGCGAGCCGATCGCGGCCCAGACGTCGGTGGCCTTCTGCACCAGCTCGGGGTGCGTGCTCGGCAACGGCGTCAAGATCACCTGACGGCCGTTGTACAGCGTGGCATCGGCGTGGCCGACGCCACCCACTTCCTTGCCGGCGATCGGGTGTGCCGGAACGAACGAGGCGATGCGCTCCTTGAGCACGCGCCGCGCCGCGTCGACGACGTCGCGTTTCGTCGAACCCACGTCCATGAACAGCACGCCGGGCTCGACCAGGTGGCGGATCGCGCGAAACGTCGCCTCGGTGGCCGCCACCGGAACCGCGATCAACACGATGTCGGACCCCGACACCGCGAGCAGCGCCGATTCGGCCACCACGTCGATCACGCCGAGCTTCTTCGCCTTCTCCGTCGTGCTCGGCGACTTGCTGTAGCCGATGACCCGGTTCACGAGTCCCGCGCGTTTGAGCGCGAGCGCGAATGAGCCACCCATCAGGCCGCATCCGATGACACCTAACTGATTGAACATGTGCCGGGCTCGTTAGTGTGTGTCGATCGGGTAGGTGCCGAGCAGTTTGAAGAACGCGCACACCTCGCGCAGTTCCTGCAACGCCGCCGCGACTTCGGGCTGCTCGGGGTGGCCCTGAACGTCGATGTAGAAGTAGTACTCCCACTGGCCCGAGCGCGCCGGGCGTGACTCGAATCGGCTCATCGACACGCCGTGGCGCTTCAGCGGCACCAGCATGTCGTGCACCGCGCCGGGGCGGTTCGCGACCGAGACGACGAGGCTGGTGCAATCGTTGCCGCTGGCCTTCGGGCGGGGCTGGCGATCCGGGTGCGCGAGGATCGCGAAACGCGTGCGGTTCTGAGCTTCGTCTTGAATCGCCGGGGCCACGACGTGCAGGCCGAATTGGTTCGCGGCGCGGATGCTGGCGACCGCGGCGAGCGTGGTGTCCGTGCTCGCCATTCGCGCGGCCTCGGCGTTGCTCGCCACCGGGCGCCGTTCGACGCTTGGCAGATGGTCGGCGAGCCAGGTGTGGCATTGCGCCAGGGCCTGCGGATGCGCGCACACCGCGGCGATCGACTCCAGCGAGTTCTCGGCGCGCAACAGGTTGTGGCGCACCAGCAGGCTGGTCTCGCCGATGATGAACAGCGGCGTCGTCAGGAACAGATCGAGCGAGCGCGTCACCACGCCTTCGGTCGAGTTCTCCACCGGCACGACGGCAAAGTCGGCGCTGCCGGTGACGGCGTTATGCAGCACTTCGTCGAAGTTCGCGCAGGGAAGCTTGACGATCGCCGAGCCGAAGAAGCCGAGTGCGGCCTCTTCGCTGAAGGTTCCTGCCGGACCGAGAAACGCCACGCGTGTCGGCGTCTCCAAGGCGCGGCACGCCGACATGATTTCGCGCCAGATCGGCGCGACGTTCTCGTTGCGCAGCGGACCCGGGTTGGCGCTGCGCAGGTTGGCGATCACCTGGGCTTCGCGCTCCGGCCGAAACGCCACCGTGCCTTCGTTGCGCTTGATCTCGCCGATGTGAAGCGCGAGTGTCGCGCGCTCGTTCAACAGGCCGAGCAAGCGGTTGTCGATGCTGTCGATGCGCGCGCGCAGCGCCGGCAGGTCCGAAGCTGCGGCGGGCGTCGTTGCCGTCACGGGCGCCGACGACGGCACGATCGATGGCGCGACGGGCGCGTTGGAAAGGTCAGCCATGGCGGGGCCGCATTCTCGCATGGGCGCGCCAGCATCCATGCGCGGCTGCTGCCGCGCAGCGGTGCCTCCATCGCTCGGCAACGCGGCGCCTGAATGGCCCGGCGGCGGAGCGCCTCAGTTGCCCGGCGGCGCGAGTGGCGCGGGACCGCTGTCGCCGGGCTCCCCGCCGCTCCCGTCTTCGCCTTCCGGACCGGTGCCGCCGCTCGCGTCGTTGGCATCGTTCTCGACAATGCGCTGCAAGCCGATCAACTTGGATCCGTCGTCCAGCGCGATCAGCGTCACGCCCTGCGTCGCGCGGCCCAGTTCGCGAATCTCCGAGACGCGGGTGCGCACCAGCACGCCGCGGTCGGTGATCAGCATGATCTCGTCGTCCGGCCGTACCAGCGTCGCGGCGACGACCTTGCCGTTGCGTTCGGTCTGCTGGATCGCGATCATGCCCTTCGTGCCGCGCCCGTGGCGCGTGTACTCGACGATGCTGGTGCGCTTGCCGTAGCCGTTTTCAGTGGCGGTGAGCACGCTCTGCGATTCGTCTTCCGCGACCAGCATCGCGATCACGCTCTGCCCGCCATCGAGCATCATGCCGCGCACGCCGCGCGCCTGGCGGCCCATGCCGCGCACGTCGTCTTCGTCGAAGCGCACCGCCTTGCCGCCGTCGCTGAACAGCATCACGTCGTGGTGGCCGTCAGTGAGCGCGGCGCCGATCAGGAAGTCGCCGTCGTCCAGATCGACGGCGATGATGCCGGCCTTGCGCGGGTTGCTGAATTCATCGAGGCTCGTTTTCTTCACCGTGCCTTGCGCCGTGGCCATGAAGACGAAGCGGTTCGCCGGGAAGCTGCGCGCGTCGCCGGTGAGCGGCAGCACGACGTTGACTTTTTCGCCCGCCAGCAGCGGGAACATGTTGACGATGGGGCGCCCCCGCGAATTGCGCGAGCCCTGCGGCACCTCCCAGACCTTGAGCCAGTAGACGCGGCCCTTGTTCGTGAAGCACAGAATGTTGTCGTGCGTGTTGGCGATGAACAGCTGCTCGACCCAGTCGTCTTCCTTGGTCTGGGTGGCCTGCTTGCCGCGCCCGCCGCGGCGCTGCGCGCGGTACTCGGACAGCGCCTGGCTCTTGATGTAGCCGGTGTGCGAGAGCGTCACCACCATGTCGGTGGGCTGGATCAGGTCTTCCGTGCCGAGGTCCTGCGCGTTGGGCTCGATCTGGCTGCGCCGCGCGCCGAGCTTGGTCTGGCCGAATTCGGTCTTGATGGCAGTGAGCTCGTCGCCGATGATCGTCGTCACCCGCGAGGGCGTGTTCAAGATGTCGATCAGGTCGGCGATCTGCGCCATCACTTCCTTGTACTCGGCGACGATCTTGTCCTGCTCCAGGCCGGTGAGGCGCTGCAAGCGCATCTGCAAGATTTCGCCGGCCTGCTCTTCCGACAATCGGTACAGGCCGTCGGCCTGCATGCCGAACGCTGCCGCCAGCCCCGCCGGGCGATAGGCTTCGCGCCCGCCGGGCGTTTGCGACGACGCACGCTCGAGCATCTCGCGCACCAGCGCCGAATCCCAGCTCTTGCTCATCAGCGCCGTTTTGGCCAGTGGCGGTGTCGGCGAAGATTTGATCGTCGCGATGAACTCGTCGATGTTCGCCAGCGCCACCGCCAGGCCTTCGAGCACATGGCCGCGTTCGCGCGCCTTGCGCAGCTCGAACACGGTGCGCCGCGTCACCACTTCGCGCCGGTGTTCGAGGAAGATCGAGACCAGGTCGCGCAGCGTGCAGAGGCGGGGCTGGCCGTCGATCAGCGCCACCATGTTCATGCCGAACGTGTCTTGCAGCTGCGTCTGCTTGTACAGGTTGTTCAGCACGACTTCGGGAACCTCGCCGCGCTTGAGCTCGATCACGACGCGCATGCCCGACTTGTCGGACTCGTCCTGGATGTGGCTGATGCCGTCGATCTTCTTTTCGTGAACCAGCTCGGCAATGCGCTCGAGCAGGTTCTTCTTGTTCACCTGGTACGGGATTTCATCGATGATGATCGACTGGCGCTGGCCCTTGTCGATGTCTTCGAAGTGCGCTTTCGCGCGCATCACCACCTTGCCGCGCCCGGTGCGGTAGCCCTCGCGCACGCCGGTGAGGCCGTAGATGATGCCGGCGGTGGGGAAATCGGGCGCCTGCACGATCTCCATCAACTCGTCCACCGTCGCCTGCGGGTGCTTCAGCAGGTGCTGGCAGGCGTCGATCACTTCGTTCAGGTTGTGCGGCGGAATGTTCGTCGCCATGCCCACCGCGATGCCCGACGATCCATTCACCAGCAGGTTGGGCAGCCTTGTGGGCAGCACCAGCGGCTCGCGCTCCGAGCCGTCGTAGTTCGGGCCGAAGTCGACGGTCTCCATGTCGATGTCGGCCAGCATCTCGTGCGCGATCTTCGCCAGGCGGATTTCGGTGTAGCGCATCGCCGCCGGGTTGTCGCCGTCGACCGAGCCGAAGTTGCCCTGGCCGTCCACCAGCATGTGGCGCAGCGAGAACGGCTGCGCCATGCGCACGATGGTGTCGTAGATCGCGCTGTCGCCGTGCGGGTGGTACTTGCCCATCACGTCGCCGACGATGCGCGCGCTTTTCTTGAATGGCCGGTTCCAGTCGTTGTTCTGCTCGTGCATCGCGAACAGGCTGCGCCGGTGCACCGGCTTCAAACCGTCGCGCGCGTCGGGCAGCGCGCGCCCGACGATCACGCTCATCGCGTAGTCGAGGTAGGAGCGCCGCATCTCCTCTTCGAGGCTGATGGGCAGGGTTTCCTTGGCGAATTGGGTCATGCGGGGGGAGTGGGCAACGGGGCGCCTGGCGCGGCTGGAAGCGGCTTTGCGCCAAAGGTGTGGCGCACGCGCTGCAATTCTAATTGCGGCTGTCAGATCGATTGCGCTGCCACATCCCTATGGCACAATCCGCGTCCGGTTGGGCTCGCTCTCACGCCGTCAAGGCGGAAGGTCAGCAATTGAACCGTCGTGTCGAGGCGCACTCGCCGACACTCGGAACCTAGGTAAGCCAAGAGGAGAAGACATGAAGAAACTGAATCAGGTGGCATCGCTGTTCGCATCAGCCGCTCTTGCCGCTTCGGTGTCCAGCGCCTCCGCGCAGTCATCGGGTGTGGACCAGTGGGTGAATCCATTCGGCCTTGTCTGGAAGAGTGGCGCCGACAATCTGTGCTGGCGCGACGCTAACTGGACGCCGGCAACGGCCAATGCCAATTGCGATGGCGCGTTGAAGCCGCCGCCGCCCCCGCCGCCGCCGCCTCCTCCTCCCCCACCGCCGCCGCCGCCACCACCTCCGCCACCACCTCCGGCGCCGGTGCCGGTGCCGATGCCGGCAGTGGTGCCTGTTGCGCCGCCGCCGCCGCCACCTCCCCCGCCGCCGCCGCCTCCGCCGGTGAGCGAGAAGGTTACGTTCGCCGCCGATGCATTCTTCGACGTCAACAAGGCGGTGCTGAAGCCCGAGGGCACGGCCAAGCTCGACGACCTGGTGTCCAAGATGAAGGGCATCAACCTCGAAGTCATCATCGCGGTGGGCCATACCGACTCCGATGGCGACGACGCCAGCAACCAGAAGCTGTCGGTGAACCGGGCTGAGGCTGTCAAGGCCTACTTGGCAGCCAAAGGCATCGAGAAGAACCGGGTCTACACCGAGGGCAAGGGCGAGAAGCAGCCGGTGGCCGACAACAAGACCAAGGAAGGCAAGCAGAAGAACCGTCGGGTCGAAATTGAAGTCGTGGGGACGCGTACCCGAAGGTAGTATTTCGATTGTCGGTAGTCGATCAAACCCCGCTTCGGCGGGGTTTGTTTTTTGGCTCGCCGATTCGCCGGGACAGGGCGAGTCGCCGCTAACATCGGGGCAATCATGACTGTGAACGCCGACCCCCAGGAACTCGCCAAATTCAGCGAGTTGGCGCATCGCTGGTGGGACCCTGAGAGCGAGTTCCGCCCGCTGCACCAGATCAACCCGCTGCGCCTGGACTGGATTGACGCCCTCGCGCCCCTGGCGGGCAGGGCGGCGCTCGATGTGGGCTGCGGCGGTGGCATCCTGGCGGAGGCGATGGCGCGGCGCGGCGCGAAGGTGCTGGGCATCGACTTGGCAACGAAGCCGCTGAAGGTGGCGCAGCTGCACGCGCTGGAAGCGCAGACCTCGGGAATCAGCTACCGCGAGGTGTCGGCCGAGGCGCTGGCCGCGGAAATGCCCGGTGCGTTCGACACCGTGACCTGCATGGAAATGCTCGAACATGTGCCCGACCCGTCGTCGGTGGTCGACGCCTGCGCGAAGCTCGTCAAGCCTGGCGGCTGGGTGTTCTTCTCGACGATCAATCGCAACGCCAAGGCGTTCCTGTTCGCGATCGTCGGCGCCGAACATCTGCTCAAGCTGCTGCCCAAGGGCACCCACGAGTACGCGCGCTTCATTCGCCCGAGCGAACTTGCGCTCTGGTGCCGCGCCGCGGGGCTGAGCTTGAGCGAAATGCGCGGCATGGAATACAACCCGCTCACCCGGCGCTACAGCCTGAGCGGCGACACCAGCGTCAACTACCTGATGGCGTGGCGCAGGTCGGCATGAAGAACCCTGCGCCGATGGGCGGCGCACGTCTCAAGGCGATCTTGTTCGACCTGGACGGCACGCTGATCGACAGCGCACCCGACCTTGCCGGCGCCGCCAACGAGATGCGCACGGTGCGCGGCCTTGCCGGAATTGCCTTACGAACATTTCCGGCCGATGGTGGGCTCGGGTGCGCGCGGCATGCTGTACCGGGCGCTCGGCATGGACCCGGCGCACCAGGATTTCGCGATCGCCCGCGAAGAGTTCCTGACCCGCTATGAATGCCGGATGACGCGCGACACGCGGGTCTTTCCCGACATCGTCCCGTTGCTGCAAGACCTGCTGGATCGCGCCTTGCCCTGGGCCATCGTGACGAACAAGGCGGCGCGCTTCAGCGAACCCGTCGTGCAAGCCCTGGGGCTGCACTTGCAGGCAAGAACGCTGGTCAGCGGCGACACTACGCCGCACGCCAAACCGCACCCCGCGCCCTTGCTCGAAGCGGCGCGGCGCATCGGCGTCGCCGCTGCCGAGTGCATCTACGTCGGTGACGACCTGCGCGACGTTCAAGCCGGCCGCGCCGCCGGCATGGCGACGGTGGCGGTGGCCTGGGGCTACCTCGGCCAGGGCGAGGCGATCGGCGATTGGGGTGCAGACCACGTGATCGAGCACCCGAATCAGCTCTTGCAATTGCCCGGCTTGGCCTAAACTATGCGCTCTGGGGCTGACCTGGCTTCGACGTGGGTTCGGAGTTGGGACAGGGCACGCCGAGCACCAGTTCGCTCGTAAATCCACTGGAAACAAAGTAACTGCGAACGACTCTACGTACGCTCTCGCCGCTTAAAACCGGTGAGCTTCGCAACAGTTGGCCGATGGGCTGGGCTCGAGGGGTAACCTGAGAGCTGCGAAGTCATACACATCAGCTCGCCCTGAGCCGGGTCACTCGGCACGGGGTTAAATCAAGTGACTCGCCGAACGGGTAGCGTGCTGCTGCGCGACCCACGAGGCTAAAACCAAATCAGACAGCTAAGCGTGTAGATCTGCCTGACAAAGGCTTGCGGACGGGGGTTCGATTCCCCCCAGCTCCACCAGACAAGGCTCATTGTGGTTATGCCCAAGCCACGCGAACGCAAACCCGGCGCACCGCCGGTACCGGCGCCTGCGTCCACAACGCCCGATGCCGAGCCGCCGACGCAGCTGACACCGGCCCCCGAGAAGATCGGCGAAGGCCCCGGCAACCTCAAGGCGCGCGAACAGGCTTTCAAGCGCCGCACCGGCGCGCGTTGATCGCGCGCGGGCCCGCGAGTGCGCGCGCCGCCGCGCGCGCAGCTCAAACCAACGTCGCCTTCCAGATGCTTCGCCCGTAAGTCGCCGCGAACAGCGTCTTGCTCGTTCGGTGGTACACCAAGTCCACCACCATTGCCATCGGCAGCTTGCCGGTCGCGTTGCGCCACGTCAGGCCGGCGTCGGAGGTGAGGTAGACGCCGGTGTCGTTGCAGACATAGAGTTCGGCGGGTTTGTCCGGGCGAACCAGCAGCGCGTGGTGCGGTACATCGGGCAGCTTGCCGCCGTCGATGTCGGTCCAGGTCGCGCCGGCATCTAACGAGCGGAAGACGTGCGAGTTGCCCGAGTTCGCGCTCGTCACAAACACGGTGTTGGCCGCACCGGGTTGCGCGGCGATGCGTGTGATCATCACGCCGGGAAGCGTGCCGCTCGCGAGGTTGGCGCTCCACGTGGTGCCGCCGTCGAGGCTGCGAAAGAAGCCGCCGTTTTCGGTGCCGATGTAGAGGTTCTTCGAACTCGCGCCGGCAATCTCGATTGCCGAGATCGGGCTGCCGTCGAGCACCGGCGTGAGCTTGTCCCACGACAGACCGTCGTTGCGCGTGCGGTAGACGCACTGGTTGCCCGTGTACACGGTGTTGGGGTCATTCGGGTCGAACGCGATGTAGACCATCCACATGCCTCCGCTCTCGCCCGGCTTGAACGGTGGCGAGACCTTGCGCGACGTGCCGTTGCGGAAACGGTACATACCGCCGAACTGGTACGAGGCGTAGATGTGGCCGGCTTCGCGCGGGTCGACCACCATCCAGCCGCCGTCACCGCCGAGCAGCTCGAACGCGTCGTTCGTCGCGCCCGTGGTCGTGACCAAGGTGCCGTTGTCCTGCGCGCCGCCGCCGAACAAGCGCACGTCGGTCTGTGCGACGTCGACGTCGTAGTACATCGTCACCGCCAGGCCGTTGCTGCAGTTGGCCCAATGCCTGCCGCCGTCTTCGCTCACGTCCATGCCACCGTCGTTGGCGCTGTAGAGTCGCCCCGGCGCCGCGGCGGGCATCAGCAGCTGGTGGTGGTCGGCGTGCGCATAGGCGGGCCCGCCGCGCGGTGCGTCCCAGTGCGACGCCACCTGCCAGCTTGCGCCGCCGTTCGTCGTGAGGTGCAGGTCGACGCCGCCGCAGATCGCGTGGTTCGGGTTCGTGGGGTGCACCGCGATCGCATTGCCGTACGACATCTGGCCTTCGTCGGCGAAGTGGCTGCCGGCGATGTTGGTCCAGGTGTTGCCGCCATTGCGGCTGCGAAACACGCCGAGCACGCCGTCGCTGTTGCCCGGGCCTGCGTCGGCGCAGATCGCGTAGACGATTTTGCTGTTGGACGGCGCGATCGCGAGCGTTGTGCGGCCGATGCGGTCCGGCGACGGCAGGCCGGTCTTGAGTTGCACCCAGTTCTTGCCGCCGTCGTTGGAGCGCCAGATGCCGCTCTTCGCGCCAGGGCCGGTGAACGTGGCGAACACCGTGCCGCGGGTGGCCGGGTCGAACACGATTGCGTGGCACCAGTAGTTCGCGCTCGAGATGAAGCCCGCACGCACCCAGGTCGCTCCGCCGTCGGCGGTGGCGTACAGGCCGCCGAAGTCGTTGTCGCTCGACACACGGCCGTAGCCGACGCCGCCCACCAGGACACGGTTCGAATCGAACGGGTCGACGGCGATGCTGCCCACGCGCCGCGGCAGGCCGCGCGATGCCATCGCCCACGGCTTCCAGCTGCGTCCGCCGTTGATGCTGCGGTAAATGCCGTCGCCCGGATAGGAGTCGAGCGACAGGTTGGCTTCGCCGGTGCCGGCGTACAAGGTCTTCGGGTTCGACGGGTCGATCGCGAGCGCGCCGACTTGCAGCGGCGTTTTCGCGCGCCAGGCGAATTTCCAGGTCACACCGGCGTCGCTGCTCTTCCACACGCCGCCACCGGCCGAGCCGATCCACAACCGCGCGGGGTTCGCCGGGTCGCAGACGAGCGAGGTGCAGCGCCCGCCGATGTTGGTGGGCCCGGCGAGTTGCCACGTGATCGGCACCGCCGCGAGCGTGCGCGTTGCGCGCCGCTGCTCGGCTTTCAGCTTCTCGATCTGCGCCTCGCGCAGCGGCCAACTCACGCGTGCGCGGAACCACGCGGCACGGTTCTTGTGGCGCGTGATGCGTGGCAGCTTCGGGCCGCGGGAGCGTTGTTTGGGCGGGCCGGCGCGCAGCGTCACTGTGTCAGGCTTGGCCGCGCCTGGCGCGTTCTTCGCGCGCTTGGCGCGGGCGCGTGCGGTCTGTGTGTCGGTACTGGTCTGCGTCTTGCGCTTGGTGGACATCATCGTGCTCCTCGAAAGCCCGGTTCCACCCGCATTCTCACCCCGTGCTGCGCTGCGCCTTCTCTTTCTCGGCGCGGGCGCGCACGACGGCTTTCGCTTCAGCCCAGTCTTCGGGCGTCAGCTTGCCCAGCGCGGCAAACGTGCTGGGCGCGGCGAGGTGGTGGCCGCCGTCGATTGCGATGTTTTGCCCCGTGAGGTAGTCGCAGCCGTCGGCTTGCAGAAAGGTCAGCAGATTGCACAGTTCGGGCATGCGGCCGAAGCGCTGCATCGGCACTTCGTCGGCGCTCGCCGCGCCCACATTGGCCTTCGGAATCGGCGCAAGCTTTTCCCACGCGCTTTCCGTCGGAAAGGGGCCCGGCGCGACGGCGTTGACGCGGATGTTGTGCTTGCCCCATTCGACCGCGAGCGACATCGTCATCGCGTGCACCGCCGTCTTGGCCATCGTCGATGGCAACACGTAGGCCGAACCCGTCCAGACCCAGGTGACGAGCATGCTCACCACCGAACCCGGCAGCCCTTGCGCGATCCAGCGTTTGCCGCAGGCGAGCGTGGCGAACAGCGCGCCGTCCATGACGGTCGAGCGCACTGCCGCAAAACCACGCGGGCTGATGTCGACCGAAGGCGCGATGAAGTTCGCCGCGGCGTTGTTGATCAGGCCAGTGAGCGGCCCGCCGGCCCAGATGCGCTCCACCATTGCGTCGATCTGCTCGGCCTCGCGAACGTCGCAGATGTGGTGCTCGACCTTGCCGCCGTGCAACGCGTGCGCGCTCAACTCGGCGACGGCTTGTTGCAGCACCGCTTCGCGCCGGCCGCAGATGTGCACCGACGCACCGTGCGCAACGAAGGCGCGCGCCAGCTCCTTGCCCAGGCCCGTACCGCCACCCGTGATGAGAATGCGTTTGCCGGCGAGAACGTCCGCGCGAAATGTCGATGGGGTCATCTTGCTGCTTTCGGCCCTGGTTGGGTCTAGACCGGGTTGATGCCGGCCACGCCGTTCACCCGCCCATCCGCCGGCCGGTGATCGGCAAACAAGCGCCGCCCGATGATGTGTTTCATCACCTCGATCGAACCGCCGGCGATCTTCACGACGCGCGCATCGGCGTACGCGCGCGCGATCGGGTATTCCCACATGTAGCCCCAGCCTCCGAACAGCTGCAGGCATTCGTCGACGACCTTGCAGTGCAGGTTGCTGAGCCACATCTTCGCCATCGCCGCGTCCACCGCGTCGAGCTCGCCTTTCATGAAGTTGGCGATGCATTTGTCGGTGAACTGGCGCCCGACCACGGCTTCCGTCTTCAGCTCGGCGAGCTTGAACTGGGTGTTCTGGAACTCGCCGATCGTCTTGCCGAACGCCTTGCGGTTCGCGGTGTATTCCACCGTGTAGTCGATCACCGTCTCGGCGACGGTCGCCGAGCGGATCGCCTGCGCGAGGCGCTCCTGCGCGAGCTTGGTCATCATCAACTCGAAGCCCTTGCCCTCTTCGCCCAGCATTGCCGAGGCCGGCACGCGCAGGTTGTCGAAGAACAATTCCGACGTGTCCTGCGCCTTCATGCCGAGCTTGTGCAGGTTCTTGCCGCGCCGAAAGCCCGGCAGTCGCGTGTCCACCAGAAACAGCGTCACGCCTTTCGCACCTGCGCTGCTGTCGGTCTTCGTCGCGAGCACGATCACGTCGCACAACTGGCCGTTCGAGATGAAGACTTTCTGGCCGTTGATCACGTAATCGTCGCCGTGACGCACGGCCTTCGTGCGGATCGCCTTCAGGTCCGACCCAGCGTGCGGCTCCGTCATGCCGAGCGACCCGATCGCCTCGCCGCGCACCATCTTCGGCAGCCAGTGCTTCTTCTGCGCCTCGCTGCCGAAACTCGCGACGTAGGTCGCGACCAGGTCGCAGTGGATCATGAAGCCCGGGCCGGTGAAACCGGAGCGCGCCATTTCCTCGAACACGACGACGTCGAACAGGTAGTCGGCGCCGCTGCCGCCGTATGGCTCCGGCACGGTGCAGCACAGCATGCCCGCGCCGCCGGCCTTCAACCACAGCTCGCGTGGCACGGCGCCGGCCTCTTCCCATTTCGCGTGGTGCGGCGCGATCTCCTTTTCGATGAAGCGCCGCACCGTGCTGCGGAATGCCTCATGGTCTTCATTGAACAACTCGCGCTTGAACACGGGGGCTCCTTGGCTGCGGATTCAGTAGGACTTCGGCAAGTCCAGCACCTTCTCGGCGATGAACGAAAGAATCAGTTGCTCCGTCACCGGCGCGATGCGCGTGATCGTCACTTCGCGCAGCAGCCGCTCGACGTGATACTCCTTCGCGTAGCCGAAGCCGCCGTGCGTCAGCACCGCTTGCAGGCAACTCTCGTAACCCGCGCGCGCGCCGAGAAACTTCGCCGCGTTGGCCTCCGCCCCGCAGGGCTGCTTCTGGTCGTAAAGCCACGCGCCTTTCAGCACCATCTGCCACGCCGCTTCGAGCGCCATCCAGCGTTCGGCGAGCGGATGTTGAATGCCCTGGTTCTGGCCGATCGGCCGGTCGAACACGATGCGTTCGCGCGCGTACTTCGTCGCGCGGCGCAGCGCGTCCTGGCCGATCGCGATCGCTTCCGCCGCAACGAGCAGCCGCTCCGGATTCAGGCTGTGCAGGATGTAGCCGAAGCCCTTGCCCTCTTCGCCGATGCGGTCGGCCTCGGGGATGAACAGGCCGTCGATAAAGACCGCGTTGCTGTCCACGGCCTTACGCCCCATCTTCGGGATGCGGTGCACGTCGATCTTGCTGCGGTCCAGATCGGTGTAGAAGATCGTGATGCCGTCGGTCGGGCGCTTGCAGTCCTCGAGCTTGGTGGTGCGCGTCAGCAGCATGATCTTGCTGGCCACCTGCGCCGTGCTCGTCCACACCTTTTGGCCGTGCACCTTGTAGCCGCCGGGCACCTTCTGCGCGAAGGTCTTGATCGCGGTCGTGTTGAGGCCCGCGTCGGGCTCGGTGAAACCGAACGCGCATTGGTCCTTGCCTTCCACGAGGCGCGGCAGCCAGCGCTGGCGCTGTTCGTCGTTGCCGTGGATCAGGATCGGGTGCGGGCCGAACAGGTTGATGTGCACCGTCGAGGCCGCCGCCATCCCGCCACCGTGGCTCGCCACCTCGTGCATCATGATCGCGGCTTCAGTGACGCCCAGGCCTGCGCCGCCGAATTCGGTGGGCATCGTGATGCCGAGCCAGCCGGCCTGCGCCATCGCTTGATGGAACTCGCGCGGGAACACGCCGTCTTCGTCGCGTGCGAGCCAGTAGGCGTCGTCGAAGCGGCGCACGACAGCGTTCACGCCGTCACGGATGGCGCGGTGGTCGTCGGTGATCGAGAAGTCCATCAGGCGGTCTTTCCCCGGGCCACGGCGTCGAGTCTCGGGACAGCATCTTGCAACATCGTACGCATGTGTACTGTAGACGATCCGCAGCCCGGCATGTTCCGTCAGGCAGCGCGCATCGGCATGCCGGGGAACTCGAGCAGCGCATCGCTCGCGCTGTCCGCCAACAGCGGCCCACGTCGGAACACACCGCTCGCACGCATCGCCAGTTCGCCATCCGCGTGCACGAGGCCTTGCGTGAACACCAGATTGCGCGTGACTTGCAGGATGTCGGCCTGGCCCTGCACCCAACTGCCCAGCGGCGCGTTGCTCATGAAGTCGACCTGCAAGCTCACGGTGGGCAGGAACTGGCGCGGGATGTCGGTCTGGTATTGCGCTGCGGTGGAGATCAGGATGTCCGCAAACGTCGCGAGCATGCCGCCGTGGCAGCTTTGTCCCGGGTTCACGTGAATCGGCGCCACGCGAAATCCGAGTTGTAGGCGCCCTTCGTGCCAGCGCCCGAACAGCGGGCCGTTGTGCGTGGCGAAGGCGCCGCCCACCGGCACCGGCTCGAAGCCGGGCGGTGCGGCGGGTGCTTGCGCTGCGCGTGTAAGGCTCACACGTACTTCTTGAAATCGGGCTTGCGCCGCTCATTGAACGCGCGCACGCCTTCTTTCGATTCTTCCGTGCCGTAGTAATGCTTCAAAGTCTGGATGCCCTGGTAGCTCAGGCCGCGAATGCTTTCGCTGTCGGCGTTGAACGAGCGCTTGGCGATCACCAGCGCCGTCGGGCTCATCTGGTTGATTTCCATGCACCACTGGTCGACTTCGGCTTCCAGCTGGTCGTGCGCAACGACCTTGTTCACCAGGCCCATCGCAGCGGCTTCGGCTGCCGTGTAGCGCCGGCACAGGAACCAGATTTCGCGCGCCTTCTTCTCGCCGACGATGCGCGACAGGTACGCCGTGCCCCAGCCGGGGTCGACCGAGCCGACTTTCGGGCCGACCTGGCCGAACGTGGCCTTCTCGCTCGCGATCGTGATGTCGCAGATCGTCGCAAACACGTTGCCGCCGCCGATCGCGAAGCCCTGCACCTTGGCGATCGACACCTTGCGCAGATCGCGCAGTGCGCTTTGCATCTCCTCGATCGGCATGCCCACCGTGCCGCGCGGGCCGTACAGGCCGTCTTCGCTCAGGTGCACCTTCTGGTCGCCGCCGGTGCAGAACGCCTTGTCGCCGGCGCCCGAAAGCACCATCGCGTTGACGCTCTTTTCTTCGTCGGCGCGGCGCAGCGCGTGAATCAGCTCTTCGAGCGTCTGGTTGCGGAACGCGTTGTAGACCTCGGGCCGGTTGATCGTGATGCGCACGGCATCGTTGCGCACTTCGTACAGGATGTCCTTGTAGGCCTGGCTCATCGGGGTTTTCCTTGTGTCAAAGGGTTGACGGTTCCGCAAAGGCAGAAGATACACTAGCTTACGGTAATTGACAGCCCGCAGCTTCCCGGGCCACCGAAGGACCGCATGGCCACGCAGACGCTCAGCATCGATTGGGAATTGCGACTCGGGTTTCTGATCCACGATGTGTCGCGCCTGCGTCGCAGCGCGTTCGACCGCTGCCTGAAGCCGCTGAACGTGACGCGCTCGCAATGGTGGGTGCTGGCCTACCTGTCGCGCGAAGACGGCATGACGCAGTCGCGTCTGGCCGAGGAGCTGGACCTGGGCAAGGTGGCGGTGGGCGGCCTGATCGACCGGCTCGAGAAGTCGGGGCTGCTCCGCCGCGAAGCCGATCCGACCGACCGGCGCGTGAACCGCGTGTTCCTGGAACCCAAGAGCAAGCAGTTGATCGCGCGCATGCGCAAGGTCAGCCACCGGATGAACCAGCAGATCCTCGCGGGCCTGGCGGAAGAAGACCTCGAAGTCGCGGCGATCACGCTCGACGTGATGAAGCGCAACATCATCGCGTACCTGCAGTCCAACGATGTCTGATCCGACAAGAGACGCCACGTGAGCCGACCCTGCAGCCACGTATCGGCCTTGGCGCCTTCTCCCGCTTGCGGGAGAAGGCGGGGGATGAGGGTGTGCTTCCTAGGTCGCACGACTCAACTGAAAGTCGTCCACGCCGACCTGCGTCAAGCCTTCAGCGGCGCGCTGACTGCTTTCGGCCCTTTGCTGTCGTTCGCCGTTGCGCGCATACCAACGTTCCCCGCTACGCGCCTGCCTGCTCCGGCGCGAGGGCAGGTGACTGGGCGCTTGGTAGGAAACCCGGCGGTCCGTGCAAACTCAGCCCACATCCGACTGCGCCCCAGGGCGGTGGAGGCGCCCCCGTTCTCCGGCCCACGCTCGCGGGGCACCACCGAGGTCCACAACCGACAGAAGCGTCATCACCATCCAAGCGCAGCACGAGCCAGGACACCGCGAATGGGGCCTGCGCCCGGGGGCACCACCACCGCCCTGCTACCACCCGTGGTGGCGGGCGCTGCGCAGGGGTGCCACGTGGTGGCCAGGGCAGGTGGCTCGGGGTACGGGCGCAGGACCCATTCGCGGTGTCCTGGCCCTTCGTGTGCTTGGCTGGCGTTGATGGAGTTGCGCGCCGTGGGCCACCTCCGGCGCCCCGCGAGCGTGGGCCGGAGAACGTACCCCGGGCCATCTGCCCTCGCAGCGGAGCAGGCAGGCGCGCAGCGGCGAACGCTGGCATGCGCGCAGCGCCGAACGGCAACAAAGGGCCGAAACCAGCCCTTCACGATGCATCGGCGTTCCCTGCGGCGCGAGTCGCGCGAAGCGCGGTGGAGCAAATGACGTGACGCAAGCATTCGATCAAGCGGCGCACGCGCGCGCGATGCGCGCCCAAGGCCTGTGGCACGACCGCACGATCGACAGCTTCTTCGCGCAATCCATCGCCAACAAGCCCGATAAGACCGCGCTCGTCGGATACCGCGCCGATCGCGCGCAACCACGGCGCTTCAGCTACCGCGAGTGGGGCGACGTGGTCGCGCGCGCCGCTGCCGCGTTGCGCGGTCTGGGCGTGGAGCATGGCGACGTGGTTGCGATTCAGTTGCCCAACTGGTGGGAATTTGCGGTCGCCGCGCTCGCCGCGAGCCGCATCGGCGCCGTCGTGAACCCGCTGATGCCGATCTTTCGCGAGCGCGAAATGGGCTACATGCTCGGCTTCGCGCAGGCCAAGGTGCTGATCGTTCCCAAGCTGTTCCGCGGCTTCGACCATGCGGCGATGGGGCGCGCATTGCGGGCCGAATGCCCGAAGCTCGAACACGTGATCGTGGTCGACGAAGACGGGCCCGATGGGTTCGAGCAGCGCCTGCTCGGCGGCATTGCGCGCATCGATGCACCGGCGAGCAATGACGCGTCGCTGCTGCAGCCCGACGACCTGGCGGTGCTGATGTTCACCTCGGGCACCACGGGTTCGCCCAAGGGTGTGATGCACACCTCGAACACGCTGGTTGCGTGCAACAACTCGCTTGCCGGGCGCTTCGGCCTGGACGCGAACGACGTGCTGCTCGGCTGCTCGCCGCTCGGCCACATGACGGGCTACGCGGCGGTTCTGTTGCTCGGCGTGCGCCTGGGCGGCACGGTGGTGCTGCAAGACATCTGGGACGTGAAGCAAGGCGTTGCGATCATGGGCGCGCAGGGCGTGACCTACACCGCCGCGTCGACACCGTTCCTGTCCGACATCGTCGAGACCGTCGCGGCCGGCGCGCCGCGCCCGGCGCAGTTGCGCTCGTTCCTGTGCGGCGGCGCGCCGATTCCGCCGGTGCTGATCGAGCGCGCGGCGCGTGAGCTCGATCTGAAGGTCTGTTCGCTCTGGGGCATGACCGAGTCGCTCTCCAGCACGCTCACCGAACCGTCGCGCGCGGCAGACAAGTCGTCCACCTCCGACGGCCGCCCGCTCGAAGGCGTGCAGGTCAAGGTGGTGAGTGACGACGGCCAGTCGCTTCCCACCGGCCAGACCGGGCGCCTGCTCGTGCGCGGCGCGCAGATGTTCATGGGCTACTACAAACGCCCTGACATCGAGACCTTCGACGCGCGAAGGCTGGTTCGACACCGGCGACCTTGCCTACATGGACGCCGAAGGCTACATCCGCATCAGCGGCCGCACCAAAGACGTGTTGATCCGCGGCGGCGAGAACGTTCCGGTCGTCGAGATCGAAGCGCTGCTCTACAAACACCCGTCGATCGCGGAAGCCGCGCTCGTCGGCTACCCCGATCCGCGGCTGGGCGAGCGCGGTTGCGCGTGCGTCGTGCTGCGCCCGGCAATGCAGTTCGACCTGACCGCGCTGCAAGACTACATGGCGCAGTGCAAGGTGGCCAAGCAGTACTGGCCCGAGCGCGTGAGGGTGCTGGCGGCGCTGCCGCGCACGCCGAGCGGCAAGATTCAGAAGTTCAAGCTGCGCGATATCGCCGTCGATCCGGCGGGCGGCTGAGCCATCGGGCTTTCGATGCAAGGCTTGAGCCTCGAGGTCAACGGCGTCGACCTGCGCTTTGGCGGCATCCACGCGCTGCGCAATGTCTCGTTCGAGGCAGCGCCGGGCCAGGTGACGGCGCTGATCGGCCCCAATGGCGCGGGCAAAACGAGCGTGTTCAACGCGATCTCCGGTTTCTATCGGCCGTCGAGCGGGAACGTCACGCTCGGCGGCGCCGACATCACGGCCGCGCCGGTGCACGCGCGCGCCGCGATGGGCCTGGCGCGGACGTTTCAGAACATCGCGCTGTTCCGCGGCTTGAGCGTGCTGGAAAACATCAAGCTCGGTGGCCACCACACGATGAAAGCGGGCCTGTGGTCGTCGCTCACCTACGGCGCTCGCGCGCGCAGCGAAGAGATGGCGCTGCGCGAAGAAGTCGAGCGCAAGGTGATCGAGTTTCTGGAGATCGACCACATCCGGCACCGCAGCGTCGACGCGCTGCCCTATGGCCTGCAAAAGCGCGTCGAACTCGCGCGCGCGCTGGCGATGCGCCCGCGCGTGCTGATGCTCGACGAGCCCGTGGCCGGCATGAACCGCGAAGAAACCGAAGACATGGCGCGCTTCATCCTCGACGTGCAGGAAGAGTGGGGCGTGACCGTGCTGCTGGTCGAACACGACATGGGCATGGTGATGGACATTTCCAGCCACGTCGTCGTGCTCAACTTCGGCGTCGTGATCGCGAGCGGCACACCGGCACAGGTGCGGCGCCATCCGGATGTGGTGCAGGCGTATTTGGGTGTGGAAAGTTCGGTGGCTGCATGAGCGAGTTCATCGAATACAGCTTGTTGGGATTGCTTTCGGGCGGTGTGACGGCACTCGTCGCGCTCAGTTTCGTGCTCATCTACAAAGGCACAGGCGTCGTGAACTTCGCGGTCGGCGAAGTGATGATGCTCGGAGCCTACCTCTACTACGCCGGCGCCGTGACGTTCGGCCTGCCGACCTGGGCCGCGTTTGTGCTGTCGCTGGTGGGCATCGGCGTGCTTGCCGTGCTCGTGGAGCGCGCCGTGCTGCGGCCGATGGCGGGGCAGCCGGCGGTGGCGGTGTTGATGGCGACGATCGGCATGGCGAGCATCATCCACGGCGGCGTGGAGGCGGTGTGGGGCGGAGACACGTACAGCCCGCCGACGCTGCTGCCGCGCACGCCGCTGATCATGGGCGACATCCTGATCCCCGGCACGGTGCTCGGCAACTTCGCCGTCGCGGCGCTGCTGATCGCCGGCTTTCTGGCGTTCTTTCGCTACTCCAAGACCGGCATCGCATTGCGCGCCACCGCGAGCGACCCGGTCACGGCCGCGACGCTGGGCATCAACATCAACTACGCGCAGCGCCTGACGTGGGTGTTGAGCGGACTCGTCGGCACCGTGGCCGGCGTGCTGATCGCGAGTTCGGCGGGGCTGTCGCCGCTGCTCGCGTCGGCGGCGCTGGGCGTGTTCGCGGCCATCATCCTCGGCGGCATGGACAGCGTGCTCGGCGCCATCGTCGCGAGCATCCTGGTCGGTTGGGTCGAGGCGCTCGGCGCCGGCTACCTGGGCGGCAAGTCGCGCGACATCGTGCCTTTCGTCGTGGTGCTGCTCATCATCGTCGTGCGGCCGTACGGCATGTTCGGCACGCGTGGGATCGAGCGGCTGTGAGCGCGGCTGCGGATCAGCGATGAGAACCGCCGTCTTCCACGAGACCTTCGCCTCCGAAGAGCGGCTCTGGGACTCGCCCACGTCGCGCGCCTGGATGCTCGCCTTCACGCTCGCTCTGTTCAGCCTGCCGCTGTGGGGCGGCGACTATGTGCTGGCGATGGCGTGCATCGTCGGCATCCACGTCATCGCGACCTTGGGGCTGAACCTCACCACCGGCAATGCGGGGCTGATTTCGCTCAGCCACGGCGCGTTTCTCGGCGTGGGTTGCTACACCGTGGCGTGGCTCGCCAAGCACGGCGTGCCGTTCTACCTGGCGCTGCCGGCCGCCGGCCTGCTGGCGGCAGCGCTCGGCGTACTGGTCGGGCTGCCGAGCCTGCGCGTGAAAGGCATCTATCTCGCCGTGGCGACGCTCGCCGCGCACTTCATCCTGACGTTCGTGTTCCGCGAGTGGGTGCCGGTGACCGGCGGCGTTCCCGGCACGAACATCCCGCGCGCCAACCTGTTCGGCTTCACCTTCATCGGCGACCGGCGCAATTTCTACCTGATCTTCGGCTGCGCCTTCCTCGCCGCGATCGGCGCGCGCAACCTTGCGCGCACCTACATCGGGCGCGCCTTCGTCGCCGTGCGCGAGCGCGACTTCTCCGCCGAGCTGCTGGGCGTGAACCTGCTGCGCACCAAGCTGCTCGCGTTCGGCATCGGCGCGTTCTACGCGGGAGTGGCCGGTGGCTTGCTCGGCTATTTCTATGGCGCGATCACGCCGGAGTACTTCGTGCTCACGCTGTCGGTGTTCTATCTGGCCGCGGTCATCGTCGGCGGCCTGGGCACGGTGCTGGGCAGCGTGCTCGGCGCGCTGTTCATGACTTTCGTTCCCGAAGTGCTGCGCCTGGTGGCGCACGCCAGTTCGATCTGGTTTCCCGGCGTTGCCGGTTTGCTGTTGCCGATGGGGCAGGTCGTGTTCGGCGTGCTCATCATCGGTTTTCTCGTGTTCGAGCCGCATGGCCTGGCGGCGTTCTGGTCGCGCATCCGGCGCGTGTTTCACCTCTGGCCGTTCAAGACATAACCTATCTGTTAAAGGAGTTTCACATGATTCGCATCACCCGTCGCCAACTCGTTCAATCCGCCGGCGCCGCCGCCACGCTCGGGCCATTCGCCATCGGCACTTCGCAGGCGCAGGCGCACAAGGGCGACGTCGTCGTCGGCGCCAGCATGCCGATCACCGGCGTGTTCTCGTTCGCCGGTGTCGCGATGAACATGGGCCTGAACGACTTCTGCGCGTGGAAGAACAGCAAGGGCGGCGTGGCCGGACGCAAGATGCGCTACGTGTCGGAAGACAGCGGCTTCAAGCTCGACCAGGGCGTGGCGATCTTCAAGAAGATCATGGCGGCCGAGAAGCCGAGCTTCTTCTACGGCGACAGCACGCAGTGGGTGAAGGCGATCACGCAAGACGCGGTGGCCGCGGGCAGCATCATGACGAGCTCGACCTCGCTCGCCTCGGTCGTCGCCGACCCGGTGAACGTGCCGCAGCATATCGTTCCCGGGCCCACCTACCCGCGCCTGCATGAAATTCTGATGGAATACATCGGCCGTACGCACAGCGGCGCGGCCAAGAAGCCGAACATCGCTTACGTCTACGCCGACACCGAATTCGGCAGCGATGGCATTCCCGCCGGCAAGGCACGCGCCGCCAAGCTGGGCCTGCCGCTGGTGGCGGAAATCGTGACCAAACAATCGGGCATCGACGTTGCGCCCGAAGTCGCGAAGCTGCGCCGCGCGCGGCCCGACATCGTGATCTTCCAGGGCTACATCCTCGCGCCGATGCCCGAGTTCGTGCGCCAGATGGCCGAGGCCGGATTGAGCCCGCAGATCATGGGCACCGCCTGGGGCCTGGATCGCCCGGCCTACGACGGGCTGGCCAAGCTCAACGTGAACCTGGCCGGCGCGTCGATGTACCGCTACGGCCACGAGACCGACTCCGACATGATCAACAACATGCGCGAGTACCTGGCGAAGAACCGCCCCGACGTGAAGAACATTTCGCCGTTCTACATCTCGACCTGGCTCTCCGGAATGGTGTTCGCCGAAGTCGCCGAGCGCTGCATCAAGGCGAACAAGGCGCTGAACCTGGTGAACATGAAGGCCGCGCTGGAGAGCATGAAGCAATGGGACTCGGGCGGCATCTTCGGCATGCTCGCCGATCTGTCGAGCCACCAGATTCCGGTGGGGCGGATTTATTCGTACGACTCCGGCAAGCAGGCGATGGAGCCGGCAAGCGGTTGGATCAAGGTTTGAAATAGGAGCAACTGCGGTCGCCGTTTTCCCGGCGGAGCACATGACCAGCGCACTCCAGATTGAAAACATCGAAGTCGTCTACAACCACAGCGTGCAAGCGCTGCGGGGCATGTCGATCGAGGTGCCTGAAGGCCAGATCGTTGCTTTGCTCGGCGGCAATGGCGCGGGCAAGACGAGCACGCTGAAGGCGGCGGGGGGAGTGCTGCCGTATGAGAACGGGCGCGTCGCGTCGGGGAAGATCCGCTTCTTCGGTGAAGACACCGCCGGCCGCGCGGCCTACCAGCTTGCGCGCGCTGGCCTGGCGCATGTGCGCGAGGGGCGGCACATCTTTGCCGACTTGACGGTGGAGGAGAACCTCGTCGCGGCAGGCAACGCTCTCGTCGGGCCGCGGCACGGTCGACATCGAAAAAGTGTTCGAGTACTTCCCGCGCCTGCAAGAGCGCCGCAAGCAGGTGTCGGGTTACCTTTCGGGCGGCGAGCAGCAGATGCTCGCGATCGGCCGCGCGCTCGTCGGCAAGCCGCGGTTGATGTTGCTCGACGAGCCTTCACTCGGCCTGGCGCCGCTGGTCGTGAAAGACATCTTCGACATCATCGCGCGCATCAACCGCGAGCAGGGTGTGGCGATGTTGCTCGTCGAGCAGAACGCGCATGTCGCGCTGGGGGTGGCGCACGCCGGCTACATCATGGAGAACGGCCGCATCGTGATCAGCGGGCCCACGGCGAAATTGCTCGGCGACGCCGACGTGCAGCGCTTCTACCTCGGCGCGGGCGACGAGGGCGCCGCGGGCGATGCACGCGTGAACTACCGCGACGTGAAGCATTACAAGCGCCGCAAGCGTTGGTTGTCGTGAGCGTGGGCACCGATTCGATCGCCAAACTCGCGCTGCCGCAGCAACTGCGGCATTGGGCACGCACGCAGCCCGACGGCGTGGCCTTGCGCCAGAAGCAGCATGGCGTGTGGCGGCCCGTCACCTGGGCGCAGTACGAGCAGACTTCGCGCTGGTTTGGGCTGGGCCTGCGCCGGCTCGGCCTGCAGCGCGGCGACAAGTTGGCGGTGCTCAGCGAGAACTGCCAGGAATGGGTGTTCGCGCAGCTCGGCACGGCCATGGTGGGCGGCATCACCGCGGGCGTCTACCCCACCTCGCCAGCGCATGAAGTCGAGTACCTGCTGGCACTGTGCGAAGCGCCGATCGTCGTCTGCGAAGACCAGGAGCAGCTCGACAAGGTGCTCGAGGTGCGCGAGCGACTGCCCAAGCTGCACACGCTGATCGTGATCGACCCGCGCGGCCTGCGCCGCTACGAGCGCAAGAATCTGCATGATTTTGCCGATGTGGTCGAGCTTGGGCGCAAGTTCGAAGTGGAGCACGCCGGCTGCGGCACGCGAGGCGTTGGGCGGCGGAGGCGCAGGCCCCGCGCTCGACGACATCGGCCTCATCGTCTTCACCTCGGGCAGCACCGGCCGGCCGAAGGCGGCGATGATGAGCTGGCGCGGCTTGAACGCCGCGGCTCAAGGCCTGAACAGCATGCTGCAATGCCGTGCCGGCGAGCAACTCGTGTCCTACCTGCCGCTGTGCCACATGGCGGAGCAGATGTTCTCGATCCACATTCCCATCGCGGTGGGCGCGAGCGTGAATTTCGCCGAAAGCCTGCGCACGGTGCAGGAAGACTTGCGCGAACTCGCGCCGCACGTGTTCTTCGGCGTGCCGCGCATCTGGGAGAAGTTCCACGCCGCGATCCAGACCAAGCTGCGCGAAGCGGGTGGCATCCGGATGGCCGCTCTACCAGCTGGGCGATGCGCGCACTGCACGGTCAAGCGGATCGGCCACGATCGACCTGGAGCCTGCCCGAGCGCGCGCTGCACGCGCTGTGCTACGTGCTGATCCTGCGCGCGTTGCTCAACTTCGTGGGGCTGCGTCGTTGCCGCGTCGCGGTGTCCTCCGGCGCGCCGATCGCGCCCGAAATCCTGAAGTTCTTCCGCCTGCTTGGCGTGCCGATCCGCGAGGCTTATGGTCTTACCGAAGCCTCTGGCGCGACGACGATGCAACCGGGTGACGCCTCACCCGTCGGCACGGTGGGCGTGCCTTACGCCGGCGTGCAACTGAAACTGGCCGATGACGGCGAAATCCTGATCCATGGCGACGTGGTGTTTCGCGGCTACTTCAAAAACGACGAAGCGACGCGCGAAGCGATCGACGCTGAAGGTTGGCTGCACACCGGCGACGTGGCGCGCTGGGAAGACACTCCCGGCGGCATGGTGCCACGCGAGCTGCGCATCGTCGATCGCAAGAAAGACATCATGATCACGGCGGGCGGCAAGAACATCACGCCGAGCGAAATCGAAAACGCGCTTGCGCTTTTCGACCTACATCAAGGAAGCGGTGGTGCTGGCCGACCGGCGCCGCTTCGTCGCGGCGCTGATCCAGATCGAATTCGAGAGCACGAGCAAATGGGCCGAGGAGCAGGGCCTGACGTATACGAATTTCCGCAGCCTGGTCGAGCTGGACGAAGTGCGCGCCCTGATCCAGCGCGAAGTCGACGCGGTGAACGCCCGCATGCCGCAGGTGCAGCAGGTGCGCAAGTTCCACCTGCTGACGAAGGAACTCGACCACGACGACGGTGAAGTGACGGCGACGATGAAAGTGCGGCGCAGAAACGTGAATGAAAAATACGCCGGCGTGATCGAGGCGCTGTATGTCTGAACTCCTGCTGGACCGCCCCGAGCCCGGCATCGCCGTGCTGCGCCTGAACCGGCCGAGGCGCCTGAACGCGCTTACCGACGATACGGTGGCGGAATTGTTGAAGCAGCTCGACGCGCTGGCCGGCGATGTCGACTTGCGAGTGCTCATCGTCACCGGCGAAGGCCGGGGTTTTTGCGCCGGCTTCGACTTGACGCTCGCGGGGGAAGCCCCATTGACCAAGGCGTTGGGCGAAGCCGCCGCGTGGACGGCGCGGCAGGAATCGTTTGCATCGATCGTCACGAAGTTGCGCGGCTTGCGTGCGCCGGTGATCGCCGCCGTCAACGGCCCGGCCAACGGCGCCGGCCTGGGGCTGGCGCTGGCCTGCGAGATTCGCATCGCGTCCACGGACAGCCGCGTTCAACGCCGCGTTCGTGAAAGTCGGCATGAGCAGTTGCGACATCGGCGTGAGCTGGCTGCTGCCGCGCTGCGTGGGAATGAGCCGGGCGTTCGAGATCATGCTCACCGGGCGCATGGTGGGGGCCGAGGAGGCCGAGCGCATCGGCCTGGTCTCGAGCGTGGTGAGTGCCGAGCAATTGCTGCCGCGTGCGCTGGAGCTCGCGCGCAGCATCGCCGCGAACAGCGCGTTCGGCGTGTGGATGACCAAGCGCGGCGCCTGGGCCAACATGGAAGCAGGCAGCCTGCAGGCCGCGATCGAGCTGGAGAACCGCACGCAGATCCTGACGCGCACGACGGGCGATCTCGCGCGCGCCGCGCAGGCGCTGGTGAGCCGCCGCGCCAAGGGGCCGGCGTGAGGCTTTTGATGAACCGAGGTCAGTCATGATTTCGCACGAAGACAACGAGCTGCTGGTGCGCGTGGGCCCGGGAACAGCGATGGGCGCGCTGATGCGCCTGTACTGGCTGCCGTTCCTGCTGGCCAAGGACGTGGAAGCCGACGGCCAGCCGCACCGCGTGCGCCTGCTCGGCGAAGACCTGGTGGCGTTTCGCGATACCGCTGGCCGCGTGGGCCTGGTCGACCACGCCTGCCCGCACCGCGGTGCGCCGATGGTGTTTGCGCGCAATGAAGACGAAGGGTTGCGCTGCGTGTATCACGGCTGGAAGTTCGACGCGTCGGGCCAGTGCCGCGACATGCCGGCCGAACCGCGCGGCGCGCAGATGTGCAAGGCGATGCGCATCAAGGCCTACCCGGTGCAAGAGCGTGCCGGTGTGCTGTGGGCCTACCTGGGGCCGGACGCAGCGCCGCCACCCTTGCCCGAACTCGAATGGAACCTGGTGCCTGGGAACCAGGTCGCCTTGTCGATGCGCGTGCAGGAGTGCAACTGGTTGCAGGCGCTTGGAGGGCGAAATCGACAGCGCGCACGCCGCGATGCTGCACGGCCGCGTCGACGCACAAGGAACGATCAACCAGTGGCGCCAGGTGCAAGACCTGGCGCCGAGCTTCGAGTGCGCCGTGCACGACGCCGGCGTGCAGATCGCGTCGCGCCGCAAGGCCGGGGAAGGGCGCGAATACATCCGCGTCAACCAGTTCCTGCTGCCGTTCTGGACCCTGGTGCCGCCGCAGACGCAGTACCCGGAACTCAGCGGCCACGCCTGGGTGCCGATCGACGACGAGCACACGCTGTGTCTGATGTTCTCGTACCACCCGAGCACGCCGTTCTACGACAAGACGCGCAAGTTCTTCAAGGAGGGGCACAAGGGGCGCGAGACGGGCCACCCGTCGGACGCATCGTTCGAGCCGCGCCCCGTCACGCACCCGTACCCGAAGTACTGGAGCCGCTTCAACCGCGACAACGCCTACCAGTTCGACTACGGCCTGACGCGCAGTTTCAATTCGGGCGTGCCGGGGCTGTGGGTGCAGGACGCCGCATGCCAATCGGGCGTGACGCCGATCTACGACCGCACGCAGGAACACCTGGGTTCCACCGACACCGGCATCGTGCGCACGCGGCGCTTGCTGATCGACGCGGCGCGCAAGCTGCAAGCCGATCAGCTGCGGCCGGTCTCGGCGGGCAGGCCCGAGTCGTTCATGCAGCGCGCCGTGTCGCTGACGCTGCCCGCGGGTGCCGATTGGAAAACCGAGGGTGCCGAGTTCCTGCAGGCGCGGCTCGGGCAAGACTTCGGCTACGTGCCGTGATGGCCTCGCTCGGTAACGCGTTGTCCCCATGCTCGACCGCCTGACCCAAGACTTCCCGCGCCACACGCCGCGCCCCGAAGGCGCACCGCTCGCGCTGCAAGGCGTTCGTGTCGTCGACTTCTCGCACTTCATCGCCGGGCCGCTCGCGACGATGTTCCTCGCCGACCTGGGTGCCGACGTCATCAAGATCGAGCCGCCCGGCCGCGGCGACGACCTGCGCCGCTACCCGCCCGAGCTGCCGCAACTGCCCGACCAGGGCGGCCCGTTCCTGTGGAGCAACCGCGGCAAGCGCAGCGTCGCGCTCGATCTGAAGAACGAACACGGCTTGGGCGTCGCGCGCGAATTGATCGCCGGTGCCGATGTGCTGGTCGAGAACTTCTCCACCGGCGTGATGGAACGCCTGGGCCTGGGCCAGGCCGCGTGCCGCGCGGCGAACCCACGGCTCGTGTTCTGCTCGGTTTCGGCGTATGGCCGAGACGGCCCGTTCGCCGACCGGCTGGGCTTCGACCCCGTGGTGCAGGCCGAAAGCGGTTTCGTGTCGATGAACGGTTATGCCGATCGCCAAGGCGTGCGCGCGTCGGCCGCGGTGATGGACATCGGCACGGCGATGATGGTCAGCAACGCCGTGCTCGCTGCGCTCTACGCACGCACCCACACCGGAGCGGGCCAGTTCGTCGAAGTGGGCCTGTACGACACCGGCCTGTTGATGACCGGCTGGGCGCCGGTGCAGTACCTGATCACCGGCAAGGAGCCGCAGCGCCACGGCAACGTCAGCCCCGACACCTGCCCCTCGGGCGTGTTCAGCGCGAGCGACCAGGACTTCTACATCAACTGCGGCAACGACCGCGTGTTCCAGCGTCTCGCGGCGAACGTGGTCGAGCGCAGCGACTTGGCGCAAGACGCCGAACTCGCCACGCGCCACGGCCGCACCGCGCGGCGCGACGAGTTGTTCCGCGTGCTGGGCGCTGAGTTCGCGCGCCAACCGTGGGCGCATTGGCAGTCGCGCATGCGCGAAGCCGGCGTGCCGTGCGGCCTGGTGCGCAGCGTGCCGCAGGCGCTGCGCTCGGAAGAAACGCGCGCGCGCGGCACGGTGAGCTGGATCGAACATCCTGTCGCCGGGCCGATTCCGAACATCGCGCCGCCCTGGCGTTTTTCCGACACGCCGGTGGCGGACCCGGTGGCCGCGCCGATGGTCGGCCAGCACAACGCCGAGGTGTTGCGCGAGGTGCTGGGGTATGGCGATGCGCGCATCGCGGCGCTGGCTGCCGAAGGTGCGTTTGGCGAACCTGCGACGGGTGGCGCGTTGGGCGCGCCGGGGCCTGCACCGTGACCGCCGAGCGCACGCTGCGCGGCCGAGTCGCTGTGGCCGGCATCGGCGAAACGCGCTACTACAAACACGGCCAGTCGCCGGTGCCCGAGTTTCGCCTTGCGCTCGAAGCGATCCTCACGGCGTGCGCCGACGCCGGCATCGACGCGCACGATGTCGACGGCTTCGCGTCGTACAGCAACGACCGCTGCGACCCGTCGCGCCTGGCCGCGGCGCTCGGCCTGAAGCGCCTGCGTTCGACGACGATGCAATGGGGCGGCGGAGGCGGCGGCTGCGCGGCGGCGGTGGCCAACGGCGCCGGGGCAATCGCCACCGGTCTGGCCGACACGGTGGTCGTGTTCCGCGCGCTCGCGCAGGGCGCGCATGGCCGCTTCGGCCAGGCCAAGTCGGCCTATTCCGAAGGCGACGAGATGGCCTACATGTCGCCCTATGGCGTGCTGAGCCCGGCGCAGAAATACGCGATGAAAGTGCGGCGCTACATGCACGAACACGGTGTGCGCCAGGATGCCCTGCGCGCCGTGGCGCTGGCGTCGTACCACCACGCCCAATCGAACCCGCGCGCGGTGATGCGCGGCAAGCCGCTCGATGAGGCGAAATACGACGCCTCGCGCTGGATCGTCGAGCCGTTCCACCTCTACGACATGTGCCTGGAGAACGACGGCGCCGCGGCGCTCGTGCTCGTCAGCGCCGAGCGCGCGCGCGACTTGAAGCAACCCGCCGCGGTACCTGCTCGGCGCCGCCGCGGGCAGCGACCACCGCACCTTCGCGAGCTCGCACAACGCGCCGCACTACGCGAGCGCGAGTTTCGTCAACGTGGCGCAGGAGCTGTACCGCATGGCACGCGTGAGCCCGGCCGACGTGGGCTCGGTGCAGGCGTACGAGAACTTCACCGGCGGCGTGGTGATGGCGCTGGCCGAACACGGCTTCTTCGCACCCGAAGAAGCGAATGAATTCATGCGACTGCCCAACCTGATCGCGCCCGATGGCCGCCTGCCGCTCAACACCAGCGGCGGCAATCTCGCGGAGTGCTACATGCACGGCTTCGGCTTGCTGCTCGAAGCAGTGCGCCAGGTGCGCGGCAGCTCGAGCGCGCAGGCGGCGCGCAAAGATGTGGCCCTGGTGATCGGCGGGCCGTTGGTGTCGCCGGTGAGCAGCTTGATCTTCGGCACGCAGGACGCGCTGTGACGAGCCGCCCGGCCGCCCGCGACCTACCTGCCGCCGGGCCTGCCCGCGCCGCAGGACGCCCAGCGGCGCCGCCGCGCCCTACTGGAGCGGCCTGCGCGAAGGCGTGCTGCGCGTGCAGCGCTGCGCACATTGTTCGACCTGGCAGTTCGGCGGCGAGTGGTTGTGCCACCGCTGCCATGCGTTCGACCCGGCGTGGGTCGAAGTCGCGGCGCACGGGCGAATCTACAGCTGGGAGCGCGTTTGGCACCCGGTGCACCCGGCGCTGCGAGGCTTCGGGCCGTACCTCGCGGTGCTCGTCGAGCTGCCGCATGCGGGAGGCTTGCGCCTGCTCGGCAATTTGCTCGGCGACCCGATGCAAGAGGTGAAGATCGGCGCGGAGGTCGAAGGTGTGTTCGAGCAGCACGCTGCCACGGGCCCTGAGCAGCCGGGCTATTCGCTGCTGCAATGGCGGGTGTGCTGAGGCGGGCAGCGGTTGCCTGCTACCGGGCGCAGCAACGTCAGCGCAACGCCAACGCAAACGCCTCGAGCTGATCGATGCAAATGCCCCAGCCCTCGAAGAAACCCATTGCTTCATGGCGGTCGCGGGTCGCTTTGTCGGGGTGCATCACGGTGGCGGTGTAGCGCGTGCCGCCGGCTTCATCGGCCATCGAGATCACGGCCGTCATCGGCATCCAGGGTGTGCCGGGGCGCCAATCGGCGACGAGCTGCGAAGTCCAGACGATGCGGCTCATCGGCACGATCTCGACAAAAGACCCCGGGTTGTCGCTCGTGCCGCCGTCGGGGCCTTGCATGAAGGTGTGAAATCCGCCGCCGGGGCGCAGGTCGAAGGCGCGCACTTGCGTCGTCCATGGTTTGGGGCACCACCACTCCTCTAGCAGCGCGGGGTCGGTCCACGCCCTCCACAGTGCCGCACGCGGCGCGCGCAACAGGCGCGAGATCGTGAGGTCTTGCGACTCACTGTTTGCGTTTGTTGTCGTTCGCCATCGTTCACCCCTTGATGTCGGCCTTCTTGATCACCGGTCCCCAGAGCTCGAGTTCGTCGTGGATGCGGCGCTCGAATTCCTGCTGCGTGCTGCTGCGCGGCTCGACATTGCGCTCGATGAACAGCTTGCGCACCTCGGGGCGCGCGACGGCGCTCGCGATCGCGGCTTGCAGCTTCGCGGCGATGTCGTCGGGCACGGCGCGCGGCGCGAGCACGCCGAACCAGACGACGCTGGAGAAGCCGGGCACGTCTTCGGCGATCGCTTGCAGGCCAGGCAACACATCGGTGCGCTGCGGCGTCGCCACACCCAGGTAGCGAATGCGCCCGGCCTGCGCAAACGCCGCGCCGTCCAGCCCGGTGACGAAGGCCATGTGCACCTGGCCGCCCGCGAATGCGGTGACGAGCGGCGCGCCTCCGGCATAGGGAATGTGCTGGAACTTGGTGCCGGCGCGCTCATTGAAGAATTCGCTCGTCAGGTGCGAGCTGCTGCCGATGCCGGTGGAGCCATAGTTCAGGCTCGTTCCCTGCTGGCGCGCCCAGGCGACGAAGTCTTTCACCGTCTTGTGCGGGCTGTCGGCCGCTACCGCCAGGATCAATGGGATCGTGACGACGGTGGACAGCGGCCGAAAGTCCTTCAGCACGTCGTACGGCAGCTTGCGCAACAACGATCCGGTGGCGCTCGGCCCGCTGTTGCCGAACACCAGCGTGTAGCCGTCGGGCGCGGCCTTGGCGACGAAGTCGGTGCCCAGCGCCCCACCCGCGCCGGCCTTGTTGTCGATCAGCACCGTCTGCCCGAGCAACTCTTGCAGCGGCTGCTGGATCGCACGCGCGAGCTGGTCGGTCGTGCCGCCGGCCGGGTAGGGAACGACGATGCGGATCGGCTTGTTCGGGTAGATTTCTTGCGCGTGCGCGGTAGCCAGCGCCAGCGCGCCGAACAGGGTGGCGCCGGCAGCGCGCAGGGCAGCGGAGCATAGGCCGAATGGGCGGGGGTTCGAGGTGGGCATGCGTGGTTTCTCCTGGGAGGAATCTACCCGCAAATGCCGCACTCCCGAGTTAGGGTTTCCTGGGCGCGCTCCCCGATCGCCGAGAATCGGCAGCCGACAGAAGGACGACCCCATGGACGAACCGAAACAGACACCCCCGCTGCCGGACCGGCTCTCCACCGACCCGCGCAGCCCGCATCACGTCGCCGACGTGTTCCAGCATGAGGTGGGAATCCGCCTCAACGACAAGGAGCGCTTCGACGTTGCCGAATACTGCATCAGCGAAGGCTGGGTCAAGGTGCCCTCGGGCAAGACGGTGGACCGCAAGGGCCAGCCGCTGCTGATCAAGCTGAGCGGCAAGGTCGAGGCGTTCTATCGCTGAGGCGGCGTAGGGGCCCGCTGGTATGCCAAGCTTCGCCGCTGTGTACCGCGCCTGGCGCGCTGCCTGCGTTTGGCTCGTGGTTGCCGGTTTGATGATTCCCGCCCTGGCGCACGCCGACGACGCGCAACTGCTGCGCGAAATGCGCCAGGGCGGCGTCGCGGTCCTGATGCGCCATGCGCAGACGACGCCGGGCGTCGGCGACCCGCCGGGCTGGAAGCTCGCCGACTGCGCGAGCCAGCGCAATCTCGATGAAACCGGCATCGCGCACGCCAAGCGCATCGGCCGCTGGTTCGCGCAGCACCAGTTGCGCCCGACGCGGGTGCGCAATTCGCCGTGGTGCCGCACGCGCGACACGGCGCGGCTCGCCTTCGAACGCCACGACGACTGGCCGGCGCTGGCCAACATCTTCGAAGACCGCAGCGGCGCCGACGCCCAGGCGGCCGAGGTGCGCCGCTTCATCGCCGCGCTGAAGCCCGGTGAATGGGCCGTGCTGGTGTCGCACGGCTCGACGATCCTGCACATCACCCAGGTGGCGCTCGCGCCGGGCGAGGCGGTGCTGGTGCGGCGCGACCCGGCGCACACCGCGCGGGCGCGGCGCCGCTGCTCGTGCTCGGCAGATTGGCGGTGCCGTGATGCGGCGTGGGTATGGCCACAGAAGGCGGGTGCCTTGCGCGGCGCAGGCGTTGCCCTTGGCCATACTGCGCGCGGCTGCGCTTGCTCCGCCGTGGACACTGGCGCGCGCGGCGGCGTATGCCGTGTTCGCCGTGACGATAGGCATTCTGTCGGCCGCGTTCAGCGGCTCAGCCATGGCGCAATCGGCCGCGCCGAGCGCCGCGGCGCAGCGCCTCATCGACGCGACGTCCCAAGCCGACCGCGCCGCGCTGCTGCTGCCGTTCAACGACGAGGCGCGCAGCAACTGGCACTACACGCCGCGCAGCCGCGATGGCCTGGCGTGGAAGGCGATGTCGCCGGCACAGCGCGACGCGAGCACCGCGCTGCTGCGCTCGGCGCTCAGCGAGCCCGGCCTGAACAAGGTGCGTGCCTTGATGGCGCTCGAAATCGCATTGCGCGAGCTCGAGACCTTCGGCCTGATGCGCGACCCGGACAACTATGCGATCGCGATCTACGGTGCTCCCGCCGCGCCGGCCTGGGGTTGGCGCATCGAAGGCCACCACCTGTCCTTGCACTTCAGCCTGAGCGCGGACCGCTACGTCGCCACCTTGCCGCAGTTCTTCGGCGCGAACCCGGCGCTGGTGCCGCGCGACACCGCGGGTGCGCCGCGCAAAGGGTTTCGCCTGCTCGGCGGCGAGGAAGATCTGGCGCGCGAATGGCTGGACAGCTTGAGCCCGGCGCAGCGAAGCAAGGCATTGCTTGACGCACGCCCGTTCGGCGACATCGTGACGCGCAACGCCGCGCGCGTGAATCCGCTCGCGCCGGTGGGCCTGGAATTCGCCTCGATGAATTCGAACCAGCAGGCGCTGCTGCTGAAGCTGCTCGGCGCATTTGCCGATCACTTGAATCCTGAACTCGCGGAAGCACGCCTGGCCCGCGTTCGCGCCGCCACGCTGGAATCGATTCGCTTCGGCTGGGCCGGCTCCACGGTGCGCGGCGAACCGCACTACTTTCGCATCCAGGGCGCGACCTTTCTGATCGAGTTCGACAACTCCGGCGGCAACCACATCCATTCGGTGTGGCGCGACTTCCAAGGCGACTGGGGGCGCGACGTGCTCGCCGATCACTACCGTCGCGCCGCCGTCAATGGCCAGCCGCACCGCTGAGCCCTGCCAAGACACTGCTGCGGGAGAGCCGGAGCCTCCAGCCTCAGTCGAGCCGGCACTCGCCGCGATCGAGCAGCAGCACGTCGCGCTCCAGCGCGCGCGCGCGAAAGTACACCTTGCCGCCGCGGCGCTGCATCTCGATCCGAACCGTATCGCCCGGCAAACCCGGCTGCACGAAGCGCACGGCCATTTCGCGCAGCGCCTCGGGTCGACCGGGCACGTAGCGTTTCAGGATCGCGCGGCACGCCAGGCCCATGTTGTTCAGGCCGTGCGAGATCGGTCGGTCGAAGCCGGCGCGGCGCGCCACCGCGGGGTCGGCGTGGATCGGCATCAGGTCGCCGCTGGCCAGGCGGTACAGCAGCGCGGCCTGGCGCGCCGTGCTGTAGTCGAGCGTCGCATCGGGTGCAAAGTCCGCCGGCAGCGGCGCGAGCGGCTCGCGCTGGATCGCCCGGCGCATCGAACGAGCCGCAGCCGCCGTCGCCGCGCAAGAACTCCACCGAGCGCAGGCTTGCGATGGGCGCGCCGCTGGCGGCGTCGTGCAATTCATTGTCCACATGCATCAGCGCGCCGCGGCCCGCGCCCTTGTCTTGCACCGCGGCGAGGCGGTGCGTCGAGCGCACGCTGCCCTGCGCCGCGCAGCGGCCGGTGCAAGGTGAAGCGCATCTCGCCGTGCACGATGCGCTCCCAGGCGATGGCGAGCGCCGGGTCGTCCTGCCAGAACGGCAACCAGCACAGCGTGGCGCAATAGCTCGGCACGGCGCGCAGCTGCGGGTCAGCTCCACCACGCTGGTAGGTCTCGTAGACGTAGGGCAGCTCGTCGGCGTCGAGCGGGTCGCTGCCGATGCCCAGCGCCAGCGCGTAGAGCGCACGCGTCGCGCCAGGTCCAGGACTGGGTGAGTGGCGCGAACTTGTGCGCGCGAGAACGGCCTGCAAGTTCATGGGATCGTCACGACAAGTTTGCCGAACTGCTCGCCGGATTGCAGGCAGTCGAATGCGTCGCCCACCTGGTCGAGCGTGTAGCGCCGGTCGATCACCGGAGTGACCGCGCCGCGCGCGAACAGCGCGATCACGCGGCGGAACTCTTCCAGGTTGCCGCCGGTCGAGCCGTAGATTTCCAACTGGCGGATGAAGATGCGCTGCAGATCGGCGCCCGGGTTCGAGCCGGTGGTCGCGCCGCAGGTCACGAGGCGCCCGCCGCGGCGCAGGCTCTTCAGCGAATCGCTCCAGCTCTTGTCGCCGCTGCTGTCGATCACCATGTCGACACCCTCGCCGCCGGTCAGGTCCAGTACGCGGTGAGACACCTTCTCGCTGCGGTAGTTGACGCCCGCGCTCGCGCCCAGCGCGATCGCGGATTCGATCTTCGCATCGCTGCTCGACGTGACGATCACGCGCGCCCCACCGAGCAGCGCGAGCTGCAGCGCCGCGACCGCGACACCGCCGCCGATGCCGACGATCAACACCGTTTCGCCCGGCAGCAGCGCGCGCTTGCCGAACAGCATGCGCCAGGCGGTGAGGTGCGCCACCATCAGCGTGCCGGCAGACACGAGGTCGGCATCGTCGGGCAACGGGAAGAAGCACTTCGCCGGCATCGCGATGAACTCGGCGAGCGTGCCGTGGCGGTGCTCGCCCATGATCGCCGGGCGCGTGCACAGCGTGGGGTCGCCGGCGCGGCAGTAGCGACATTGGCCACAGAACGCGTTCGAAAACAGGATCGCTTTCTGGCCGACCCGCAGCCCGCTGCCCGCCGGCGCTTCGGCGACGATGCCGGCCGCTTCCACGCCCAGCACGATCGGCAAAGCATGTGTGATGCCCACGCCGCTGTCGCGCATGTACAGGTCCACCCGGTTCAGTCCGACGGCGTGCACGCGCAGCAGCGCTTCGTCGCCCTGCGGCACCGGGCGCGGGAAATCGCGCACCTTCAGGCCTTCGCGGCCACGGGTTTCGAGGACGGCAGCTTTCATGTCGATGGCGTCGAGCAGGTCGAATGGACGGGGCGGTGCGTTAGCATAGATCATTCGTACGGTAGCGAACGACTTCCTCGATGACCACCGAACCCGGGTCTGTTGACGCTTGCGCGCCCAGCATGCGCCACTTGCGGCGCATGGAAGGTGTGGTGTGCGTCGTCACGGGCGCAGCGCGCGGCATCGGGTGGGCGATCGCCGAGCGCCTGGCGCTCGAGGGCGGCCGGGTCGCGGCCTGGGACGTGAGCGAACGGCGCCTCGGTCCGGCGGTGGCGGGCCTCGCCGAGCGCGGCCTGGATGTGCGGAGCTTCGCCTGCGACGTCGCGTCGCGCGACGCCGTCACACAGACGATGGCGCATGTGGAGCAGGCGTTCGGCGCGCCGTTGGGCGTGCTCGTCAACAACGCGGTGTGGGCGCGCTTCCAGCCCCTGTCACAAATCGACGATGAAATCGTCGACCGCACCTTTGCGGTGGGCCTGAAGGCGCTGCTGTGGACCACCCAGGCGGCGGCACCTCAAATGCAGCGCCGGGGAGGCGGCTCCATCATCAACATCGGCTCGGTCGGAGGCTGGCACCCGCAGGCGAACACGATGGTCTATGCCGCGCTGAAAGCCGGCGTGCTGGGTCTGACGCGCGCCGCGGCGGTGGAGCTGAGCCCGCTGCGCATTCGGGTCAACGCCGTCGTTCCGGGCATGGTGGGAACGGAAGCGTCGAAAGCGCAGTTCGACGCAGCCACACTCGCGGCGCGCGAAGCGGCGATGCCGCTCGGCCGCTTCGGCGACCCGCAAGACATCGCCGCGGCCGTGGCATTCCTGGCCAGCGACGACGCGCGCTACGTGCAGGGCACGCAGCTCGTCGTCGACGGCGGCTGGGCCGTCGGCCGCGAGTGAGCCGTTTCACAAGATCGTTGAGGTAAGGACCATGAACGCGCCGATCGACCCCAAGCACCCCATGAGCCGGCTCAAAGGAAAGCGCTGCGTCATCACCGGCGCGGGCAGCGGCATCGGCCGTGCGAGCGCGCTGCGCTTTGCGCAGGAAGGCGCGCACGTGCTCGTCGTCGGCCGGCGCGCCGAGAACACCGACGAAACGGTGCAGACGATTCGCGCCGCCGGCGGCAAGGCCGCGGCGCTCGTCACCGACGCGACCCAGGAGGCGAACGTCGCTGCGATCGTGCAACGCTGCATCGCCGAGTTCGGCGGCCTGGATGTTTTCTTCGCCAATATCGCGGTCACCGGCACGAACACGCCGCTGCTCGATCAAAGTGTCGACGAGTGGAACGAGGTCTGGAACGCCAACGTGGTGAGCTGCTTCCTCGCGGTGAAGCACGCCGGCCGTGTGATGACGCAGCAGGGCAGCGGCTCGATCATCCTCACCTCGTCGGCCGCGTCGCTGCGCGCGAACGCCGGTGCCATTTCCTACAGCGCGAGCAAGGCGGCGGTGAACAGCCTGGCGCAGACCGCGGCGAATGCGTTCGCGGGAACCGGCGTGCGCGTCAACGCCATCCTGCCGGGACTGGTGGAAACGCAGATGACGCGCAAGGTGTTCGAGCAGGCGCGCGAGCGCGGCGTGGAAGCGCGCATCGGCCACATGACGCCGCTGAAGCGGGCAGGCCAGCCGCACGAGATTGCCGCGATGGCGGCGTTTCTCGCGAGCGACGACGCGTCGTTCGTCACCGGGCAGCTCTATTCGGTCGACGGCGGCGTGAGCAGTTCGCACCCGTTCGGTCGCATCGCATTGTGAGTCGGGACCGCGCAGTGGCCGAGGGGGCCGCTGGCACGACTGGCGCGACAGCGCCCGCGACTCTAGGTTGCTCGGCCCTTCAGCTGGCCAGCGGCCGCTCCACTTGAGGCTTTCCCCGCGCTCAGCGCGACGCGGGTTCAGTTCGCTGCAACGGGCCGCGCGTTGCATGCCACTTCCCAGACAAGGGCTAGGCGGCGCCGCTTCCGCCCTGAACCTCGGCGGCAAGGCGGTCCAGATTCTGCTCGTTGGCCGAAGCCACGAACTGGGCGATTCGCTCGTAGTCTTCGACGGAGTCGAAGCTCTGCCGCCACTTCACCTCCGTTCCGCCCGGCATCGGCGCCAGTTCGACGGTGAGCAGGAAGTGATGCCCGCCGAGATGCTCGATCTCGAACACCCGGTCGGCGACGATGCGCGTGAAGCGGCTCTCATTCGGGTAGTCCTTGCCGTCGGGTCCGTGCATTGTCAAGAGCCACGTCCCGCCGGGCCTGAACTCGAACCGATGGATCGAGCTGGTGAATCCAGCCGGGCCCCACCATCTCGCAACGCGAGCGGGATCGCGCATCGCGGCGAAGACCTCGGCCGGGCTGGCGGCCAGCAGTCGGCGCCTCGAGTCTGAGCGAGCCTCGATCGGTTCCATGGGGTGCATTCGCGGGTGCCGAAACGCCGGGCGACACCGGCTACTGCCCCGTGACGGCCTCGGCGATGCCGGACAAGGCTTTGCGCAGATTTTCGACAACCGGGCACTGCGCCACCGCATGGCGTTGGGCCAGGTACGCCGGGTCGTTGTAGCCGAGCCAGACCTGACCTGAACCGTCTTCCCACACGAGAGCCTTCAACGGCAAATCGATGCCAAGCGTCTGCTCGCACTCCATGAACGGCGTGCCGCCCTGGGGGTTTCCGAAGATGAGCAGCTCGGTGGGTCTGAGCGCCTTCCCGATTCTCGCCGCTCCGGCCGCGTGGTCGATGCGGGCAAAGACGTTGAGTCCGCGTTGCTTGACCACGTCTTCGAGGCGCGACATGGTGTCTTTGGCGCTCCTGGAACTCTTGACCGCGACCAAGCCATCGGCGGCCATTGCCATCGTCGCAAAGAGGATCAGCGAAATGGCCGCCGCGTACTGTCGGTATTGCATGTGATCTCCAAGAATGAACCGGCGGCGTATTTTGGGCGGTTTCCGGCTTGACCGGTGCCGCGCGGAACTCGACATACGAACGGACGCCGCGGGCCGGGGCCAAAACACGCACGCCGGGGCGGGTCGGCTCGAGCGAATGGCTGGGCGTCGCTCCGCTTCAATGCAGCGACGAAGTATGTCGCTACCCACCGTCCGGAAAGTCTTGACTGGGGCCCGTTCGAGGGCCTCGGACCGAACATCGTCGAGGGCATTCGCCGCATCAAGTCGCAGGACGGCCGGGACCTCATCCTCTTGGGCAGCTCCACGCTGACGTCGACGGTGCTCGAACATGGCCTTGCGGGTGTCTGGACCGTGCGGCGGACTCGGCCAGAGCCTTGGCACGCAGCGCGCGAAATACTTCCTGCGGGGTTTAAAAGTCCAGGATGCGCCGAGGCCGGGTGTTGAGCTTGCGCTCGATGAGGCAGAGCTGCTTCTGGGTCAGAGTGGACAGGTCCGATCCCTTGGGCAGGTACTGGCGGATCAGGCCGCTAGGCCGCGCGAAAGGGAAAATGCACGCGCCCTGTAGCGCGGCCTGCCCTTGGAGGGCCGCTCGAGAGAAGAGTTATGCCTCGGGATCGTGGCAAACCGCTTCGATGTTGTGCCCGTCCGGACCAATGACGAAAGCTGCATAGTAGTTCGCGTGGTAGCGCGGACGCAGACCAGGCGCACCATTGTCTTTGGCACCCGCCTGCAGCGCCGCACGATAGAAAGCTTCGACTTGCTGGCGACTCTCGGCCACGAACGCCAGGTGAAGATGCGCCGGCGTCTCCTCGGTTTGATACAGGCACAATGAAACCTTACCCTTTGGTTGGCTAAGCTCGACGCCGTTCGGGGGCCACTCCGTGACAACAGTTACGCCGAGCGGTTCGAGTGCTTTGAGGAAGAACGCCTTGCTCGCTGCATAGTCGCTGACTCCGAACTTGACGTGGTCAAACATGCCTACTCCTGGAGCGTGTGTGTTTGTGCGAGGCCTAACGAGGTTGTAGAAAAACCAAGACCGCAGTCTGCCCGTGTGGCCCGGGACTTGCAAGGCAAATGCATCGCAACCACCGATGCACAGCGATGGCCCGCTACAAGCACATTGACACCAGCCCGAGGTTTTTGGCGGTGGACCTCGAGGCCCAGTTGCTGCCCGGAACACTGGAGCACGCGCTGAACCACCTGCTCGATCACGAGGTCGATCTCAGCGACTTCGACGCGCGCTTTGCCAACGACGACACCGGCGCGAGTGCGTACCCGCCGGCCATGCTGCTCAAGGTCGTGCTGCTGGCGTACTCGCGTGGCATCGTCTCCAGCCGCGGCATCGAACGCGCCTGCCGTGAGCACGTCGCCTTCGTTGCTCTGAGCGGGGACACCTGCCCGCACTTCACCACCATCGCCGCCTTCGTCTCGGGCTTGGGGGAGTTGATTGGCAAAGTGTTCCAGCAAGTGCTCCTGATCTGCGACGCACAGGGTCTGATCGGGCGCGAGATGTTCGCCATCGACGGCGTGAAGCTGCCCTGCAACGCCTCCAAGCAGCGCAGCGGCACGCGAGCCGAGTTCGCGCACCAGGCGCAGAAGATGGAAGCGGCGGTTCAGACCATGCTCGAGCGCCACCGTGAGGCCGACACGGGCGATGCAGAGCCTTCGCTGCGTGCCAAGGAAGTCCAGCGCATCCAGCGGCTGCGCTGCGAAGCCCGACGCATCCACGAGTGGCTGGCCGAGCACCCCGAAGACCGCCAAGGCTCACGCGGCGCGGTGCGCAAGAGCAACCGCACCGACAACGAGTCGGCCAAGATGGCCACCAGCAAAGGCGTGATCCAGGGCTACACCGGCGTGGCCGCGGTGGATGCAAAACATCAGGTCATCGTCCAGGCCCAAGCCCATGGCACGGGCTCGGAACAGGAGCTGCTGGTGCCCACCGTGGTGGCGCTGAGCGATGTGCTTGGCGCAGACACCTTGATCACCGCCGATGCCGGCTACCACAGCGAAGCCAACCTGGCAGCCCTGGCCGAGATGAATCGCCAGGCGCTGATCCCCGACAACGGCATGCGGGCTCGCGACGAGCGATTCGACGGCAGCGCCAAGTACAAGCAAGAGCCCGATCCGCTGCACGACAAGAGCCCGAGCACGAAGAAGGCCTCATCACTGTATGGACCGCAAGACTTCAACTTCGACCGCGATGCACACACCTGCGTGTGCCCGGCCGGGCAGTCGCTGCATGGCAACGGGCGGGAGTGCAGAATCGGTGGCTACATCGCCATCAAGTTCCGCGGCAGCCAGGGCGCTTGCGAGCCCTGCACGCAGCGCGAGAAGTGCCTGCGCACACCGCAGCAGACCAAGACGCGGCAGGTGGCGTTCTTCATCGGCAAGCTGCCCGAGAAGAACGTCCACACCGAACGCATGAAGCGGCGCATCGACAGCGCCCAGGGTCGAGCCCTGTATGCACGGCGCTTCGCCACGGTGGAGCCGGTGTTCGCCAACCTGCGCCACAACAAGAGGCTCAACCGCTTCACGCTGCGCGGGCAGCAAAAGGTGGACGGGCAGTGGAAGCTGTTCGCCCTGGTGCACAACATCGAGAAGCTCGCGCATCACGGGTATGCACAGTAAGCAGCCAACAGCGCAATCGCGCGGCCTTCACCACTTGAACTCCCGGCTGAGCGCTCAGCGCGCTCTGGTGCGCTGCAAAACCAAACTCTGACCGATCGACACGCGCCCCGCCCTGCGGGTTGGAGAGCCGTGCGCATTGACGCGCGAAAAGGGGTTTTTCTACAGCCTCAACGTTTGAGGTAAGCCGCGCGCGGAGGGCGCAGCCCGGAGCGCGTCGGCTTGACCGAATGGTTAGGCCGCATTCCTATCGGTGATCAAAAGCCGGGAGGCCGCTCGACATGCTGAGGCAGTTCATCGCAGATCTCGTGCCAGTTCGCCTTCGAACCGACAAAGCAGTGAACAGTGGGCCGCTCATCGATGGAGGTGTCGAGGGAGCCCATACGAAGCCGGAGGAGGCCGGGCTTCGAATCACGGCGGCTGAAGAGCGGAGAGCTGCACTTGGCGCAGGATAGCCGGTGGAGACCCAAGGCGCTGTAGTCGTGCAGGTCCTGTTCACCGGCGAGGATGCGAAACGACTCCTCCCGGACGGTGGCGTTGGTAGCGAACGCCGAGCCGCTGTCCTTGCGACACCTGGAGCAGTGGCAGTAGGTCAGCATCTCAAGGTCGCTAACTTCATAGGTGATGGTTCCACAAAGGCAGCTTCCGAGATACATGTCGCTTCTCCCACTTCCCTACAGTATGCACGCAGACTGATCTGTACTGCGGCCCACGCGCAGGCCACACAGGTTTCGTGCGAGCGTGGTGGCACGCGGATGTTTGCGGCCTAACGTTTGAGCTGAGCGGACGCCACCGGGAGGCGCTTGGGCCGCGAGACGGATGATGACACTGGCCGGCTCGCGGCCCAAGTGCCTTGCCGGTGGAGGTCCGCTCGAGCGAAGGGTTAGGCCTCGCTCGCGAACGCCGCATGGTAGGTGACCTCGCCTTGCGGAGCATTGGTGCCAAACGAAAGCGCCATGAAGTATTCGGGTGGTGGGCCCGCGTAGGTGAGGCCACTGAATGGCTTGAAACCGAAACGGCCATAGTATTTTGGCTCGCCAAGCACCACGCAACCTGAAGCTCCGAACTGACGAAGCCGCGCAAGACATTCGGCGACTAGCAAAGAACCCAGGCCCATTCCCTGTGTTGTTGGATCGACAGCTACTGGGCCAAGCCCATGCCAGTTGGACGCAGCGCCGGTGATCTGCACAGATGAGGCGGCGATGTAACCCCGAACCTGACCTTCAACCTCTACGACCAGAGACACGGATATGGCCCCAGCTGCGCGCAGGTTGCGAACAATCTTGACCTCGGTTCCAAGGCTGTGTGGGTGGTCCGCGAAGGCGCGCTCGACTACGCGGGCAATCACCGGCGCATCGAGTTGTGCTTCTGGCCTTACGAGGCGCATCTGATGGCTTTGGTTGCGAGGCCTAACGTTTGACATAAGCGGCCTGCCGAAGGCAGGTCCGCTTGATGGAATGGTTAGGTCGCTTCGCGCATACCGCGCTATGGAACCGTGCTTTCATATGGCACAACCTTGAAGTGCTTCCACGCCAGTCTCGCCTTGAATGTGATGGCGCTCGGGTAGTGCTGATAGACCAACATCCGCATGTCCGTGAGCGACTCTGTGCAAAGTGGGCCCAGGATAACCTCAGCGAGGCGAACGGTTGAATCGAGGCTGCGGAAGTACAGGCCGTCTCTGGGCACCGTACTTGCGAGTGGCACGAGTTGTCGACGTTCTTTCTCGTACTTCCATTCGTGGCACTTCGTGTACCGCATGACGTCTCGAAGTTCGTCCGTCAGCGTGAAGGTTTCCTTGTACTTACCAAGCTCCGCGCGTACGCGTTTGTCGTCGTATTCGAGCTTCGTGACTGCCGATCGGAGTACGTCAAAGCCGAGGCAAACACCACGATGCTTGTCTGCGTAATGACTCCACATCAATAAACTTGTCCAGTCTTCGCTAAAGCACAGTAGGGCTGTTTGGCTGTTCTCTTCGGCTTTGAAGTCAAGAACGGCGGCTCTGACGGCTGGATCCATGACGCTCAGCGCCAAGAGTTCGAATGGGTCGTTTACGTCTGACAGGCGCGATACCTTGATCCACTGATTGCTGATATCTGACCTCGCATCTGTAGCGCGCACGAGGTTATAGAGACGAACGTACTCCTTCGGCGGGGGAAGAGTTGCGGCGGCACTGCCCATAGTCGTTGGATAACCGGCGGCAGCCCACAACTTCCTCTTCGCGTTGTCGTACGGCATGTGTTGTCCCAAGCGACCTAACTAAGAAGTGGAGCCGAGATAGGCGAGGACCGCGAGTTGGTCTATCTCGGCTGTGGATACGGGCTGGCATCGGAACTCCCCCTGGGCTGCGAGTATCGGTTCGCATTCATCGAGGTGGAATAGGCTGTCCAAAATTTTCCGGATCGGGGCTTCCCAATGGTTCGGACGCGATAGGCCGCCGCGGCTTGTTGCATTGGGGCGGCCTAATCCGAACCGCCTGAATTCGCTTGCATTGCTCGATGCCACCCGTTGGGGGCACCCTTCGAGCACAGCGATGGGCGATGGTGCCATTGGAATGGGCCGCCTAAATTCGCGGGCATGAACACGCAGCGCACACCTCCCACCGTTTTGCCCGGCACCACGCTAGCAGCACCCGAGGCGGCGCGACCAAACGTTCCCTTCGGCCTTCGGGGCCGCGCAAGGGCCTCGGGAGCATCGCCCTGGGATTGAGCATCCGGCGTTTTGAGTGTGCCTCGCAATGTTTGACCGATGAATTCGCGGACCAGCACCTCCAGTGCGTTTGCGCGGTAGCCCGTGGGTGGCCGGCCGGGTCGATTGGCCAAAGGCGCGATGGTCCTGATGCCCACGCGTCGCCGCCACCGCCCTGCCGCGCGCACCGCCGTGTGCCGAGCGCACCGAACCCCACGCGGATGAGGTCAAGCAATCCCTACTGGTACTTCCTCAACTCCAACTTCCCGATCTGGTTGCGGTGCACCTCGTCCGGCCCGTCGGCCAGGCGCAGCATGCGCGACATCGCGTAGGCGTGCGCCAGCCCGAAGTCGTTGTTCGTGCCGCCGCCGCCGTGCGCCTGGATCGCCCAGTCGATCACCTTGCACGCCATGTTCGGCGCGGCGACCTTGATCATCGCGATCTCGGCTTCGCGCGCCTTGTTGCCCACGGTGTCCATCATGTACGCGGCGTTCAGCGTCAGCAGCCGCGCCTGGTCGATCACGATGCGCGACTCGGCGATGCGCTCCAGCGTCACGCCCTGCTCGGCCATCGGCTTGCCGAACGCGACGCGCGACAGCGCGCGCCGGCACATGCGTTCCAGCGCGCGCTCGGCCAGGCCGATCAGGCGCATGCAGTGGTGGATGCGCCCGGGCCCCAGCCGCCCCTGCGCGATCTCGAAGCCGCGGCCTTCGCCCAGCAGCATGTTGGACGCCGGCACGCGCACGTTCTCGAACATCACTTCGGACGTGCCGTCGCGGCATGCCGTAGTAGCCGAACACCGGCAGCGGCCGCATCGACCTTCACGCCGGGCGTGTCCATCGGCACCAGGATCATCGACTGCTGCTTGTGCCGGTCCGCATTGTCGGGATCGGTCTTGCCCATGAAGATGAAGATCTTGCAGCGCGGATCGGCCGCGCCGGTCGTCCACCACTTGCGGCCGTTGATCACGTAGTCGTCGCCGTCGCGCACGATGCGCGATTCGATGTTGGTCGCGTCGCTCGAGGCCACGCCGGGCTCGGTCATCGCGAAGCACGAGCGGATCTCGCCGGCGAGCAGCGGCTCCAGCCAGCGCTCCTGCTGCTCGGGCGTGCCGTAGCGCGCCAGCACTTCCATGTTGCCGGTGTCGGGCGCGGAGCAGTTGAACACCTCGGGCGCCGAGCAGCGAGCGGCCCATGATCTCGCACAGCGGCGCGTATTCGAGGTTGGTCAGGCCCGCGCCGTGGTCCGACTGCGGCAGGAACAGGTTCCACAGGCCGAGCGCGCGTG
>CAWBTF010000033.1:0-234768 GCA_963791595.1 uncultured beta proteobacterium | reverse complement strand
GGTCAGGTCTCCCCTTTCCCCTAGAATCTTCCGCATGTCCCGTCCCCTGCGTATCGAATTCCCTGGCGCCGTCTATCACGTCACTTCTCGCGGCGATCGGCGCGAGTCGATCTATCGGGACGATGAGGATCGGCTCGTGCAGATCGGCGTGCTCGCACAGGCGGTGGATCGGTTCGACGCCCAGGTGCTCGCGTATTGCCAGATGGGCAATCACTACCACCTCGTGCTGCACACCCGACAGGCCAACCTGTCGCGGCTGATGCGGCATGTGAACGGGGTCTACACGCAGGCGTTCAATCGCCGGCACGGCGTGGTCGGGCATTTGTTTCAAGGGCGCTTCAAAGCCATCCTTGTCGATCGCGACGAGTACCTGCAGACGCTGTGCCGCTACGTCGAACGCAATCCGGTCGCGGCACACCTCGTGAAGAGCCCGCGCGATTGGCCTTGGTCGAGTTGCCGAGCCCATTTGGGCGAAGTGCCGACACCCGGGTGGCTCGACAGCGACGGGCTGCACGCTTACCTGCTCGGTCGGCCCCTCGAAGGTGCGCAGGACCGGCGGCGCGCCGTAAGACGATATGCCGAGCTGGTTGAGCAAGCCCAGCCCGGGGACGCAAGCCTATGGCAAGGGTCGCTTCGCGGACAGGTGTTTCTCGGCGACGAAGCGTTCGTGCAGCGAATGCAGGCGATGGCCGAGCCTGAGCGAAAGGCGTCGCGCTCCATTCCCAAGGGTCAGCGCCACGCGCCGCTCACCTGGGAGCAATGTCTGCAAAGCTGCGGCAACGAACGAAACCGTGCGCTCGTCTGCGCGTACCGGCAAGCCGCCATGACCATGACGGCCCTGGCGAAACACACCGGGCTTTCGGTATCGCATGTGAGTAGGTTGATTGCGATGCATGAGGCGCGGAGCGCGTGACGTTTGCGTCGGGCATGTTAAATGGGAGACCTGACCCCTTTTGCCCTCAGTGACCCGGAAGGAGCCAGTGTTTGACCCGCCGCCCGGCACCATGCGACACTCGCGGCCCGCGGCGCCGTTCATGCGGCGCCTTCCTCAGCCTCGCCACAGGAGGGTTCGCCATGAGAAACATCGAGCTTGCCCCTTGCGTCGGCCGTTGTCTGAGCCTGCGGTTCCAGCGTTCTTCTTGAACTGATTCCCGCGCCAGCCCCGGCGCGGTCGACTCCAAAGCATTCAGCCCGTTCGGGGCGCCTTTGCGCGCCCCGATTGCGCCGGCGCACGCCGGCAAAACTTGAATCGGAATCGATCCATGAATCAGCAACAACTCGCGCGCCTGCAATCCATCGGGCTCACCCCGGAGCTGGCGCGCCGCATCGAGGAATCTCTCGAAAACATGCCCGCGCAATGCAGCGCGCTGCGCGTCGTCGCGGTGCATCGCGAAACGCTGCAATTGCACGACGGCGAATCCGAGTTCGCAGCGCGTTTGCTGCCATGGCTGGCGCGCGAGCTGTCGGCACCGGGCAGTGCGGTCGCGGTCGGCGACTGGGTGCTCGCGGCGCGCGACGAACACGCGCAAGCGTGGGTGCACGCGCGCGTGGAACCGGCGTCGCGAATCGCGCGGCGCGATGGCGACGGGCGCAGCCATGCCGTCGTCAGCAACGTGCAAACCGCGTTGCTCGTGATGGGCCTGGACGACGACTTCAACCTGCGCCGGTTGGAGCGCTTTCTCGCGCTGGTGCAAAGCAGTGGCGTGGCGCCCGTGGTCGTGCTGACCAAGGCCGACCTCGCCGCGCAGGCGCCGCAGCGCACCGAGCAGTGTCTGGCCGCACTGCGCGCGCGCCTGGGCTCGGACCTGCCGGTTGGGTGCGTCGACGCGCGCGACGCCGCCGCCGTGCAGGCCCTGCAGCCCTGGCTCGGTGCCGGTCAGACGCTGGTCTTGCTCGGCTCGTCCGGCGCGGGCAAGTCGACGCTGACAAACAGCCTGCTCGGCGCGGCGCATCAAGACACCGGGCCCGTGCGCGAGAGCGACCGGCGCGGCCAGCACACGACCACCTCGCGCACCCTGTTTCGATTGGGCAGCGGCGCGTGCATCATCGACACCCCCGGGGTGCGCACGCTGAGCCTGGACGCCGGCGCCGCGCTCGCCATGAGCTTCACCGACATCGAGCTGCTGCGCACGACCTGCCGCTTCCGCGATTGCCGGCATCTCGACGAGCCCGGCTGCGCGGTGCGTTCCAGCGTCGACGCGGATCGACTGCGCAATTACCACAAGCTGCAGCGCGAAATGCGCCGCGACAGCATGAGCGCGCTGCAACGGCGCGAACAGCTCTCGATGTGGAAGGCGCGCGGCAAGGCCGGGGCGCAGCGGCTCAAGGCGAAGCGCGGTGGGGTTTGATCAAGCTTCCGGGCGAGGACTGCGGCGCGCAACGGGCTCGGCCTCAAATCTCAGGCAACGGGTTGATACGCCGCGAGCCGCTTCGAGTCGAGGATGCGGATGTCACGCTTGTCGATCTCGATCAGGCCCGCCGACTCGAGTTCGTGCAGCACGCGCGAGAAGTACTCCGGCGTCAACGACAGGCGCGACGCGATCGTCGCCTTGCTCACCGGCAGCGACACGGTGACCGTGCTGTGGCTCGTGCCGTTCATTCCTTCCACGTCGCGCAGCAGGTAGCCGATCACGCGCTGCAAGCCGCTGTGCAGCGCATAGGCCTCGACGTCGTGCACCAGGCCGTGCAGCCGCCGTGAGATGCCGGCGAGCATGCGCAGCGCGAAGCGCGGATCGTGGTCGATCTCAGTCAGCACCGCCGCCTTGCTCACCGTCAGCAGCAGCGTGTCGGTGAGCGCCTGGGCGCTGATGATGTAGGGCCGGCCGGTGAACATCAGCGCTTCGGCGAAGCTGTTGCCGGGGCCGACGAGTTCGATCACTTTTTCCTGGCCCGCGGCGGAGATCGCGAACAGCTTGATCTGGCCGATCACCGTGACGTGGAACTCCGCGCACGGCTCGCCGACGCGAAACACCATGTCGCCGCGTGCCAGACGCCGCAATTGGCTGCCCTGCGCCATGCGCTGCAACTCCGCCGCGTCCATTTCATTGAACAGTGGCAGCACTGACAGATAGCGAGGCAGGTCGAAAGCGCGCGCTTCCAAGGGGGCAAACTCCGGGATGAGTGGCGCCGATTTTGGAAGTGGCACCCTTGCTGCCGCTTGATCCCGATCAAGCCCGGACTGGCACGAGCGTTGTCACAAAACCAGCACGAGCGTCGCCAGCAAGGTCGCGGCAAGCAGGTTGTGCAGCAGCGCAAAGTTCATCGGCAAGTCGCCTTGCAGCATCTCCAGGCCGATCGCGGCCTGCGCGACGAGCAGAACGAACAGCGTCGCTGCACTGTTGGGCCGACCGCGCCGCATCAGGACACAATCGCGAGCGGCAAGACGAAGATCACGAGGGCCACGCCGAGCGCGCGATGCAACAGGTTGGCGAGCGCACCGTCCGGGTTCACGCTAGGCATCGAATGCACCATGGGTTCGCGCCACGGGTTCAGCGCGCCCCAGCCGAGCTGGCCCGCACGCGCCAGGCAGTCGTCCAGCGTGCCGCAACTCAACGCCGAAAACGACGCGCTGACCAGGCCACCAAGCGCGATCTGCGCGAGCATCGCCAACAGCGCCGCGCCCACCCACAGCCGTAAGCGCGGCGGCTCCAATGCCAGGCCGGCCACCGCCAGCCGCACCGACAGCGCAACCATCATGAAGCCGCCGAGCAGGTTGCCCAGCGTCACCGCCGGAATTCGCGCGTCGCTGCTCCAGCGCCCGAGCACGGCGAGGAACAGCGCCAGGCCGAGCAGCGCGACGGCGAGCGCACCTTCGTCGCGCAGCAGCGGGCGCGTGCCCAGGCACACCAGAACCATCGTCACGACGAGCAGCAGCGCCCCGGTCGCGGCAACGCGGTGTACCAGCCGCGCCACGGCGGTGGCGGCCTGTTCTTCGGCGCTGACCGCAACGCCTTGCTGCAATTCGCGCAGGCTTTGGCCGTAGCACTGGGGCCAGTCGCTGCAACCCACTCCCGCCTTCGACAGGCGCAGGTAGGCACTCAGACTCGTCACCACCAGCACCAGGACCGCACACACGCCCGCCAGACGGCGTAGCAGAAGAAGACGGCGTTCGGGGGGAGTGTCGAGCATGCGCGGCGCAGTGGGGGCGTGGCCCGCATCGTAGCGTGCGCACGGGAAGGGCCGAACACGGGGCAAATTGCGGCACTGCACAAGCCCGCTCTTTCTTGTGGCAGATCAAGGCGACGCGGCAGCCGCGTCAACAGAATGCCCGCAGCCTCAAGCGCCGCTGCGGCGCGTCGGACCGCAGTCACCGAACCTGGAGACACCATGAGCCCAGCCCACCAAGACAACGAACCCGTTCCATGGATGCAGCAACTGCTCGACAACCCGTTCCTGTTGCTGTTCCTCGGCGTGATGGTGCCGATGGTCGTCTACACGCTGTGGGGTGTCATCGACATCCTGACGGTCCCGCTGGCCAAGTAGGCCGCATTCACAACCACCAGAGGGACACGCCATGAGTGCCATCCTTCCCCCCGCCGAACGCCTGTGGTGGAAACACCCGCTCGACCGAGTCGAGGGCACCTGGATCGCCATCGCCTTCATCTGGTGCCTGGTGATGTTTTTCATGATGGTCGGCTGGCACGTCTACGGCCGCCAGAACCTGTCCACCGAGACCTACAAGACGACACCGGAGAAGTTCTCAGCGAAGGCCCAGGCGATGGTCGACAAGTACACGGTGCGCACCGAGACCGCCGAAAAGGTGCCCGTGGTCGCCCCGCCCGCCGGGAGCGACGTCTACATGATCGCCAGGTTATGGAACTTCTGGCCGATCCTCGAGCTGGAGAAGGACAAGACCTACAAGCTGCACCTGACAGCGATGGACTACAACCACGGCTTCTCGCTGCAACCGGCGAACATCAACATCCAGGTCGTGCCGGGCTATGAACACGTGGTGACGGTGACGCCCAATCAATCGGGCACCTACTCCGTCGTGTGCAACGAATACTGCGGCATCAACCATCACACGATGGTCGGCCGCATCTACGTCAAATAAGCGAGGGGCATGACCATGGCGACCACCTACCGGACCTGCCCCCGTTCGGGGCTGCAATTCGAAGCCAATGCCGAGAAACTGATGATCGCCAATGCCGTCGCGGCAGTGGTGTTCCTGCTGATCGGCGGCATTCTCGCGGTCGGCGTCACGCTGACGCGCTGGCCCGCCGTGCACTGGCTGCAGGCCGACACCTTCTACCAGGTGCTCACCGCGCACGGCATCGACATGCTGATCTTCTGGATCATCTTCTTCGAGATCGCCGTGTTGTATTTCTGTTCGTCCACGCTGCTGCGCTGCCGTCTGGCCACGCCGAACATGGCGTGGCTGGCGTTCGCGCTCATGCTGATCGGCGCGGTCACGAACAACATCGCCGTGTTCCAGGGCGGCTCGAGCGTGATGATGACGTCGTACGTGCCGATGATGGCCGCGCCGTCGTTCTACCTCGGCCTGATCCTGTTCGCGGTGGGCGCGCTGATCGGCTGCTTCGTCTTTCTCGGCACGCTCGTCGTCGCGAAGCGCGACAAGACCTACACCGGCTCGGTGCCGCTCGTCACGTTCGGTGCGATCACGGCGTGCATCATCGCCGTGTTCACGATCGCCTCGGGCGCGATCATCCTGATTCCGACGCTGCTGCTGTCGCTGGGCTGGATCGCCCATGTCGACGCGCTCGTGTATCGCACCGTCTGGTGGGCCTTCGGGCACTCGTCGCAGCAGATCAACGTCGCGGCGCACATCTCGATCTGGTACGCGGTGGCGGCGATCGCCTTCGGCGCCAAACCGATGTCGGAACGCGTCAGCCGCGGCGCCTTCCTGCTGTACATCTTGTTCTTACAGCTCGCCAGCGCGCACCACCTGCTCGCCGACCCGGGCCTGAGCACCGGCTGGAAGGTCGTCAACACCAGCTACTTCATGTATTTCGCGGTGCTCGCGTCGATGATCCACGGCCTGACGATTCCCGGCGCGATGGAAGTGGCGCAACGCGCGAAGGGCTTCAACAAGGGCCTGTTCGAGTGGCTGCGCAAAGCGCCGTGGGGGAATCCGGTGTTCTCGGGCGTGTTCATTTCGCTCATCGGCTTCGGTTTCCTGGGCGGCATCTCGGGCGTGATGATGGGCACCGAGCAGCTCAACATGATCATCCACAACACGATCTATGTGCCCGGCCACTTCCACGCCACCGTCGTGGTCGGAACCACGCTGTCGTTCATGGCGCTGACCTACTTCCTGATCCCGGTGCTGTTCAGGCGCGAAATGATCAGCCCGAAGCTGGCGCAGGCGCAGCCCTATCTGTTCGGTCTGTCGATGTACTTCTTCTGCCTGGTGATGATGGGCGCGGGCACCTTGGGCGTGTCACGCCGCCATTGGGACATGGCGTTCAGCGGCAACGCACTCGCCTATCAGTGGCCCGGCGCGGCGTACCTGATGATGGGCCTGGTGGGCATCGCCGGAGTCGCGGCGATCGTCGGCGGCGCGATCTACATCTACGTCACGGTCGGCTCGCTGCTGTGGGGCAAGAAGCTCGAGGCCGGTGCGACCAGCCCGAAGTACACGCCGATCCCGGTGGCAGCGCCCACCGTGGCCGCGCAGAGCTACGGTTCGGCCGGCTTCGCGGCGCCTGGCACGTTTGCGCTGGCGATGGTGTTCCTGGTGGCTTTCGTGCTCTATTACTTCATCAACTGGAAGTACCTGTCGACGCTCTGGGGCTTGAGCTGAGCGCAGGACGCACGCCATGAATTCGCTCAGCGTCGCCCGCAGCTTCCGCACGCGCGCCGGCGCGATACATCTGGCACGCCTCGTGCTCGGGCTGTTCAAGCTGCGCATCGCGGTGATGATCATGATCACGGCGCTGGTGGGTCTGGCGGTGACGCCAGGCCCGGCCTTGAGCCTGCTGCAGGTGGTGGTATTGGCGCTGGCGGTGTTGCTCGCCTCCGCAAGCGCCGGCGCGTTCAACCAGTACTTTGAAGCTGACGCAGACCGTTTGATGGCGCGCACCCGCACGCGCGCCTTCGTGACGGGCGAGCTGCCGCACACGCCCGCGTGGCTGGTGCTGATCGCCGCGCTGCTGGCGCTGGCGGTCGGCGCAGCGTGGTGGGCGCTGAATGCGATGGCCGCGCTGCACATCTTTCTCGGCGCGTTCGTCTACGCCGTCGTCTACACCGTGTGGCTGAAGCGGCGCAGCTGGACGAACATCGTGATCGGCGGCCTGGCCGGCAGCTTTGCGGTGCTCGCCGGTGGCGCCGCGGTGGACCCGGCGCTCGGCCCTTTGCCCGCGTTGCTGGCGCTCGTGCTGTTCTTGTGGACGCCGCCGCACTTCTGGAGCTTGGCGATCGCCAACCAGGCCGACTACGCCGCGGCGGGCGTGCCGATGTTGCCGGTGGTGGTGGGCACAGCCGCGCGCGGCGCGCATCGTGTTCGCGAGCACGGTTGCGCTGGTCGCGGCTTCGCTGTTGCCGGGGCTGTTCGGCGCGGGGCCGGTCTACATGGCGGGTGCGCTCGCCGGGGGCGGCTACTTCCTGCACAAGGCCTGGGCGCTGGCGCGCGCGCCGAGCCGCAAGACGGCGATGGCATCGTTCTTCGCGTCGCTGCTTCAACTCAGCCTGTTGCTCGGTGCGGCGAGCATCGACGGTTTGCTGCGCTGATGCGGGGGCTCGTCGCGGGCGCCCCGCTTTCCGCATTGATTGACCGGCTGCATTCCATGTCGACGATTCGCGCCACGGCACAGAGAGAGAGTCGCCGGCGCGACGCGCTCTCGCACGGGCGGCCCGCGGCGATTGCCTTGATCGTTGCGATCGCGCTGCTCGCGCTCTGGGCGCTGCCCGCGTCCGGCGCACGCATCACGCCGGTGGCCACGCCTCCCGGTCAGCCGCCGCCGGCCGCCGCCGAAACACCGCCCGACGATCCACCCCCGCCGGCGCTCGACGCCACCCAGGCGCTGCGCGACAGCCAGGCCGCGATCGGCAGGCCGCTTGGCGAACATGCCTTGCTCGACACCCAGGGCCGTCCGGTGCGCCTGTCGAACTACCGCGGCAAACCGCTGCTCGTGAGCTTCATCTACACCGGCTGCTTCCAGGTCTGCCCGACCAGCACGCGGTCGCTGCAAGAAGCGGTGCGCACCGTGCACAAGACGTTTCGCGCCGAGCACTTCAATGTCGTGAGCATCGGCTTCAACCAACCCGCCGATTCGCCGCAAGCGATGCGTGCGTTCGCGGCGCAGCATCGCATCGCCGAGCCGAACTGGCAATTTCTCAGCCCGCCTCCGGCCGCGCTGCCCGCGCTGCTGCGCGACTTCGGCTTCAGCGTCCTCGCCACGCCGGCAGGCTTCGACCACCTGGTCGGCGTGACCGTCGTCGACGCGCAGGGACGCATCTACGCCCAGGTGTACGGCGAGAAGTTCAACCCCGACCAGCTCGGCGAGCCGCTGCGCCTGTTGCTGCGCGGTGCGCCGATGCCCGCGCAGTTGAGCCTCGGCGAGTTGATCGAGCGGGTTCGAATCATCTGCACCGTGTACGACCCGCAGACCGGGAGGTACAAGTACAACTACGGACTGATCGTCGAGATTGCCGGCGGCGCGACGTTCATCGTCGCGATGCTGTGGTTCTTCACGCTCGAGCTGCGCAACCGTTGGCGCCGGCGCGCCCAGCAGCGTGCCTTGCCGGCGGCCGATGTTGCACTCTGAACACCGCACGCGCGAGTGGTGGCTCGCCCGCTATCGCCGCGTCGAACACGGCTTCGACGCGGCATTCGGCTCGGGCTTCAACCCCTTGCGCCACCTCGGCGCATTGGCGTTCCTGCTGCTGGGCGTTCTGGCCGCGAGCGGCATCTACCTGTACGCCGTGCTCGACACCTCGGTCAGCGGGGCCCATGCGTCGATCGACGCGCTGTCGCGCGAGCCCTGGTTTCTCGGCGGCGTGCTGCGCAGCGTGCACCGCTACGCGGCGGACGGATTCGTCATCGTCACACTGCTGCACCTGCTGCGCGAATGGCTGTATGGCCGCTACCGCGGGTTTCGCCGCTTCTCATGGTGGACGGGGGTGCCGCTGCTGGCGTTCATGTTCATCTCAGCAGTCGGCGGCTTCTGGCTCAATTGGGATCGGCTCGGCCAGTATTCGGCCACCGCGACTGCCGAGCTGCTCGACGCGCTGCCGCTGTTCGCCACGCCGCTGACGCGCAACTTCCTGAGCAACGCCGCGGTCAGCGATCGCCTCTTTTCGCTGTTCGTGTTCATCCACCTCGGCGTGCCGCTGCTGCTGTTGTTCGGGCTGTGGTTTCACGTGCAGCGCATCAGCCGCGCGGCGCTGTTCCCGCCGCGTGCATTGGCCTTTGGAACCTGCGGCACGCTGCTCGCGCTGGCGATCGTGCGGCCGGTGCTCAGCCATGGCGAGCGCCGACCTGAGCGTCGTTCCCGGCCCGCTGGCCTTCGACTGGCTGTTGCTGTTCTGGCACCCGCTGATGGACGCCACGTCGCCCTTGACCGTGTGGCTGCTGCTCGCGAGCATGTTCGCCGTGCTGATCGCCCTGCCCTTGCTGCCGCAACGTGAGACACCCGTGCCGATTGCCGTGGTCGACCCGGCCAACTGCAACGGTTGCCGGCGCTGCTTCGACGATTGCCCCTACGCAGCGGTGACGATGCTGCCGCACCCGCTGCGCGCCACAAGGCAGATGGCAAGCGTGAACGCCGATCTGTGCGCGAGCTGCGGCATCTGCGTCGGCGCGTGCCCATCGTCGACACCGTTTCGCAGCCTCTCGGAACTGGTGACCGGCATCGACATGCCGAGCCAGCCTATCGGTGCACTGCGCCGTGCACTGCGCGAGAAGCTCGGAGCGCTGCGCGAAGCACCAGGCATCGTCGTGTTCGGCTGCGACCGCGGCGCCCGGGTCGGCGCCCTCGACGCGCCGGACGTGGTGCACTTGAGCCTGATGTGCACCGGCATGCTGCCGCCGTCGTTCGTCGAATACGCGCTGCGCGACGGCGCTGCCGGCGTGCTCGTGAGTGCCTGCCGCGCGGGAGGTTGCGAGTTCCGGCTCGGCCAGCGCTGGACCGAGGCACGCTTGGGCGGAACGCGCGAGCCGCACCTGCGCGCATCGGTGCCGCGCGAGCGTGTGGCCACCGCCTGGGCCGACCCGGGCGATGAATCCGCATTGCGCGCGGCGCTCCATGAGCTTCGAATGCGCTTGCGCGCAGCGCCGGCCAACCCGTCGCTCGCGGGGGCTGCGGCACATGGATGAGACGGCACGCGGCAGACAGTCCCCGGCAAAGCCGGGGGTGGGCGCCCGCCCAGGGCCCCTCGCCTGGCTCGGCCAGGCGCTGCTGTACGGCGCATTTGCCCTCTTCATCGGCGTGTTCTCGAGCTGGCCGCCCTACCGCCACCTCGCGCCCGACCAGGCGCTGATCAAACTGAGTTTCAGCCACACCGGCAAGCCGGTGTCGGAGTGCAAGGCGCAGACACCCGAGGAGCTGGCCAAGCTGCCGCCGAACATGCGCGCGCCGCTGCGTTGCCCGCGCGAGCGCTCGCCGATCCTCGTCGAGCTCGACGTCGACGGCAAGACCCTGCTGCGCCATTCGGCCGAGCCGTCGGGCCTGTCGAAAGACGGCGCGTCTTCCGTCTACCAGCGTTTTCAAGTGGACGCCGGCGAGCACCGCATCGCATTGCGCCTGAAAGACGACGTGCGCAGCGTCGGCTTCAACCATCGGATTGAGGCGACCGTGGCGCTCCAGCCCGCGCAGATTCTGGTGATCGACTTCGACCCGTCGACGCAGATGATCACGCTGCAATGAATACGCTGTCGCAACCCCGGCTGTCGGGCCCACGCCTGAGCGAGGGCGCGGCGAGTTCCGCCCTCACCGCCGCTGCGACCCCGCATGCGGGCGCGGCCTTGGGCGACTATTCGCTGGCCGTTCCCGCGGACGCACCCCGTGCCCTTGCACGCGCCTGGCTTTGGCTCGGCGTGATGGCACTGGTCGTCTCCGGATTGTTCTCCGTGTTGCTGGTGCTGTCGCGAACGCCCGGCTTGAACCGAATGCTGCCGGTGGCGGACTTCTTCCGCGTCGCGCTCGTCGTGCACGTCGACTTGTCGGTGCTCGTCTGGTTCATCGCGCTGGCCGGGCTGCTGTGGAGCCTGAACGGCACGCGGCGCTTCCTGGGATGCGCCTGGGCAGCGCTGGGCCTGTGCGGCCTGGGCGCGGCGTTGATGGCGCTCGCGCCCTTCATCGGCAGCGGTGAGGCGGTCATGGCCAACTACATTCCGGTGCTGGACGGCGCGCCGTTCCTCGCCGGGCTGCTGCTGTTCGGCGCCGGAGCCGCCCTGCTCGTGGTGCGTGGCCTGTTCAGCGCGCCGAAGATCGGCCTCGCGCCCGACGCCGCCGGCGCGCTGCGCTTCGGGCTGAATTCGAGCGTGGTCGCGACCGCGGTGGCGCTGCTCGCATTCGGCTGGTCGTGGGCGGTGCTGCCGCAGGGCCTGGCCGGCAAGGCCTACTACGAAATCCTGTTCTGGGGCGGCGGCCATGCGCTGCAGTTCACCTGGACGCTGCTGATGCTCGTTGCCTGGTTGTGGCTCGCCGACAGTTGCGGCGCGCGCGTGCCGCTCACTCCCCGCGTGACGCTGCTGCTGTTTGCGCTGGCATTGCTCAGCGTGTTCGTCACGCCCTTGGCCTACCTGGCGCACGACATCGCGTCTGTGGAGCATCGTGCCTGGCACACCTGGGCGATGCGCATCGGCGGCGGGCTCGCAATTGTGCCGATCGGCCTGGCCGTGGCGCTGGCGCTGCGCAACGCCGAACCGCGCCTCGCCTGGCAGCGCCCGCTGCGCGCCGCGCTGCTCGCTTCCATCGTGTTGTTCGCCGCGGGGGGCTTGATCGGCGTGTTCATTGCCGGAGCGAACGTTCGGATCCCTGCTCATTACCACGGCTGCATCGTCGGCGTCACGCTCGCGTTGATGGGCCTGGTGTATCGACTGCTGCCCGATCTCGGCGGGGCCGCGCCCGTGGGCCGGCTCGCGACCTGGCAGCCTGTGGTGTACGGTGCCGGTCAGTTGATGCACATCCTCGGCCTGGTCTGGTCCGGCGGTTACGGCGTGCAGCGCAAGGTCGCTGGGACGGAGCAGGTGCTGCGCAGCCCGTCCGAGATCGCCGGCATGGGCCTGATGGGCCTGGGCGGCCTGATCGCGATCGTCGGTGGCGTGCTGTTCATCGTCGTCGTGATCGGCGCGATGCGACGCCCGAGCGCGGCGCCGGGCTCGGACACGCCGGCGCGCGCGAAGGGCGCATGATTCACCGATCGCAGCTTCTGCTGCAACGCGGCTTCATGCGCGTCGAGGCGCTGTTCAACGCCGCTTTCACCGACCGCCTGAACCCGCTGTACCACCTGGGCGCGATCACGTTCTTTCTGTTCTGGGTGGTGTGCGGCAGCGGCCTGTACCTGTACGCGTTTTTCGAAACCGGGTGTCGCCGGCGCCTACACATCGGTCGAGGCGTTGACGCATCGCCAGTGGTTCGCGGGCGGCGTGCTGCGCAGCGTGCACCGCTATGCGTCCGACGCAATGGTCGTGACGATGCTGCTGCACCTGCTGCGCCACTTCGCCTTCGACCGCTTCCGCGGCTTTCGCTGGTTCTCGTGGGTCAGCGGCGTCGCGCTCGTGTGGGGCGTGTACGTGAGCGGCATCAACGGCTACATGCTGCCGTGGGACCGGCTGGCGCAGTTCACGATCGTCGCGAGCTTCGAGTGGATCGACTGGCTGCCGATTTTCGGCGGCACGCTGATCCGCAACTTCATCTATCCGGCGAGCGTGAACGACCGCTTCTTCTCGCTGCTCGCGTTCATGCACATCGGCATCCCGCTCGTCGTATTGCTGCTGATGTTCGTGCACGTGCAGCGGGTTCCGAAAGCGAAGACGAATCCGCCGCGGCCGATCATGGCGAGCCTGACGCTCACGCTGCTGCTGCTGTCGCTGGCGCACCCGGCGCTGAGCCAGGGCGGCGCGGCGCAACTGAACCGTGCCGTGACCGATTTGCAGCTCGACTGGTTCCTGCTCGCGCTGTTTCCGCTCTTCTACCTGCTGCCGCTGGCGCAGGTGTGGGCGCTGGTCGCCTCCGGCACCGCGCTGCTCGTGGCGCTGCCCTGGTTGCCGCCGAAGTTCAGGCGCGGCCGCGCGGGTGAGTTCCACCTGACGGTGCACCCCGCCGTGCAGCCGATCGCGGTGCGCAGCGGCGAGACGCTGCTCGAAGCCGGCTTGCGCCACGGCCTGAGCTTGCCCTACGAATGCCGCAACGGCGGCTGCGGCAAATGCCGCTGCACGGTGCTGCACGGCAGCGTCGACCATGGCCCGTACCAACCCGGAGCGCTGCCTGAAGCGATGCGTGCAAGCGGCCACGCGCTGATGTGCTGCGCGACGCCGCTGTCCGATCTTGAAGTCGAAGTCGACACGGAATCACCACAAGCCGCGCCGGCCCGTGAGTACCTGGCGCGTGTCGATCGGATCGAGACGCTGGCGCCCGATGTGAGGCGCCTGAGGCTCTCACTGCCTGGCGGCGAGACGCTGCGTTTTCACGCCGGCCAGTACATCAACATCGTTCTCGACGACGGCCAGCGCCGCGCGTTCTCGTTCGCGAACCCGCCCCACCTGCGCGGCGGCATCGAGCTGCACGTTCGTCGCATCCCGGGCGGGCGCTTCACCGGCCAGGTGTTCACGCAGATGAAGGTCGGCGACACGCTGCGTTTCGAAGGGCCGCTCGGTGACTTCACGCTGCGCGACAGCGCGCACCCGATCCTGTTCGTCGCCGGCGCGACCGGCTTCGCACCGATCAAGAGCATCGTCGAAGACGCTTTCGCGCGCGGCGTCGAGCGGCCGATGTGGTTGTACTGGGGCGTGCGCAAGCGCGCCGATCTGTATGCCTTCGAGCTGGCACAGCAATGGCAGCGCGAGCATGCGAACTTCCACTTCGTTGCGGTGTTGTCGGAGCCCGAAGCCGGCGACGGCTGGTGCGGCCGCACCGGCCTGGTCCACGAGGCAATGCTGCAAGACTTCCCGGACCTGCGCGAGCACGAGGTCTATGTGTGCGGCTCCGCGCGCATGGTCGAAGCCGCGGTGCCGGCCTTCATCACGCAGGGCCTGAACGAGACGATGTGTTTCACCGACGCGTTTCTGCCCGCGGCAGGAACCCTCTCGACAGCGCCTGCGGCAACGACCGCCACAGCGCCGTCAGGAGCGGCCTGATCCGGACGCCCTCACATACACGAGGTAGTACACCAGCGCCACCAGCACACTGCCGCCGACGATGTTGCCGGCGATCACGGGGACCAGGTTGCGCGCCACGTCCATCCAGCCCAGCGGCGCGCCGAGCAGCCACGCGAGCGGAAAGAAGTACATGTTGGCGACAGAGTGCTCGAATCCGGCGGCAACGAACGCGGCGATCGGGAAAACGATCGCGACCGCCTTGTCGACCACGCTGCGCCCGGCCAGCGCCATCCACACCGCCATGCACACCAGCACATTGCACAGCACACCGCGAAAGAACGCCTCGCCGATCGGCAGCGCGGCCTTCGCCGCGGCAATGCCGATCGCGTTGCGCGCGACGTTGCCGCCGTTCATCGCGGCGTGGCCCGACAGCCAGACGAGCAGCGCCAGACCCGCCGCGCCGACGAAGTTGGCGGCGCACACCACCAGCCAGTTGCGCATCACGTCGCGTGTGCTCACAAGGCCGCTGGCCCAGGCCATCGCAAGCAGGTTGTTGCCGGTGAACAGCTCGGCACCGGCCACCGTGACCAGAATCAGGCCGAGCGAAAACGCCAAGCCGCCGAGCAGCCTCGACGCCGCGAAGCCGAGCGACGCATCGCTCGCGACCAGCGTGAACATCAACGCGCCCAAGCCCACGAAGGCACCGGCCAGCATGCCGAGCAGCCACAGCGTCAGCAGCGGCAGCTTCGCCTTGACGACGCTGAATTCATTGACGCGGCGCGCGATTTCCCTGGGCGCGTAGGCGTCCACACCGGAAAGCACAGCCCCAGCCGCTGAGGCCGCGGCAGGGTCGGCCCGTACCCTGGGTGGCACGGGCCCGCGCATCGCGTTTCAGCTCAGACGATCGGCAACAGCTTCGTGCCCGCGCCCGTTCGCTTGGGCAGCGTCAGCGTCAGCACGCCGTCTTCCAACTTCGCGACCGACGATCTGTCGTCGATTTCATGCGCCAGCGTGAAGGCACGCGAGCAGCTGCCGGAGTAGATCTCCTTCAAGCAGCGAGCGGCCTTGTTTGACCTCCTGCTCCTTCTTCACGTCGGCGCGGATCGACACCGAATTGCGATCGATCTGCACGCGGATGTCGTCCTTCTTCACGCCGGGCATTTCGGCGCGGACCAGATACTCCTTCTCCCCTTCCGTCACATCGACGCGGATTTCGCCGGGACTTTCAACGTCCACGGCAGCCAGGGGACTCGCGAACCGGCGGAAGAACTCGGGAAACAGTTCGCGTTCGAAACGGGTCAAGGTGCTCATTTGGAACTCCTGTGTCAACACATGGCCCGCAGTGGGCCGGAATCACGGTGCCGCAACACCGACACCATGCACTCTAGGCTTTCAATGTTTGTGCACGTTGCGGCAAATCAAGAGGGCCGGTGGCGCCGCGATCGCGATGCGTTTGAGCGAAGTCAACATCCGCACCAAGGCCGGGGGGTAGCCTGCGCATGTGGCGAACCTCAACCCAGACACCAAACCGAACGCATCGTTCAAGTTCAAACGCCTGCTCGTTCCGCTCGACGGCGCCGAACTCACGCCGCGCGCCGCCGATGCGAGCATCGCGTTGGCGAGCCAGCTCGGCGCGGAGATCGCCGGCTTCATCGTCCAGGCGCTGTTGCCGCTGCCTTCGGGCGACGGCAGCAGCGTCGAGCAAATGCGCGCCGAGGAGTCGGCACAGCGGCTGTTGCGGCGTTTCGAAGAACAGGCGCGGCTTGCGGCAGTGCCCTTTGAAGGCCATTATCGGCAAGCGCCGGACGTCGCCCAGGCCATCGTGCAAGCCGCGCTGGAGTATCGTTGCGACATGATCGTGATGGTGACTCATGGGCGTGGCACCTTCGGCCGGCTGGTCTTCGGCTCGCACACGCAGCAGGTGTTGGCGCGCACCGGCACTCCCGTGCTCGTGATGCACTGATGCTCCGGCGCTGCACTGCGCAGGCGAAGCGCGCGGCGCGGCGCTCGGGCAACCGTCGCCGGGCCGCCCCAAGACGGTTGCCCGCCATGGGCCACGAAGGGGCCCCTGCGGGGTCCACGGGGGGCAGGCGCGAAGCGACCGGGGGCGAACATCCATGAGCATCCGCAACCTCGAGCGCCTGCTCAGCCCGCGCAGCGTGGTCGTGATCGGCGCGTCAATGCGCCCGGCAAGCGTGGGCGCCACCGTGTGGCGCAACTTGAACGGCGCGGGCTTCACCGGCACGCTGCACGCCGTGAATCCCGAAGTACCGGGAGCTCGAAGGCGTGCCGGTGTTTCGCGGCATTGCCGATCTGCCTGAGCCGGCAGACCTGGCCGTGATTTGCACGCCACCGGCGAGCGTGCCGGGGCTGATCGCCGAACTCGGTGCGGCCGGCACGCGCGCCGCCATCGTGATGACAGCCGGGATGACGCCGCAGCAAAAGCAAGCCGCACTCGATGCGGCGCGCGCGGTCGTGCTGCGCCTGCTCGGGCCGAACTGCCTGGGCGTGATGACGCCGGCGCTGCGCCTGAACGCGAGCTTTGCGCACACCGACGCGCTGCCGGGCGAGCTGGCGTTCGTGTCGCAGTCCGGCGCTCTGGTGACGGCGATGCTCGACTGGGCCAAGTCGCGCCGCATCGGCTTTTCGCACCTCGTGTCGCTGGGCGAGCACGCCGACGTCGACTTCGGGGATCTGCTCGACTACCTGGCCAACGACGCGCAAACGCGCGCCTGCCTGCTCTACGTCGAATCGATCGCCGGGCCCGGCGACAAGGCGCGCAAGTTCATGTCGGCGGCGCGCGCCGCGGCACGCAACAAGCCGGTGATCGTCGTGAAGGCCGGGCGCGCGGGCAACGGCGTCAAGGCCGCGGCGTCGCACAGCGGCGCGCTGGCGGGCTCCGACATCGTCTACGACGCCGCGATCCGACGCGCCGGCATGCTGCGCGTGGACACGTTGCAAGACCTGTTCATCGCCGCACAGACACTGGCGCGCTTTCGCGGCAATCGGAGCGTTGTGCTGAGCATCATGACGAACGGCGGCGGCGGCGGCGTGATGGCGGCCGACGCAGCGGCGCACGCCGGCGTCGCGCTGTGGGAACCCGACGCCGCCTGGCTGCGCGAGATGGACGCGGTGCTGCCCGCGACATGGTCGCGCGCGAACCCGATCGACATCATCGGCGACGCGCCTACTCAGCGCTACACGGCGGCGCTGACGCACCTGCTCGCGCGGCCGGAGGCGGGCGCGGTGCTGTTCATGCACGCGCCCACGGCGATCGTTCCCAGCCTCGACATCGCACGCGCCTGCGCGCCGCTGGCTGCAAAGGCGCGCGACCGGGTGCTGGGCTGCTGGCTCGGCGACGCCTCGGTGGCGCAGGCGCGTGAGGTGTTTCAAGAGGCCGGCATCGCCGACTATGCGACGCCCGAAGAAGCGGTGCGTGCGTTCGGCATGCTTGTCACCTACCGGCGCAACCAGGAACAATTGCTCGAAGCGCCGCCCGCGACACCGCCGCGCCCGGCGTTCGACGTGGACGCAGCGCGCCAGCCCCTTCGCGCCGCGCTGGCGCAAGGCCGGCAATGGCTGAGCGCCGAACAGGCGATGGCGCTGCTGCGCGCCTACGGCATCCCGGTGCCTCGCAGCATCAGCGCCGCGCCGAATGAAGCCGGGGTGCTCGACGCGGCGCGCAGCATCGGCTATCCAGTCGCGCTGAAGATCGTCTCGCCCGACATCACGCACAAAAGCGATGTCGGCGGTGTGCGCCTGAACTTGGGCGACGACGCGCAACTGCGCGACGCGCTGCAAGCGATGCTCGGCGCCGTGCGCGCCGCGCGACCGGACGCACGCATCGACGCGATCGACGTGCAGCAGTTCGTGCAACGGCCACACGCGCACGAACTCATCGTCGGCGCCAGCGTCGACGCCGTGTTCGGGCCGGTGTTGCTGTTCGGCCAGGGCGGCATCGCGGTCGAGGTGGTGGGCGACCGCGCCGTCGCGCTGCCGCCGCTGAACGACGTGCTGGCGCGCGAGCTGATCTCGCGCACGCGCGTGTCGAAACTGCTGGCGGGCTACCGCGACCGGCCCGCCGCGAAGCTGGACGCGGTGGTGGCCGTGCTCGGCACGCTTTCGGCGATGCTCGCCGACCTGCCCGAGCTGGCCGAACTCGACATCAACCCGCTGCTCGCGGATGAAAACGGCGTGATCGCGCTCGACGCACGCGTGCGCATCGATGCGTCGCAGCCGGCAGGCACCGCGCATTTCGCGATCCTGCCCTACCCGGCCGAACTCGCGCGCACGCTGCAGTGGCGCGGCGAAACCCTGAAGCTGCGGCCCATCCGCCCGGAAGACGAAGCGCAGCACCGCGCTTTTCTGGAGCGGTTAGAGCCGGAAGACATCCGCATGCGCGTCTTCTACTCGAGGCGCGAATTGCCGCGCAGCGAACTGGCGCGGCTGACGCAAATCGACTATGCGCGCGAGATGGCGCTGATCGCCGAGCGCACGTTGCCCGACGGCGCGCGCGAAACCATCGGCACGGTGCGCGCCGTGTCCGACCCCGACGGCGTGGAAGCCGAGTTCGCGATCATCATCCGCTCCGACCTGAAACGCCAGGGCCTGGGCCGCGTGCTGCTCAACGCGATCGTCGACTACGCGCGCGCCAAAGGGCTGGCGCGGCTCGTCGGCGTGGTGCTGCGCGAAAACGCGGGCATGCTCGAACTGGCCAAGCATGTCGGCTTCCATGTCGATGCAAACCGGCCGCCCGAGAGCGGTGTGGTGCACTTGGTGATGCCGCTGACGCTGGCGCAATCCTGAACATCGCGCTCGCGCGCCGGCGAGCACTCGGCCCGGCGCTTCGCGCATCCGCGCTTGAGTTGGGTCAAGCCCCCACAAGCGCCAGGCGTGCAACATGCGTTCATTGCGACGGCAATGGAAGCGAGGTCTCCGATGAAAGCGATGAAAATCCTGCTACCCGTGGACGGCAGCGCCTTCACGAAGCGCATGCTCGCCTGGCTCGCGGCGCACGACGAAATGCGCGACGAGCAGACCCAGTACACCGTACTCACCGTGGTGCCGGAACTGCCGCGCCACGCCGGGTTCTTCGAGCTTGGCGACCTGAAGAGCTACTACGAGTCGCGCGCCGAAGAGGTCTTGGAGCCGGTGCGCGCATTCATCGCGCAAAAGGGCTGGCGCGTCGGCTTCGAACACCGCGTCGGGCACCCGGCAGAGGCGATTGCCGAAATGGCAAACAAAGGCAACTACGACTTGATCGTGCTCGGCTCGCACGGCCACTCGGCGCTCGCGAATCTGGCGCTCGGCTCGGTGGCCAATGGCGTGCTCGCGCGCTGCAAGACGCCGATGCTGTTGATTCGGTGACGGTGGCCTGCCCGGAGGGACTCGAACCCCCGACCCCCAGCTTAGAAGGCTGGTGCTCTATCCGGTTGAGCTACGGGCAGCGCATGACTGGTGGGTGACGACGAGCAGTGGTCGGGGTGGCGGGATTCGAACTCGCGACCTACTGGTCCCAAACCAGTTGCGCTACCAGGCTGCGCTACACCCCGAACGGGCGCGATTGTACGCAGGCTGCTTCAGATGGCCTCGCGCAGGCGCCGTTGCGGACTCTGGCGCCGAACCGGACGCTCGGCCTCGGCGAGGTCCGTAAGTGCGCTGCCACGCGGGTTTGATGCATGATGCCGACCTCAGCGTTTTGCGCGCACGAGGAGTTGCCATGCATCCGATTCGCCTTGCTGCTTCGGCCCTGAGTTCCGATGCGCGGCGCCGCCTGATCGCGGGCGCCGCCGCGTGGTTCGCGGTGCCGATGTTCATTCGCGACGCCCTCGCGCAGGAAACGCGGCGGCCGACTCCGTCGCAAACCGAAGGGCCGTTCTACCCCGTGACCCTGCCGCAGGACAGCGACGCCGATCTGCTGGCCAACGGCACGTTGCGCTATGCGCGCGGCCAGGCGGCGTGGCTGGAGGGCACGCTCGTCGATCTCGCCGGCCGCCCGGTGCAAGGCGCGGCGGTCGAAATCTGGCAGTGCGACGAGCAGGGCCACTACCACCACCCCGGTGACGGCGGCCGCGCCGACCCGGCGTTTCAGGGCTTCGGCCGGGCCAGCGTCGGCGCCGACGGGGCGTTCCGGTTCCGCACGATCCGACCGGCGCATTACGCCGGGCGCACGCCGCACATCCACGTCAAGGTCAAGCTCGGCCGGCGTGAGTTGTTGACGACGCAGTTGTACGTGGAAGGTGACCCGCACAACGCCGGCGACTCGCTGTACCGGCGCCTGAGCCCTGCGGATCGCGCCGCATTGACGCGTGCCCTTCCAGCCTGTGGTCGACGGGCTGCGGGCGCGTTTCGAGATCGTCGTGAAGGCCTGAGAAAGCCCGCGTGGGCCGGGCGCCCCCTTTCCTGCCCCGCACTCTGGGACGCCCTGTGCGTTCGGTGACGCGCCCCTTGTTCACAGGGGGTGATTACCCCACGTCTTGCGGGACGTCCCTGCGATCACGGGATGGGCACCGCGCATGGCCGCTGCCACGATGGCCTCACCATGCAGACGCTGCCACTGACCCTCGACAAGCCCCGGAAAAAAAAGCCGCGCTGGCTGGTTCGTGGGCTGGTGCGAGGCCTCGTCGCGACGCTCGCCGCGCTGCTGAGCAGCGCCGGCCTGGAGGCGCAACAACGCAAGCTGATTTTTCAGATCGGTTCGCGTACCGACAAGGTCCTCACGGGCGACTGCCAGGACATGGGCGAGCGCTGGATCGAATTCGACTCCGAAGTCACCGGCCAGCCCACACGCCTGCACGCGTTGTGGCTGGGCCAGGCGGACCCGAATGCCCCCGTGCTGCTGTACCTGCACGGCGCGCGCTGGGACCTGCGCGGCAGCGCGCAGCGCATGCAGCAGTTGCACCAGCTCGGTTTCTCGGTGCTCGGCATCGATTACCGCGGCTTTGGCCTCAGCAGCGCCGGGCTGCCCTCCGAGCGCAGCGCCTGCGAAGACGCGCACGTGGCATGGCGCTGGCTCGCGGCCGGGCACCCGCAGGCGAAGCGCTACGTCTACGGCCACTCGCTCGGCGGTGCGATCGCGGTGCAGCTCGCGGCTGAAATCGACGACGCGAGCGGCGTGATCGTCGAAGGCACGTTCACGTCGATCCCCGAAGTCTTCGGCACGCTCAAGTGGGGTTGGCTGCCGCTGCGCGCGCTGATCACGCAGCGCTTCGATTCGTTCCACCACGTCGCGCAGATCACCGCGCCGCTGCTCGTGGTGCACGGTGCGAACGACGAGCTGATCCGCCCCGAGATGGGCCGCGCGCTGTTCGAGCGCGCCACGGCGCCCAAGCGCTTCGTTCTCGTCCAGGGCGGTTCGCACCACGACACTCACCACGTCGGCGCGGGCCAGTACCGCGAGGCCTTGCGCGATCTCTTCGGCCACGCCGCCTGAGAACGGACGAATCTTTCTGCTGCGCGGGCCGATCTCAGGCCTGCGCTGCTCGCCCTACCCAAGTACGGCTGCGCTGCTCGACCTGACCTCGACCCGCTCGCGACGAAATGTTCGCCCGTTCTCCTTTGCGCCGACGTTACGATGTGTGAATGGAGGGAACCCATGCCCAATTCGCCGTTGACCGCCACGCAGCTCACGTCATGCACCGCGAGCGAGCTTTTGCAGCTGTACCGCGAGCGCAAGGCCTCGCCGCTCGAGGCCACGCGCGCGGTGCTCGCGCGCATCGACGCGCTGAACCCGCGCCTGAACGCGTTTTGCCTCGTCGCGCATGACGAGGCGCTGAAGTCCGCCGCGCAAAGCGAAGCGCGCTGGGCCAAGGGCGAGCCGATCGGCGCGCTGGACGGCGTGCCGGTGTCGATCAAGGACTTGATCCTGACGAAAGGCTGGCCGACGCTGCGTGGCAGCCGCACGGTCGACCCGGCACAGCCCTGGGACACCGACGCCCCGGCCACCGCGCGCCTGCGCGAAGCCGGCGCGGTGCTGCTGGGCAAGACCGCGACACCCGAGTTCGGCTGCAAGGGCGAGACAAATTCGCCATTGACCGGGATCACGCGCAACCCGTGGAACCTGCAGAAGACGCCTGGCGGATCGTCGGGCGGAACCGCGGCGGCCGTTGCTTCCGGCCTGGGCCCTTTGTCGGTGGGAACCGATGGCGCGGGTTCGGTTCGAATTCCTGCGGCGTTCTGCGGCAACTTCGGCTTGAAGCCGAGCTTCGGCCGCGTGCCGGCGTATCCGCTGTCGCCGTTCGGTAGCGTGGCGCACCTGGGCCCACACGCGATGAGCGTGCGCGACGCGGCGCTGATGCTCAATGTGCTGAAGCAGCCCGACGCACGCGACTGGACTTCGCTGCCCTACGACCCGAGTGACATGCTTGACAGCCTCGAGGTCGGAATTCGCGGGTTGCGCATCGCCTACTCTCCCGCACTCGGCTACGCGCAGGATGTGGTCGATCCGGAAGTGGCGAGCAGCGTCGCCGCCGCGGTGCGCGAGCTCGAAGGCCTGGGCGCGATCGTCGAGCAGGTCGACCCCGGAATCGAGGACCCACTGGATGTGTGCACGGGCCTGTGGTTCGTCGGCGCGTGGACGATCTGGAATTCGCTCGATGGCCGTCAACAAGAAGTCGCCGACCCCGACTTCCGCGCCGAAGCGATGCTCGGTTCGCAGATCAGCGCGCTCGACGTGCAGCGATTGATGCTCAAACGCGGTGCGCTCGGTTCGCACATGCGCCAGTTCATGCAACGCTACGACCTGCTCGTCACGCCCAGCGTCGCGATTCCCGCGTTCGACGCGCGCCCGGCCGGCCAGATGCGCATGGACCCTAAGGCGATGCTCGGTTGGACACCGTTTTCCTACCCGTTCAACCTGACGCAGCAACCCGCGTGCAGCATCCCCTGCGGCTTGACGCGCGCCGGTCTGCCGATCGGCCTGCAGTTCGTTGGGCCAATGTTCGGCGACGCGCTGGTTCTTCGCGCGGCGCGCGCGTACGAGCGTGTGCGGCCGATTCCGCGGCCGGTGTTGAACTGATTCGCGCGGCCTGAAAGAAACAAACCCGGCCGAGGCCGGGTTTGCGAATCGAGCCACGCGGGCTCGACGAGTCTTACTTCATTGCGGGCTTCATTTCGACAGCCTTCACTTCGCCAGCCTTCGCATCAGTCGACGCGGTGGCCTTCGCCTTCTTGGCGGAGACTTCCTTCTTCGCGCCTTCCTTCTTCGCCTCGACCTTCTTGGTGGCGACTTCCGCCTTCGCGGTAGCGGCAGCGGCAGGCGCGGTAGCGGTTGCAGCGGGCGTCGCGGCAGGCGCAGCCGGCGTGGCAGTCACGGCCGGCGTTGCCGGTGCGACAGCGGGCGTTGCCGGAACGGCCGGCTTGGCGACTGCGGCCGGGGTGGCAGCCGGGGTCGTCGCGGGCGCCGCGGCTTGGGCAAAGGCGCCGGCAGCGAACGTCGAGGCGATCAAGGCAGTGATGAGGTGCTTCATTCGAGAGTCCCTTAGGAATTGAACGTTGAAAAGACAAAGAGCGATCTGCTCGCCTCAACAACGCCGGCCTGATCAACCGAGTTGACTTTGAAGGTGTATCGAGTTGTCAGTCGACGCGCTGCGCGGTGACGCAGCGCCTTCAACAATCAATCGAAGCGCCCTTCGCGCAACCACTTCGTCGCGACCCACTTCTCGCCGTCGATCACCGGCGCGCCGCCGTGCAGCGAACGTGTCATCGGGTGCGGCCGGTCATAACTGAAGAACACCGCGTTGCCCTTGCACGGCGCGACATCGAGGTGCACGTCGGGGAACACGGTCGCACCGCCCTTGGCCGGCGTGTTCAGGTAGCACACGAGCGAAGCGACACGCTGGCCGCCGCGCTTCAGGATGCTCGCGGTGCCGCTCTTCGCGGGGTCGAAGTAGTCGTAGTGCGGTTTGTACTCGGCACCGGGCCTGTAGCGCAGGATTTGCAGGCCCTCGCCGTTTTCCACCGGCCAATCGAGCAGCGCGGCGATGCGCGCCTCGAGCCGGGCGATCAACGCCGACTCGCCGCGTGTGAAGAACATGCCCTCGCTGGTGCGTGCTTCGTTGATTTCATTGCCACCCGTGGCCATCTCCACCGTCTCGGAGCGAACCAGGCGCGCGCGCGCGGCTTCGACGAGCTGGTCGCATTCGGCGTCGCTGAACAGGCCGCCGAACACGATGACCCGCGGATTGCGCATCGCCATCACGACGTGCACGTCGCGGTCTTGCGCATGCAACAGCGTCGCCGGCCCCTCGCCCAGCGGCTCGGGAACGATGTTGGGGGGCGGCAGGTTCGCCGCCTTGGCTTGATCGTTCAGGTGGCTGCGCAGCGTCTCTTCGAGCGCGGCAATCGCCACGTCTTCGCTCCAGCCGCTGGTCAACATCGCCTTCAACACGACATCCGGGCTCTGGCCCGCGCTGGCCTGCGCAACGATCCAGGCGCGCAATTCGGGTGTGATGGGCTGGGCGCTCATGCTTTCAATTTTGCCGCAAGCAGCAGCGGCTTCATGCTCCACAGGCCGAGCACGGGGCCGAATGCGAGCCACGGCAGCACCTGCGCCAAGGGCAGCTTGCGTCGCCATGAACACGAAGCCGGTGATCGTGGCCACCGAGATCGAAAAGCCGATGCAGTTGACGAGCGTGAGAACACTGCCGACCTGGGCGCGCGGCGCGTTGCCGGCGGTGAGCGCGCTGAACTGCGGCGAGTCGCCCGACACGGTGGCGCCCCAGACGAGGATCCAGATCCCCAGGCCCACGGCGGCGCCTCGAGCAGCCACGGCGACAGCAGCGCGCAACTGCCACTGCATCCGAGCTGCCAAGCGGCGACGCGCGCGCTGCCGAAGCGCCGCGCCCACACGCCGCCGGCGACGCAGCTGATCGCGCCGGCCGCGATTCCCGCGAACACCCACCACGCCGCGGCGGCGCTGTCCCAACGCTGCGCGGCGATCAGCGGCAGCAGTACGAAGAAGGCATACAGCTCCCACATGTGACCGAAGTAGCCGAACGCCGACGCGCGCACCTTTCGGTCTTGCACGATGACGAGCAGTGCGCGCGGTGAAAACTTTGCCGGTGGCGCCAGGTGCGGTCCATCGGGCACCCAGGTCGCCATCACCACGCCGCCGAGCGCGGCGACCACCGCCACGCACCACATCACGCCTTGCCAGGGCCACGCCGCGCCAAACGCGCGCAGCCCGAACGGCAATGCAGTGCCGAGCACGAGCGCGCCGACCAGCACGCCAAGCGCCCAGCCCAGGCCTTGCGCATACCAGCCGGCGGCGATCTTCATTCCCACCGGGTAGATGCCGGCGAGAAAGACGCCGGTCAGGAAGCGCAGCACGATCAGCATGCCCGCGTCGGGTGTCAGCCACGCACACAGCGCCGCGCAGGCGGCGCCGGCCAGCGAACAGACCAGGAACACCAGGCGCGGCGAGAACCGATCGGCGATCGTCCACAGCGCGAAGCCGAGCGTTCCGGCGATGAAACCGAGCTGCACCGCGGCGGTGAACCAGCCCACCGCCGCGTCTGGCAATCCGGACTCGCGCTGCAGGTCGGCCATCACCGCGTTGATCGCGAACCACAGCGACGTGCCGGCGAATTGCGAGAGCGCGATCGCGGGCAGGATGCGCCGCGGAACGGCGGATGTGGGCGTCGAGACCGGTGAGGCTGTCATGAGGAGGGCGCATTATCCCGGGGCGTCCGCGCCCGGCCTGCCCGCCCCCGGGATGCGCGCGGCGGCTACTTCTCGCCTTCTCCCAGTTGCCAGCGCACGCCGACCCAGGCCGAGCGCGGCGCTGACGGCGTGTTGAATTGTTCGCTGCGCCAGTTGGCCGGCGGTTGCACGGCACCGGCACTGTCGAAAGCGTTCCCCCCAAGCAGGCCGCCGGTGGCGTAGCGCCGGTTGGACACGTTGTCGATGCGGCCGAACAACTGCCAACCGGGAGCGAGCTCCCACTCGCCGGTGAGGTTGAGCACGGCGTAGCCCGGGACCTTGCCGTTGCCGAAGAAATTCACGCCGTCAGGAGCATGCGCGTTGTTCTCATTGCCGCGCACGTAGCGGCTCGAGTACGCAGCGAGCTGCGCGCCGACGCGCAGCGCGTCGAACACGCGCGCGCTCGCGTTGAGCTTGACGCTGTGGCGCGGCAGGCCGGGGATCGAGTCGCCGGCGCGCACCTCGATTTCCTCAACGCCGGGGCACGCCGGCGAAGCCTCTTCGGTGCTGTTGTTGCCCGAGACGATGCACGCCGGCGATTCGAACGTCGCCCGCAGATGACTGTACGAAACGCTCCAGTCGAGCGGACCCCACGTCGATTGCGCGTCGAGCTCCAACCCCTGGCGCTGCGTGCGGCCGAAGTTCGTGAAGTAGCCCGCCGCGAGCGCGTTGCTGATGAACAGAATGTCGTCGCGATTGCGCGTTGCGAACGCATTCGCATTCCAGCGCACTGCGCCGGCGTTGCCGCGCACTCCGAATTCGACCGTGCGCGCGACCACCTGGCGCAGCGGCGGGTCCGCCTGCAGCGCGTTGGGCAGCACGCACGGGTTGACGGGGTCCGAGCAGCCCAGTTCGATCGGGCTCGGCGCCCGGTTGCCCTGGCTGAAGCCGCCGTACACCGTGGTCTGTGGCGCGAGCCGCCAAGTCAAACCGAGCGCGGGATTGAACTTCGCATAGCGGTGGTCACCGTCCAGCGTGGTCGGCAGGCCGAGCGCAATCCGGCCCTGATCGACCGTGACGACGTGGGTGCGGTTGTAGCGACCCGACAAGGTGACGTGCACCCCGGCGCCCAGCGACCAGGTGTCGGTGGCAAACACGCTTTGCGTCGTGGTTCGTCCTTGCAGCAGTGCGTTGATCTGCGCGGCCTCGGTCGGAACGGCGCGGCGCGTCGCATCGAGGTCACCCTCGGCTTCGGTCTGCTCGAAATCGGTGCTCGAGCGATCGTAGCTCAGGCCAGCGGCAACGCGGTGTTCGGTGCCGGCGCGATTCCATTGCAGCGCGAACCCCGCGACTCGCTGGCGCGCCAGGGTGCGATTCTCGACGCCCGCCTCGGTGACCAGCGGCGGGTCATAAGCGTCGTTCAGGTCGCCGTTGAGCGTGTCGGTGCGCACGCGCCGCAGGTAAGCGGTGCTGCTGAGCGACTGCACGTCGTCCAGCGCGTAACTCGCCTGCACGTTGAGCAGCGCCGCCTTGTTGCGCGTCTGGTCGGGGGTGGTGTAGACCTGCTCGCGCCGCTGCTCGAGCATGGACTCGGGCGTCGCGCCGTTGCCCACCAGGTCGGTGCGCGCGAGCGACGCGCTTGCCTCCCAGCGCAGCGCGCCCTCGCGCGAGCCGAACTTGCCGAAGAGCTGGTGCACGCGCGACGGCGAAGCGTCGCGCCAGCCGTCTTCGCGAAACGTGCTCGCCGCGACGAAGGCGTGGCTCGCCTCGCCGAGCGAGCGCCCATGCGCAACTTCGGCGGCGGCACGCCGGAACGAACCGGCGCTCACTTCGGCTTGCGTACCGCGGTGCGAAAGCCCGCTCTTGGTTTGCAGCGCGATCGCTCCGCCCAGTGTGTTCAGGCCGAAGAGCGGGTTCGACCCGGGCATCAAGACGATCGACGCCAGCGCGGCGCGCGGGATCAGATCCCAGTTCACCGAGTCGCCGAACGGCTCGTTCACGCGCACGCCGTCGAAGTAGACCGACAGCCCCTGCGGCGAGCCGAGCAGGGGACTGGCGGAGAAGCCCCGGTAGTTCACGTCGAGCTGGTAGGGATTGCCCTGCACTTCGGTCAGCGCGACGCTGGACATTCGAGTGGTCAGGAGGTCGGGCAGATTCAGGCTCTGCGCGTCGCGCAGCGATTGGTCGCCTGCCGACTGCACATTGCCCGGGATCTGGTCTTTCGGCACGCCCAGGCCCGGCACGGGCGTGACCCGGATCACTTCGACGGGCGGCAGCACCGTCGTTGGCTGCGCGGCGGCAGGCAAGGCGCACAGCGTGGCCAGGGCGATGGCGGTGGGAATCGGCCGGCCAGGGGCCGGCATCAGACGGGGCATGCGGTATCTCCGTGCGTGCTTGGCGTGAGGGTTCTTGGGGTGGCGTCGAGCGCCACGGGTGCGGCGTCGATCAGCCGACCGGGACCTTAATCGCACGGGGCGCGCCGCAACAGGGAAAACTTCCCTGTGCGACTCGGGGTTGTCTCTGACGAGCTGGCCCCGAGGGCCGGGTTATAGGACGCCGTGGCGCAACGCCAGGTGCACCATCGCCGCGGTGGTGCTGACGCCGAGCTTGTCCTTGATCGTCGTCTGGTGGTTCGAGATCGTCTTCGCGCTGACCTTGAGCGCTTGCGCGCACGCGGCGGGCGTCGCGCCGCTGGCGAGCAGGCGGAAGATCTCGAACTCGCGCGGCGTGAGCGTCGCGAGCCGATCGTCGGGCGACGGCGCATCGAGCCATTGCACCGGAAGCCCCGGGTCGAGATAGCGCTGCCCGGCGGCGACGCGGCGCACCCCTTCGAGCAGTTCCTCGGGCGCGCTGCTCTTGGCGAGAAAGCCGCGTGCGCCGAGTTCGAACGCACGCTGCACGAGCATGGCGCTGTCGTACATGCTGAACACGAGGATGCGTGCCCGGGGCGCGCGCGCGAGCACGCGGCCGATGAGGTCGAGCCCGCCGCTGCCGGGCAGGGCCAGGTCGGTCACGGTCACGTCGGGCGCTTGGGCGGCGAACGCCGCGCACGCCTCGTCGGTGCGCGCCGCCTGCGCGACCACCGCGATGTCGCCCGCCTGCTCGAGCAGGCGCTGGTAGCCGGCGCGAACGACCGGGTGGTCGTCGACGAGCAGAACGCGGATCATCGCGGCGCGCAGGGTACGCTCAGGTGCAGCGTCGTTCCCCGACCCGGTGCGCTGTCCACGCGCAAGGTGCCGCCCAGCGCCGCCGCGCGCTCGGTAGCGCCCAGCAGGCCCAGGCCGGGCGTGTCGAGTGAGGCGTCGAAGCCACGGCCGTCGTCGCGCACGAGCAGTTCAACCCGCGCCGACTCGACGTGCCGAAGGTCGATGCACACCTGGCCCGCCTGTGCGTGGCGCAGCACGTTCGTCAACGCTTCCTGCGCAACGCGGTACAGGGTCGTGTCGACGTTCTCGCCCAATCCCTCCAGCGGGCCGGCGTGGCGCAGGATGCACGGCACCCCGCACTGTTCCTCCCATTTCTCGCACAGCGCCTGCAGCGCCGCCACCAGGCCCAATGCGTCGAGTTCGGCCGGGCGCAGCCTCACCAGCAAGCCGCGCACGCGGGTCACGAGCGACTGCGCGTTGCCGGCGACGCGCTGCACCGCGGCATGCGCCTCGCCGGCGTCTTGGCAATGCTGCAGGAACGCGGCTTCGATGCGGATCGCGTGGCAAAGATTGCCGAGTTCGTCGTGCAGTTCTCGCGCGAGCGCGCGTCGTTCGCTCTCCTGCACGCCGAGCAGTTGCTGAGCCAGATCACGGTTGTGGGCGAGCAGCGACAAGGCATGGGCCTGGGCCCGAATGCGCATCTGCAATTGCGAGCGCGCCTGCCTCGCCCTGCGAAACGCGTACCACGTCATGCCGCCCGAAAGAGCCACGAGCGCCACCGGCACTTCGTCGATCTGCCATACCTCGAGCGGCCGGGTCCACGCTGTAATGCGTTCGTAGACCTCGAACGCACAGGCGAGCGCGAATGTCGAGAGCGTGAATGCGGCGACGATCCAAAGGTCGGCGCGCATCGTTCCGGCGTGCGGCTCGAGGTCGGCGTCGGAGTTCTCTTCGGAGGCGCTGGCTGCGGCAGGCATGGCGGTGGGCGAACGGAGTGCGGGATTATCCCGGCGATCGGTGCGGCCCTACCTGAAGTTGCGGCTGCGCGTCTCCAGCCCGGGCCGCGCACGATCCGGTCTTTCGCCGGACACATCCGCGATGCCCGGTCGGGTGCTCTTGCTCAGCTCCTGCAACAGCGCCGAATGGTCGATCAGCTTCGCGGCGAGCAAGTGCATCACGTCGCCCTCGCGCTGCCACTGGCCGAACACGGTGAGCAGGCGCGCCCCGAGCAGCGGCCTGCGCTGCGCGTCGGCCACCGCCGGCCAGACGATGATGTTGACCGAGCCGGTTTCGTCTTCGATCGTCACGAACACCGTGCCCTTCGCCGTTTCCGGGCGCTGGCGATGCGTGACCAGGCCGCTCGCGCGTGCGATGCGCCCGTTCGGGTAGGTGTGCAGCACGGCGGCGGTCTGCACCTTGAAGGCAGTGAGCTGCTCGCGCAGCATCGCCACCGGGTGCCGGTTCAGCGTAAGGCCGATCGATCGGTAGTCGGCGAGCATCGCCTCGGCTTCGCTCGGCGCCTCGAGCTGCACCGGCGCTTCGTGCAGGCGCGTCGTGCGCAGCAGTTCGGTGGGCCGCGTGTCTACTCCAGCAACGGCCCAGGCGGCTTGATGGCGGTTACCGTCCACGGCGCGCAGCGCGTCGGCCTGCGCCAGCAGCTGCAATTCATGCGCGTTCAGGTGGGCGCGCCGCGCCAGGTCTTCCGCGCCGCTGAAAGGCGCTTCGGCGCGCGCCGCGACGATGCGTTGCGCGGCGTCTTGCGACAAGCCGCCGATGCGGTTCAGCCCCAGGCGCACCGCATGCAGTGCCGTGTCTGTCGACCCCCGGCCGCGGAGTACCGCGTCCGCCCCAAGGGCCACGAAGGGGCCCCTTCGTGGCCCTTGGGGCGGGCAACTGTCTTCGGGGCGGCCGGGCGACAGTTGCTCACCCGGGTTCGCCTCGAGCGTGCTGTCCCACTCGCTCACGCCCACATCGACCGGCCGCACCTGGACGCCATGTTCGCGCGCGTCGCGCACCAGTTGCGCGGGCGCGTAAAAGCCCATCGGCTGGCTGTTCAGCAGCGCGGCGAGAAACGCATCGGGGTGATGGCGCTTGATCCAGCAGCTCACGTAGACGAGCAGCGCAAAACTCGCGGCGTGGCTTTCGGGGAAACCGTATTCGCCGAAGCCTTCGATCTGCTTGAAGATGCGCTCGGCGTATTCGGGCGCATAGCCCTTCTGAACCATGCGCCCGACCAGCCGGTCGTGAAAGGGTCCCAGACCGCCCTTGCGCTTCCAGGCCGCCATCGCGCGGCGCAACTGATCGGCCTCGCCGGGCGTGAAGTCGGCGGCGAGCACGGCGAGCTGCATCACCTGCTCCTGAAAGATCGGAATGCCGCAGGTGCGTTGCAGCGCCTGCGCGACTTCGGCGCTCGGAAATTCGATCGCCTCTTCGCCGCTGCGCCGCTTCAGATAAGGGTGCACCATGCCGCCCTGGATCGGCCCCGGGCGCACGATCGCGACCTCGATCACGAGGTCGTAGAAACAGCGCGGCTTCAATCGCGGCAGCATGCTCATCTGGGCGCGGCTCTCGATCTGGAACACGCCCACCGTGTCGGCCTTGCACGCCATGTCGTAGGTGGCAACGTCTTCCGCCGGAATGTCTTGCATCTCGAAGGGATCGCTGCTGCTGCGCCCGAGCTTCGCGCCGATCATGCCCAGCGCCCGCCGGATCGCGCTGAGCATGCCTAAAGCGAGCACGTCGACCTTGAGCAGTCCGAGCACATCGAGATCGTCTTTGTCCCACTGGATCACTGAGCGGCCGTCCATCGCCGCGTTCTCCACCGGAACGAGCAACGCGATCTGCTCCTTCGCGATCACGAAGCCGCCCGGGTGCTGCGACAGGTGGCGCGGGAAGCCGATCAACTGGTGCGTGAGTTCGGCCCACAGCTTGACGAGCGGCGCGTCGGGGTCGAAGCCGTTTTCGACGCAGGCGCTCGGGCGAGATCGACCTGCCGTCGTACCACTGCTGGCTTTTCGCGACGGCGTCGATGCGGTCCAGGTCGATGCCCAGCGCCCGGCCGATGTCGCGCACCGCCGAGCGCGGCCGGTAGCTGATGACGACGCCGGTGAGCGCGGCGCGGTGCCGGCCGTATTTGCGGTAGATGTACTGGATGACTTCTTCGCGCCGCTGGTGCTCGAAGTCGACGTCGATGTCGGGTGGTTCGTTGCGTTCGGCGCTGATGAAGCGCTCGAACAGCACGCTCATTCGCGCCGGGTCGACCTCGGTGACACCCAGGCAATAACACACCGCCGAATTGGCCGCGCTGCCGCGCCCCTGGCACAAGATGCCCTGGGCGCGCGCCCACTGCACGATGTCGGCCACGGTCAGGAAGTAGGGCTCGTATTTCAGTTGCGCGATCAGCGTGAGCTCGTGCTCCACCAGGCGCAGCACCTCGGCCGGTGGGCCTGCCGGAAAGCGCTGCGCCGGGTAGCGACGTTGCAGGCCGGCCTGCGTGAGCTTGCGCAGATGCGAGGTCGGCGTTTCACCCTCGGGAACGATCTCCTGCGGGTATTCGTAGCGCAGCTCGTCGAGCGAAAAGCTGCAACGCCCGGCGAGCACCAGCGTCTGCTCGAGCCACGCGGGTTCGTACAAGCCGCCGAGCCGCGCGAGCGAACGCAGGTGCGCCTCGGCGTTGGCTTCGAGCTGCCAGCCGCACTGCGCCACCGGCAGGCCCAGGCGCGTGGCGCTGAGCGCGTCTTGCAAGGGCTTGCGCGAGCGCACGTGCATCAGCACGTCGCCGGCGGCGACGAGTGCCAGGCCCGACAGTTCGGCGACACGCAGCACGGTGTCGAGCAAGGCGTCCTCAAGGCCGCGGTGCAGCAGCTCAACCGCAATGAATGCGCGCTCCTGGAACCAGGTCTTGAGCCACAGCGCCTGCGCGAACAGCGATTCGAAGTCCTGGCCCAGTTGCGGCACGAGCAGCGCCAGGCAATCGGGCAGGCCGGCGAGGAACGGGGCGTTCGGCACCCGGCCTTCGACATCGGACGCATAGGCAAGGTAGCTGCCCTTTTCGGCGCGGCGCCGCGCCACCGTGATCCACTGCGACAGGTTGCCGTAGCCGCGCCGCGTTTGCGCGAGCAGCACCAAGCGCGGCAGCGATGTCGATGCAGCGCGTCTTTGCTCCCTCTCCCTTTGGGAGAGGGTGGGGGTGAGGGGTGTTGCACCCCGCTCCTGCGCCGGCGCCGCCAGCCGCATCTCGCAGCCGACGATCAAATGCAATCGCGGATGGCGCTTCGCCTCGACATGCGCGCGCACCACGCCGGCGAGCGAGCACTCGTCGGTGATCGCAACCGCGGCGTAGCCCAGTTGCGCGGCGCGCATGACCAGCTCTTCCGGGTGCGAGGCACCGGTCAGGAAGCTGAAATTGCTGCGGCAGTGAAGTTCAGCGTAACCGGGGAGCATGCGGTGGCGGATGGCATGAAACTGTCTATTTATACAGTATCATGCACCCAGCCGGTAGCTCGGCTTCAAGGGGTTTTCGACGCACCCAGAATATTCGCCAGCAAACCCTCGACCCGTTCTCGAACCGCGGCGGGCATCGTGATGACTCGCCCCCATTGCCGATCGGTCTCGCCCGGCCATTTGTTCGTCGCATCCAGCCCCAGCTTGCCTCCCAGGCCGCTGACGGGCGACGCGAAGTCGAGGTAGTCGATGGGCGTTTGCGCCACCAGCGTCGTGTCGCGCACCGGGTCGACGCGCGTCGTGATCGCCCAGATCACGTCGGGCCAGCTGCGGATGTCGACGTCGTCGTCGGTGACGACGATGAACTTCGTGTACATGAACTGACGCAGGAAGCTCCACACGCCGAACATCACGCGTTTCGCGTGGCCCGGGTAGGCCTTGCGCATGCTGACGATCGCCATGCGGTAGCTGCACCCTTCCGGCGGCAGGTAGAAGTCGGTGATCTCGGGAAACTGCTTTTGCAGGATCGGCACGAACACTTCGTTCAGCGCCACACCCAGCACCGCCGGCTCGTCGGGCGGCTTGCCGGTGTAGGTGGAGTGGTAGATCGGGTTGCGCCGGTGCGTGAGGCGCGTGATCTCGAACACCGGGAACCACTCCTGCTCGTTGTAGTAGCCGGTGTGGTCGCCGAATGGCCCCTCTAACGCGTGCAGGTACCCGCCGATTTCTTTCCACGCCACGCCGTGTTCGCTGGTGCCGGTGAAGCCCGGTGCGCACGCCGGAATGCGACCTTCGAGAACGATCTCGGCGCTGGCAGGCACCTGCAGCATCTCGCCCGCGTCGCCGACCATTGAGTCCGTGACCTCGGTTCGGCTGCCACGCAGCAGCCCGGCGAACTGGTATTCCGACAGCGTGTCGGGCACCGGCGTCACGGCGCCGAGCATCGTCGCCGGGTCGGCACCGAGCGCCACGGCCATCGGGAACGGCTGGCCGGGCTTGGCGAGCGCGAACTCCCGAAAGTCCAACGCGCCGCCGCGCTGCGCGAGCCAGCGCATGATGACGTGGCGCTTGCCGATCACCTGCTGGCGGTAGATGCCCAGGTTCTGACGCCGCCGCGACGCCGGCAGGCCCTGCGGGCCGCGCGTGATCACCAGGCCCCAGGTGATGAGCGGGCCGGCGTCGTCCGCCCAGCAAGTCTGGATCGGCAGGAAACCGAGGTCGATGTCGGGCGCCTCGACGATCACCTCCTGGCAAGGTGCGCTGCGAACGCTCGCCGGCTTCATGTCCCACAGCGACTTCACCAGGTGCAGGAGGCGCCCAGCGTCTTTCAGGCCGCCCGGCGGTTCGGGCTCTTTCAGGCTGGCGAGCACCTTGCCGACTTGGCGCAGCTCGGACACATCGTTCGCGCCCATGCCCAAGGCGACGCGGCGCGTGGTGCCGAACAGGTTGGTCAGCGCCGTGACCTGGCTGTCGCCCGGCCGCTCGAACAGCAGCGCAGGCCCCGCAGCACGCAGCACCGCATCGCTCAACGCCGTCATCTCCAGAACCGGCGAAACGGGCTCACGAACCCGCATTAGCTCATTCCGACCTTCTAATCCAGTGAGAAAGTCACGCAGGTCTTTGTACTTCATGGAGGAATCGTCATGGAACTGAAAAATTTCTTGTTGACTGGGCTTATCTACAGTCCATAGAATCCCGCCACCCTGAGGTTGATCAGGGATAACCCGCGCCCCGCATCGTTGGGATGAGTCTGGAGGCGCCGGGCTGCCGAATGCCAAGCCGATCACCGGAATCCGCCGGTCCAGAAGCTGCAGCCTCTCATTATTGCGGTTGGTGTCGTCCAGCAGGATCCGCGTCCCGCCGGCCCACGATACCGCCGCGAAGCAACGAGGGTGGGGACATGTCAATGTTTCGCAGAATTTCGAGGATGGTTCTTGGCGCGCAACGCGCCGTGATTCAGTCGGTCGTCGTGTTCGTCGCCGACGTGGGGCGCGGCATGCTCGTGATCAGCCACAACACGCTGGCGCTGGTGGGTTTGATTTCGCTCTCGGTGGTGCTGTTAACGGCGAGCCACGACGAGCTGCGCCACCAGGCCGAGCTTCAATTCCTGAGTTGGCTGCAAGCGCGCCAGGAAGCCCGGGTCGAGCCCGTGCAACTCGCCGCTTGGATGGAAACGCCGCAAATCGACGCCGTGTCGCGCGCCACCGCGTCCGACCCGAATCAGCTGGACCAGCAGCAGGCGCTGGTCGCGCATTGGCTGGCGCGGCGCTACCGGGTCGCGCCCGAGCCGATCAGCCGCCTGGTGCAAGAGGCATGGACCGTCGGCCAGCGCGCCGCGCTCGACCCGACGCTGATTCTGGCGATCATGGCCATCGAATCGAGTTTCAACCCGTTCGCCCAAAGCAGCGTCGGCGCGCAAGGGCTGATGCAGGTGATGACCAAGATCCACGACGACAAGTACGAGCGCTTCGGCGGCACGCACGCGGCGTTCGACCCGGTGACCAACCTGCGCGTCGGTGTGGCCGTGCTCAAGGAGTGCATCGCCCGCGCCGGCAGTCTGGAAGCGGGCCTGCGCTATTACGTCGGCGCGGCCAACCTGGTGGACGACGGCGGCTACGTCGGCAAGGTGCTGGCCGAACAGAGTTCATTGCGACTGGTGATGAGCGGCAAGCTGGTTCCACCGCTCAACTTCGCCGCGGCGACGGGCGCTCCGGCGTCGCCTGTCACGGTGGTGGCGCAGCACGGTCCAGCCGCTTACACCCCGTCCGCATCGACGGCCACGCCCGAGGGCGACGCGGCAGTCGCCGAACCCAACTTAAACTGACGGGCAAGCGGCCGTCCCGGCCGCGCCCTGCTCACGCAGGTACCCCAGCGCCAATCAGCGAGGAATCTGCGAACCATGTTTGAGCGAAGCGCGTCCACCGTCGCCAATGTCGACCCGGAGTTGTGGTCCGTCATCCAGCGCGAGAACCAGCGCCAGGAAGAGCACATCGAACTCATCGCCTCGGAGAACTACGCGTCTCCCGCGGTGATGGCGGCGCAGGGGAGCCAGCTGACGAACAAATACGCCGAAGGCTACCCCGGCAAGCGCTACTACGGCGGCTGCGAATTCGTCGACATGGCGGAGCAGCTCGCGATCGACCGCTGCAAGCGACTCTTCGGCGCGGCCTACGCCAACGTGCAGGCGAACTCGGGCTCGCAGGCGAACCAGTCGGTGTTCTTCGGGCTGCTGCAGCCGGGCGACACGATCATGGGAATGAGCCTGGCCGAAGGCGGCCACCTGACGCACGGCATGGCGCTGAACATGAGCGGCAAGTGGTTCAAGGTGGTCAGCTACGGCCTGACGCCCAGCGAAGAGATCGACTACGCCGCGATGGAGCGGCTGGCGCACGAGCACAAGCCCAAGCTGATCATCGCCGGCGCGTCGGCGTACAGCCTGCGCATCGACTTCGCGCGCTTCGCCAAGGTGGCGAAAGACGTCGGCGCGATTTTCATGGTCGACATGGCGCACTACGCGGGGCTGATCGCCGCGGGCGTCTACCCGAACCCGGTGCCGCACGCCGACGTGGTGACGTCCACGACCCACAAGAGCCTGCGCGGCCCGCGCGGCGGCATCGTCGTGATGAACGACGAGGCGCATCGCGAAGAAGATCAACAGCGCCATCTTCCCCGGCATCCAGGGCGGCCCGCTGATGCACGTGATCGCCGCCAAGGCGGTCGCGTTCAAGGAGGCGCTCGCGCCCGAATTCAAGGTCTACCAGCAGCAGGTGCTGAAGAACGCCGCGGTGCTGGCGCAAACCCTCACCGAGCGCGGCCTGCGCATCGTCAGCGGGCGCACCGAGAGCCACGTGATGCTGGTCGACCTGCGGCCCAAGGGCCTGACCGGCAAGCAGGCCGAAGACCTGCTCGGCCAGGCGCACATCACGTGCAACAAGAACGGCATCCCGAACGACCCGCAAAAGCCGATGGTGACGAGCGGCATCCGCCTGGGCTCACCGGCGATGACGACGCGCGGCTTCGGCGAAGCGCAGGCGCGGCTCACCGGCAACCTGATCGCCGACGTGCTCGACAAGCCGAACGACGCCGCCAACGTGCAGGCGGTTCGCGCCAAGGTCGCGGCGCTGACGCGCGACTTTCCGGTTTACCGCTAGGCCGGCTCGGGGCCCGGCCGACAGGCCATGCGCTGCCCGTTTTGCAGCCACGAAGATACCCAGGTCGTCGAAACCCGCGAGTCCGACGAAGGCGACGTGGTGCGCCGGCGCCGCCGCTGCCAGGACTGCGACAAGCGCTTCACGACCTACGAGCGCGCCGAGATCTCGCTGCCCTCCGTCGTCAAGAAAGACGGCACGCGCGCCGAATTCGACCCGGCCAAGATTCGCGCGTCGATGACGCTGGCGCTGCGCAAGCGCCCGGTGAGCGTGGAGCAGATCGACGCGGCGATGGAGCGCATCCAGGACAAGCTGCTCAATTCCGGCGCCAAGGAGGTGCCGTCGACGCGTCTGGGCGAACTGGTGATGCGCGAGCTCAAGCGCATCGACAAGGTGGCTTACGTGCGCTTTGCTTCCGTGTACCGCAGCTTTGAAGATGTGGATGAGTTTCGGCAGTTGATTCGGGATATCTGAGTAGGGCGCAGCGGGTCTACTATCGCTCGGCTAGGTCCGGGCATTGGCTAAGCGAGTCGCAGTGCGACATTCAGATCTTCGTCCGCCACCGCGGTGTCGATGCAGGTTGACCTCGAGACGTAGGCACGGCGCTCGTCACGGGGTGACCGGTCGTCGGCCCGACGGCTTGCCCCTCGCTTCGCGAGGGGTGCCCTGCACTGCTCGCCGATCGGGGCAAGTCGCGACAACTCGGCCGCTGAGTACAGGGCCTCAAACATGTCGGACTTGGCGCGCAAGCGCGCCGATCACCCGCGGGACGCGGGTGTCGCTCGCCAGGCATGCGACCCTGCGCAGGAAGGGTCGCATGTTCGGGCTCGCCCCCCGGCCGGCTCCGCTGCTCGGCTGCGCCTCAACGGGCCGCCGCCCGGCCACCCCGCGCCGAGCGCGGATGCGTTGGAGCACGTCGGGATACAAACAATGCGCCGTTGCTTTCCTCGGACCGGAATGTCGCGACGACCAGCAGAGAGAGGTTGTGAATAGCCTCAAGGCGGCTTTCGACCCGTTGCCGACTGTCGCGACGCCCTGCCCGAGCGCGGGGTCACCGCACTTACCGGACATACGTCACCAAAGCGATGCCGGCAGCGCCGCACGTCGAAGTGCCGCGCCGTCAACCGCGTGGCGCGGTCTGGGCCAGTACGGGAGCCGGCCCCTCGGGAAGGGCGTAGCTGGCGATCAGGTGCACCATCGTGGCCGTCACGAGGAAGGAGGCGACGAGAGCGAGGGCGCGGGTCTTGAGCGAGGTCTTCATGGCTTGTCTCCAGGTGGTGCACCGAAGTGCGCTGCGATGGGAGGCACTGTCCGCCTGAGTGAGGCCTTCAGTCCTGAAGCCAGCTGAAAGTGGGCCTGAAACGTTCTGAAGCGGCCTGAGGTCGGGGCCCTCCGCCGCTATCGCAACTCCCGTTGTGCTGCCAGAAGGAATGGCGCTACGCTCGCATCGGGCGTCAGCCCGCTTGCAATCAGCCGATACGGAGGCGGGCAGCGCGCATCAGGGAGCGCGTCGACGAAACCAGGGGAACATCAGGCGTGCCGATGGAAGAAGGCTTCCGCTTTGGAGCGGTCGAGGTTCGCACCGCACAACGACAAGTGCTGGTCGACGGCCGGCCGGCGCCGATTGGCGCGCGAGCCTTCGATGTGTTGCTCATGCTGCTGGAGCATCGCGACCGCGTAGTATCCAAGGACGAGTTGATCGGCAAGGTCTGGGAAGGCCTGGTCGTCGAGGAGAACAACCTCCAGGTCCAGATCAGCGCCCTGCGCAGACTCCTCGGGGTTAGCGCGATCGCCACCATTCCGGCCCGCGGGTACCGTTTTGTCGCCATCCCGGCCCGCGGCAGCACCCCCGCAGAGGCCAAGAAGGCTGCAGAGGTCGCAAGGGCTGCAGAGCGTGAGCTCGCCTCGCCGCTGCCGAAACTCCGCACGCATTTCTTCGGGCGCGAGCGCGAGAAGGGGCAGGCGATGGCGCACCTTCGCGACGGCTCCTTGCTCACCCTGATCGGCATCGGCGGCAGCGGCAAAACCCGGCTCGCGCTCGAGATCGCCCGGGAAGCGCAGACGAGCTTCCCCGATGGTGTCGCCTTCGTCGATCTGGCCGCGGTGGGCGACGCACGGGACGTGGACGCCATGGTCGCCAACGCCCTGGGCATCCGGGAAGTCCCGGGGACGCCGGTGCTGCAGGTCCTCCAGGAGCGCATGGGCACCGCGCGGCTGCTGCTCGTGCTCGACAACTGCGAGCACCTGCTGGAGCCGGTCGCCACGCTGGTCGATGCGTTGCTGAGCTGCAGCGACTCCCTGCGCGTGCTGGTCACCAGCCGCGAGGCCCTGGGCGTTGCGGGCGAGCAGGTGCAATCCGTGGGAGCGCTGGAACTCGCTGGTGCCGAGGACGTTGCTGCGCTGCGCGACTGCGACGCCGTGAAGCTCTTCGTGGACCGGGCCCGCCTGGTGGACCCCGATTTCCAGGTCGACGAAGGCAACGCTGCCGCGCTTCACGAAGTCTGCCGGCGCCTTGACGGCATTCCGCTGGCCCTCGAGCTGGCTGCGGCGCGGCTCAACGTGTTGTCCGTGGACCAACTCAGGGCACGGCTGGACGACCGCTTCCGGCTGCTGGCCGGGGGGCGCCGCGCGCTGCCTCGCCAGCAGACGCTCGATGCGATCGTGCGGTGGAGCTACGAGCATCTGAACGCCGCCGAGCAGCGGCTGCTGCAGCGACTGTCGGTGTTCAGCGCCGGCTCGACGATCGAGGCCGCGATCTTCATTTCCGAGGGTGATGCGATCGAGCATGAAGTCATCGAACACCTGTCGAGCTTGGCGGCAAAGTCGCTGGTCGGCTTGACTTGCGACGGACAGGAACCCCGCCATGGGATGCTGGAGACGGTGCGCCTCTTTGCGCTGGAGCGGCTGGCCGAGAGCGGGCGAGCCGGTGAAGCGCGCGATCGGCACCTGGCCTTCTTCGCGAAGAGGGCAGGCGAGTTGATCGAGCACCCCGACCCTCGCGTCCGCTCCAGCGCGTACGCTGTTCTCGACGCCGACCGCGACAACTTGATCGCGGCCCTGCGCTATGGCGCCCATGGCGGCGCGTCGACGCAGGCGTGGCGGCTTGGCCGGGCGCTCGCGTGGTACTGGGAGGCGCGCGGGCTGTGCGAGCTCGGGCACTCCCTGCTCGAAGCGATGTTCGCAGCCACGGGCCCCGAACTTCAGGGTGCGACGAGGGTCATGGCGCTTCAGGCCACGCGCATGGCTGCGCTGCACACCGGCCGGTATCGACGCGTCATGCAGTTGGCGGAAGAGCATTTGGAGCAGTCGCGAGCCCTGGACGATCAAGGCGAGGAGTTCAGCGCGCGGCAAGGCGTCGCCGACGCGGCCTTGGCGTTGGACGATGCACCACGGGCTTGGTCGCAGGTCGAGTCGATGGAGGTGCTGTGCGCCGACCGGCCCGAGCGTCTTCGGACCCTTCGGCACTACAAGGCCTTGGCTTTGTGGGCCCTGGGCCGTCTCGACGAGGCCGAGACGCTGTTCCGCCAGAAACTGGACGAAGCCGTCGAGCGCGGCATGCATGGCAACATCATCAACGCGGCTGTCAACCTGGCGCTGGTCGCGCTGGCGCGACCGGATCTCGACAGCGCCCGCACGTGGACCGAGCGTGCCATCGAAGTGCGTGCGCGCAGCGACCAGGGCGCCTACGGCGTTGCGCACATCCTGCTCATCGCCGCGGCCCTGCACGCTGCGGATCAGGATTGGCAAGCCACGGCGCGCCTGCACGGCGCGGCCGAGGCGCACCTGCAGCGCACCGGCCAGAGAATCGAGCCCATCGACATGGCGCCCCTTGAACCGTTCTTGTCGCAGGCGCGATCGGCCATCGCGGCCGACGCGTATGCAAAGGCCTTTGATGAAGGCCGCGCGCTCGATGATCGGTCGATCTTGTTGATAGCGGCCGACGGTCCGCCGCGCAGGTCGACCTGAACGGCCGGACCGGTGCGCCGTCAGGCACGCGATCCGGTGAGCGGTCGCGAGTCGAACGCTGATGGCGAGGGGCGGAATGACACCAGCAAGCGGTTGTTGGGGCAAGTGGCGCCGTGCGCCTCCTCATGGCCGAGACTTGACCGCCATTGGTTCAACCCACCTCGCCCGCAAAGCCGCAGTCGGCTGGTGGGCGCAACGGGACTGTCCAGAGGGCACGCCCGTTGCGGCCAGCAAACAGCGCGTTGGCATCGCGCGGGTTTCTTGGTTTCGCTCCCGCAAACCACAGCCGTTTCCGCGCTCGGCGCGGGGTGGCCGGGCGGCGGCCCGTTGAGGCGCAGCCGAGCAGCGGAGCCGGCGGGGTCGGCCCGCTTCGACCCTGCCGGCGCAGGGTCGCGTGCATGGCGCGCGCCGCCCGCGCCCCGGCCAGCCATGACAGCGTGACCCGCTGAGGAATCCGACCTCCCTCCCCCAAACGCGCGCCATCTCCGACATGTTTGAGGCCCTGTACTCAGGGCCGAGTTGTCGGACTTGCCCCGATCGGCGAGCAGCGCAGGGGACCCGGAGCGAAGCGTAGGGCAAGCCGTCGGGCCGACGCACGGCCACCCCGCGCCGAGCGCCGCGCCGACGTCCGGCAGTCATGCCGCGCCGAGGTCAGGCAGTCACCCCGCGGCGACCAGCCATAACGGCGTGACCCGCAGAGGAATCCGACCCCCCTCCCCCCAAAGGGGGCCCTCCTCAAACCCCGCCCGTTTCCTACCTCTTGGTGTCGCGCCGAACGAAGCGTTTTCCTACAGTGTCCCCATGCACTCAACACATGGAGACACGATGAACACGAAGGCAAACCAACGCGGCGTCACCTGGCTCGAGACCTGCATCGTGCTGGCGATCCTGGGCGTCACCTCCGGCGCCGCGGTTCCGGCGATGGGCAGCCTGATCGACGCGCGCCGGCTCGAAGGCGCGGCCGTGCAGTTCGCGACCGACGTTCAATTCGCGCGCAGCGAGGCGGTGGCGCGCAACCAGCCGGTGCGCATCAGCCTGTTTGCCACCGCGTTGGGCTCCTGCTACGTCGTGCACACCGGCGTCAGCGCCCAGTGCCCCTGCACCGGCGCGGCACCCGCGGTGTGCACCGGCGATGCGAGCGAAATCAAGACCGTCGCCCTGCCCTCGGGTGAAGGCGTGGCGCTGGCGGCGAATGCCGCGTCGGTGTTGTTCGACCCGATGCACGGCACGAGCACGCCGTCGGCGACGTTTCGGGTTCTCGGCCGGCAAGGCCGGGCGATCCACCAAGTCATCAACGTGATGGGGCGGGTGCGCTCCTGCACGCCGGCCGGCGCTGCTTGCCCCTCCCCGGCTATCCCGTCTGCTGAAGCGCTTGCAAACCAAGGAGTGAATCATGGCCAATGCAATTTCATCGCTGCAAGACGAGCGGAACCACACGGGCGACGGGCGGGACCGCCGGGCCGCACTCGCGCGCTGTAACGAATTGATAATCGAGCGGACAGGCGCCCCGCGCCGCGTCTGTCGCCATGGCCGGCTGACTGCCCGATTCACGCGCGGCTTCACGTTGATCGAGCTGATGCTGGTGGTGGCCGTGGCCGGTGTGTTGTCGGGCGTTGCTTATCCGTCGTTCATGGGTCAATTGCAGAAAATTCGCCGCGCCGACGCGCTGGTCTCGATCCTGCAAGTGCAGGCGGCGCAGGAACGCTTTCGCGCCAACAACCTGGAATACGGCACGCTGGCCGATATCGGCGCTGCCGCCACGTCGAGCGCCGGGCACTACGTGCTGCAAGTCACCGAGCCTTCCGCCAACGGCTACGAGATCCTGGCGTCGGCCATCGGCGCGCAGGCGCACGACGCGGCTTGCCGCAACCTGCGGCTGCGCATCGAGGGCGGCAACCTGGTGCAGACCTCGGGCGCCGACGCGACAATGAGCAATGCGCCGGCGCAGAACCGCCAGTGCTGGATGGCTTGAGATGGCCCGCCGCAGCTCCAACCCCATGCGCGGCATCTCGATGGTGGAGCTGCTCGTCGGCCTGGCGGTCGGCCTGTTCATCGCGGCCGCGGGCGTCACGCTGATGGCCGGCAACCTGCGCGAGAACCGCTCGCTGATGCTGGAAAGCCGCCTGATGCAAGACCTGCGCACTGCCTCCGACATCATCACGCGCGACCTGCGCCGCGCCGGGTTCTGGGCCGGCGCGGTGGATTCGGTGCAGCTGCCTGCGGGTGCCGCACGCCCGGCGAACCCTTACGCCGCGCTTGCCCCGAGCGCTGCCGCTTCCGACGCGGTGAGCTTCGCCTTCTCGCGCGACAGCACCGAGAACCACAGCCTCGATTCGAACGAACAGTTCGGCTTCCGGCTGCGCAGCGGCGTGATCCAGATGCAGCTCGGCAGCGGCAACTGGCAGGCGTTGACCGATGCGAACACGGTCGTGATCTCCGAATTTCGGGTGGCGCCTACGATCCAGGAAATCGACCTCGGCGCGCAATGTGCGGTGCCTTGCCCCGCGGGCGACGCCACTTGCCCGCCGCGCCAGCAGGTGCGCAGCCTCGCCGTGTCGATCACCGCGCGCTCCAGCTCCGATGCGAATGTGCAGCGCAGCCTGAACAGCCAGGTGCGCCTGCGCAACGACTCGATCACGGGTTCTTGCCCGACCTGAGGCTGGCATGCCAGGCGTCGCTTCAACCCTTTTGCACCAGCACCTGGCCGAGCTGGAAGCGAGCCGGCCGATGGCCGCGCCAGGCTCGGGTCAGCGCGGCGTGGCTGCGCTGGTCGTGACGATGACGCTCTTTTTCGCGATGCTGTTGATCGCGGTGTTCGCGAACCGAAACCTGGTGTTCGAGCAGCGTGCCTCCGCGAACCAGTACCGCTCGACGCAGGCATTCGAGGCCGCCGAGGCCGGGCTGGAATGGGCGCAGGCGCAACTCAACAACGTGGCCCGCGTCGGCGCGGACTGCAAGGCCAGCGGCGACGAATCGGGAACATCGTTTCGCGACCGCTACCTGCGGGTCGCCACCCCCGGCGCGGGTTTCAGCGCCGTGCTGTGGAACAACGCCGGCGTCTCCACCGGGCTGCAGCCCGCTTGCGTGCGCGGCGCCACCGGCTGGCAATGCGCCTGCCCGGCGACCGGGCACGCGCAACTGACGCCCCCAGTGCAACCGGCACCCGCCTTCAGCGTTGAATTCCTTCCCGGGGCGAAGAGTGGCGTCGTGCGCGTGGTCTCGCGTGGCTGCTCGAGCCTGGGCGGCGCTTGCGCGCAAGGCTCGAGCAACCCGACCGACGCGGTCGCCCGCGTCGAGGCGTCATTCGCCTTGCTGCCCGGTTTGGCGAGTGCTCCCGCCGCGGCGCTGACGGTGCGTGGCACGCTTGACGTCGGCGCCGCCGCGCTCGGCGTGCACAACACCGACCCGGCCTCCGGCGCGGTGGCGCTGCACGCGGGTGGCGGCGTGCTGGCGACGGCGCTGCGGTTGGAGGGCGCACCTGGCGCTGCGTCGAACGCGTCGATCGTCAGCCTAGACGCGCGCCTGGCCGCGCTCAGCCCGGCACAACTGTTCGCGTCCTACTTCGGTCTGGACCGTGCGAGCTGGAGCCAGCAGCCCGTGGTGACGACGTTGAGCTGCGTCGGCAATTGCGCGTCAATGCTTGAACATGCGGTCGCCGAGGCGGGAACCAACGCCATGATCCGGGTCGCGGGCGACCTGGAAGTGCAAGGCCCGGTGAGCATCGGCTCGCGCCAGCAGCCGGCGCTGATCGTCGTCGACGGCGAGGCGCGCCTGCGCGGCGCCGTCACGCTGCACGGCATGCTGTACGCCAATGCGGTGCGCTGGGACGGCGCGGTGCCCTCGGGCAGCCTGCTGCGCGGCGCGCTGGTGTCGGAAACGACGTACCGAGGCGACGCCACGCCCGACCTGCTGTACGACCCGGCGGTGCTCGCAGCGCTGCGCCAGCGCAGCGGCATGTTCGCGCGGGTCAGCGGCAGCTGGCGCGATTTCTAGGCCACCACGCCATGCGAACCTGCCGGACTCTTCATTCGCAGCGCGGCACCACGCTGCTCGAAGGCCTGGTCGCGTTTCTCGTGCTCTCGCTGGGCATGCTGAGCGTCGTGCGGGTGCAGACCCAGATGCGCGTCAATTCCGACGTCGCGCGGCAACGCTCGGAAGCGGTTCGCATCGCGCAGGAAGAAGTCGAGAAGATGCGCGCCTTCTCGACGATCGCGGTGCGCGCCGGCGCGAGCGCCTTCGCCAGCCTCGACCAGCGGCACCGTGGACGTGAATGCGAACGAGCCCGTCGGATCGAACGCGGACTATGTCTTGACGCGAGAAGTCAGCGCCGCCGATGTGCCGGCGTCGAAGAACGCCAGGGTGACCGTGGCCTGGGACGACCGCACCGGCACGCGCCAGCAAGTGGTGCTGAACACGTTGATCGTGGGCCATGACCCGGCGTACTCCGGTGCGCTGAAGTTGCTCGCGGCGCCGAAGCCGGTACGCGGCGTGCGCTCGCGCTCCAGCTGGATTCCGCTCGACGCCAAAGACCTCGGCAACGGCAGCAGCGCCTACAAGCCAGTGGCGGGCGCGAGCGAGGCGCTGGTGTTCGACAACATCAGCGGCAACGTCACCGCACGCTGCACGGTGCTCGACCCGAGTGTCGGCAACGCCGGCCTGAGCGCGGCGATGCTCGCATCGTGCGAAGCGATGCAAGGCTATTTGCTGAGCGGCGTGGTGCGTTTCAGCAGCGCGCTGCCACCCGACCCGGCCGCCGCGAACGACGTGCCGCTCACGTTGTCGATGTCGGTCGCGCTCGACTCCGGCTCCGCGCCGCTGTGCCGCAGCGAAGCACGCAAGACGGTGAGCTACAGCGTCGCGGGCGCGAGCGTCACCGAAGGCGTGCCAATCGCGGCGAGCCCGGCGTCGGTGGGCACCGCGAGTTGGGCAGAAACGGGTGAGCGCTACCTCGCGTACCACTGCGTCGTGTTCCCCGCGGCTGCCGGCGGTGCGTGGGCCGGGCGCGCCAGCATCGTTCCCAACGGTTGGTCGCTCGGCGCGGCCGCGGGCGAACGCCGCGTGTGCCGCTTCTCGGCCGACCTCGACGCGAGCGGAGCGATCGACAACAATCTCGAACACCCCGACTCCTACAGCGCCGTGACCACTTCACTGACGAACCAGAATTTTCTCGTGATCGCCGGCAATCAAGCCTGCCCGGTGCCGGCCGCTGCAATCGGCACGAATGGCGTGTTTGCCGATCTCACGACAGCGCCGCACCAGCCCTGAAGCACGGCCTGCGCCGATGTCATCGAACCTTGATTCGCGCGATGCGGCTCGCGAGCCGATGCTCGAAGCGCTCGCCCTGGCCGCGCACGCGATCGGCCTGAGCGACCCCAATCCGCGTGTCGGCTGCGTGATCGTCGCGCCCGACGGCCGGGTCATCGGGCGCGGCTTCACCCAGGCTGCGGGCCAGCCGCACGCCGAAGTGATGGCCTTGCGCGACGCGCAGTCGCGCGGCGAGCGGATCGCCGGCGCGACCGTGCATGTGACGCTCGAGCCTTGTTCGCACCATGGGCGCACACCGCCTTGTTGCGATGCGCTCATCGCCGCGGGCGTGGCGCGCGTCGAGTTCGCGCTGCGCGACCCGAACCCGCAGGTGTGCGGGGTGGGTGAAGCGCGGCTGCGCGCGGCCGGAATCGACGTGCGCATCGGACCGGGCGCCGACGCATCGCGCGAACTCAACATCGGTTTCTTCTCGCGCATGCAGCGCGGCCGCCCTTGGGTGCGCCTGAAAGCCGCGGTCACGCTCGACGGCCGCACCGCGCTGCCCGACGGCACGAGCCAGTGGATCACCGGCGAAGCGGCACGCCGAGACGGCCACGCCTACCGCAGACGCGCCGGCGCGGTGCTGACCGGCGTGGGCACCGTGCTCGACGACGACCCGCGCCTGGACGTGCGCCACGTGCAAACGTCGCTGCAACCTCGCCGCGTGATCGTCGATTCGCGGCTGGACACGCCGCTCGCCGCACGCATCTTGCAGCCCCCGGGCGTGCCGCTGGTCTATGCCGCCGCGCCTGATGCGCAGCGCATCGAGGCGCTGCGTGGCATCGGCGCGGAAGTGCAGTTGCTGGCCGGTGCGGGCGGCAAGGTGGACTTAGGCCGAATGCTCGACGACCTGGCGCAGCGCGGCGTAAACGAGCTGCACGTCGAAGCCGGGCACAAACTCAACGGCTCGTTCGTTCGCGAAGGCCTGGTCGACGAGTTCCTGATCTACATGGCGCCCAAGCTGTTCGGGCAGGGCCGCGAACTCGCCGCGTTCGGGCCGCTGGAGCGCATCGACGCCGGCCCGCAGTTGCACCTGGTCGACGTGGCCCGTGTCGGCGCCGACCTGCGCATCGTCGCGCGGCGTGGCTTGGCGCCAGCTTGACGCAGGGCTCACGGCCCGCCTCACCCACGCCTTGGCCACGACTGGCCTGCTAAAGTGAAGCGATGTTCACCGGCATCGTCGGCGGCGTCGGCCGCATCGTGCAGACCCGCCCGCTCGGCAGTCAGCCATCGCACGGCCTGCGCGCGGAAATCGAAGCGCCGACGGGCCTGCTCGACGACGTGGCGCTGGGCGACAGCATCGCGATCAACGGCGCGTGCATGACGGTCACGCAACTCGACGCCGGCCGGCGCCGGTTTCACGTCGACGTTTCCGCCGAGAGCCTGGACAAAACCGTCGGCCTGGCCAACCCCGGCCCGGTGAACCTGGAAAAGGCGCTGCGCGCGAACGACAGGCTCGGCGGCCACCTGGTCAGCGGCCATGTCGACGGCATCGGCACGGTGACGGCGTTCGCCGCGACCGGCGAGTCGCGCACGCTGCGCGTCAGGGCCAGCGCGGCCTTGGCGCGCTTTCTCGCCGTGAAGGGTTCGATCACGGTGAACGGCGTGAGCCTCACCGTGAACCGCGTCGAAGACCAGCCGCAGGGCTGCGAATTCGAGATCAACCTGATTCCGCACACGCTCAGCGTCACGACGCTCGGCAGCTTGCAGGTGGGCCAGTCCGTGAATCTGGAAATCGACCTGATCGCGCGCTACGTCGAGCGCATGTTGAGCAGCGCACCGGCGCGCGCTTGATTCGCGCCGCCGCGCGTGCGCCACCTACAATTCGGCGCATGCCCATCTGCTCGGTCCCGGAACTCGTCAACGAACTCAGCGAGGGCCGCATGGTGATCCTCGTCGACGAGGAAGACCGCGAGAACGAGGGCGACCTGGTGCTCGCCGCCGACCATGTGAGCGCGCAATCGATCAACTTCATGGCGCGCTTCGGGCGCGGCCTGATCTGCCTGACGCTGACGCGCGAGCGCTGCGAACGGCTGCGCCTGAACCCGATGACGCCGCGCAACGGCACGCGCCACGGCACCGCGTTCACCGTGTCGATCGAGGCCGCCGAGGGCGTGACGACCGGCATCTCGGCCGCGGACCGCGCGCGCACCGTGCAGGCCGCGGTGGCGCGCGACGCGCAGCCGCGCGATCTGGTGCAGCCCGGCCACATCTTCCCGCTGCAGGCGCAAGACGGCGGCGTGTTGATGCGCGCCGGCCACACCGAAGCCGGCTGCGACCTCGCCGCGATGGCCGGCTTGACGCCGGCCGCGGTGATTTGCGAAATCATGAACGACGACGGCACGATGGCGCGCCTGCCCGACCTGCTGCGTTTCGCCGAACAGCATGCGCTCAAGGTCGGCACGATCGCGAGCCTGATCGAGCACCGCAGCCGCAACGAGTCGCTGATCGCACGCATCGCGCAGCGCAGCCTGCACACGCCGCAAGGCGAGTTTTCCTGCACCGAGTTCCGCGACCGCAGCGGCGGCGCGCACCTCGCGCTCACGCATGGGCGCTGGTCGCGCGACGAGGAAGTGCTGGTGCGCGTGCACGAACCCCTGGGCGTGATGGATCTGCTCGACCTTGAGCCGCGCGGCCATTCCTGGCCCTTGTTCAAGGCGCTCGCGCGCCTGCGCGCGAGCGAACGCGGCGCGGCGGTGCTGCTCAATTGCACTTCTCGAAGGCATGGCCGACGCCAGCCTGCTCGAGCCGCACCCGACCGACGCTGACAGCGCCGCGAAGAGCCGCGCGCAGATCGACCTGCGCACCTACGGCATCGGCGCGCAGATCCTGCGCGAGCTCGGCATCGGCAAGATGAAGCTGCTCGGCAGCCCGCGGCGCATGCCCAGCATGGCGGGCTATGGGCTCGAAGTCACCGGCTTCATTGCCGCCAATGCCACCGAAGCTTGAGCGCCTCGGTGCCCGACCACCCCTGCGACAACGCCAACCCATCGACCATGCAAGCCGCCGACAAAACCAGCGACATTGAATTGAACGGGCAGGACTTGCGCATCGGCATCGCGCAAGCGCGCTTCAACCGCTCCATCACCGATCGCCTGACGCAGGCGTGCCGCGAAGAGTTGCGCGCCGCCGGCGTGGAAGACCGGCATGTGCGGCACATCACGGTGCCTGGTGCGCTCGAACTGCCGATCGCGCTCGCGGCACTGGCGCAGACCGACGACTTCGACGCGCTGATCGCGATCGGCTGCGTGATCCGCGGCGAGACCTATCACTTCGAACTCGTCGCCGACCAGAGCGGCGCGGGCGTGATGCGCGTGTCGCTGGACCAGGACATTCCGATCGCCAATGCCATCCTCACTGTCGAGAACGAAGCGCAGGCCTGGGCGCGTGCCGAGGAAAAGGGGCGCGACGCGGCGCGCGTCGCGGTCGAGATGGCGAACCTGATCGAAGACCTGAGCTGATGGCCGACGCTGCTCCCGAAACCCCACGGGGCCTGCCGGCACGGCTGGTACCTCCGCTGTCGCCGGCGATGCCGCCGGTACCGCGGCGCCGCGCAAGCGCATCGCGCCGAAATCGGCGCGGCGCCGCTCGCGCGAAAGCGCGATGCAAGGCCTGTACGAATGGCTCGTCGCCGGAACCGCGGTCGGCGACATCGAGGCCCACATGCGCGAACAAGACGGTTTCTCCAAATGCGATGTCGCGCACTTCGAAGTGCTGTTGCGCGGCTGCATCGCGCAGGCGGCCGACATCGACGCGATGCTCGCCCAGCACCTGGACCGGGTCGCGACGCGCCTGTCGCCGGTGGAGCACGCGCTGCTGATGATCGGCGCCTACGAATTGCAGCACTGCCTGGACGTTCCCTACAAGGTCGCGATCAACGAGGCGGTCGAGCTCGCGAAGGGCTTCGGCGGCACCGACGGCCACAAGTACGTGAACGGCGTTCTCGACAAGGCCGCCGCGCAGTTGCGGCCGCACGAAGTGCAGGCAGCGCGTGGCCGTGCGCGCTGAGCGCGCAGCGGGGGTAGGCCGTGCGATCGATCGCGCTCCGGGCGGGTGCGCCGCGTGAAGCTCGCTTCGCGCATGGCTCACATCGAGCCGTTCTACGTGATGGAGTGCGCCAAGGCCGCGGCCGAGCTGGCGCGCAGCCCGGCGTGCGCGGACTCGCCGATGATCTTTCTGAACATCGGCGAACCCGACTTCACCGCACCGCCCGCGGTGCAACGCGCCGCTGAAGCAGCGCTGCGCGACGGCCGCACCCAGTACACCGACGCCACCGGCCTGCCCGAGCTGCGCGAGCGCATCGCGCGCTGGTACGGCACGCGCTTCGGCGTGGATGTCGATCCGGCGCGCATCGTCGTCACCGCGGGTGCGTCGGCGGCCTTGCAATTGGCCTGCCTGGCGCTGATCGAACAGGGCGATCAAGTCCTGATGCCCGACCCGAGCTACCCGTGCAACCGGCACTTCGTCGCCGCCGCGGACGGCACCGCGGTGCTGTTGCCCACGACAGCTGAGCAGCGCTTTCAGCTCAGCCGCGCCGCGATCGAGCAGGCCTGGAGCCCGCGCACCCGCGGCGTGCTGCTCGCCTCGCCCGAGCAACCCCACCGGCACGTCGATCGACCCGACTCGAGATGCGCGGCATCGTCGAGGCCGTGCGCGAGCGCGGCGGCTTCACGATCGTCGATGAAATCTACCTCGGCCTGAGCTACGACGCGCGTTTCGGCGGCAGCGCACTCGCCTTCGGTGACGACGTGATCTCGATCAACAGCTTCTCCAAGTACTTCAGCATGACCGGCTGGCGCCTGGGCTGGATGGTGGTTCCGCCGGCCCTCGTGCCGCAGATCGAGCGGCTCGCGCAAAACCTCTACATCTGCGCCTCGACCCTCGCGCAGCGCGCCGCGTTGGCGTGCTTCGAGCCGGAATCGATCGCCGAGTACGAACGGCGCCGCGACCAGTTCCGCGAGCGCCGCGACTACATCGTGCCGGCGCTGCAAGGCCTGGGCCTGCACGTGCCCGTGGTCCCGGACGGCGCGTTCTACGCCTGGGCCGACTGCTCGCGCTACAGCGCCAGCAGCTGGGACTTCGTGTTCGACGTCATGCGCCGCGCCCATGTCGCGCTGACCCCGGGCCGCGACTTCGGGCCGCACGCCGCGCAGCGTTTCGTGCGCCTGTCGTTCGCCAGTTCGATGGCGCAGCTGCGCGGCGCCGTGGCCCGGCTCGAAGCGGCGCTTGCCCAAGGCGCTTGAACCGCAAGCCACATGCACCGCGGCGTTGGGCCGCCGCGGCCGGCCCGAAACAAGCGGATCACGGCGACGTCCGATTTGTTCGTCATCGTTACGTATGGCACAAAGTGTGTGATTTTGCGCACGGTGCCCAAGGCGAGGTCGACTAAAGTTGCGCGGTGATTGATTTCGGCGCCCCCACCGTTCCAGCCGCCTACCCGCCCGAACCGGACCCCAAGCAAACCGCGGTCGACTCCAACATCGAGTTGTGGGCCGACTCGGGCATCGGCTTGCCCAAGGGTCCGGCGGCCGCGTTCGCCACCAATCCGGATGCGCAGTCGGAAGAGCAGATGCCCACCATCGGGCACATCGGCCGCTATGCGCTGAAGTACCGCATCGGTGAAGGGGGCCTGGGCACCGTCTATGCGGCGCACGACCCGCTGCTGTCGCGGCTGATCGCGATCAAGACGCTGAACCTCGAACTCTCGGCCGAGGAGCGCGAATCGTTCAACGCGCTGTTCCTGAACGAGGCGCGCGCCGCCGCGGGCCTGAGCCACCCGCACATCGTCACCGTGTTCGACGCGGGCACCAGCGACAACAGCGCCTACATCGCGATGGAGCTGCTGAAGGGCCGCGATTTGCGCCAATTGCGCCAGGAAGGCTGGCGACCCACGCCCGAACAGGCGGCGCTGATCGTGCGCCGCGTTGCCGACGCGCTGGCCTACGCGCACAGCAAGGGCGTCGTGCACCGCGACGTGAAGCCGGCCAACATCTTCATGGTCGGCCGCACCCAGCCGCGCATGCTCGACTTCGGCATCGCGCGCGTTGCGCACCGCCACGAAGGCGCCGGGGAAATCGCCGCCGGCTCGCCCTACTACATGGCGCCCGAACAAGCGCGCCACCAGACCGTGGACCGCCGCGCCGACGTGTTTTCGCTCGGCGTCGTTCTGTACGAGCTGCTCACCGACCAGAAACCCTTTCGCGGCACGACGCTGGCCGAAATCTCGCAATCGGTGATCGAACACGAGCCGCCGTTGGCCGACGAAGTGGACCGGCGCGTACCGCACGCACTGGCGCAGATCGCGGCGCGCGCGATGGTGAAAGACCCGGAGCAGCGCTACCGCTCGGCGCGCACGTTCTCGCGCGAACTGCGCCATTGGCTCGACGACAACGACGGCGGCGCCGAACCCGAGGCTCCCGCGCCCGCACGGCGCCCCGCCTGGCTGGCCTGGGCGGGCAGCGCCGCCGCGGCCGTGGTGCTGGGCCTGGCCGCGCTGTACATGGCCAAGGTCATGGACAAGTCAGCGCGCGAACCCGCGCCGGTGCTCAGTGCGCGCCCGGTCGACCCACCGGCTGCCGCGGCGCCAGCGCCGCTCGGCACGGGGGCCGGGGCCACAGTGGCAGCCGCGGCGCCGCAGGCCGCTGAGCCGGTTGCGCCCGAACCTGCGGCCGCATTGCCAAGCTCTTCACTGGCCTCACCCTCCGCGGCCGCCCGTGATGCCGCTCGCACCCCGCCGCCCGCCAAGGCAGACGCGCGCAAGGAAAACCAAGCAAAGTCCAAGGCGCCCGCTGCCAAGCCCGTCGCTGCCGACAAGACCCGACAGCGCGAACCGCGCGACGCCAAGTCCCAGGGAACCGAGGCCGCCAAGACCGTCGCGGCGGTGAAGGCGCCCGGCATCGTGCGCCTGGCCGTGAGCCCCTGGGGTCAGGTTGAAGTGGACGGCCGTCCGGCCGGCACCGCACCGCCGCTGACCGAGCTGAGCTTGGACGAAGGCAAACACCAGATCACGATCCGCAACGCCGATTTCCCGCCGTTCCACACGACGGTGACGGTGACGCCCGGACATACCTTGGCCATCAAGCACAAGTTCGGTTCATGAATCGGCTCGGGACATTCGGTGCCGCCCCGGCGGCGCTTGCGCTGTTCGCAGCCGCCCTGCTGGCAGCGTGTGCGCAAACCGCACCGGCGCCCACCGCGCTCGTCGACCTGGTGGCCAGGCCCGCCGAAAGGGCGCTGCTCGCGGGCCTGCGCGCCTACGACGACGCGCAGTACGCGGAAGCGCAGAAGCAGCTTCTCGAGGCCCTGAACTTGCGGCTTGCATCGTCGAGGGACCGCGCCGCGGCGCACAAGCACCTGGCGTTCATTTACTGCACGAGCAACCGAACGGTGGAATGCGAGGCCCAGTTTCGCGCCGCGCGCCTGGCCGACCCGGCCTTCACGCTCAGCAAATCCGAAGCGGGCCACCCGAGCTGGGGCGAGGTCTACAAACGCGTGCGGCCGTGAAGCCCCGGGCGCTGCGCGCCGCAGGCGCGCGCGATCGCGCCACGAGGCCGGTTCAACCGGATACGCGGCGCACCTCGATCACAATCGAGCCCCGGTGCAGAATGGCGGCCCGCAACGCCCCAGTGGTCTGAGTACATCTCCCCGAGCCGTCACCACTGCCCGCCACACCCCCGCAAAGCACACTGCATGGACCAGAACCTGTCGATTCTTACTCTCGTGATGCACGCCAGCCTGGTCGTGCAACTCGTCATGGCCGGGCTGATGCTCGCCTCGCTGGCGAGCTGGACCGTGATCTTCGGCAAGCTCTTCGGGCTGCGCAAGGTGCGCTCGGCGAATGAAGAGTTCGAGCGCGAATTCTGGGCCGGCAAGAACCTCAACGAGCTGTTCAGCGAAGCCGGCAAGCGCAAGGAGGGCGCGCCGATGGAGCGCATCTTCGCCACCGGCATGCGCGAATTCCTGAAGCTGCGCGAACGCCGCGTCGCCGACACCGGCGCGTTGCTCGACGGTTCGCGCCGCGCGATGCGCGCGAGCTTTCAGCGCGAGCTCGACACGATCGAGTCGAACCTGTCGTTCCTCGCCTCGGTCGGCTCGGTGTCGCCCTATGTCGGCCTGTTCGGCACGGTGTGGGGCATCATGCACGCGTTCGTCGGCCTGTCGAACATGCAGCAGGTGACGCTCGCCACCGTCGCGCCCGGCATCGCCGAGGCGCTGGTCGCCACCGCGATCGGCCTGTTCGCGGCGATTCCCGCGGTGATCGCGTACAACCGCTTCGCGCGCGACATCGACCGCATCGCGATCCAGCTCGAGTCGTTCATCGAAGAGTTCTCCAACATCCTGCAGCGCAACGCGGGCGTTCCCGCGGCGGCGTCGAAGTGAGGCTCTGACCATGCCCGCCGTCAGCCAGCGCGGCGGTGCAAGGCGCCGCACCATCAGCGAGATCAACATGGTGCCCTTCATCGACGTGATGCTGGTGCTGCTCATCATCTTCATGGTGACGGCGCCGCTCATCACCACCGGCGTCGTCGACCTGCCCAGCGTGGGCAAGAGCAAGCAGCGCCCGGAGCACGTGGTCGAGCTCACTGTGGGAAGCGACGAGACGCTGCGCCTGCGCATCGACGGCAAGGACCCGGCAGCCGTGAACCTGCAAAACCTCGCGGCTCGGGTCCGCACCGCGCAGGCGGGCAACGCCGCGACACCCGTCGTGATCTCAGCCGACCGCGCGGTGAAATACGAAGCCGTCGTGAAAGTGATGGACATCTTGCAGCGCGCTGGCATCCAGCGTGTCGGCTTGTCGGTCAAACAGAATCCGAGCTGAGCGTGACTGCTGCTGCCCTGCCCCGCGACGCCTTCCTGCCGCAGCGCCCGGCCGGCATGGGCGTGGGCATGGTGCTGGCGCTGTTCGCGCATGCCTTGCTCGTCGTCGCACTCGCGTTCAGCGTGTCCTGGCGATCGAGCACGCCCGACTCGGTGGAAGCCGAACTCTGGGCAGCGGTTCCGCAAGTCGCCGCGCTGCCTCCCCCGCCACCGCCGCCGCCGGTGGTGGAGAGCAAACCGCTCCCGCCGCCGCCCGCGCCGAAGCCGGTGCCGGTTCCGGAGGTCGTTCCCGACGCGCAGATCGCGATTGAGAAGGCGCGGCGAGAGGCCGAAATGAAGCGCGAAGCTGCGAAACGAGAGGAAGCCAAGCGCGAAGAAGCCAAACGCGAAGCCGCCAAGCGCGAGCAGGAGCGCGCCGCGGCCGAGCGCAAGAAGCAGGAACAGGCCGAGAAGGAACGCGTCGAGAAAGAGGCCGAAGCCGTGGAAGCCCAGCGCCAGGCGAACATCAAGCGAATGCTCGGCCAGGCCGGCGCCACCGCGGCCGGCACCACGCCGGGAACCGCGGCGCAAAGTGCCGGGCCCTCGGCGGGTTACGCCGGGCGCATCAAGGCCCGCATCAAACCCAACATCGTGCTGACGGAGACAATCAACGGCGACCCGGTCGCCACCGTCGAAGTCCGGCTCGCGCCCGACGGAACCATCGTCGCGCGCAAGCTGCTGAAGAGCAGCGGCAGCAAGGCCTGGGACGACGCGGTGCTGCGCGCGATCGACAAGACGGAAGTCCTGCCGCGCGACGTGGACGGGCGCGTTCCCCCGGTGATCGAAATCGACTTCAAGCCGCGCGACTGACGCGTTCAGGCAAGCGCCGGGCCAACGCCGCGTTCAACGGTACTTCGCGACGAACTTCCGGTCGATCCGGTCTTTCCAGACCCAGGCCCACCAACCCTGCGCCGACCAGTTGCCCCAGGACACGATTGCGCAGCGCCGGCCGCAGGCGAGCAGGTTCAGCGAGCGCGGCTTCGGCAGATGTTCCTCGAGCATGCCGCCGCCCAGGAATCGGCGCAGGTTCAGCGCCAGCGCCGGCCCGGCGCGCACCGCGAACACGCCGCTCTTGGGCCGCTGCAACGCCAGGTTGGAGGCCACGTCGCCGGCGGCAAATACTTCCGCGTGCGAGGTGCTCTGCAACGTCGCCGAGGTGGCGATGAAACCGCGCGCGTCGAGCGCCAGGCCGCTGTCCACCAGCCACCGCGGCGCGCTCGCGCCGATCGCCAGCACCGGTGCGTCGCATTGCAGCCGCGTGCCGCTGCCGAGCAGCACATGCTGCTGCGTGATCGACGTGCACGCGTCTTCGAGCACGGTGACGTTCAGGCGCCGCAGCGCGGCCTTGGCGCGCACCCGCACCGCCGCCGGATACTCGGCCAGCGGCGGCGGGCCACCCGTGACCAGACTGACGCGCGCGCGGTCGGCGAGCCGATGCTGAATGGCCATCGCCAGCTCCACGCCGGCGGCGCCCGCGCCGATCACCGCGATGCTCAAGCCGCGTTGCTCGGCCAACCCGAGCAGCGCCTCCCACATGCGCGCGAAGTGTTCGATCGGCCGCACGAACAAGCCGTGCTCGCGCGCGCCGGGGATCGCGTCGCGGTCCATCACCGCGCCTGTGTCGATGCTCAACGCGTCGTAGCTCAGAATCTGGCCATCGGCCAGCGTGACCTGGCGCGCACCTGCGTCAAGGCGCGCGGCCGAGTTCTCGATAAATTGCGCCTTCGCGCGCTCGGCCAGCGGCGCGAGCGGGATCGCGCAATCGTCCGCTCGGTAGTGGCCAGCCACGAAGCCGGGGATCATTCCGGAATACAACTGCCGCGCGAACGGGCTCACCAGCGTGATCTTCACGCCGGCCGGTGGCTCCGTCGCCATGTCTTGAAGCACTTGTACATGGGCGTGCCCGCCGCCGAGCAGCAAGAGGTGCTTCATGCAGCGACCTCGCAATCGAGGAGAGCAACTGTCGCGCGGCCGTTCCGAAGACAGTTGCTCGCCCCAAGGGCCACGAAGGGGCCCCTCTGTGGCCCTTGGGGCGGACGCGGTACTCCGCGACCGGGGGTCGACATGCAAGTCGCGCGCATCAGGGCTGCAGCGCCAGGTCGGTCACGAACCCCAGACTGCGGCTGTGCGTGTTGTCGGCGTCCGCGCCGACGCCGATGCCGATCAGCGGCGGCAAGGCGCTGACCTCGGCGCCGAACAGGTTCATGAAATCGGCGCCGATGTCGCGCCGCTCGTCGACCCATTGGCGCAGATGCTGAGGCCCGCTTTGCAGCACGATGTAGCGCAGCCGCTTGGTGAACGCACTGGGGAGCAGGGTTCCGCGCGGCAGGTCGACGTCCCACACATAACACACCGTCGCCGATGGCAAAGGTTGGCCCTGCCTGCGAGCGCGCCAGCCGCAACACCTGGCGCTCGATGAAGGGCACGCTTTCCAAAGGTTCGTCGAAGAACGCGCAGACCTTGAGCGCGACGTCGTCGCCCGCCTTCTTGTGCAGGTTCGCGCCGTCGACCAACTTGTCGACACGCCAGCGCCACGCCAGTTTCAGGCCCGGCTTCACCCCGGACAGCAGGTGCACCAGGTTGCCGTACGACTCCTCGGCCTCGACACGCAGCGCGCGAAAGCCGTCGACGTCGACGACGGAAAATCGCGTCAGCGGTTTGGTCTGGCGCGGCAGGCCCAGCACATGCCATGGCGACGGGGGCTGCGCCGAGTCTGCCAGGAACGGCGTGAGCAAGGGCGCCTGCGCCCGCGCGGGGCCGAGACATGCGGTGCCGGCCAGCACCGCGAGCAGGAAGTGGAGTGAGTGCAATTCTCGATTCGGGAGGTCAACGCCCGGCGGCGTTCAACGACCAATCGTAATCGAGGTGGTTCACGGCCATCGATTTCGCTTTCAGGCGCGCCTGTTCCGCGGGATCGTCGGTCAGTTGAGCAGCGTACTTCGCGAACAGGTCTTCGATCTTGTTGAAGCCGCGATGGCCCTTCTCCCAGTCTTCGCGGAACCACTTGAAGATCGAGCTGACCTCGAGCGTGCCGCCCTTGACCCGGTTGCGCGTGCGGTCGGACATGAAGCGCTGCATGCCGTCGTCGAGCTGTGCATCGAGCTTGGGGGCGGTGAAGACTTCGTCGCGCAGCGCCGGGCAGCCGATCGACGCGCAGTTCACCGCGGCGTGGACCCGCGGGTCGGCGTAGTTCGGGCGCAGTTGTTCGTGCTCGATCCAGTCGAGCGTGCGCTCTTCGCCGAGCAGCTTGAAGAACTTCTTTTTCCAGGGTGAGCTGATGAAGCTGCCCAGGTCCTTGATCGATTTCAGGTCTGGGTATTTGCCGAGGATCAGCTCGACGGTGAAGGCGTTGTAGGCGTTGATCAGGAACGCCATCTGCTGCGGCTTTGGCCACGCGTCGAACTCGCTTCGGCTCACCGCCGAGAAGGCGTCGAGCACCTTCTTCAGCTCGGCGCGGTCCGCCTTGAAACCGGCGTAGTCGACGCGGCTTTGTTTGTTGTCGGTCAACCAGCGGACGTGTTTCTTCAGCAGGCTGTCCCAAGTGGCGTAAGACGCGTCGGGTTGCGCCTGCGCGGCGAGGCTGAGCAGCATGGCGGCGGCGGCGATCAGGCGTTTGAAAAGGTTCATGGTGGATTGTCGATCGGGCAAGTGCGGATTCGGAGTCGCGGCCCAGTCAAGCCAAGTCACGCGAGGCGCCAAGCGTGAAAGCGCCGCAACCATTCGAGCACCTTGTGCGGCTGGTGGTTCCTCTTCCACTCGCCGGCGGCGTACTTGTTGGCCTCGGCGAGCGTCGGGTAGGTGTGAATGGTTCCGAGAATCTTGTTCAGCCCCAGGCCGTGTTTCATGGCCAGCACGTACTCGGCGAGCAGATCGCCGGCGTGCACGCCGACGATCGTGACGCCCAGGATCTTGTCTTTGCCGGGCACGGTGAGCACCTTGACGAAACCGTGCGCGGCGCTGTCGGCGATTGCGCGGTCCAGGTCGTCGATGCCGTAACGCGTGACCTCGTACGCGATGCCCTTCTCCTTCGCCTCCTGTTCGTTCAGGCCGACACGAGCGACCTCGGGGTCGATGAACGTCGCCCAGGGGATCACGGAATAGTCCGCCTTGAACTTCTTGAACGTTCCGAACAGCGCGTTCACCGCCGCGTACCAGGCCTGGTGCGCCGCCGTGTGGGTGAACTGGTAGGGGCCCGCCACGTCGCCGGCGGCGAAGATGTTCGGGTAGATCGTCTCCAGGTATTCATTGGTCTCGATGGTTCGCGCGGTGGGAATGCCCAGGTCCTCGAGCCCATAGCCCTTCAGGCGCGCGACCCGGCCCACCGCGCACAACAACACGTCGAACTCGATGCGCCGGCATCTGACCCGCCGCTTCGACGACGATGAACTTGCGCCCGCCCTCAATCTCGCACTTCAGCGCCTTGTGCCCGGTCAGCACCTGAACGCCGTCGGCCTCGAGCGCTTCGCGCGCTGCTTTCGAGACCTCTTCGTCTTCGCGGATCATGATGCGCGGCAGCATCTCGACCTGCGTGACCTGGGACCCCAGGCGCGCAAAACTCTGCGCGAGTTCGCAGCCGATCGGCCCGCCGCCCAGCACGACCAGGCGCTTCGGCAACTCGCGCAGGCTCCACAGCGTATCGCTCGTCAGGTAGCCCACGTCGTTGAGGCCCGGCAGCGGCGGAACGAACGGCATCGCGCCGGTGGCGATGACGATGTTCTTCGTCGTCAGCGTCTGCATCTTTCCGCCGCCGAGATCGATCTGCACCGTCCACGGGTTCAGCAGCTTGGCGTAGCCCTGCACCACGTCGACACCCAGGTCGGTGTAGCGCTGCGCGGAATCGTGCGGCTCGACTTCGCGCACGACACGCGCCACGCGCTCCATCACATCGGCGAAGCTGAACGACGCATCGGCACGCGCGATGCCGTAGCGCTCGCTGTGCTGCATCTGGTGCACGAGCGTGGCCGACTTGATCAGCGCCTTGCTCGGCACGCAGCCGTAATTCAGGCAGTCGCCGCCCATCTTGTGCGTTTCGACCAGCGTCACCTTGGCCTTCACCGCCGCGGCGATGTAGCTCGTCACCAGCCCGGCGGCGCCGGCGCCGATCACGACCAGGTTGCGGTCGAAGCGCTTCGGCTTTTGCGACGCCCAACGCGCGTAGACCTTGCGGCCCTGGACCACGTCGACGATCTTCTTCGCGATCAGCGGAAACAACCCCAACAGCACGAACGAGCCGATCAAGCCCGGCGACAGAATGCCCTTCAGCGACTCCAGCTTGCCGAGTTGCGTGCCGGCGTTCACGTAGACGATCGTCCCGGCGAGCATGCCGAGTTGGCTGACCCAGTAGAAGGTCCAGGTCCGCATCTTCGTCAGGCCGAACAGCAGGTTGATCGCGGCCGGCGGAATGGCCGGGATCAGGCGCAGCGTGAACAGGTAGAACGCGCCGTCCTTGACGATGCCCTTGTCCACTTCGGCCAGGCGCGCACCGAAGCGCGCGCGCACGCTGTCGGCCAGCACGTAGCGCGACGCGAGGAACGCCAGCGCGGCACCGATGCTCGACGCGAACGACACGACGACCGCACCGACCCACACGCCGAACAGCGCGCCACCGGCGAGCGTCATCACCGCACCCACCGGCAGCGCGAGCGCGAACACGATCACGTAGAGCAGCGCGTAGGCGCCGATCACGAGCAGCGGCTGCTGCGCATAGAGCGCGGCGAAATCGGCCTGGCGCTGCTTGAAATAGTCGAGGCTGAGGTACTGCCCCAAGTCGAAAGCGAAGTACGCCGCGACCAGCGCGATCACCGCCAAAATCACGATCGACTTGCTGCGCGACATTGCGACCCCTGTGGTTGTTGCAGCTTCAGTCGGGCAGCAGCCACCGACCTTACCGGCGCCTCGATCGCACCGAGAGTCAGGGCTTGAGCGTGCCGGCCGCCTTGCGCTGCTGGTATTCGGTCTCGAGCTCCGCGCCGCTCTTGTAGTGCGGCACGCGAAACACCAAACGCTTGCCGCGCTGGATGAAACTGTTCGAGCCCTTCACCTCTTCGGCCCAGTAGCGATCGGCACGCTGCGTATTGAGCTCGCGGTCCATCAGGAAGGCACGGCGCGAGGCCTTCGCCGCCGAAGATGAAGAGCCTGCCGCCGTGCAGCAACCAGGTGTCGGCGTCGCCGCCCCATGGGATGCCGTAGGCCATGCCGTTCGCGCAATAGCCGCCGTACTGCGGCAGGTATTTGGCCGGTTCGGCGTCGAACGACGCCTTGTGCGCCGCGCTCGCGAAGCGGAACGTCACGCCTTCGTACACCGACTTCACGTCGGGCCGGCCGAGCATGTGTTTGGCGTCGGTGAAGTAGGCGACGACGTCGTGGCCCTTGAGCATCACGCTGGCATCGTCACCGTCGGGCACCGCATTCACGGGCTTGAGCGCACCGCCGGGGTTTTGCGCGGCCATGCCTGAGCACCCGGCGGCAACCACGAGCACCGCGAGCGCTGCCGCTGCAGCGAAGAATCTTGTCGTCGATCTGAGCACCGTCTTCCCCCGGGTTGAATCCGCGGCGAGTGTAGCGGTGCACACCGGTGCGCCGCGGAGAATCACCCTGGCCGCAGGCACACCCGTTGCAGCCAGCCTTCGCCCAGCGCACGCGTGAGCCACGCTGTGAAGTCGAAACCGGGCGCTGCCGAGTCCAGCGCATCGGCGAGCGACGCACCGCCGAGTATGCGGCGGACCCAGGCGCAAGTCATCGGTTCGACAGGGTGAACCAACGCCCGCCAGCCCTCGCGCGCCACCACCACGCATTCGCCGCGCTGCGCCGCGATCGCCTCGCGCGCCGTCGCGAGGTCGGCGCCGCCCGTCTGATGCGCAGCGAACAGGGTGGCGACCGGCCAGCGCGACTCCAGCACCGCCGTGCCGGGCATCAACAGCAGCATGACGTCCCGCGGCTCGTGCGCTTCCAGCAGAGCCAGCGACTCGGCGTCGAAGATGGCGTCGTCGGCACGTTCGCACTCGTGGCGCAGCCAGTCGAGTCCGGCGCAGTCACCCAGATAGGGCCAGGCCGACAGCGCGGCGTGACCGCGCAGCCACTGCGGCAATCCTGCGCCCCACTGCGCCATGTCACCGCGAAGCGGCGGATCGTCGCGCCAGTACTCGCGCGCCATCTGTCCGAAATCTCGGGCACCGAGCAAGGCCTGCAGGGTCGGGAACGCGGTAACCAGCGCACGCTCGCCTACTGCGTGTGCGTTGGCGCGGTAGATGCGCAGGCCCGAGCTTGCACGTGAGTGCGGTCCAGCGATTGCGGCAGCGTCCCGCGCCGCCAGCAGCATCAGCCTGCGAGTCGGCTATCTCGGCCATCAGTCGTTGCTGTCGAGCCGCCTCCCTGTCGGCGGGGGTCGGCGCGACCGGAGCATGGTCATTCGCCCATGGCGCCCTTCATGCGATCCGCTGCGCCGGCAGCGGCATCACCTGCGCCTGCCTTGCCACCTGCCGCACGCAGCGCGCCGCCAGGTCGGCTTCTTGCAGCAGCACCTCGAACGCCGGAACGTCGGTGTCCCATTCGATCAGCGTCGGCACCGCGCCAAAGCGCCGCAGCGCGTGGCGGTAGGCGTCCCACACGGCGGGGCGAACCCGGCTGCCGTGGTCGTCGATCACCCAGTCATCGGCCTGCGCGTAACCCGCGAGGTGGATTTCGCCGGCCAGGCCCGGTGCCAGCGAGTCGATTGCCGCGCAGCACTGCGCGAGCGGGTCTGGCTCATCCGCATTCAACGCATTCACCATCAGGTTGTTCACGTCGAGCAGCAGGCCGCAGCCGCTGCGCGTGCACAGCGCCGACAGGAATTGCGCTTCGCTCATGACATCGTCGTCGAAGGCGACGTAGGCCGACAGGTTTTCCACGAGGATCGGCCGGCGCAGCCGCTCCTGCACGGTACCGACGTTGCGCACCATGATGTCGAGCGCCGCCGGCGTGAAAGCGACCGGCAGCAGATCGTTCGCGTGCAGCACCGCGCCACCGGAAATTCGCGGCGCGCGCGCGAAACACGCATGGTCCGAAATCCGCACCGGCTCGATGTCGTGCACCAGTGCAGCGAGCCGGTCCAGGTGCCAGCCGTCGACCCCCGCCGCCGAGCCCAGACCGAGGCCCACGCCGTGCAGGCTCACGTCGTACAACTCGCGCGCGCGGCGCAGCACGGCGCGCGTGGCGCCGCCGGCGGCGAAAAAATTCTCGGAGTGGACTTCGACGAAGGCCAGGTCAGCGCGCCGCTCCAGCGCAGCCTCGTAGTGCGGCTGGCGCAGGCCCAGCCCGACGCCGGCATCACGGCGCATCGCACCCGGCATTGGCGACGTGCAGCGGCTACTTCTTCGACGCGACCTTGGCTTCTTCGGCGGTCATGCCGCCGAGCTGCTTGCAGGTGCCTCCGGCGACGTACTTCCACTCGCCGGGGTCTTTGTCGGCCTTGGCCTGGCCGGCGCAGGTGTGCGTGCCGGCCAGATTGGCGCAGTCGTTCTGCCCGGCCTTGGCGATGCCGTAGCACTTTTCCTTGGGCTTGGACTGAGCGGCGGCCTGGCTCACCAGGCCCAGCGCCAAGACCGAGGCCAGTGCTGAGGAAATGACGAGACGTTGGTTCATGGAGCTTCTCCGCTTGGGTTGGCGATCGAGGGGCCATCGTGGCCGATGCAGGGTGCGACGGTCCATCGCGTATTGTTCCCTAACTTGCAGTCCGTCTGTGTCGGCCGGCGCCGGCCGCTCCTTACGGGCGCCGCCCGGCGCACCCGGGCAAGAACCGATACGCCGGCATGCGTCTTGCGTCTATGCTGCTCGCACTGCATTTTCGACTTCAGGAGCACCGATGCGCACCTCTGCCCGTATTTTCTTGGCCGCTCTGGCGCTGGCCGGCGCCGCCGGCGCCGTTCAGGCACAAACCAAATGGGACTTGCCGGCGGCCTACGCGGCGACCAATTTCCACACCGAGAACCTGACCCAGTTTGCGAGCGACGTGGACAAGGCGACCGGCGGCAAACTCAAGATCACGGTGCACGCCAACGCGTCGCTGTTCAAGGCGCCCGAAATCAAACGCGCGGTGCAAGGCGGCCAGGCGCAGATCGGCGAAATTCTGCTCGCCAACTTCCAGAACGAATGGCAGATCTTCGGCGCCGATGGTTTGCCGTTCCTGGCGGACAGCTACGAGGCCTCGGCCAAGCTCTACAAGGCGCAGAAGCCGGCGATGGAGAAGAAATTCGCCGAGCAAGGGATGTTGCTGCTCTTCGCCGTGCCATGGCCGCCGCAAGGCATCTACGTGAAGAAGCCGATCGCCTCGGCGGCTGACCTGAAAGGCGTGAAGTGGCGCGCTTACAGCCCGGCCACGGCGCGCATCGCCGAGCTCGTCGGCGCGCAGCCGGTCACGGTGCAGGCGGCGGAACTGCAGCAGGCCATGGCCACGGGCGTCGTGGAGAGCTACATGTCGTCGGGATCGACCGGTTACGACAGCAAGACCTACGAGCACATCAAGTACTGGTACGACACGCAGGCCTGGTTGCCGAAGAACGCCGTGATCGTCAACAAGGCCGCGTTCGACGCACTCGACGCCGCCACCAAACAAGCCGTGCTCAAGGCCGGTGCCGACGCCGAGGCGCGCGGCTTTGCCGTGTCGCGCGCGAAGAACGACGAGTACAAGGATCTGCTGAAGAAAAACGGCATGAACATCGTCGCGCCGCCAGCCGCGCTCACCGCCGACATGAAGAAGGTGGGTGAGACCATGCTCAAGGAGTGGCTCGAGAAAGCCGGCCCCGAAGGCCAGGCGGTGATCGACGCGTACAGGAAGCTGTAGGCCCGCACAGCCCATCGCCCGAGACGCCGCCGCTTCGCCTGCCTCGTGCGCCGCTGCCTCGACGCCCTGTTCGACTTCGCCGGGCGTCTGGCCGCGCTGTCGGTTCTGGCGATCTTCGTGCTGATGATCGCCGGCTCGATCGGCCGCTTCGCCGCATGGCGCGTCGGTTGGGTGAACGACTATGTGGCATGGCTGTGCGCGGCCGCCGCGTTTCTGGGCATGGCGCACGCGTTCAAGCACGGCGACTTCGTGCGCGTCACACTGCTGCTGGACCGGCTGTCGCCGCGTCTGCGTGTCGTCTTCGAAACCGCATCGCTCGGCGTCGCCGCGGCGGCCATCGGCTACCTCGCCTTCTGGGCGGCGCGCTTCACGTGGGAGAGCTGGAAGTTCAACGACATCGCCACCAACCTGGTGCCGATGCCGCTGTGGATTCCGCAGTTGAGCTTCGTCATCGGCGCGGCGCTGTTTCTGCTGGCGGTGCTCGACGAACTCGTGATCGTGCTGCGCGGCGCCAAGCCCACCTATGTGCGGCTGGTCGAAGAGCGCCACGCGCGCGGCGATTTTTCGGAGGACATTTGAGGTGAAACGGGTGCACCTCGAGTTGCGACAGGGCGAGTGCGATGCGCCGACTGCTTACGGCCCTTTTCTGCCGTTCGCAAGGGTTCGCTACTGCGTGTCAGCGTCCGTGCGGCGCGGCAGGCGCCACGGCATGAGCCCTCTGCGGGTAGCGCCTGCCGCGCCGCGCCGAGCTATGGGCGAACAGCCGACCTTCAAAGGTCAGCAAAGGGCCGAAGACAGTCATTCCAATCAGCATCGGCGCTTCGTGTGCGGATCGTGCAGCGCGCAGCGGTGCAACTGAGGTGAGGGCGCAGCGATGAGCTTGATCGCCGTCGGCGGCCTGTTGCTGCTCATCTTGCTCTTGCTGCTCAGCGGCGGCGTTTGGATCGCGATGTCGCTGGCCATCGTCGGCTGGATCGGCCAGTTCTTCTTCACGACGACGATGCCGGGCAAAAACCTGTTCAGCGCGTTCTGGGAGAGTTCGGCGAGCTGGGAACTGGCGGCGTTGCCGCTGTTCATCTGGATGGGCGAAATCCTGTTTCGCACGCGGCTTTCGGAGCAGATGTTCGAAGGCCTGGCGCCGTGGCTGAATCGCATTCCCGGACGCCTGATGCACACGACGATCCTGGGCTGCGGCATCTTCGGCTCAGTGTCGGGCTCGTCGGCCGCGACCTGCGCGACGATCGCCAAGGTCGCGCTGCCCGAGCTGAAAAGGCGCGGCTACGACGAACAGCTTGCGCTGGGTGCGCTGGCCACCGCCGGCACGCTGGGCATCCTGATCCCGCCATCGATCACGATGGTCGTCTACGCCGTGGCGGCCGACGCGAGCGTGATCCGGATTTTCCTCGCCGGTTTCATTCCAGGCTTCGTGCTGATGCTGCTGTTCTCGGGCTACATCGCCTGGTGGAGCCTGCGCACCCCGGGCCGCGTGCCGCCGCCCGAAGCGCCGACCACGCTCGCTGAAAAACTGCGCCGTTCGGCGAGCCTGATCCCCTGCGGCCTGCTCATCGTGTTCATCGTCTGGGTGCTCGTCGCCGGCTGGGCCACGGCGACCGAATGCGCGGCCTACGGCGTGCTCGGGTCGCTGGCCATCGCCGCGGCCGGCGGCTCGCTGAACGCGCGCAATTTCTGGGACGGCCTGATGAGCGCGACGCGCGTCAGCTGCATGATCATGTTCATCCTCGCCGGCGCCGCGTTCCTGGCCAAGACGATGGCGTTCACCGGCATCCCGCGTGAACTCGCCGAATGGGTGGCGGCGATGAACCTGAGCCCTTACGCGCTGATTTCCGTGCTGGTGGTCGTGTACCTGGTCCTGGGCACGGCCCTGGACGGTATCTCGATGATCGTGCTCACCAGCGCGATCGTGCTGCCGATGATTCAAAAAGCCGGGTTCGACCTGATCTGGTTCGGCATCTTCATCGTGCTGCTGGTGGAAATCGCCGAGGTCACACCGCCGGTGGGCTTCAACCTGTTCGTACTGCAGAACCTGACGGGCAAGGACAGCAACACGATCGCGCGCGCGGCACTGCCGTTTTTCGGCTGCCTTGTCGTGTGCATCGGCATCATCACGCTGTTTCCGCGCCTCGTGACCTGGTTGCCCGACGTGCTGATGGGCGTGTCGCGCTGAATGCGCCAAACCCTTTGCCGAGAATTGGGTCAGGTTTCGGGTCGAGATCCGGCCTCCCCCGCGCCGGCAATGGGCTAGCATCGCCGCCGCGACAAGCCGCATTTGCTGTCGCGGCTGACGGCAACCCGCGAGCAAGGTCAAGAATGGCAGAAGACTCGACAGACACCGTGTGGGAAATGGCGACGATGCCGGCGTTGCTGGTGGATGCGGTGGAAAAGTCAAAGGAGACCGGTTTTCGCTGGCCGACGCCGCCCTTCGCCACCTACCCCGAACCGACCGAACAGATCGACCCGCTGGCGTGCGAAGTCGTCGGGATCAACGACAAGCGCAACTCCGGGCGCCTGACCTTCTTCGTGCCCGATCAAGGCCTGGCCTACCTGCAAATGCCGCCGGCGCGAACCACGTTCCCGCTGCGCTTCGAACACTTTCGCTCGATCGTGCTGACCGCCCCGGTCAAACCGCTGGCGCTGCCGTACGCCGAGCCTCACGCCGACATGCTGGGGCAGCGCAACCCCGTGCCGTACCGCATCACGCTGACAGCGGGTGGCGAACTCACGGGCCAGAGCATCGGTGTCGTCGAACGCGACTTTGGCCTGTTCCTGTTCCCGCCGATCGACGCCAAGGGCAGCGTGCAGCGCCTGTTCGTGCCGCGCGCCGCGTTCACGCACTTCACGACCGGCGCGCGCATCGGCGAGGTGCTGGTCGAGCAGCACGCCGCGACGCCGCTGCAGATCGATCACGGCTTGAACACGCAGCAGGAATTGCGCAGCCGGCGCCTGGGCGAGATCCTGGTGAGCCGGCAGCTCGTCAGCGCCGAGCAATTGCTCGAAGCGGTCGAGCAGCAGGCGCGCATGCCGCTGGTGCGCATCGGCGAAGCGTTGCTGTCGCTGGGCATGGTGAGCCAGGCCGATATCGAGGCCGCGCTCGAGCAGCAGAGTGCCGACCGCAGCGTGCCGCTGGGCGAACTGCTGGTGCGCATGGGCGTGGTGTCGACCGAGGATTTGCAGGTCGCGTTGGCACGCAAGATGGGCTACCCGATCGTCGACGTGACTGAATTCGCGCTCGAGGCGGCGGCCCTGCGCACGATCAGCTACTCGGTCGCATCGCGCCTTCGGGTGCTGCCGCTGTTGATGCGCGACACGCGGCTGATCGTCGCGGTTGACGAGCCGGGGCGGCGCCGCGAGGCGCTCGAGGAAGTCGAATTCATCACGCAGTTGAAGGTGATTCCGGTGCTGGCCCAGCGCCAGGCGCTGTCGGAGACGCTGGTGTCGGCCTACGAGAAACTGGGGTCCGACACCGGCAAGGTCTTCAAGTGGGAAGACCCGTCAGTGCCGGACGAGCTGGTGCTCGACGACACGGGCAAGCTGGTCGAATCCCTCGAAAAGGAAGGCATCGACTGGACCACCGCCGACAGCGAGGCGCCGATCGAGCAGTCCGACAACTCGCTGGTGCGCCTGATCAACAACATGATCGTCGAAGCGCACAACGAACGCGTCTCCGACATCCACATCGAAAGCTACCCCGGGCGCGAGAAGATCCGCATCCGCTTTCGCAAGGACGGGCTGCTGCGCACCTACCTCGAGTTGCCGCCGAACTACCGCAGCGCACTGGTCGCGCGCCTGAAGATCATGTGCGATCTCGACATCAGCGAGCGCCGCAAACCCCAGGACGGCAAGATCGCGTTCTCCAAGTTCTCGGCGCAGCACCGCCTGGAATTGCGCGTCGCGACGATCCCCACCAACAACGGCCTGGAAGACGTGGTGATGCGCCTGCTCACCTCGGCGCGGCCGATTCCGCTGGGCAACCTCGGCCTCTCAAGCTACAACCTCGAGAAGTTCCGCAACGCGATCGAGCGGCCCTACGGCCTGGTGCTGTGCGTCGGCCCCACCGGCTCGGGCAAGACGACGACGCTGCACTCGGCACTGAGCCACATCAACGTGCCCGAGCGCAAGATCTGGACCGCCGAAGACCCGATCGAAATCACCCAGCCGGGCCTGCGCCAGGTGCAGGTCAACCCGAAGATCGAGTGGACCTTCGCGAAAGCGCTGCGCGCGTTCCTGCGCGCCGATCCGGACGTGATCATGGTCGGCGAAATCCGCGATGAAGAGACGGCTCAGGTCGCGATCGAAGCGTCGCTCACCGGCCACCTGGTGCTGTCGACGCTGCACACGAACAGCGCCGCGGAGACGGTGACGCGCCTGCTCGACATGGGCATGGACCCGTTCAACTTTGCCGATTCGCTGCTCGCCGTGCTCGCCCAGCGCCTGGTTCGGCGCAGCTGCACGAAGTGCCTGGTGAGCGAGCCCGCCACCGAAGTGCAAACCGAGGAACTGCTCGCCGACTACCTGCACGCGTTCGGCCGCGGAGAGGCGGCGCAGACGCGCGAGGCCGTGCTTGCCGGCTGGACGCAGCGCCACGCGAAAGACGGGCGCCTGCTCGTGCACCGCAGCCCCGGTTGCCTGGCGTGCGACCACACCGGTTTCAAAGGTCGCTTGGGCGTGCACGAACTGCTGGTCGTGTCGCCCGAAATGCGCCACTTGATCCAGACCGGCACGCGCGCCGAGGCGATGCAAAAGCTCGCGTACGTTGAGGGCATGCGAAGTCTGCGCCACGACGGCATCGAAAAAGTGCTCGCCGGCCTGACGACGATCGACGAGGTGCGGGCGACGAGCAATATCTGAGTCGCGCGTCGCTCAAGGAGCCGCGGCAGCCTTCTTGTTGTGCGTTTGCAGGTAGCGCGCCATCAGATCGAAGTCGCGCGCGAAGCCGGCCCATTGATTGACGATGCCCGCCACCTGCGGCGTGGCCACGCCCTGGCCGGCCAGCAGGTTGCGCCGCGGCTGCGCGGACTGGATGTCGTAGAGCGCCATGGGTGAGGTGTCCACCAACCCGTCCACCAGCATGTGCTCGCCCACCAGCAGCCCGAGTTCGCCCAGGCCGGTGAACTGGAACGTGAACGCGATTCGCGTCGCATCGAAGCGCGGATCGAGCAGGTCGCGCCCGAGCGTCGTGTTGCGGTGTTCGATGCCGGCGATCGAGGCGAGCGTGGGCAGCACGTCGACCTGTTGCGCCCAGCTCTCGACCCGTCTCGGCGCGACACGCCCGGGGGAGTAGACCAGCAGCGGCGTGTGGCCCTGCGTGATCGCGAGTTCGCGCCAGGCCGGCGGCCAATGCGGGCCCGTGGCGCCGCTGATGCCGTGGTCGCCGATGAAGGCGAAGACCGTGTTGTCGAAGTACTTCTCTCGTCGCGCGCGCTGCATGAACTGGCCGATGCACCAGTCGAGGTAAGCGAAGGCGCGGTATTCGTCGGCGGAGATGAAGCCGTTCTTTTCTAGCAACTCGGGCGCGGGGATCGGGGGGTTGAACGCAGCGCGGTCTTCGTCCGGGATCGTGTACGGCCGGTGGTTGCCGCTGGTCTGGATGACCGCGAAAAACGGCTCGGTCTGCGCGCCGAGCCACTGATTGGCTTCGATCAACAGGTTCTTGTCGGAGACGCCCCACACGTCGACGGCAGGCGACTTCAAGCGGTTCTGCTCGACGATCTCGATGCCGGGAATGTTCAGCGCGAGCAACCCTCGCACGTTGGCCCACGACGTGCTGCCGCCGATGAAGTAGAACTTCTTGTGCTGCGTGAATTCGCCGGCGATCGTGAACTGGTCCGCCGCCGCCGGGTTGCGCGACGCCGTGGATTGGCGCGACACGTCGGGCAGCGCAGTGATCGTCGCGAACACGCCGCGCGCGGTGTGGGCGTGGGCGCTCATCATGCGCGTGAACAGCAGCCCGTCTTGCGCCAGCGCGTCGAAGCTCGGCGTCGCACCGAGCGGGCTGCCGAGCGCGCCGACCTTGTGGCCGGCGAACGACTCGAGCAGCACGAGTACGACGTTCGGCGGTTTGACCCCCGGCGCCAGCGTCTTGGCCGGCGCCTTGCGCAGCAGCGAAATTGGTTCGTTCGCCGCCAGCGGGGCTAAGCCGACAAAGGCGCGAATCCGGTTCGCCGCGGGGCGAAGCCGTACCTCGTCAATCCCGGAATCGCGGAACGACCAGGTGTCGACCAGGTTGTGCAGCGGGTTCAGTGCGAGCGCCTGGGCGAAGCTCGACGGCAGCTCGGCAGCGTCGCTCCAGCGCAGCGGGTATTGCGAGACCTTGCCGTGCACCACGCCCGCGGCAAGCAGCAACACAGCGGCTTCGGCCAGGAGTGCCAGCTTCGATCGGGGCGTTGTCGGCAGACCTTGGGCGACACGCCAGGCCCAAGCGAACGCGCGGTGCCAGCCGTACAGGCCGAGCGCCAGGCCTGCCGCGATCCACACGACCGGGTAGCTTTGCCACACCATGCCGCCGGCCTCGCGCGCGTCGCGCGCCAGCGTGAACAGCACGGCGGAAAGCCGCTGCGCCAGGTAGGCGTAGTGGCCGGCGTCGAACACGAGTGCGATTGCCCAGGTGAGGCCGGCCAGCATCCAGTAAGCCCACCAGAAACCGCGCGCTGCCGGCGGGCGCAAGCGCTTTCCGAGCCACGGCAGACTCGCGAGCAACCACGCCGCGGCGACGCTGACGAGCGCGACACGCCCATCGAAGCGCAAGCCCAGCCACAGTGCCGCAAGCGCTTCTGGCACGCTCAGCTGCGTGGCGCCGAACCAGGCCGCGAAGGCGATGCGCGCGAGCGTCCCGGCGGCGACCAGCAGCACCGCCAGCGTCAACGCCAGCCGCAGCTGCGGGCTCAATCGAAGCGTCATCGCGCGCAACGGGTGGTCGTTCATGGACTCAGTGGCGCCACAAGCCATGGGCCGCAATGCGCAGGGTCGTCGCCAAGGCCCAGAGCCAGAGCAGTGGGTCGAGCAGGCTGTCGAACAAGTTCCCGGTGGGCAGGCGCGCGACGCTGAACACGGTAACGCCGGCGAGAACGGCCCAGGCCGGCGCGGTGCTTTGCCACAGACCGGCGCTGGCGGCAGTGCGGCCCCGCTGCGCCCGCGCGATCCACGCCGCCGCACCTGCACCGAGCAGCAGAGCGGTCACGGGAGCGACGATCGGGTCGGCACCTCGCGCGTAGAGGTCGAGGTGCAGCCAGCCGGTGGCGTCGAGGTAAAGCAGCGCGCCGCACAGCGCCAGCGCGAATCCAAACACCGGTTCGAGCGCGGCGACCGGCTCAGGCGTCGAGAGTTCTTCAAGGCGGCGTAATTCGCCCCCTCTCCCGCCAGCCCTCACCCCAGCCCTCTCCCAAAGGGAGAGGGAGGGAGAATCCGGCGCCGCATTGGGGCTCGCGCCCTGGCTCGCTGCCCGGTTCAACGCCACCACTGCGCAGCACACCGCGAGCGTCACGCTCGGGTACTGGAACACCAGCCCGAGCCAGTGCGCCGGCGACGCCGTGCCGGGAAGCCACATCGAGAGCATCGCGACGCACGCCGCGATCGCCCTGGCGCGCGCTGTGGCCGACGCCGGCAGGCATATCCACACCAACGAAGCGCACACCACGCCCCACGCGATGCGTGCATACACCCATTGCAGGCCGAGCTCGGGCAGGTCCATGGAGGTGTGCGAATCCTTATTGCGCCCGCGGCGCAGCGCCAATACGGTAAACACGGTGCGCGATGGCTTTGCGCTGCAACGTGTAGCTCAGGTGCAGGTGGTCGCCGATTTGCAGCAGGCTCGGGTACGAATACTCGTCGCCAGGCGCACCGCGCTCCACGTCGAGGGCAGCGTGCCAGGTCGTCGCGTCGGCAGACGTCGACAGCCGCAGCCACTGCCGAGCTGTGCCCGAGTCGGCCAGCCGGTCGTTGTGCGCCATCACATAGCCGCCTTGTGAGAGGCGCAGCGCGCCGATCGCGGTGTCTTCGTTGACGGCATCCAGCGCGGTCGCGTCGCTCCAATCGCGCCCGGCGTCGCTGCTCAGCGCCTGCCGGATACGCCGCGCGGGGCCGTGGTCACGCATCACGGCGCGCAGCTGAGTCGGCGAGACCGGCAGCAGCGCGGGTTGCAGCGACGTCGTCGACTCGCCGATGCGCCGGCTCCACTGCGGCACACCTTGGGCATCCATCGCGATCAGCATCGGCATCTTGTGGCCCAGTTCGAAGTACGCCGGCAACAGCCAGCCGCCATCGTCCAATGCCACCGGCGGGCTGCGCACCAGCACGCTGATGTTGAACAGCGGCGACAGCGGCAACACACCCTGCGCCTGGAACGTCTGGCCGCGGTCGTTGGATATGAGGTGCGCGATGCGCGCCGCCGCCCAGCCGCCCGGTCCGGTGGCCACCGCGTACAGGTGCAGGCGCCCGTCGCGCGCGACCCAGGCGACCGGGTTGCCCAGACGGCGCACGCCGAAGCCGAGTTGCGCCGCGAGCTCGTGGCGCTCGACGATGCGTTGCGCAGGGCTCCAGCGCTCGTCTTTCCAATTCGACGCGTAGATCGCCACATCGGCAGCGCTCTCGCGCGAACCCGCCCACCAGATCGCGAGCAACTCGCCGCCGCCGAGCGCGACGAGCGTGCTCGCGTGTGCGGAAGGCACGCCCTCGGGCATCGGGATCGTCGATTGAGACAGCAATTCGAGTTTCGGCGGCGGGGCCGCGGCTGGCGCGGCTGCGCTCGCCGGGACTGCCGGGGCTGCGCTCAGGGCCAGCAAGGCGTGCGGCCGCGCAGGCCGCGACGCATGGCGCAACGCCTCGGCGCCAATCGCGACAACCAGGCACAGCAACGCCACGATTGCTGCGGTGCTGGCCAGCGGCTGTCTCGATTCAATCAAACGCGGGTCTCGGGTCCACTTTGGAGCGCGGCATTGTGCCCCAGGCCCGCAAGCCCCCGCCGGCCAAGCGCTTCAACCGCCGCCGCGCTGGGTGTACAGATCGAAGTGGCGCATCACCTGCTGGCGCGTCGCGTCGTCGACGCCGTCGAACCGGAAACACACCGCCAGGCGCGGCATGCGCAGCAGCGCGATGCGGCGCGGCTCGAGCACACGCCATTGCAGGCAAAGGGTTCCCGCATCCACGGCGATCTCGGCGCCATCGCCCGAAAACAGCACCACTCGGCCGCCCACCGCGCCCGGCAACCAGCGCTTCAACTCGGCCTCCGTGCACCCCATTTCGCGCTCGAATCGAGCGGCGTACCAGCCTTGCACGGGTGTGGCCTGTCGTTCACTACCCGCCGGCGATCGGCGGCCAGATCGCGAGCACGTCGCCGTCTTTCAGCACATGCGTCATACGCTGCTCGGGTGCGACGTAGACGCCGTTGACGAGCACCAGGTGCACCATCTTCTGCGGCAAGCCGAAGGGCTCGATCACGCGCTCGATCGGCGTGGCCTCGGGCAGGTCGAGTTCGACGCGGTTGCTGGTGCGGTCTTGCGGCGGCAGGTATTCGGTGAGGCCGGCGTACAGCTTGAGCGTGATTTTCATTCGCGAATCATCGCACTCCGGCGCGCGCCATCAAGCCGCCTTCAACCAGCCTCGCTTGTCCTGCGCCTGCGCGCATGCCAGGTAGGCGGGCATCAGTTGCGTCGGGTCTTTCATCAGCGTGTCTTTCCACGCGCCCAGGTGGAGTTGCCCCTCGACCAGGCCGCGCATCACGCCGACATGGTCGCTCCAGCCCACCGAGTTGCAGCCCACCAGCACGTCGCCCTTGAACTGCAGGCTCAGGTGCCGGCCGGCCGCCGTGTCGGTGAGTTCGGCGTGTTCGCCGCCGGGAACGCCTTGCCAGTCGCCGAAACTGGTGGAGACCAGCCCCAGCGTATCGAGCACGTTGATCTGCGTCACGCCTTTCAGCACCGCGCGCTGGCCGGCCATGTTCATCGCCGCCACGTAGGCCTGGTCGGCGGCGTTGGGCTGGATCGCGCTGACGATCGTCTTGCCGCTCACCTTGTCGAAGGCTTCGGCGCAATCGCCCGCGGCGTAGATGCCGGGCACCGAGGTCTGCAGGTGCTCGTCGGTCAGCACGCCGAGCAGGCATTTCACGCCCGAGCCTTCGAGGAAGCCGATGTTGGGCTTGACGCCGGTCGCGCTGATGATCAGGTCCGCGCTGAGCGTCTTGCCGTTGGAGAGCTTGACTTGCCAGCCGCTGCTGCCGTCGTCGGGATCGGTGTGTGCGCCAGTGATGCTGTCGACGAATTTCCCGAACAGGCCGCGCTTGGGCGCCGCCCCCACCGCCGCGATGCTTTCGACGCGCGCGCCGGTGTGCACCGCGACGCCCTTCTTCTCGCACCACGCCTTGATCATGCCTCCCGCCGTCGGGCCCATCATGCGCGGCACCATGCGGTCGCCCATCTCGACGACCGTGAGTTCGACGCCGCGCGACGCGAGCGCCTCCATGATGATGCAGCCGATGAAGCCGGCGCCCATCTGCACCACGCGCTGGCCTTTGCGTGCCTTGCCGATGATCGCGCGCGCGTCGGCGAGCGTCCAGCAGGGGTGAACGTCGGGCGAGTCGATGCCGGGGATCGGCGGGCTCATCGGCGACGAGCCGGTGGCGATGAGCAGCGTGTCGAACGGCACGATGGCGCCGTCGCTCAGGCTCACGCTGCGCCGCGCGCTGTCCACCGACACACAGCGCGCCTGCCGAAGCGCGATGCGCTGGTTCGCAAAGTGCGCCGAATCGCGCCGCAGATACGTTCCCGATTCGCCCACGTTGCCCATCAGCAGGTACGGAATCGCCATGCGCGAATACGGCGGCTCGGGCTCGTCGCCGACGATCAGGATGTCGTCGTAGGGCGCATGTTTGCGGATCGTCTCGGCGGCGATCACGCCTGCCGGCCCGGCGCCCAGGATCAGGTGTTTCATGCGGGTCTCCTCATCAATGCTCGTGAGTTTCGAGAACGGCCAATGTCCCAGCGGTCATCCCGGCGCACGCCGGGATCCACTCTTGCAAGTCGCATTGGATCCCGGCTTTCGCCGGGATGACAGGGTCAGTGGGGAAGGCGGCTCGGCGAACCGCCTTCGTCTCACCACCCTCTCCGCATCAAAGCCCGAGGCGCTTGCGCGTCTCCGGCTTGAGCTGGCCATTGGCGTCCCAGCCACGCACTTCGTAGTACTTGGGCAGCATCTCGGGCAGCTTGCTCACCAGACCCTTGGCCGGGCCGGTCTTGGCGGGCTCGGTCAGCAGGCGCTTGGGCAGCGTGTCGTCTTTCGCCGTGAAGCCGGCCTTGTTGTTGAAGTCGCGCTCCATGTTCCAGATGCGCTCGCCGATCGCCGACACGTTCTCCAGCGTGAACTCGGGTCCGCAGGCCGGCGCCAACTGGTCGGCCAAGTCCGGCAGGCCCCATGCGAAGGTCGTGAAGATGCACAGGCCCGACGAGTCGTAAGCTGCGGTGGCGTCCTGGAAGGCCTTCACGAGTTCAGGCTTGCCCTCAGCGACGAGCGGATCGGTCTTCACCGGAATGCCCAGCACTTCAGACGCGACGGTGTAGCCGCGCAGGTGGCAGGCACCGCGGTTCGACGTGGCGTAAGCCAGCCCCATGCCCTGGATGCCGCGGCCATCGTAGGCCGGGAACTCCTGGCCCTTGACCGTCATGCTCAGGTCCGGGTGGCCGTACTTCTTCGTCAGGCGCGCCGAACCCTGGCCGATTTCCTTGCCGAAGCCCTCGCCCTTCGCCGTGATCTCGGCAAAGTGCGCGAGCGCGCGCGCCGAACCGAACTTGGCGTCGATGCCGATCTGCTCTTTCGTCAGCACGCCCATCTCGTAGAGCTCCATCACCGCGCCGATCGTCGCGCCGAAGGAAATGGGGTCCATGCCGTGCTCGTTGCACAGCACGTTCGCGTACTGCAGAGCGTCGAGGTCGTTCACGCCGTTGGCCGCACCGAGCGCCCAAGCCGCTTCGTATTCCAGGCCACCCGAGGCGCCCCAGTACTGCGGCTTGTTCTCCACCGTGAAGTGGCCCTTGTCGATGGTCTGGATGCGCCCGCACGCGATGGTGCAGCCGAAACACGCCTGGTTCGTCACGAGCGGCTTCTTGCCGTCGGTCTTGCGCGGCGTGGCCATCGCTTCGGCGCTGATGTCTTTCGCGCCTTCGAACTGGATGTCCCGATGGTTGCGCGTGGGCAGCGCGCCGATTTCGTTGATCACGTTCATCAGCACCTGCGTGCCATAGGTCGGCAGGCCCTGACCGGTGACGCCGTTCTCGGCGAGGATCTTCTTCTTCGCGTACGTGACCTTCATGAACTCCTTGGGGTTGGCGATGTTGCCCACGCCCTTGGTGCCGCGCACCGCGATCGCCTTCAGATTCTTGCTGCCCATCACCGCGCCCACACCCGAGCGCCCCGCGGCGCGGTGCAGGTCGTTCACTACGGCCGCGTACAGCACCAGGTTCTCGCCCGCGCCACCGATGCTGGAGACGCGCGTCAGCGGATCCTGCAAGCCCTTCTTGAGTGCGGCTTCGGTTTCGAACACGGTCTTACCCCACAGGTGCGCGGCGTCGCGCAGCTCGGCGGTGTCGTCATTGATGTACAGGTAGACGGGTTTGGCTGACTTGCCTTCGAAGATCACCATGTCCCAGCCGGCCATCTTCAGCTCGGCGCCCCAGTAGCCGCCCGAATTCGAGCAGGCGATCGCGCCGGTCAGCGGCCCTTTCGTGACCACGGTGTAGCGCCCGCCGGTCGAGGCCATCGTGCCGGTGAGCGGGCCGGTGGCCCAGATGATCTTGTTGTTCGGCGACAGCGGGTCGACCTTGGGGTCGATTTCCGACACCAGGTACTTGCTCGCCAGGCCGCGTGAGCCGAGGTACTGCTTGGCCCACTCCATGTTCAGCGGCTCCGACTTGACGGTGCCGGCGGTGAGGTTCACGCGAAGAATTTTTCCTGCCCAAGACATGATGTGTTCTCCTTAGGCTGAGGGTTAGGCCGCGGCGCCGGGCTGATTGCCGAGCTTGTCGGCCCAGGCGGCCATCTTGTTCAGGCCGGTCCAGTTGGCGTCGACGAACGTGATCGCGCCGGTGGGGCAGGCTTCGGCACACGCCGGCTCGCCGCCGCACAGGTCGCATTTCTGCACCTTGCCGGTTTCCTGCACATAGTTGATCGTGCCGAACGGGCAGGCGATCGTGCAGACCTTGCAACCGACGCAGGTGGCGTCATTCACGACCTTCGCGCCGGTGGCGGCATCGAGCGTGATCGCCTCCACCGGGCAGGCGTGCAGGCACCAGGCTTCGTCGCACTGGGTGCAGGTGTAGGGTACCTTGCGGCCGGTGTGATGGAAGTCGAACACCTTGATGCGCGACTTGGCGGTCGCGTAGGTGCCGTAGTTCTCGAACGAACAAGCCATCTCGCACTGCAGGCAGCCGGTGCACTTGTCCGGGTTGATGTGGAGCGTCTTTTGCATGGACTGATTTCCTTGTTTTGCGGCCATCGACGTTTGGAAACTCGCGGGCTCGGCCGCCGCCCCACCCACCCGGCGGCACCTATGCACACGGGCGCCTATCTTCGGAACCTCGCAGGCCGGTGGCTATATGGGGCAAACCCTAGGTTCCGGGCCTTGTTGCTCCGTGGCGTCACATTCAACGTGCTCAGCCGCCCGCGGCGCCCAGCCGCGCCGGGGAAAGGTCCGCACCGCTCAGTCCGAGATCCTGCAAATCGGAGGGCAGCTCTCTTTGCATGACCAACGCCGCCGCCGCGCGCGACGCGCCGGATGACGTCTGGATCCCATAACCGCCTTGCGCCGCGAGCCAGAAGAAGCCCTCAATCTGCGGGTCGTAGCCCGCCACGAGCGTGCGGTCCGCGACGAACGAGCGCAGCCCGGCCCACTTGGAGAGGATCTTGCGGATGTTGAACGTGGTCGCTCGCGTCACCCGATCGACGAGCAGCGCGATGTCGTATTCGTCGGGTTGCGCGTCGCAGGGCTCTGAAGGCGTTTCGTCGGCGAGCGAGGCGAGCACGCGGCCGGCTTCGGGCTTGAAGTAATAAGTTTCGTCGGCGTCGATCACCGCCGGCCAGTCGTGGATGTTCATGCCTGGCGCGGCGTCGAACGTGATCACGGTGCGGCGCAGCGGTTGCACGCCAAGTGCGTGGGCGCCGGCGAGCCTGGCCACCGTGTCGGCCCAGGCGCCGGCGGCGTTCACGACCACCGGGGCGTGGAAGTCGCCTGCCGTCGTGTGCACGCACCAGCGTCCCGCCGTGCGCTGCATTGCCCGCACCTCGGCCTGGCAATGCAGCACGCAGCCGCGCTGGCGCGCACCGCGCAGATAACCTTGGTGCAAGGCGTGCACGTCGATGTCCATCGCGTGAGGTTCCCAAAGTGCGCAGTCCACTTGATCGGTGGCGTAGACCGGCACGCGGGCGCGCGCCTGGGCGCCGTTCCACAACTCGAGCCCAGGAACCGTGCCCGCCATCTCGGCGATGCTGCGCTCCAAGGTGGCGCGCTGCGCGGCGGTGGCGACGACGAGCGTGCCGCGCGGCGTGAGGATCGGGCTGTTCGCGAAGCCGCTCGGCGGGTTGATGAAGAAATCGCGCCCGGCGCGCGTCAACGCGCGCATCGTCGCATTGCCATAGGTCTCGGAGTAGAGCGCAGCCGAGCGCCCCGTCGTGTGATATCCCGGCTGGTCTTCGCCTTCGAGCAGGATCACGCGGCCATGCTGCGCCAACTCGTAGGCCACCGATGCGCCGGCGATTCCAGCGCCGATGACGATGTAGTCGGCGCAACCTTCTTCAGGCGCTGCCATACCCGCCGCCACCGGGCGTTTCGATCACGAACACGTCGCCCGGCGCCATCTGCACCGAACCGATGTGATCGACGGCCTCGACTTCACCGCCCACGCGCTCAACCCGGTTCACGCCGACCTTGCCCGGCGCGCCGCCGGCCATGCCGAACGCGGCGTGATGCCGGCCATTGCTCAGGATCGACGCCGTCATCGCCTCGAGGAAGCGCACGCGCCGCACGCCGCCGTCGCCACCCTTCCACTGCCCGGCCCCGCCGGAGCCATGCCGGATCGCATAGCTGTCCAGCCGTACCGGGAAGCGGAACTCCAGCACCTCGGGGTCGGTGAGGCGCGAGTTCGTCATGTGCGTCTGCACGACGCTCGTGCCGGGAAAGCCGGGCCCGGCGCCCGAGCCGCCGGAGATCGTTTCGTAGTACTGGTGGCGCTCATTGCCGAAGGTGAAGTTGTTCATGGTGCATTGGCTCGCCGCCATCACGCCCAAGGCGCCGAGCAGCGCGTTCGTGACGCACATCGACGTTTCCACATTGCCCGCGACCACCGCCGCGGGCGGGCGCGGATTGAGCATGCAGCCCTCGGGAACGATCACGCGCAGCGGCTTCAGGCAGCCGGCGTTCAGCGGAATGTCGTCGTCGACGAGCAGGCGGAACACGTAGAGCACGGCGGCCATCGTCACCGACTTCGGCGCGTTGAAGTTGTTCGACAGCTGTGCGCTGGTTCCGGTGAAGTCGATCGTCGCGCTGCGCGATCCGGTGTCCACCGTCACCTCCACCACGATGTTGGCGCCGTTGTCCAGCGTCAGCGAGAACGAGCCATTCTTCAGGGCCGTGATCACACGCCGCACCGACTCCTCGGCGTTGTCTTGCACATGGCGCATGTAGGCGTCCACCGTCGCGCGACCGAATTGCGCGACCATCGCGTGCAGCTCCTGCACGCCTTTCTCGTTGGCGGCGATCTGGGCTCGCAAGTCCGCGATCGTCTGGTCCGGGTTGCGCGCTGGGTACGCTCCACCGGCGAGTTGGGCGCGCAGCTCGGTCTCGCGCAGGCGCCCGTCGCTGACGAGCAGGAAGTTGTCGAACAGCACGCCTTCTTCGGCGATGCTCGTCGAGAACGGCGGCATCGAGCCGGGCGTGGAGCCGCCGATGTCGGCGTGGTGGCCGCGCGAGGCGACATAGAAGCTCGGCCGCGCGCCCTCCAGATACACCGGCGTCACCACCGTCACGTCCGGCAAATGCGTGCCGCCATGGTACGGATCGTTCAGCACGAACACATCGCCGCGCCGCATCTCGGGGTTGCGCGCGATCACGGTCTTGATCGACTCGCTCATCGACCCCAGGTGCACGGGCATGTGCGGCGCGTTGGCGATCAGATTGCCGCTGCGCGTCGAACAGCGCGCAGGAAAAATCGAGCCGCTCCTTGATGTTCACCGAATGCGCCGTGTTCTGCAGGCGCAGCCCCATCTGCTCGGCGATGTTCATGAACAGGTTGTTGAACACCTCCAGCATCACCGGGTCGGCCTCGGTGCCCACCGCATGCCGCGACTCGCGCGGCACGACGCGCGCCAGCTCGATCGGCCCGGCGCGCATCACCCGTGCCTGCCAGCCGGGCTCGACCACCGTCGTCGCGTTGCGCTCGGCAACGATCGCCGGGCCGTCGATGAGCGCGCCGGCGCGCAAGGACTCGCGCACGAACAGGCCCGCCTCGAGCCAAGCTTCGCTGTGCATGCGCACGCTCGCGTCAGGCGCGGGGCGGTAAGCCCGCGGTTCGTCGCCACTCGACGCGTCCTCGAAACGTTCGCCCGCGCCCACGGCTTCCACCGACACGGCTTCGATCACCAGGCCGCGGCTGGGCATCAGGAACGCGAAGCGCTGGCGGTACGCGGCTTCGAAGGCAGCGCGGATCGAATCCACGTTGCCCCAGGACAGCAGCAGCGCGGTGTCGGTTCCGGCGTAGCGCACGTGCACGTTGCGGCGCACCTCAATCGTCGCGGCGGCCACACCCTGGCTCGCGACTTCGGCGCGCGCGGCGGCGCCGAGTTCGTCGAGCTTGCCCTGTGCAGCGGTCAGGCCCGCGGCGTCGAGCTCCCGTTCGACCGATGCTTCGCGCATCGCGATCTGGTCCGCCAGCCCCATGCCGTACGCCGAGAGCACCCCGGCCAGCGGGTGCACGAAGATGCGCTGCATGCCTAAAGCGTCGGCCACGCCGCAGGCGTGCTGGCCGCCCGCGCCGCCGAAACACTGCAAGGTGTACTGCGTCACGTCGTAGCCGCGCGCGACCGAGATGCGCTTGATCGCGTTGGCCATGTTCTGGATCGCGATCTGCAAAAAGCCTTCGGCCAGGGATTCCTCGGCACTCGTCGTGCGGCCGGTGGCGCTGCGAACCCGCGCCGCGAGTTGATCGAACTTCGCGACGACCCCATCGCGGTCCAGCGCCTCATCGGCCTTGGGGCCGAAGACTTTCGGAAAGTACGTCGGTTGAATCTTGCCGAGCAGCACGTTCGCGTCGGTCGTCGTCAGCGGCCCACCGCGCCGGTAGCACGCAGGCCCCGGGTTCGCGCCGGCGCTTTGCGGGCCGACGCGCAGCCGCGCACCGTCGAACTGCAGCAGCGAGCCGCCGCCCGCGGCCACGGTGTGAATGCTCATCATCGGCGCGCGCATGCGCACGCCGGCCACCTGGGTGTCGAAGGCGCGTTCGAACTCGCCCGCGAAGTGCGACACGTCGGTCGAGGTGCCGCCCATGTCGAAGCCGATCACCCTGCGGTGGCCCGCGGCGAGTGCGGTGCGCGCCATGCCGACGATTCCGCCGGCCGGGCCCGAGAGAATCGCGTCCTTGCCCTGGAAGTGGTGCGCTTCGGCCAAGCCGCCGCTGGACTGCATGAAGAACAGCCGCACGCCCGGCATCTGCGCGGCCACCTGCTCGACGTAGCGGCGCAGGATCGGCGAGAGGTAGGCATCCACCACCGTCGTGTCGCCGCGCGCCACCAGTTTCATCAGCGGGCTCACCTCGTGCGATGCGCTGACCTGGGTGAAGCCGATCTCGCGCGCGAGGCGCCGCGCGGCGACCTCGTGCGCCGTGTAGCGGTAGCCGTGCATGAAGACGATGGCGCAGGCGCGCACTCCCGCGTCGAACACCTCTTGCAGCTGAGCGCGCAGGGCGGCTTCGTCGAGCGCGCGTACCACGTCGCCATGCGCGCCGATGCGCTCGTCGGCTTCAATCACCCGCTCGTACAGCATCTCGGGCAGCACGATGTGGCGCTCGAACAGCTTCGGCCGCGCCTGGTAAGCCGATGCGCAGCGCGTCGCGAAAACCGCGCGTCGTGACGAGCAGCGTGCGGTCGCCCTTGCGCTCGAGCAGCGCGTTGGTCGCGACCGTCGTGCCCATCTTCACGCAGTCCACGAGCTCGGGCGTGATCGGCTGATTCGGCTTCAGGTGCAACAAGCGGCGCACGCCTTCCACCGCGGCGTCGGCGTAGTGCTCGGGGTTGTCCGACAGCAGCTTGAGCGTGTGCAGCGTGCCGTCGGCCGCGCGGCCGATCACGTCGGTGAAGGTGCCGCCGCGGTCGATCCAGAATTGCCAGCGGCGGGAGGGAGCTAGGGACATGAGGAGCGTCGGCGCAAGGCTTGCATGCTACCGGCTCGGGCCCATGGCCATGCATCGGCGCATTCCTCGTGCGAGGCGACTCCGGTCATCGAGCGCCGACCACAAACTGCCACAGCGCCGGAACGTCCCCCGGCTTCAGGATCGCGCCCCACGCAGGCATCGCGCGCACTCCCTGATTGACCGAGCGCTCAAAACGCTCGGGCTGATCGGCCGGGAAGTTGCGCAAGTCGAACGCTGCGCCGGTGGTGACCATGTTCACCCCGTGGCAGCGCGCGCAGTAGCTGGTGTAGAGCTGGCGACCCTTGGCCCTGATCTGCTCGACGCTCGGCGGCTCGCCACTCTGTGGCGGTGAGTCCACCGGCTGCGCGGCCAGCGACGAACAAAGGGCTGCCGCACACAGCCCGATCCACGCCGGGCGCCGGCCGTTGCGCGCCGGCCCCGCATGCGTCATCAATCCGTCAATCCCTCAGCGCAAAGGTCCACAGCGACGAGCCCGGCACGATGTTCGTCAACTCCGGATCGCCGGCCAAGGCGGCATAGACTGTCGCGGACCCGCTCGTGACGGTGACGTACTGCTTGCCTTTGTGCTCCCAGACGATGGGCAGGCCGGTGATTCCCGAGCCGGTCTGGAACTGCCACAGCTTCTTGCCCGTGGCTGCCTCGAAGGCCATGAACTCGCCGGTTTGAGCCCCGGTGAAGATCACCCCACCGGCGGTGGACGCCACACCGGCCCAGAACGGCGCCTTGCTCGGCACGTCCCACAGCTTCTTGCCCGCCACCGGGTCCCACGCCACGAGCGAGCCGCGGTTGCCGTCTTCGGGCGCCGGGAAACCGCCGAGCTCGAGGCCGAGGTACCAGTTCGGCTGCGCCGGGCGCGGCTGCTTCACGTACTTGATCTTCATGCCCAGGTTGATCGTATTGAAGTAGGCGACGCGGCGCACCGGGTCGTAGCTCATCGGCATCCAGTTCTTGCCGCCGAACGCGCTCGGCCAGACATCGATGAAATCGGCCCCCGTTTCGGTCTTGCGCACCGCCGCCGTCATCGGCGTGTCGATCGGGCGGCCGGTGGCCATGTCGATGCCCGATGCCCAGTTGACCTTTTTCGCGAACTGCTTGCCCGAAATCAGCTTGCCGCTGCTGCGGTCGATGACGTAGAAGAAGCCGTTGCGGTTGGCCTGAATCAGCACCTTGGTCGTCTGGCCGCCGATCGGCAAATCCGCCAGCACCAATTCGTTGGTGCCATCGTAGTCGTACGGGTCGCCTGGCGAGAACTGGAAGTGCCAGACGATTTCGCCGGTGGCCGGGCGCAGCGCGAGCACGGAGCCGATGTACAGCGAGTCGCCGCCGCGCGTTGCCGGGTTCCACGGGCCGCCGTTGCCGGTGCCCCAGTAGACGAGGCCGAGATCGGGGTCGTAGGTGCCGGTCAACCAGGTCGGCCCGCCACCGAATTCATAGGCTCCGGGCGCCCAGGTGTCGCCGCCCTTTTCGCCGGGCGCCGCGGTCGTCCAGCGGTGCCACTTCTTCTCGCCGGTCTTCAGGTCCCAGCCGTTGAGAAATCCGCGCGTCCCGTATTCGCCACCGGAAATTCCGGTGATCAGCACGCCGCCGGCAATCAGCGGTGCATGCGTCATGCTGTAGCCCTGCTTGTAGTCGGCCGCTTTTTGCGTCCACAGCGCCTTGCCGTCCTTGATGTTGAGCGCCATGACGCGCGCGTCGATCGTGGTGCGGTAGAGCACGCCGTCGAGCACGGCCATGCCACGGCTCTGGATGCCGCAGCACAGGTAGGCATTGATGTCGGGTGGCAGATCCACCGGCACGCGCCACTTCTGGCGCCCGCTCAGCGCGTCGACGGCGACCGTCGCGTCGTGCAGCGACACGTACATGATGCCGTCGATCAAGCAGCGGCTGCGTCGACGCGTTCGCGGTGTGGTTCAAGCTCAGGTTCCAGACCGGTGCGAGCTTCTTCGCGTTGGCCGGAGTGATCTGCTTCAGCGGCGAGTAGCGCTGCTGGCCCCAGCCCATGCCGTAGGTCGTGACGTCGCTGGGCGTTGCGGCGTCGCTGCGCAGACTGTCGAGCGACTGCGCGTGGGCGTGCGGCGCGGCCATCGCGAGTGCCATCGCGAGTGCCTGAGCAAACGCGGCGGCCGCGTTGATGTGCTTCATGGTGTCCTCCAGTGTTGTGGGGTCAGCCGGGTTGCATCACGCGTGGAACCGAGGCGAGGTGGTAGAAGTGGGAGTCTAGATTGCCGCGCCTTGCTGGCTCATCTGGTGCTTTCCCTTGCTTGTCGACTTGCGCTGATCCGCAATGACGGGCAACGCACGAGGGTACTCCCCGTGTTGCACGACACTGCAGCGACCCTATGATGCCTGGCGGGTTGCTGGCGGTCCGGTCCGCGCAACGTTCGTGCACCACATTCGCAAGGAGACGCTTCGATGAAATTCAGAATGTTGGCCACCGCCACGGCAATCGGTACGGCGCTGCTCATCCACGCCCCGGCGTTCGCCCAGGAAAAACTCACCGTCTGGTGGGGCAAGGGTTTCTACAAGGCCGAAGACGACGCCCTGTACGCCGCGATCAAGAAGTTCGAGGCCAAGTACCCGAAGCTGAAGATCGAGCTGTCGCTGTACGCGCCGCAGGAGATGATTCCGAAGTCGGTGGCGGCGCTCGACGCGGGCAACCCGCCCGACGTGGCGTACGGCGACGTCTACGACTTCCAGGTGACCGCGAAATGGGCGTACGAGGGCAAGCTCGAAGACGTGTCGAGCATCATCGACCCGATGCGCGCCAAGTTCGAACCGGCTGCGCTGTCGACCACGTTCCTGTTCAACAACACGAACCAGACCCGGGCCTATTACGCGTTCCCGATCAAGCAGCAGACGATGCACATCCAGTACTGGAAGGACATGCTCGCCGACGCGGGTTTCAGCGCGGCCGACATCCCGAAGGACTGGAAGGGCTACTGGGACTTCTGGTGCGACAAGGTGCAGTCTGCCTACCGCCAGAAAACCGGCAACCGGGCCTTCGGCACGGGCTTTCCGATGGGCGTGGATTCGAGCGACTCGTTCTTTTCGTTCCTGACCTTCATGGACGCGTACAACGTCAAGCTCGTCAGCGACGCGGGCAAGCTGCTGGTGGACGACCCCGCCGTCAAGGCCGGCCTGATGAACGCGCTCACCGACTACACCGCCGTCTACGCCAAGGGCTGCACGCCGCCGTCGAGCACGAACTGGAAAGACCCGGACAACAACGTCGCGTTCCACAACAAGACGACGGTGCTGACGCACAACGCAACGATCTCGATCGCCGCGAAGTGGCTCGACGACTCCAACAACACCACCCTCACCGAAGAGCAGCGTGCCAACGCGAAGAAGAACTACGTGGAGCGAATCGCGACCTCCGGGTTCCCGACCAAGCCCGACGGCAGCAAGATGACCTACCGCGCCGCCGTGAAAACGGGCGTGATCTTCTCGGCCGCGAAGAACAAGGTGGGAGCCAAGCAATTCGTCGCCTTCATGCTCGACGAGGCCAATCTCACGCCTTACGTGGAAGGGTCGCTCGGCCGCTGGTTCCCGGTGACGAAGGGTGCGCAGCAAAGCGCCTTCTGGAAGAGCGACCCGCACCGCCTGGCGGTCTACAACCAGTTCATGGCCGGCACGACGCCGTTCGAATTCACGAAGAACTACAAGTTCACGGTGCTGAACAACGAGAACGTCTGGGCCAAGGCGATGAACCGCATCATCAACGAGAAGGTGCCGGTGGACAAGGCGACCGACGAGCTGATCGCGCGAATCAAGGCGGTGGCGAACTGATTCCCCGCACTTTCGGGGCGAGCCCGAAAGCCGTGGCGTGAACACAGTCGTCGCTCTGGCCGCGCGCGCCGGCGCGCCCCGCAAGCCGCTGACGAGCTGGGAGTTCTGGGGCCGCGCGCTGCTCGTGCCCTACCTGCTGCTGTTCCTCATCTTTGTGCTCTACCCGGTGGGCTATGGCCTGTGGCTGGCGCGCAGCCCGGCGAGCTACGTCAAGCTGTTCGACGACCCGATCTTCTTTCGCACCGCGGCCAACACGGTCGTGTTCCTGCTCGTCGCGATCAACCTCAAGATGGCGATCGCGCTGTACCTGTCGGGCTTCTTCCTGCACACGCGCTGGTGGATCAAGGTGCTGTCGGTGCTGTTCATCCTGCCCTGGGCGGTGCCGTCGATTCCCACGATTCTGTCGGTGCGCTTCATGCTCAACCCCGAGTGGGGCGTGATCAACAGCACCATCTTTCGGCTCACCGGTCTGGACGGCCCGAACTGGCTCAACGACCCGACGCTCGCGCTCAGCTTCTCGATGCTGATGCACATCTGGAAATCGCTGCCGTTCTGGACCCTGATCCTGCTCGCCGGGCGCATGTCGATTCCCGCCGAGCACTATGAAGCCGCCAGCGTGGACGGCGCGTCGCGCTGGCAGAAGTTCCGCTTCATCACGTGGCCGTCGATGCGTGGCCTGTTCCTCACGTCGACGCTGCTGTCGATGATCTGGACGCTCGGCGACTTCAACAGCGTCTACCTGCTCACCGGCGGCGGCCCGGCGGACCTGACGCATGTGCTGGCCACGCTGGGCATCCGCTACCTGCGGCTGGACCAGATCGACCTGGCGATGGCGGCGATCGTCGTGACGCTGCCGCTGGTGCTGCCGATGGTGTACTTCATGATGAAGCGGCTGAGCAAATGAGCGCCCCCAGGCCGACGACTACGTCGTCCGCCCCCCGAGGGGGTTTGAGTAGCCCGGCAAAGCCGGATCTTCTCAAGAGCCGCGGTGCAAGCTTCACCTGGAAACAAGTCAGCGCCGAGGCACGGCTGCTGCTCGTGGGCATTCCGGTGCTGCTGTGGACGCATGATTCCGGTGTACCACCTGTTCCTGTTCGCGATCTCGCGAGCGCGACCAGGCAACTTCCGGGCGGCTCTGGCCGAAGAACCCGACGCTGCAGAACTTCGAAACCGTGTTTCAGCAAAAGCACTTCTACCTGAACCACTTCTGGGTGCAGCTCGGCAACTCGCTGCTGATCGCGGTGGCGGTGGGCACGATCACGCTCTTCATCGCCACCGCGGCGGCGTTCGCGATCAGCCGGCTGCGCGTGCGCGGCGGGCGCACCGTGATGAACCTGGCGCTGTTCACCTACTTCATCCCGGCGGCGTTTTTGGCGGTGCCGATGTACAAGACGATGGCCAACTACGGGTTGCTCGACAACCGCTGGTCGCTCGTGCTGGCGATGGTGACGATCGCATCGCCCTACTGCATCTGGGTGCTCAAGCAGGCGTCCGACAAGCTGCCGTGGGAACTCGACGAAGCGGCGCGCATCGACGGCGCGACGCCGCTGCAGCTGCTGCGCCTGGTGTACCTGCCGCTGATGGTGCCCTCGCTCGTCGCGGTAGGCACCTACGCGCTGCTGCTCGCGTGGAACGAATACCTGTACGGTTTTCTGCTGCTGTCCAAGGAAACCCAGTTGACGCTTGCGGTGGCGCTGGGCAACTTTCTTTCCGCCGACGATTCGCCGTGGGAACTGCTGATGGCCACCGGCTTCATCTACGCGCTGCCGCCGGCGGCGATCTACTACGCGTTCAAGCGCTACATGGTGTCGGGCCTGACGGCCGGCGCGGTGAAGGCCTGAGAGAGCAAAGCAATGGCATCGGTCACGTTCCGCGACATCCACAAGGCCTACGGCAAGGTCGAGGTCATCCACGGCATCGGCTTTGACATCGCCGACGGCGAGTTCGTCGTGCTCGTCGGCCCGTCGGGCTGCGGCAAGAGCACGCTGCTGCGCATGCTCGCCGGGCTGGAAGAAATCAGCGGCGGTGAAATTCTCATCGACAACAAGGTCGTGAACGACCTCGAATCGAAGGACCGCGACATCGCGATGGTGTTCCAGAGCTACGCCCTGTATCCGCACATGACGGTGGCCGAGAACATGGGCTTCTCGCTGCGCCTGCGCAACGCACCGCGCGACGTGATCGACGCGCGCGTGGCCAAGGCGGCGCAGATCCTGAACCTGGGTCCGCTGCTCGAGCGCACCCCGCGCGAGCTCTCGGGCGGCCAGCGCCAGCGCGTCGCGATGGGCCGCGCGATCGTGCGCGACCCGAAGGTGTTTCTGTTCGACGAACCGCTGTCCAACCTGGACGCCAAGCTGCGAGTTGCGATGCGGGCCGAAATCAAGGCACTGCACCAGCGCTTGAAGACGACGGTGGTGTACGTGACGCACGACCAGATCGAGGCGATGACGATGGCCGACCGCATCGTCGTGATGCATGACGGGCTGATCGAGCAGATCGGCACGCCGCTCGATTTGTTCGACAGGCCAAGCAACCTGTTCGTCGCCCAGTTCATCGGCTCGCCGGCGATGAACGTGATCCCCGGCACGCTGCGCCGCGAGGCCGGGCGGACATGGGTCGATGCCCACGGCAGCCGCTGGCCGGCGCCTGAGCTCGGCACCGCGCAGGACGGCCAGGCGGTGCACTACGGCGTTCGCCCCGGCGACATGCGCCTCGCGCCTGCCGGCCAGGGCATCGCCGCGAAGGTGATCGTGGTCGAGCCCACCGGCGCGGAGACCGAGTTGCTGCTCGACGTGGGCGGCGCGCAGATGATCGTCGTGCTGCACGGCCGGACCGAGGCGCGCCCTGACGACCAACTGGGCCTGCTGATCGACGCGCACAGCGCTCACCTGTTCGATGCAGGCAGTGGCCAGCGCCTCGCGTAGCGTCGTCGTGATGGGTGTGTGCGGCTGCGGCAAGAGCACGGTCGGCCGGCAGCTCGCCGCGGCGCTCGGCGCCGAATACGTCGAGGGCGATGAGTTTCATCCACCGGAAAACGTCGCCCGCATGGCTGCCGGCATTGCGCTGACCGACGAGGACCGGCAAGGCTGGCTCGAGGCGCTGGCGCGGCAACTGGCCGCGGCGCGCGGCGCGGGCCGAACGCTGGTGCTGTCGTGCTCGGCGCTGAAGCGCAGCTACCGCGACGTGCTGCGTCGCGGCGCGCCCGACATACTGTTCGTGCACCTCACCGGCAGCCGCGAGCTGCTCGCGCAGCGCATGAACGCGCGCGCCGGCCACTACATGCCGGCGTCGTTGCTGATGAGCCAGCTCGCGACGCTGGAGCCGCCTGGCCCGGATGAAAATGCGCTCAGCTTCGACATCGCGCAAGTGCCCGAAGCGATCGTCGCGGCGCTGCGAGTGGCCTGCGCCACGCAGCGCGCTTCATAACTCGCGCTTCAAGAGGACGCCATGGCTCGACTCAGCGACAGCGAAATCCGCCAGTACGCCGATCAAGGCTACCTGATCCCGTCGTATCGGCTGCCTCAGCCGCGCGTCGAGCAGATGCGCGAAGCGCTCGAACGGCTGATCCACGACAACCCCGGCGTGCGCCCGGAAAAGCTCGTCAGCGCGCACGTCGTCGGCAAAGACGGCGGCCCCAACCCGGAAGGCGTGCGGGGAAGCCAGGAGTTCCTGGATTTGGCGATGCAGACCGAGATCGTCGACATGGTCGAGCAACTCATCGGGCCCGACATCATTCTGTGGGGCTGCCACGTGTTCTGCAAGCCCGCCGGCGACGGCCTGGAAACGCCGTGGCACCAGGACGGCCAGTACTGGCCGATCCGGCCGCTGGCCAATTGCACGGTGTGGGTGGCGCTCGACCCTTCGACCAAGGAGAACGGTTGCCTGCGCGTGATCCCGAGGTCGCACGCAGCGCGGATCACGCACCCGCACCTGCACGAAGACCGGCAGGACCTGGTGCTGGAGCAGCGCACCGTCGACGACGCCTTCGACGAAAGCAGCTGCGGTGGACCTGGAACTGCAGCCCGGCCAGATGTCGATGCACGACATCTACATGATCCACGGCGCGCGTGTCAACCGGTCCACGCAGCGCCGCGCCGGCGTCGCGCTGCGCTACATGCCGGCAACGTCGCTCTTCGACCGCAGCCTGAAGCCCGTGGATGGCAAGAGCGGAATCCCGGTGGCGTTTGCCAAACGGCCGCTGTGGCTGCTGCGCGGGCGCGATGTCACGGGCCGCAACGACTTCAGCGTCGGCTTCGAGCCGAAGCCGGGTGCGACACTGGCACGTTCACCCGACGAAGGAAGACCATGAATGATCTGTTCGACTTGAGCGGACGCACCGCGCTCATCACCGGCTCGTCGCGGGGCCTGGGAAACGCCATCGCCGCGGGCCTGGCCGCCGCCGGCGCGCGCGTGGTGCTGAACGGCGTGGACGCGGCGCGCCTGAAGGCCTGCGCCGACGCGCTGCGAAGCGAGGGCCACGAGGTCTTCGAGTCGGCGTTCGACGTGGCGAGCGAGCCCGCGGTGGTCGCTGCCTTCGCCGAGTTCGACGCGCAGGGCCTCGAGATCGACATCCTCGTCAACAATGCCGGCATCCAGTTCCGCAAGCCGATGGTCGAACTCGCGCTCGCCGACTGGCAGCGCGTGATCGACGTCAACCTGACGAGCGCCTTCATCGTCGGGCGCGAAGCGGCGCGGCGCATGCTGGCGCGCGGCCGCGGCGGCAAGATCGTCAACATCGCCTCGCTGATGAGCGAAGCGGCGCGCGCGACCGTCGCGCCGTACACCGCCGCCAAGGGCGGCATCAAGATGCTCACGCGATCGATGGCGGCCGAGTGGGCGCCGCACGGCATCCAGGCCAACGCCATCGGCCCGGGCTACATGGCCACCGAGATGAACCAGGCGCTGATCGACAACCCGGCCTTCGACGCCTGGGTCAAGCAGCGCACGCCGTCGCGCCGCTGGGGCCGGCCCGACGAGCTGGTGGGCACCGCCGTGTACCTCGCGTCGCGCGCGTCCGACTACGTGAACGGGCAGATCGTCTATGTCGACGGAGGCATGCTCGCGGTGCTGTGAGCGGTTCGCCGGGGAGACTCTGTCCGCGCCGCACTCGCGAACTTCGGGAGCTGAAGATGCATCGCCTCACACGACGCGTTGTTCTGGTCGGCGGCCTCAGCGCCGCGCTGCTCGTGGGTCACCCCGGCCTCGCCCTTGGCGCTGGCACCGGCGGGGCCGCGCCGCCGGAGCTCCCGGCACAAGATGCGCGCGAAATCCGCGCGACGATCGAAGCCCAGCTCGAGGCTTTCCGAGCCGACGACGCGCAGCGTGCGTTCTCGTTCGCGTCGCCTGCCATCCAGGCACAGTTCGGCGACGCGCAAACCTTTCTCGGCATGGTGCGCACCGGCTACCCTGTCGTGTACCGGCCGCAGTCGATCGGCTTCCTGCAGGCCCAGCTGATCGACGGCACGACGATCCAGCGCGTGCGCATGACCGACACCCACGGCACCGCCTGGCTCGCGATCTACCGCATGCAGCGCCAGCCCGAGCAGCATTGGCGCATCGACGGCTGCGTGCTGATTCGCGACGACGGGCAGGCCACGTGAGCGCAGAGGCAGCTCGCGACACACCTCAACTCCACCCCAGCCCAGCGCCATGGACATTCAGAATCTGATCGCGATCGACACCCACACGCACCTCGAGGTGTCGTGCCGCAACCCGTTCGACAGCTACGGCGAGGAATTTGACCGCGCGGCGGACAAGTACTTCCGCTCGAACCGCCGGCCGACGATGGACGAGACGATTGCCTATTACCGCGAGAAGAAGATCGGCTTCGTCAATTTCACGGTCGACGCCGAGTCGCAGATGGGGCGCGCGCGCATCACGAATGAAGAGATCGCCGACGCGGCCGCGGCCAATCCGGACATCATGATTGCCTTTGGCAGCATCGACCCGCACAAAGGCAAGATGGGTGCGCGCGAAGCGCGGCGCCTCGTGGAAAGCCATGGCGTGAAAGGCTTCAAGTTCCACCCGACGGTGCAGGGCTTCGAGCCGGCCGACAAGATGGCCTGGCCGATCTATGAAGTGATCAACGAGCACGGGCTGCCGGCCGTGTTCCACAGCGGCCACTCGGGCATCGGCAGCGGCATGCGCTGCGGCGGCGGCTTGCGGCTGCAGAACTCGAACCCGATGCTGCTGGAAGACGTGGCGATGGCGTTCCCGGACATGCAGATCGTCATCGCCCACCCGAGCTGGCCGTGGCAGGACGAAGCGCTTTCGCTGGCGATGCACAAGCCCAACATCTGGATCGACCTGTCGGGCTGGAGCCCGAAGTACTTTCCGCCGCAGCTCGTGCAGTACGCGAACACGCTGTTGAAAGACCGCATCCTGTTCGGCAGCGACTACCCGCTCATCACGCCGGACCGCTGGCTCGCGGACTTCGAGGAGGCCGGCTTCAAGGACAGCGTGAAGCCGCTGATCCTGAAGCACAACGCGATGCGCTTGCTGAAGCTGACCGACCCTACTCCGTGACCTTCAGGAACAGATCGCGGTCCGGCGCGAAGTTGGCGTACAGCGACAACAGCGCACCACCGAGCGCGCGTGCGTCGTTGCCGATCGTGCCGGCCAGCAGCTCGGGCCGCGCCACGCCTTCCCAGTCGTAGCGCGCGAGCGCCGCGCTCGTCTCGCTGAGCAGTGCGGCGAGCAGTTCGCGGCTGAGCGACCCGTCGAGGATCGCTCCTTCCATGTCGAGCAGGCAGGTCGCCGCGTGCACCGCCTGCGCGATGGCCGAGCCGGCGCGCGCCAACCACTCCTGGGTGTGCGGCAACCACGGCGCTTGCAGCGCGCGCTCATCGACGGCGGCGCTCACGTCGAGGCTTCAAAGCCGCGTAAGCGCGCTCCAGCGACAGCAGCGACGCGACGCTGAGCAATTGCGCCGGCGGCGCAGCCCCATTGCCGCGCTCGGCCAGCCACAGCGGCAGCGAGCCGATCGCGCCGGCGTTGCCGCTGACGCCGCCGCGCAAGTGGCTGTCCAGCACCAGGCCGCCGCCGATGAAGGTGTCGACAAACACGTACAGAAAACTCTTCACGCTGCGCCCGCGCCCGGCCACGAGTTCGGCCACGCAGGCGGCGGCCGTGTCCTTGATCAGCGTCACCGGCAGCGGCGTGAGGCCGGCCACCGCCTGCGCGAGATCGAGGTGCTGCCACTTGTCCGCCACCGCCGCGGGCAGGCCGAGCAAATGCTGCCAGCCGCCCATCGACAACGGCGCGGCGATGCCCACGCCTTGCACGCGCGCGTGGCGCGCGGGCCCGAGCTTGCGGCGAATCTCCTTGAGGCGCGCGCCGATCTCGGGCAACAGTTCGTCGGGGTCGGCAAATCGATACGCCAGTGCCCAGCGCTGCTGCACATGGCCGGTGAAATCGACCAGCACGGTGTCCAGGCTGCGCCGGCCGAGCTTGATGCCGATCGAATACGCGCCGTCAGGATTCAGCGACAGCGGCACCGAGGGCTGGCCGACCTTGCCGCGCACCGGCTCGCCCTTGATCAGCAGGCCGTCGTCGAGCAGGCGTTTCGTGATCAGCGAAATCGTCTGCGCCGTCAGCTTGGTCAGGCGCGCGAGCTCGGCGCCGGCCAGCGGGCCGTGCAGGCGGATCGCCTGAAGCACCACGCGCTCGTTGTACTGGCGCAGCCCGCCCTGGCTCGAGCCGCGCGGGCGCAAGTGGTTCGATTCGAGCGTGCTGTCGCGGGCGTTCACGGTGCTGCCGTCGCTTTCATTGCGTTGAATGCGCCGGCTTCAGTGCGCAAGACACTCGGCCGGAATCTGCTCCGGCGGCAACGCGCCCGTCATCACCGCGACGGTGTCGCTCATGCCGATCTTCTTCGGGTTCAGCACGGCGCAGCGCTTGCCCAGGCGCGCGACGTGGATGCGGTCGGCGATCTCGAACACATGCGGCATGTTGTGCGAGATCAGCACCACGGGCAGGCCGCGGTCGCGCACGCGGCGAATCAGCTCCAGCACCATGTTGCCTTCCTTCACGCCCAGCGCCGCCGTGGGTTCGTCCATGATCACCACGTGCCGCGCGAACGCCGCGGCGCGGCCGACCGCGACACATTGGCGTTGCCCGCCGGAAAGCGTTTCCACCGCCTGCGTCATCGAGCGGATGCCCACCTTCAGCTCCTGCATGCGCGCGATGCTCTCGTCCAGCATGCGCTTCTTGTCGAGCATGCGAAGCCACTGGCCGCGCCAGCCCGGGCGGCGCAGTTCGCGGCCGAGGAACAGGTTCTCGGCGATCGTCATCGCCGGGGCGACGGCGAGGTCCTGGTAGACGGTTTCGATGCCGGCGCGGCGCGCGTCCATCGGGTTCTTGAAGTGCACAGGCTCGCCGTCGAGTCAGGATTTCGCCCTCGTCGGGAATCGTCGCACCCGACAAACACTTGATCAGCGACGACTTGCCCGCGCCGTTGTCGCCGATCACCGCGAGAATTTCCCCGGCGCGCAGCTCGAAATCGGCGCCGTCGATCGCGGTGACCTGGCCATAGCGCTTCACCAGGCCCTTGGCCTGCATCACGATTTGGGGCTCGGTCATGATCAACGCCCTCCCTTGCGCGACAACTGATCCACCGCGACCGCGGCGATCACCAGAATGCCGGTGATCAGCACCTGGTACACCGACTGCACGCCCATCAGCGTCAAGCCGTTGCGCAGCACGCCGACGATCACCGCGCCGATGAGGGATCCCAGAATCAGCCCGCGCCCACCGAACAGGCTGGTGCCGCCCAGCACGACGGCGGTGATCGCGTCCAGGTTCTCGGTCTGGCCGGCGTTCGGGTCGCCGACACCCGTGCGCGCCACCGACAGCAGCGCGGCGATGCCGTAGAACACACCCGCCATCACGTACACGCCGAGCAGCACGCGCTCGGTGGAAATGCCCGACAGGCGCGTCGCCTCGGGGTTGTTGCCCACCGCATAGACATGGCGCCCGGCGGCGGTTTCGCGCAGGTAGAACCAGACGCCTGCGTAAAGCAGCAGCATCAGCACCGAGCCGTAACCCACCGCGGCTTCGCCGATCTTGATGCTGTTGCCGAGCCACGTCATCACGGGCGAGACCTCGGTCACCGTCTGCGCATTCGAATAGAGCTGGGTGATCGCAAACGCGATGTTCAATGTGCCCAGCGTCACGATGAACGGCGGCAGCTTGATGCGCGTGACGAGCAGGCCGTTGAGCAGGCCGAAGCCGGCCGTGACGCCGATGCCGCAGGCGATGGCCAGCAGCGGGTGCAAGCCAAGGTCTGCCGCGAACTTGGTCATCACGATGCTGCCCAGCGCCATCACCATGCCGCACGACAGGTCGATGCCCGCCGTGAGGATGATCAGCGTCTGGCCGATGGCGATGACGCCCACCACCATCACCTGCTGCAAGATGAGCGCGAAGTTTTCGCTGCTCAGGAAACGATCGCTCTGCGTCGCGAAAAATCCGCACGCGATCAGCAGAGCGATGAATGGCCCGAGCGAGGCGGCCGAGGGCAAGTGGCGCAGATTCGCAAGCATGGTGCTCCTTCCATTCGTGTGTGGCTCGGACCCTAGAGAATCGGATCACCTGTCACCCCGCGACCGTCATCCCGGCGAAAGTGCCACCCCGTACTCGATACGGGGCCGGGATCCAGGCGCTACAGCGATGGTGGATCCCGGCGTGCGCCGGGATGACGTGCTGCTACTTCTTGCCCCAGCACAGCTCGGTGCCGGTCTTCACGTCCTTGCTGTCCACGCCGGCCAGCGCCTTGGCGGCGATCAGCGTGACGCCGGTGTCGGTGTAGCCCTTGACCTTCTTGCCGGACTTGGCGTATTCGACGCCCGCTTCGACGCCCATCGCCGCCATCTTCAGCGGGTACTGCTGGCTCGTCGCGGCGATCACGCCGGCGCCCACGTCCTTGACGCCGTCGCAGCCGCCGTCCACCGAGACGATCGTCACCGCCTTGTCCTTGCCCGCCGTCTGCAGCGCCTTGTACGCACCGGCAGCGGCAGGCTCGTTGATCGTGTAGACGAGGTTGATGTTGGGGTTCTTCTGGAGGCAGTTTTCCATCGCGGTCTGGCCCTTGGCGCGGTCGCCGTAGCTGTCGGCCATGCACACCACTTCGGGTGCGCTACCGAGGTCGTTGCTCTTCGCGTCGGGAGCGGCCAGGCCGAACCCCTTCAAGAAACCGTTGTGGCGCTGCGCGCCCACCGGGTGGCCGGGGAACAGGTCGAGCGTCGCGATCACGGCCTTCTTGGCCCCGAGCGCCGCCTTGGCGTACTGGCCGATCAGCACACCGGCCTTGTAGTTGTCGGTGGCGAACAGCGCGTCGGTCGCCTCCATCGGGTCGGTGGGGCTGTCGAGCGCGATCACCATCACGCCTTTTTCCTGCGCCTTCTTGATCGCCGGAATGATGGCCTTGCTGTCGCTGGGCGTGATCAGAATCGTCTTGGCGCCGCCGGCGATCATGTTTTCCATCGCCGTCACCTGGCCGGCGTTGTCGCCATCGGCCTTGCCCGCGCCGGTGAGCAGTTTCGCGCCCTTCGCCTTGGCGGCTTCGGCGGCGCCCTCTTTCATCTTCACGAAGAAGGGGTTGGTCTCGGTCTTCGTGATCAGGCCGATCACGGGTTGGGCTTGCGCCAGCGCCGCGCCGCTGGCGACCAGCAGTGCGGCGGCCAGGGCGGCGGCGATCGGGGTGGGCTTGAACATGCGAAGTCTCCTGCAGAAGTAGATGAATGGCGCCGCGGGGCGGCTGGGCTGCCGGGCCGGATGGTCGGCATGGAGGCGAACTGTAGGTCAGCCTCATTAATAAATCAAGTGGATTGATTAATGGTTTTCCCGGATGGCGAGGCCTGTCGCCTGCCGCGATGCTTGACACCATCCTGGGACACAAGGGTCGGCCATGATCGTGGTGAGCGGCGAAGCACTGATGGATGTTTTTGCGGCAGGAGACACGCCCACCGGCCTGCACCTTGACGCGCGCATCGGCGGCTCGCCGCTGAACGTGGCAATCGGCCTGGCGCGGCTCGCGCAGCCGGTGGCATTTTTCGGCGCGCTCTCCAGCGGTTTTCTCGGCGACCGCCTGCTCGCTGCCCTGCACGCCGAGGGCGTGGACACCGCGTGCACGCAGCGCATCGACGCGCCCACCACGCTCGGCCTGGTGGGGCTGGATGCGCGCGGCGTGCCGAGCTACGCTTTTTATGGCGACGGTGCGGCAGACCGGCTGCTGCCGCTTTCGGCGCTGGCGAAGGTTCCGCGCGGCCCAGGCCTATCACTTCGGCAGCTACGCGATGGTGATAGACCCGGTCGGCGGCCACGCAGCGTGCGCTGGTCGAGCGCGAATCCGCGAGCGGCATCGAACAGCGTGATCGCCTACGACCCGAACATCCGCCTCAACGTCGAGCCCAACCTCGCGCGCTGGCGCGAAACGCTCGAATGGATGCTGCCGCGCACGCACCTGCTGAAAGTGAGCGACGAAGACCTGGGCCTGCTCTACCCCGGCACGGACATCGCACAACTCGCCGCCGCCTGGCTCGCCGCGGGCGTGGCGCTGGTTGTGGTGACGCGTGGCGCGCAAGGCGCCTGGGCCTGGACTGCTTCACACCATATCGCCGCGGCGCCGGTGCCGGCCCAGGTGATCGACACCGTCGGCGCCGGCGACACCTTCCAGGCCGCGCTTCTCACCGCCCTCTCCGAACGCGGCCTGCTGAAGCGCGACGCGTTGCGCGCGCTGAGCGTCGAAGCGCTCGACGACGTGCTGCGCTTCGCGACGCAGGCCGCGGCCATCACCTGCTCGCGGCGCGGCGCCGACCTGCCGCGGCGCGCGGAGTTGCCTGGGTTGTGACGAAGCTTTTGACGAAGCCAGGAGCAGCCGATGATCGATCGGCTCGCCGACTGAGATGGCTCAAACTCCAGGCCAAGAATTTCCGACGCGGCAATTCATGGGCGCTGCGCTAGGCTAAATTCCCCTGCTCGCCCTCTTCACCCACATTTTGCCGGAGCCCACCCCATGAAAAATGCTCTCCCGACCCTGGCAGCGATGACGCTGGCCGCCGCCACGGTTGCGCCCGCCCCCGCGTTTGCGGCCTATCCCGACAAGCCCATCACGATCGTGGTGCCCTTCGCCGCCGGCGGCCCCACCGACAAGGTGGCGCGCGATTTCGCCGAGGCGATGCGCAAGCCGATGGGCGGCGCCACGCTGGTGGTCGAGAACGTCGGCGGAGCCGGCGGCACGCTCGGTGCCACCAAAGCGGCCAAGGCCGCGCCCGACGGCTACACGCTGCTGCTGTTCCACGTCGGCATGGCGACGACGCCGACGATGTACCGCAAGCTCAACTACAACGTGCTCAACGATTTCGAGTTCGCCGGCATGATCAACGATGTGCCGATGACCTTGCTGGGCCGCAAGACGCTGCCGGCCAACACCTATCCCGAGCTGGTGAAGTGGCTCAATGAAAACAAGAACAAGGTCAATCTCGCCAATGCCGGGCTGGGCTCGGCCTCGCACCTGTGCGGCCTGATGTTCCAGGCCGCGGTGCAGATCGACATGACCACCGTGCCGTACAAGGGCACGGCCCCGGCGATGAACGACCTGCTCGGCGGCCAGGTCGACGTGATGTGCGACCAGACCACCAACACCACCGGCCAGATCGCCGCCGGCACGGTGAAGGCCTACGCGGTGAGCACGCTGAAGCGCGTGAATACGCCGGTGCTGGGCAAGCTGCCGACGCTGGACGAGTCGGGCCTCAAGGGCTTCAACGTCAGCATCTGGCACGGCCTGTACGCGCCCAAGGGCACGCCGGCCGATGTGTTGGCCAAGCTCAACACGGCGCTGAAGGAAGCGCTGAAAGACCCCGAGTTCATCAAGCGCCAGGAAGCGCTGGGTGCGGTCGTCGTGACCGACGGCCGCCTCAACCCGGCCGAGCACAAGAAATTCGTCGCTGCCGAGATCGACAAATGGAGTGCCGTGATCAAGGCGGCGGGGCAGTACGCCGACTGAGGCCACAGGCGTCGGCGATGTCGCCGCCGCCCCCGGAGGGCCCCGCAGGGATGAGGTCAGACCCGCTCGAAGATCGCCGCGATCCCCTGCCCGCCGCCGATGCACATCGTCACCAGCGCGTACTTGCCGCCGATGCGCTGCAGCTCATAGATCGCCTTCGTGGCGAGGAACGCGCCTGAGCAGCCGATCGGATGCCCGAGCGCAATCGCGCCGCCGTTCGGGTTCGTCTTGGCCGGGTCGAGCTCGAGCCCGCGCGAGACCGCGATCGCCTGCGCCGCGAAGGCTTCATTCGATTCGATGACGTCGAGCTGGTCGATGCGCAGCCCGGCCTTTTTCAGGGCGAGCTTGGTCGCCGGTATCGGCCCCTCGCCCATGATCTCGTTGGGCACACCGGCGACCGCGTAGGACACGAGCCGCGCGATGGGTTTGTGGCCGGCGGCGCCGGCCACTGCCGCATCGGCGAGCACGAGGAAGGCCGCGCCGTCGTTGATTCCCGACGCGTTGCCGGCGGTGACGCTGCCGTCCTTCTTGAACGCGGGTTTCATCTTCGAAAGCGTCTCGACCGTCGTCTGCGCCTTCACATGCTCGTCGGTGTCGAACGTGACGTCGCCCTTGCGCGTGGGTTTGACGATGGCGACGATCTGCGACTTGAAGCGGCCCTTGCGCGATCGCCGCCGCCGCGCGGCGGTGCGACTCAGCCGCGAGCGCATCCTGCTGCTCGCGTGTGATGCCCCACTTGACGGTCAGGTTCTCCGCCGTGATTCCCATGTGGCCGACGCCGAACGGATCGGTCAGCGTCGCGACCATCGTGTCGATCATCTTCGCGTCGCCCATGCGCGCGCCGTTGCGCATCTGGGTGGACAGGTAACCGCCGCGCGACATGACTTCGACGCCGCCGCCGATGCCGTAATCGCAATCGCCGAGCAGGATGTTCTGCGCCGTGCTCACCACCGCCTGCAAGCCCGACGAACAGAGCCGGTTCACCGCCATCGCGACCGAATCCATCGGCAGCCCGGCCTGGATCGAGGCGACGCGTGCGACGTACGCGAAGCGGCTGTCGGTGGGAATGGTGTTGCCCACCGTCACGTAGTTGATCTGTTTGGCGTCGACGCCGGAGCGCGCAACCGCCTCCTTCATCACCGTGCCGGCGAGTTCGGGCGGTTCGATGTCCGCCAGGCCGCCACCGAAACTGCCGATCGCGGACCGCACCGCCGACAACACGACCACATCACGCTTGCTCATACTTCAACCCCTCGATGTTGCTCAACCTTCTGCCCGACCTGTCATACCGGCGAAGGCCGGTATCCACCCTCACCCTTCAATGCCCGGACGCTCCCGACGCGCCGATGCCGGTCTCTGACCGCACCTGCTGCGCGAGGAACCCCGCCCGGTCTTGCCTGGCGCGCGCGCTCGTGTCGAGGATCGAGAACAGCCAGATGCCGACAAAGCCGATCGTCATCGAGAACAGCGCGGGCGACTGGTACGGAAACAGCGCCGAGCCCTTGGCGTTGCCGAGCGTCGCCTCCCACACCGCCGGCGACACGACGGTCAGCAGCACCGACGAGATCAGGCCGAGGAAGCCGCCGATCACGGCGCCGCGCGTCGTGCAGTCTTTCCACAGCACCGACATCAGCAGCACCGGGAAGTTGGCCGACGCGGCGATGGCAAATGCCAGGCTCACCATGAACGCAATGTTCTGCTTCTCGAACGCGATACCGAGCACCACGGCGACCAGGCCCAGCACGACCGTCGTGATGCGCGACACCTTCAGCTCGGCCGCGCTGTCGGCCTTGCCTTTCTTCACGACGGTCGCGTACAGGTCGTGCGACACGGCGGAAGCGCCCGACAGCGTGAGCCCGGCGACCACGGCGAGGATGGTCGCGAACGCCACCGCCGAAATGAAGCCGAGGAACACGTTGCCGCCCACCGCGTTGGCCAGGTGCACCGCCGCCATGTTGCCGCCGCCGAGCAAGCCGCCTTTCGCGTCGAGGAACTGCGGATTCGTCAGCACGAAGGTGATCGCGCCGAAGCCGATGATGAACGTGAGGATGTAGAAGTAGCCGATCCACGTGGTCGCCCAGAACACCGACTTGCGCGCCTCCTTGGCGTTGGGAACGGTGAAGAAGCGCATCAGGATGTGCGGCAGGCCGGCGGTGCCGAACATCAGCGCCATGCCGAAGCTGATCGCCGAAACCGGGTCCTTGATGAAGCCGCCCGGCCCCATGATCGAGAAGCCCTGCGCCGCGGCCTCCTGCGGGTTCTTGCCTGCCGCCGTGGCGATGCCGGTCTTGATCTCGACCGCCTTGGCGAACATCGCTTCGGGGCTGAAGCCGAAGTTCCACAGCACCATCAGCGCCATGAACGTCGCGCCGCCGAGCAGCAGGCAGGCCTTGATGATCTGCACCCAGGTCGTCGCCGTCATGCCGCCGAACAGCACGTAGACCATCATCAGACCGCCGACGATGACGACCGCGATCCAGTACTCCAGGCCGAACAGCAGCTTGATGAGCTGCCCGGCGCCGACCATCTGCGCGATCAGGTAGAACGCGACGACGACGAGCGTTCCCGACGCCGCGAACACGCGCACCGGCGTCTGCTCGAAGCGGAACGCGGCGACGTCGGCGAACGTGAACTTGCCGAGGTTGCGCAGGCGCTCGGCGAGCATGAACGTCACGACCGGCCAGCCGACGAGGAAGCCGATCGAGTAGATCAGCCCGTCGAAGCCGCCCACCATCACGGCCGCCGAGATGCCCAGGAACGACGCCGCCGACATGTAGTCGCCGGCGATCGCCAGGCCGTTCTGGAAGCCGGTGATGCCGCCGCCCGCGGTGTAGAAGTCGGCCGCGGACTTGGTCTTGGCCGCGGCCCACTTGGTGATGAACAGCGTGCCGATCACGAAGACCGCGAACATCGCCGATCGCGGTCCAGTTGGTCGCCTGCTTCTGCGCCTGGCCGAGGTCGGCGCCTGCGGCGAGCACGGCGGCCGACACGCCGAACAAAGCTGCCAAGCGTCAGCAGCTGGCGCATGAGTTGCGATGATCGTTGCGAGGCCGCTCATTTCAGCGCTCCCTTGGCGATCTGTTCCGTCAGCGCGTCGAATTCGCTGTTCGCGCGGCGCACGTAGATCCCGGTGATGACGACCGTGAAGACGATGACGCCCAGCCCCAGCGGAATGCCCACCGTCATCACGCCCTCGCCCAGGCGCGTCGCGAGGAAGGGCTTGTTGAACGCGACGAGCAGGATGAAGCCGTAGTAGACGATCATCATTCCGAGCGTGAGCCACCAGCCGAAGCTGCTGCGTTTGGACTTGAGTTCCTGGTACTTCGGGTCTTGCAGGATGCGCGAAGTGATGGCGTCGGTGGCCATGGTGTCTCCTTGGGTGTCGTAGCTGTCATCCCGGCGCACGCCGGGATCCACCGTATGCCGGCCACAGTGGATCCCGGCGTGCGCCGGGATGACGGAAGTGCGAGGGCCGGGGTGAGGGTTTCAAAGCTTCTCAGCGAGCTGTTCGAGGATCGCAGGATTCTCCAGAGTGCTCGTGTCCTGCGTGATCGTCTCGCCCTTCGCGATCGAGCGCAGCAGCCTGCGCATGATCTTGCCGCTGCGCGTCTTGGGCAGGTTGTCGCCGAAGCGGATGTCTTTCGGCTTGGCGATCGGGCCGATCTCCTTCGCGACCCAGTTGCGCAGCTCGTTGGCGATTCGCTTCGCCTCGTCGCCGGTGGGCCGGGCGCGCTTGAGCACGACGAAGGCGCAGATCGCTTCGCCGGTCGTCTCGTCGGGCCGGCCGACCACCGCCGCTTCGGCCACCAGCTCGGTGTGCGCGACCAGCGCCGATTCGATCTCCATCGTTCCCATGCGGTGGCCCGAGACGTTGAGCACGTCGTCGATGCGCCCGGTGATCGTGAAGTAGCCTGTCGATGCGTCGCGGATCGCGCCGTCGCCGGCCAGGTAGAAGCCCTTCAGCTCGGGCGGGTAGTAGCTGTTCTTGAAGCGCTCCGGGTCGCCCCAGATCGTGCGGATCATGCTCGGCCACGGCTTCTTCACGACCAGGATTCCGCCCTGGCCGTTCGGCACGTCGTTGCCGGCTTCGTCGACGACCGCCGCGTCGATGCCGGGAAACGGCAGCGTGCACGAACCCGGCACGAGCGGCGTTGCCCCCGGCAGCGGCGTGATCATGTGGCCGCCGGTTTCGGTTTGCCAGAACGTGTCGACGACCGGGCAGCGCCCGCCGCCGATGTGCTTGTGGTACCACTCCCATGCGGCCGGGTTGATCGGCTCGCCCACCGTTCCGAGAATGCGCAGGCTCGACAGATCGCTGTTCTTCGGGTGCACCGCGGCGTTGCCTTCGGCCGCCTTGATGAGCGCGCGGATCGCGGTGGGGGCGGTGTAGAAGATCGAGACCTTGTGCTTTTCGATCGTCTTCCAGAACCGCGCCGCGTCGGGATAGGTCGGCACGCCTTCGAACACGACCTCGGTGCCACCCAGCGCCAGCGGGCCGTAGGCGATGTAGGTGTGGCCGGTGACCCAGCCGATGTCGGCGGTGCACCAGAACACGTCGTCGTCTTTCAGATCGAAGGTCCACTTCGTCGTCAGCGCGGCGAACAGCAGGTAGCCGCCGGTCGAGTGCTGCACGCCCTTGGGCTTGCCCGTCGACCCCGACGTGTAGAGCAGGAACAGCGGGTGCTCGGCACCCACCCATTCGGGCTCGCAGCTCGCGCTCCGGTCCTGTCACCTCTTCGTGCAACCAGCGGTCGCGCGCGGCGCTCCAGGCGATCGCCCCGCCGGTGCGGCGGTAGACGATCACGTCCTTGATCGTCTCGCAGCCGCCGAGCGCGAGCGCCTCGTCGACGATCGCTTTCAGCGGCAACTGCTTGCCGCCGCGCAATTGTTCGTCGGCGGTGATCACCATCACGGCGCCGGCGTCGTTGATGCGGTCGCGCAAGGATTGCGCCGAAAACCCGCCGAACACCACCGAATGCGTGGCGCCGATGCGCGCGCACGCCTGCATCGCGACGACGCCTTCGACGCTCATCGGCATGTAGATCACGACCCGGTCGCCGCGCTTCACGCCGCGCGCCTTCAAGGCGTTCGCCAGCAGGCAGGTGCGCTCCAGCAGCTCGGCGTAGCTGATCCGAGTCACCTCGCCGTCGTCGGCCTCGAAGATGATGGCCGTCTTCGCGCCCTTGCCGGCTTCGACGTGGCGGTCCAGGCAGTTGTACGACACGTTGAGCGTGCCATCGTCGAACCACTTGTAGAACGGTGCGTTGCTCGAGTCGAGCCCCTTCGTGAACGGCTTCTTCCAGGTCACGAATTCGCGCGCCAGGCGCGACCAGTAGGCGCCGGGGTCGGCTTGCGCCTCGGCGACGAGCTTCCGATACGCCGCCATTCCGGAAATGTGGGCGCGCTGCACGACGGCTTGCGGCGGCGCATACACCTTCAGTTCGTTCTCGCTCACGTTGCTGCTCCTCCAACAGGGTAGATAGAAGGATGGCCGACGAATGTTTCACTGGCAGCGATGCAATGTGACGAATGTTTGCATCGCCCTGCGCCTGAGTGTGCCCACTCCTAGAATTCCTGCAAGCCGTGCTTCTACTGCGTGCTGCCACTGAGCATTTCCTTGAGCGAACCTCCCACCGCCTTCCCGATGCGACTGCAGGCCTTGCAGGCCGCGCTCGACTTCGTCGATCAAGGATTCACGCTGTACGGCCTCGACCTGCGCCTGGTCGCCTGGAACATGTCGTTTTTGCGTCTGCTCGACTTCCCTCCCGAGATGGCCTACGTGGGCGCGCCGTTCGAGAGCTTCATCCGCTTCAACGCCGAGCGCGGCGACTATGGCCCCGGCACTGTGCAAAGCCTCGTCGACGAGCGTATTCGCGCGGCGCGCGAGTTCACGCCGCACGAGTTCGAGCGCTCCCGACCCAACGGCTGCGTATTGAGGATTCGGGGCGTGCCCGTGCCTGCGCATGGCTTCGTGACGCTCTATTCGGACGTGTCGGCCGAGAAGACCGCGCAGCGCCAGATCCGCGAGCACAACGCGCTGCTCGAGTCGCGCGTCGCGGAGCGCACCGCCGAGTTGCGCCTGAGCGAAGCCAAGCTGCGGCTGATCACCGACTCGATCCCCGCGTTGATCGGCTACTTCGACGCGCAGCGCGTGTATCGCTATCTGAATCGCGCCTACCAGTCGTGGTATGGCCTGGACCCCGCGAATCCGCGCGCAGCCAGTGCCCGGGAGTACCTGGGTGCGGCCACCTACGCCGGGATTCGGCCGAACGTGCTTCGCGCCATGGCGGGAGAGGCCGTGAGCTTCGAATACGAGGCCACCGTGGTCGGCGGCCGCACCGTGATCGCTCGCACCACCTTGATTCCGGAGATCGCCGCCGACGGCTCGGTGGCAGGTTGCTTCGAACTCACATTCGACGTGACCGACCAGAAGCGCACGCAGGAGATGCTGGTGCAGGCACAGAAGATGGAAGCGTTGGGCCAACTGACGGGCGGCTTGGCGCACGATTTCAACAACATCCTGACGGTCGTGATCGGCAATCTGAATGCCTTGTCCGATGCGCGGCCGGGCGATGCGGCGGTGGCGGAATTCGTCGAGCCGGCGGTCGATGCGGCGCGGCGCGGCGCCGAACTGATCAAGGCCCTGCTGTCGTTTTCGCGCCAGCAGCCGCTGGAGGCGCAGGCGGTCGACGTGGCGCCGCTGATCGCATCGGTCGGCCGGCTGGTTCGCAGGTCGCTGCCGGAAAGCCTGAGGCTCGACATCGACGCGGGCGCGGCGCCGTTGTGGGCGTGGATCGACTCGCACCAACTGCAGAACGCGCTGCTCAACCTGATTCTCAACGCACGCGACGCAACGCAGTCGCGCGGCACGGTCCGCGTGCACGCGTGCGCATCGGCGCTCGACCAGACAGCAGCCGCCGAGCTGCAGGTCCAAGCCGGTGCCTACATCCGCATCGAAGTCATCGACGACGGCAGCGGCATGGATCCGAAGACTCTGGCGCGGGTCTTCGAACCCTTCTTCACGACGAAGAAGGCAGGCCTGGGAACCGGTTTGGGCATGGCGATGGTCTACGGCTTCATCAAGCAATCGGACGGCGCGATCAGCGTTGCCAGCCAGGTCGGCCAGGGAACGACGGTGACGCTGTGGCTGCCCGCCTCGGAGCTCAGCAGCGATTTCGCGCCGGCCGCCGAGGAGCCACCCGCGCGACGCGGCACGCAGCGCTCAGGGCCTGGCGCTGCTGGTTGAAGACGACCCGGACGTTCGCAAAGTGGCGCGGCGCTTTCTCCTCGAGCTCGGCTTCACGGTCATCGAGGCCGAGAACGGCATCGAGGCGAAACAGATCCTCGAGCAGACCCCGGGCATCGCGCTGCTGCTGTCCGACGTGGTGATGCCCGGCGGCGTCGACGGCCGGGAGTTGGCGGCGTTCGCCCGCGAGCGATGCGGCGTGCCGCGCGTGGTGCTGATGAGCGGCCACGCTCCCGAACTGGAGCAGCCGATCGACCTCGCTATCCTGCCCAAGCCATTCACCAGGCTGCAACTCGCGGCGCTGATCGAGGGTGCCCTGAGATGAAACCTGATCGGTCAAGAGGGTGTGGCGTGCACGGCGTACCCGATCTGCTGAAGGCGGCGAATGAGCCGGTTGGCGGTCTTGGCGGCATCGGCACGATCGAAGTGGGCCGCTCCCAGGTCGTGCCATTCGGTGCCATCGCGCAGCATGTGCCAAGCGGCAGTGAGCATCGAGGCGGCCACGCCGATGATGGCCTTCTTGGCGCCGCGGCGCGCGCGCAGGCGATGGAACTGCGCTTGCAGGTAGCCGCCCTTGACCTTGACGGCGGCCCAAGCGGCTTGAACCATGGTGGTCTTGAGCCACTTGCCGCCGCGGCGCAGCCGCGTGCTGCGGCGCTTGCCGGCGCTCTCGTCGTTGCGCGGGCACATGCAGGCCCAGGACAGCAGATGGCCCGGCGTGGCGAAGCGCGACATGTCGATGCCGATCTCGGCCACGATCACGTGGGCACTGGTGTCGCTGATTCCGGGCATCGTGCTCAGCAGCTTGGCGGCTTGCCGAAAAGGCTCCAAGCCGCGCCCCACCTCGCGCTCGATTTCAGCGACGGCCTTGTCCAGCGCATCGATGTGGCTCAAGTGCAGCTTGAGCATGAAGCGATGGTGGGCGCGCACGCGCCCACGCAGCGCTTCAAGCACTTCGGCGCGGCTGGCCTTGACGCGCACGCTGACGTGCGCGGCCAGGCGCTGCGGGTCGTCTTCTCCGTCAACGATGGCCTGCAAGACCGCGCGCCCGCTCTTGCCCATGATGTCGCTGAGCACCACCCCAAGCTTGAGGTTGGCGTCCTCGAGCACCTTGTCGATACGCAGTACGTGAGAGCTGCGTTCGCGAACGAACTGCTTGCGCGTGCGGGTCAGGGAGCGAAGCTCCTGCACCGCCGCTGGCGGCACGAAGCTGGCGCGAATCAGGCCGTGGGCCAGCAGATCGGCCAGCCACATGGCGTCGTTGACGTCGGTCTTGCGGCCGGGCACGTTCTTGACATGCGCGGCGTTGGCCAGCACCAGTTCGAAGTGGCCTTCCAGCAGGTGCCACACGGGCTTCCAGTACACGCCCGTGGCCTCCATCGCGACGTGCTGAACACCCATCGAGTCGAGCCAGTCGCACAGCTTGAGCAGCCCCGAGGTCGTCGTCTCGAACGTTCGAACCTCTTGGGACAACGGCCCAACGCTCGCAATGCGCACACAAGCCACGACGGTCTGCTTGTGAACGTCCAGTCCCGCGCAGCGGGGATAGATCACTTCCATGGTCACCTCCAGTTCGCGGCGACATCGGCGTGCGGCCCACGTCATCGGAGTCTGAGATGCGTGCTCGAGAGTCAGAGACCCAAGGCGACAGTACGGGGTGCTCGTGGGGCCGCGGGTCCAACTGAAGTACGGGCTCGAAGCACCAAGTACGAACCGACCTCTGTGCCGGACGCCGCAGCGCTATTTGACTCCCGTTTCATGCGTCGCGGGTCGCGCGAAGCGCGGTGGAGCAACTGAAGTGAACCTCGTCTACGTCGACTTGCGTCGGCCTTTCAGCGAATCGCTGACTGCTTTCGGCCCGTTGCTGACCTTTGAGCGTCCGCTATGCGCCCATGCGTCAGCGCGGCGCGGCAGGCGGCACCCGGTGGGGCCTGGCGGGGGCTCATGCCGGGGCGGTCGGCGCCGCGCGCCGACTCCACTGCGCTGCTCGGCCTGGCGTCGCGCCGCGAACTCGCTTCGCTCACTTCGTTCGCTACGCTCAAACAGGCGCGGCGAGTCAGTTTTGGATGCGCGCTGCGCGCGCCGACGCCAGTCCTGCGCTGCTCGTCGCCCCAGAAATCGCCCCCACCAGGCCCCACCGGGTGCCGCCTGCCGTGCTGGCACGGTTCGGTTGTCCGGGACGAAGGTCCAATGCACCGCACGTGAACTCGGCTTTGACTTTCGCCGCAACACAGACCACCGCCGTTGCCGCGCGGCAGGCGCTGCCCGCAGGGGCTCGCAGTGGGCGATTTCTGTGGCGGCGAGCAGCGCAGCGGAGTCGGAGCGAAGCGCAGACCGCCACAGCATGAGCCCGCTGCGGGCCCCTGCGGGCAGCGCCTGCCGCGCCGCGCTGAGCTATTGGCGAACAGCTGACCTTCAAAGGACAGCAACGGGCCGAAAGCAGCCCTCCCCGATGCATCGGCGTTCCATGCGTCGCGGGCCGCGCGAATCGCAGTGGAGCAAATGACATGACTCCCACCCTGCCACGCGCGGACGATGCGGCGCCGCCCGAGGCGCTGATCTTCGTCGTCGAGGACGATGATGCGGTATCCAGGCTCGTCGTCGATGCCCTGCATCAATTCGGCTTCGCGGCCGAGGCGTACCGCAACGGCGCCAATGTTCTGCGCCGCTTGCAGACCGAACGACCCGATCTGTGCATCATCGATCTCGGCTTGCCCGACATGGACGGCATGGACCTGGTGCGCCGGATCGCCGAATTGTCGAGCTGCGGCGTGCTGATCCTCACCGGCCGCGGCCACGCCGCCGACCGCGTGATTGGCCTCGAACACGGCGGCGACGACTATGTCGTCAAGCCCTTCGAGGCACGCGAACTCGTGGCGCGCGTGCGCAGCATCCTGCGCCGGCGCGCCAGCAAGCCCGGCACCAGCCCGGCGCACAAGCGCCGCTACGCGAGTTTTCTGGGCTGGACTCTGGACTGCGCGGCGAATGGGCTGCGCGCCGCCGACGGCAGCGAACACGTCCTGGGCGTCGCCGAATGCCAGGTACTGCGCGCGTTCGTCGAGCGCCCGCACCAGATCCTCACCCGCGAGCAACTGATGGGCCAGCGCGACATCTCGCCGATGGATCGAAGCATCGACGTGCGCATCTCACGGCTGCGCCGCAAGTTGGAGAGCGATCCGCAGAACCCCAAGATCATCAAAACGGTGTACGGTGCCGGTTATATGTTCTCGGCCGCGGTCACGTGGTCTTGACCTGCGTTCCAGCCTCCTCGTATTCGGCCGCCTCGAGATTCACTCCGCGCGTCTCCTTCACGAACACCAGCCCAATCGCACAGCTCGCCAGCGCCACGACGATACCGTACCACAACCCGCTCGTCATGTTGCCGGTGTGCGCCGAGATCGCGAACGCGGTGCTCGGCAGCAGCCCGCCCAAGCACTGTCCGTCGTTCGGTCTCGTCGACTGAGGCGCATGGTTTCGAGCGGTGCGGCCCAACCTAACGTTTGACATGAGCGGCAGACGCTGGCTTGCCGGTGGCTGTCCGCTCGATGGAAGGTTTGGGCGTCACTTCAAGGAGGGGCACTTCATGGTTGAACTCGATAGTCCACAAGATGACGAACCCAGTAGTTGTATCCGTCGGCGAGTTCGAATCTGACGATGTTCCGCGCGGCTGGCGCATACCAACTCGTGAGTTTTAGCGAGCCGTTGCCTCCAGTCGTGTCATTGTTCCAGTAGCCTTTGTACTCGATCTTGAATGCTTCGAACTCGCCAGCCGGCTCCTTTACGCGTTCGACGGCGACAACACTTGCCTCGAATTGCCAACGGGCCTGGGTTCCGTTCTGCTTGTTGGTAAAGCTGTATTTGCTCTCCCATTTCTTTCCGACTTCCAAGGGAAAGCTCAAGAACTTTGCTTCTCCCTTCATGACGAGCACAGGGGATTCGATCGCATTCAGTTCTGGCGTCATGACAAGCTTGCCGCCGTTATCCGTGCCCTCAATCTGCGAAGCTGAGACAGCCGTCACGATGCGTTCAAGTTCGGCCTGCTTGACACCAGTTCGGCGATCGCTTTGTTCGTACTTCCAGCGGTCGCCCACTTGCATAGCAGGAAGCTCGGCCCGAGTTGCGGCCGTCTGACCAAAGGCAGATGCCCCGACCAGAACGGCGAATGCGGACACTAGGACTAGGTTGAGACGCCCCACGGAGAGAACATGCGTAGTGCTTTCAAGGTTTGTAGTCACGGTGAACTCTCTTTCCGATGGTAAGCGGCAGATATGGCGCTGCCGTGACGCCCAACTCGATATGGGGCGAGCGTTCGGAGGCTGAGTCAACGTTCCCGTGCGGCACGCCGCACGACCTGCAACACCGGCTCCATCAGGTACTGCAGCGGGTGTGGGTTCGGCGCCGCTGATGTACACCTCGGCGGGCATGCCGGCCTGCAGCTTCAGTTCCCCGGCGCGCTGCAGCGAGCGCATCGGCCTCGATGTTGACCAGGTAGAACGGCGTGATTGCCGATCGACGAAGCGGTCGCCCGACACGTACAGAACCTTGCCCTCCACGATGGCGTGGTGCGGTGGTTGAAGGCCGTGAAGCGGATCTCGGCGACCTGCCGCTGCGCACACGCTTGATGTCTTCGGGCCGCACATGCGCCTCGACGAGCAGCTTCTGCGCCGACGGCACGATGTCTGCAATCGTCTCGCGCGGCGGAATCACAGCGCCAGGCGACGTGACCTTCAGCTCCATGACTTCGCCCGCGGCCGGCGCCGCGATGATCTGCCGCGCCGCGTCGACGGTCTTGCGCTGCTCCTGCTGTATCTCGGAGGCCTGGCGCCACCTTGAACTGGTCGCTGGCCTGCTGGCGGTATTCGCTCTCCAGCGACTTGATGCGCAGGTCGGTATCGACGATGCGCTGCTCGGCGCGCGCCAGTCCGAGCGCCGCTCTTCGAGCTTGACCCCGTAGTCGGCCACCGACGCTTCGAGCTGGCTGATGCGCGTGGTGGAGATGAAACCGTCGCGCTGCAGGTTGCTGTTGTTCGCCAGCTCGTCGCCCTGGTGGCTGAGCGAGGCGTGGCCTGCATGATCTGCGCGCGCAGCGCCGCAATCTCCTTTGCACCTTGCTCGCGCTGCGTGCGCAGCAGGTCGACTGGCCGCTGCAGCGCATCGCGGCGTGCCGCGAACAGCGCGCGCTCCTTGGCCAGGTGCTCGGCCAGGCGCATGTCGCCCGCGGCCGCGCGCAGCTCGGCGGGAACAAGACTGCGTCGCGCAGCGCCTGCTCGGCCTCGAGCCGCGCCACGCTGGCCTGCTCGGCCAGTACCCGGAAGCCCAGGCGGTTCATGTCTGCCGCCACCGACCCGTCGCCGAGCACGATGAGCGCTCGCCGCGCGACGCGCTGGCCGTCGCGCACTCGAACCTCGGCCACGACGCCGCCTTCAGCATGCTGCACGGGTCGGGGTTGAGATCGACCTTCACCACGCCGGCGCGATCACCGCCGAGGCCAGCGGCGCGAGCGACAGCCAGGCCAACGCAGGCACAATCCCGAGCCACAGACGAGCAAGCCCGGTGCGCAGGATGTTGATTCGCCTCGCGCATGTGCGGCTCAGCTCGTCGCGGGCTGCCGATGCTGCGAGTTGTGGCGACCGTCATGCCCGGCCCTCCGCCACGGCGGCAGCGCCAGCGCCACCACATGGCGGCACCAGTCCGCGCCTGCAGCGGCCTGCAGCACATCACTCCCGCGGCCCGTAGTGCAGCACGCGCCCGGCTTCGAGCACCAGCATCTTGTCGGTCTGCTGCACCAGGTTGGATCGGTGCGTGACCATCACCACGGTGGCCTCGCCGTCAGCGCCGCCAGCGCGCGCCCAGGCGAGCTCACCCGCGCCGTCGAGGTTGGCGTTGGGCTCGTCGAGCACCAGCAGCTTGGGCTCGCCGTAGAGCGCGCGCGCCAGCGCGATGCGCTGGCGCTGGCCGGGCGTGACAACGCGCCCTGCGGTTCGATACGGTGTCGTAGCCCCGCGGCAGCGCCAGGATCATCTCGTGCACGCCGGCCGCGCTGCGCCGCAGCCACCACGCGCTCGCGTATCCGGCTCGCCCATGCGCGCGATGTTCTCGGCCACCGTGCCGGCGAACAGCTCCACGTCTTGCGGCACATAGCCGATGTGCGGGGCCGACCCTCGCGCGCCCGACTGCGCAAGTCGGCATCGTCCAGGCGCACCGTGCCCGCGCTCGGCCGCCACAGGCCGGCCAGCACGCGGGCCAGTGTCGACTTGCCGGCGCCGCTGGGCCCACCACCGCCAGCGATTCGCCCGGCGCCAGCTCAGCGACACGCCGGCCAGGATCAGCCTTTCGCTACCCGGCGCGCGCAGAATGCAACGCCCTGCGCCGCGAGCGCGCCTGCGCGGCCGGCAGGGCCATCGTCTCGGGCCGCGCCCCAGCGTCTTCGAGCAGCGCGCGGAGGCGCCGCAACGCGGCGCGGCCTTCGACCAGCATGCTCCAGCTGCCGACGATCTGCTCCACCGGCGCCAGCGCGCGGCCGAGCAGGATGGTGGTGGCCACCATCACGCCGGGCGTGGCGCGCTGCGTGATCACCAGGTACGCACCGAGCGCGAGCATGCCCACCTGCACCGCCTGGCGCAGCGTGCGCGTGAGCGCCGCCAGGGCCACGCTGCGCTGCGCCGTCGGCCGCTGCAACTCCAGCATGCTGGCGTTCATGCGGCTGCCAGCGCGCCAGCAGCGCGTCGCCCATGCCCATCGCCTCCGCCACCTCGGCATTGGCGCATCGATGCTTCGATCCAGCGCTGCGCGCCCGAGGCGCGCGCGCTGCAGCACCTCGATGTCGCGGCGCGTCAGGCGGTCGTTCAGCACGGCCAGGCCGAGCATCAACAGCGCGGCCAGCGCCGCCGCCGCGCCGAGCGCCGGATGCGCCAGCCAGATGACGCCGATATAGACCAGCGCCCACGGCGCATCGAACAACGCCAGCAGCGCCTGCGCCGAGAACAGCCCGCGCAGCTGGCCACGTCCCGCAACGCTTGCTCGAGTCGCGCTCGGGGAGCGCGCCGAGCGCGTCAGCACCTGGCGCGTCACCACCGGCATCAGCGCATCGCCGAGCAGGTTGCCGACCACGCCCTGCAGCCGGCTGCGCAGATAGTCCAGCACCAGCGACAGCCCCAGCGCCACAGCCACGCCGGCAGAGCACGAGCAGCGTCTCGTGGCTGCCGCTGGCAAGCACGCGGTCGAACACCTGCAGCATGTACACCGCCGGCGCCAGCAGCAACAGGTTCATCACGAACGAGAAGCCGGCCACCGCAGCATGGCCGGCCCAGCGGCACGGAGTTCCGCGCGGCGCTCACGGCCGCATTCCGCGGTGGCCGTGGGTTCTTGAACTGATCGCTAGGTATTCACGGTCCCGGCGGCGGGATGGTGGTGAAGTCGGTGTTGTCCAGCGTCCCGGTCAAGCCAGTCAGGGTGGCGAACAGCACCTTAGCGGTGGCGCCGTTTCCATCAGCGTCGTAATACAGGCTTCCGGTGGCGGTGTCATAGAGAAGGTAGTCGTTCGCGTCCAGTGCATTGCCACCGGCATTGGCCGCGAACTCATTGGCATCGACCCCGGACGTCGCACCGCCAAACAGCGCCGCAAACACCGTCGGGTCGAGCGCGATCTTGTCGGCGTTGTTGGCCGCGAAGCCGTTGACCGTGTCAACGTTCGTACTCGCATCTAGCGGCGTATCGAAGACAAACGTGTCGCTGCCAGCGCCACCGGCCAATGCATCGTTGCCGATGCCGCCGGCGATCGTGTCGCTGCCAAGGCCGCCGGCGATGGTGTCATTGCCGCCGGCCCCCTTCAACTTGTCATTGCCGCCGGCGCCATTCATCGAGTCGTTGCCTTGCGTGCCGACCACGATGTTGGCCCTGGTGTCGCCATTGATGGCACCGCCATTTACCAGCGAGAGCCCAGACAGTCTACCTTCGTCGTGGCCTGTACCGTTAGGCTGAAGCCACCCATGTTCAGCGTCTCGACTCCCACATGCTGAAGTTGGCGCCCAACGTCACGTTGCCCAGGAATTGCAGCGTGTCTCCGTCGGCCCCGCCGTCGATGATGTCGCCCGTAAGTTCGGTGCCCCTGATCCGGATCAGGTCGCTCCCCGTGCCGCCTACACAGTGTCGGCACCTGCACCGCCTCTCATGATGTCGTTGCCGTCACCGGCATCCACGTAATCGTTGCCGCCGCTGGCGTTGATGGTGTCGATGCCACTAAGGGCAGCGATCACGTCCGCGGCATTCGTTCCCGTCAACGTATTCGCGTTGTTGTCGCCCATTTGGGACGCGACGGTCACGTTCACCGCGGCAGTAGCCGTACCACCATGGCCATCGCTGATCGTGTAGTTGAAGCTGTCGAAACCGACGAAGTTCGTGTTGGGCGTGTACTTCGGGTTGCCGGTTGCGACGTTGATCGTTACCAAGCCGCTGGCGCCTTGCGTCACGGCGCTCACCGACAGCGCATCGCCATCCGGTTCGTTGTTGTTGCCTCGAACATCCACCGTGACCGCGGCGTTCAGTGCGGTCACCGCCGAGTCGGGGGCGGCAATGGGGGGCGTGTTGGCTGCGCCAGGGTGGAACTCGCGCGCGTAAACGCCGTAGCCGCTACCGTCCTGTAGGGCCGAGGTCCATGTCATCACATAGCCGCCATCGGCCAGCGTGCTGATGGCGGGTCGGCGCGGTCATTCGCCGTTGTGGTGTTGACGAGCGCTTCGTTGCCCACGGCGGCACCGCTGGCGTTGTAGCGCTGGGCGTAGACGCCATAATCCGCCACCGTCGCGCAGGAACGAGGACCGATGCCATCACATAGCCGCCATCGGCGAGCGCAGTGATGGCGGTTTGCGACTGGTCGTTCGCAGTCGTCGTGTTGATAACCGGCGCGCTGCGATTTTCGCCAAGATCCAGTACTACCGCTATTGCCTCCCTTGATGGCGTACGTAATCTGGGTTGATGCGCGTCTCAGCGCCCAGAGTGGCGCCACTGGCGTTGTAGCGCTGAGCGAAGATGCCGTACCCGCTGCCATCCTGCCCGACGGATGACCAAGTGACTTCATAGCCACCGCCGGGGCCGGCCAGTGCCGCGGCGGCGGGTTGCAGCTGACTGGATGACACGGTGGTGTCGACGAGCGTCTCGGCACCCTGAGTGACACCGGCGGCGTTGTAGCGCTGTGCATAGATGCCGTAGCCGCCGTTGATGCCACCATCCTGCAGGTACGAGGCCCAGGTGATCACATAGTCGCCGTTGGTCAGCGCGGTGATGGCGGCTTGCGATTGATCGTTCGCCGTCGCGGTGTTGACGCGCGTGTCTCGGCGCCCAGAGTGACGCCGCCTGCGCCGTAGCGCTGAGCATAGATGCCGCCACCGCTGCCGCATTGGAGGTCCACGTGACCACGTAGCCACCGCCGGCAAGCGAGGCGATGGCGGAGTTGCTCTGATCGTTCGTGGCGTTGGTGTTGACGCGGAATTCGCCCTGCACGCCGCCCAGCTTCACTGGCTGGACAAAGTTCTGCGGCGTGACCACGTTGGTCACCACACTCTGAAGCGTTGCCAGCGTGACCCACTGCGCACCGTTCGTGTTGCCGCTCAGATCCACTTCGACCTGGGTATCGCGCCCGTTCGCGTGCAAGCGCATCCACCCCGCCGCGAACGGGTCGCTGCCCGCCATGCCCGGCCTGCAGGCGCGTGATCGCGTCCACCAGATCGAGCATCGTCACCCCCCTTCCCGGCCTGACGTCGGTGACGACTGCCGCCACCCGACCGACTTCGATGCCGCGACCGACTGCACGACGCGGCGTTTCTGGGCCACCGGTGATGGCGCGGTGCCGACATAGCGCAACCTGTCGTTGCCCGCACCGCCATCAGCGTGTCGTTGCCGGCACCGCCGTCGAGTGTGTCGTTGCCACCCTGGCCCTCCAGCAGTTTTGCCGGCTTGCCGGTGATGCTGTCGTTGAAATCGCGCGAACCGCGCACGTTTTCGATGTCGAACAGCGTGTCGGTGCCGCCTTCGCCGTCGCTCGCCGTGCCGCTGGCGAGGTTGACGGTGACGCCGCCCTCGACGAGTTGTAGTCCACGCGGTCGACGCCGCCATTGCCGTCGATGATGTCGTTGCCCTCGCGGCCTTCGAACGATTCGAAGACGCCGCTGTCGCTGCCGGTCAGTGTGTCGTTGAAGAACGAGCCGCGCACGCCTTCGATGCTGATCAGCGTGTCGGTGCCGCCGAGGCCGTCGCTGCGCCGTGCCGTTGACGGTGCCACCCAGCGTGACGTTGACCCCCGCCGTGCTGGTGGTGTAGTCCACACGGTCGTAGCCGCCGCCGCCGTCGATGATGTCGTTGCCGGCATCGCCGCGGAAACACTCGAACCCGTCGTGGCTGCCGGTGCCGTTGGCGACGTTGCCGCCGGTCAGCGTGTCGTTGAAGGCCGAGCCGAGGATGCCTTCGATGTTGAGCAGCGTGTCGGTGCCACCTTCGCCGTCGAGGCGCTGCCGGTGACGAGGTTGACATTGACGCCGGGTGGCGTTGTCGTAACGCACAACGTCGGTGCCGCCGCCGCCGTCGATCGTGTCGTTGCCGGCGCGGCCCTCGAATGTTCGGTCAGCGTCGAGTTGCTGCCGGTGAGCGTGTCATTGAACGCCGACCCGCGCACCTGGCTGAAATTGAGTCAGCGTGTCGTTGCCCGCGCCGCCGCTGGCCGTGCCGGTGGCAGGTTGACCTTGACCGCGGACGCCGCGTTTTGATAGTTGACGCGGTTGCTGTTGTCCTGGTTCAAGGTGTCGGTGATCAGGCCGCCGTCGAGCGTGTCGTTGCCCGCGCCGCCTTCGATCTGCTCGAAGATGAGGGCGGTGCTGCCGGTGATGGTGTCGTTGAAGTTCGAGCCGACGACGAAGTTGAAGTTGGACAAGCGTGTCGGTGCCGCCGTAGCCGTCCTGCGCCATGCCTGTTGCAGGCTTAGGTTGATCGCGCCGGGAGAGCGGCTGTAATTGGCCGTGTTGAGATCGGTGTAGTTGATGCGGTCGACAATCGCACCGCCATCCATCGTGTCGTTGCCGGCCTCGCCCTGGAAGTCGTTGGAGAACCCATTGCCGCTATTGCCGATCAACGTGTCTGCGAAGCCCGAACCACGCAGGTTCTCGATGCTGATCAGCGTGTCCACGCCGTCGGCGCCGCTCGAGGTGTTGGTGACCAGGCTGACGCTGACGGCGCCGCTTGCACGGTCGTAGGCCGCGCGGTCGAAGCCGACGCCGCCGTCGATCGTGTCGTTGCCGGCATTGCCGCGAAGGAAATTGCCCGCCGCGCTGCCGGTGATCACGTCGGCAAAGGCTGTGCCCAGCACCTCTTCGATGTTGCTCAACTGATCGTTGCCAGCGCCGCCGGTGACGACGCCGGTCGCAAGGTTGACATTGATGCCCGTGGTGACGGGCACCTGGTTGTAGCCGACGATGTCGAAGCCCGCGCCGCCGTCGATCGTGTCGTTGCCGAGGTTGCCGAAGAAGACGTCGTCGGTCGCCGCGCCGACGATCGAGTCGTTGTACGCCGAGCCGAAGATGCCTTCGATGGACACCAGCGTGTCGGTGCCGACGCCGCGGCCGCTCGCCGTGCCGATCGCGAGATTCGCCGTCATGGCGCCACTGGCGTCGCGGTAGTCCGCATAGTCGAATTGCTGGCCGCTGATGTTGCCCTGCCCGTCCAGCATATCGTTTCCGCCGCCGCCGGCCAGTACGTCCTCGCCGTCACCACCGAACAGACTGTCGTTGCCGTCGTGGCCCTCGAGGATGTTGTTGACTGCGTCGCCAGTGATCTGGTCGCGAAATCGGTGCCGTTGATGTTCTCGATGCCGGTCAACGTGTCGCTGTTGCCCCAGCCGTCGACGGCAGTGCCGGTCGCGAGATTCGCGAAGATCCCTTGGATGATCGGGCCAGCGAGATGACGCCATGTCGAAGTAGTTGGCCGTGTCGTTCCCGGCGCCGCCCGAGATCGAGTCGTTGCCCGAACCTCCTGTGAGGTTGTCGTCGCCGTCGCCGCCGATCGATCGTGTCGTTGTCCGCGCCACCACTGAGCGTGTCGTTGCCGATGCCGCCATCGATCAGGTCATTGCCGACATCGCCGTCCAGGTTGAAGTCGTCGCCCGCGCCACCATAAATTTGGTCATTGCCGATGAAGCCTACGATCTGATCGCCACCCTGCGAGCCGATGATGATGTCGTCGAATTGGCTGCCGGTGAGTATCCCGAATTCGATGCTGACGAGATGATCGATTCCCCCCCGGCCGTCGGCGAAGTCGAGCGCGGACGCAGTGCCGATCGCCGACGCGTCGAACGTGACCCCGGTGGCCAGGCCCATCTCATCGAACCGATAGGCCGCACCGTCGTTGCCGGCGCCGCCGTCGAGCAGATCGTTGCCGGCGTCGCCGCGCAGGTTGTCGTCGCCGTCTTCGCCATACAGCTGGTCAGCGCCCGAGTTACCGCGCAACACGTCGCTGCCGGCCCCACCGTGGAGCGTGTCGGCGCCGTCCACGGCCAGCGAGTCTTCGCCGTTGTTGCTCTCCAATCCCCACAGCAGGTCGTCGCCGTCGCCGCCATCAGCGTGTCGCCACCGGCTTCGCCTATCAGCGTGTCGTTCCCGCTCCCGCCGTCAAGCAGGTCGACGCCGCCCAACCTTCGAGCTTGTTGTCGGCGGCATTGCCGAGGAGGGTGTCATTGAAGTCGCGCGAGCCGCGCACGTCTTCGATGTTCGCTAGCGTGTCGGTACCACCGTAGCCATCAGTGGCTGTACGGTGGCCAAGTTGACGGTGACGCCAGCCCTGGCGAACATGTAGTCCGCTTGGTCAATGCCACCCTTGCCATCGATGGCATCGTTGCCCTCGCGTCCTTCGAAGGATTCGAACACGCCGCTGTCGCTTCCGGTGAGCGTGTCGTTGAATTTCGAGCCTCTCACACCTTCGATGTTGATCAGCGTGTCGATGCCGCCCAGCCCGTCGCTGGCCGTGCCGTTGCGGTGCCACCCAACGTGACGACCACGCTGGCCGTGCTGGTGGTGTACTGCGCCCGGTCATATCCGGCGCCGCCGTCGATGGTGTCATTGCCGGCGTTGCCGGTGAAGAACTCCAGACCGTCGCTTGCGGCGTTGCCGCCGAGCAGGGTGTCGTTAAAATTCGAACCGCGCACGCCCTCGATGTTGACGAAGGTGTCGGTATTGCCAGCCTCGTCGGTGGCCAAGCCGCTGGCCAGGTTGACCGTGATGCCGTTGTTCGTGATGCCTGAGTCATAACGCACCTCGTCGAGGCCGCCGCGCCCGTCGATGAAGTCATTGCCTGCGCGCCCCGAGAACTGTTCTGGCACGTCAGTGCGGTCCGACCCGAACATCTGGTCGGCGAAGGCCGAACCGAGCACGTGGTTGATGTTGATGAGCGTGTCACTGCCGGTGGCGGCACCGATCGCGGTGCCGGCGCTGAGGTCGACCTGCACCAGTGCGCCGGCGTTCGCGTAAGTTGCGCGATTCGGGTTCGTTCCGGTCCAGGTGTCGGTAATCGCGCCCCCGTCGATCACGTCATCTCCCGCCCGCCCTCGAAGTCCTCGAAGATCTCGGCCGAGCTTCCGGTCAGCATGTCGGCGTGCGACGAGCCAGTGATGAAATCGATGTTGATGAGCGTATCGGTGCCGCCCAGGCCATCGAGAACGATGCCGGTTTCCAGGTTCAGGTTGATGCCGGACGTAGACGTGGCATAGCTGATCGAATTGCGGTCCGTGTAGTTGATGCGGTCGAGGATCGCACCGCCGTCGATCGTGTCGTTGCCGGCGCCGCCCACGAATGAATCGAAGCCGGCGCCGCCGAGCAAATGTCGTTGCCGTTCTCGCCGTTCAGCTAGTCATTGCCGCCGCCGCCACTCAAAGTGGTCGTCTTCCATCGCGCCCCTGAAATCGTTGGCGCCGTCGTTACCGATGAGCGTGTCGCCGAAGTTGGAACCGCGCAGGTTCTCGATGCTGATCAGCGTATCCACGCCGTCGGCGCCGCTCGAGGTGTTGGTGAGCAGGCTGACGCTGACGTTGCCACCTGCGCCGCTGTACGACGCGCGGTCGGAGCCGGCGCCACCATCGATGACGTCGTTGCCCCCGCCGCCGACCAAGTAGTTGTTACCTGCGTCACCGGTGAGGAAGTCCGCGAAGTTGCTGCCGAGCACGCCCTCCATGTTGATGAAGGTGTCGTTCCCGTCGGCTCCGTTGGCCGTGCCGGACGCCAGATTGACGGTGACCGATCCGGTCGCGTTGCCATAGGCCACGACGTTAAAACCCGCGCCGCCATCCATCGCATCAGTGCCGCCGTTGCCCCAGAAGGCGTTGTCGGCGGTGTCTCCAACGATGGTGTCGGCCAAGTCGGTGCCCCGGATGTACTCAATGCTCAAAAGCGTGTCGGTGCCGCCGCCTCCAGTGACGATGCCCGTCACCAGGTTGGCGACGATGCCGGTGGACTGATTGGTGAAGAAGTAATCCGCCTGGTCGAAGCCCGTGCCGCCGATGAGCGTATCGTCGCCGTCGCCGCCAGTGAGGAAGTCGTCCCCGTCGCCGCCATTGATGATGTCGTTGCCGCCGTTGCCCCTGAGGCCGTTGTTCAGCGCGTCGCCGGTGATCTGGTCAGCGAGACTCGTGCCCTCGATGTTTTCGATGCTGTTCAGAGTGTCCGCATTGCCCCAGCCGTCGACGATCGTGCCGGTCGCGAGGTTCGCGTTGATTCCCTGGGTGATCGGCCCAGCGCCGTCGCTTCCATCGTCGAAGTAGCGGGCCGTGTCGTTGCCGGCGCCTCCCGCCAGGGTGTCGTTGCCCGAACCGCCCGTGAGGTAGTCATCGCCAGCGCCGCCGTTGATGACGTCGTTGCCGCCGTTGCCCGCGAGATTGTTGTTCAGCGCGTCGCCGGTGATCTGGTCAGCCTGGTTCGTGCCGTTGATGTTCTCGATTCCTGAGAGCGTGTCGGTGCCGCCGCTGCCAATGACGGTCCCGGCGCCGGCCACCAGAGTCACGATGATCCCGGTGGACTGGTTGGTGAACTGGTAGTCAGCCGTGTCGAAGCCCGCGCCGCCGATGAGCGTGTCGTCGCCGTCACCACCAGTGAGAAAGTCGTCGCCAATGCCGCCGTTGATGACGTCATTTCCGGCTCCGCCGCTGATACCGTCGTTTCCGTCGCCGCCGTTGATGACGTTGTTGCCACCGTTGCCGTTGAGGTTGTTGTTCTGCGCGTCACCGGTGATCTGGTCAGCGAGATCCGTGCCGTTGATGGATTCGATGCCCGACAGCGTGTCGGTCCCGCCGCCGCCCGTGACAGTCCCTGCGCCGGCCACCAAGGTCACGATTATCCCGGTGGACTGGTTGGTGAACTAGTAGTCCGCCGTGTCGAAGCCCGCGCCGCCGATGAGCGTATCGTCCCCGTCGCCGCCAGTGAGAAAGTCGTCGCCATCGCCGCCGTTGATGACGTCGTTGCCGCCGTTGCCCCCGAAGCTGTTATTCAGCGCGTCACCGGTGATCTGGTCAGCCAGATCCGTGCCTTGATGTTCTCGATGCCGGTCAACGTGTCGGTGTTGCCCCAGCCGTCGAGCACCGTGCCGGTCGCGAGATTCGCGTTGATCCCCTGGGTGATCGGGCCAGCGCCGTCGTTACCATCGTCGAAGTAACTGGCCCAATCGTCGCCGGCGCCTCCCGCGAGGATGTCGTTGCCCGAACCTCCGATCAGGCTGTCGTCGGCCGTACCGCCGATCAATGTGTCGTTTCCGGCGCGGCCGAACACGTATCCTCCAGCCGCATTAGAAAGCGTAATGCTGTCGTCAAACCACGATCCGTGAGCAGCCTCGATTGATGTGAGCGCATCGGTTCCGATGGCCGACCCGGTGGCGACACCGGTCAGCAGATTGACGGTGACCCCAGCCGTTGCCGATTCGTAACTGACCGCATCGCTTCCGCCGCCTCCGTCTACCGTGTCGTTGCCGGCGCCAAGCCTGAAGAAATTGCTGCCGCTCGTCCCCGTCAGCACATCGTTGAAGGCAGAGTCCTGAATGCTCTCGACGTTGGTGATGGTGTCGGTTCCACCTTCTCCGTCCGATGCAGTGCCCGTGGTAAGGTTAACCGTAACCCCGACGAGCGCCTCGCCGTAGTTGACAGTGTCGCCAAAGGCGCCATCGGCCCCGCCGTCGATGATGTCATTGCCCGCGCCACCAGTGAGGTAGTCCGCGCCAGCGCCGCCGCTAATGACGTTGTTGCCGCCGTGGCCCCTCAGGTTGTTGTTCTGCGCGTCGCCAGTGATCTGGTCAGCGAGTATCCGTGCCGTTGATGTTCTCGACGCCCGTCAATGCGTCAGTGTTGCCCCAGCCATCGACGACCGTGCCGGTCGCGAGATTCGCGATGATCCCTTGGGTGATCGGGCCAGCGCCGTCGCGCTCGTCGTTGATGTCGTAGCCGGCCGTGTCGTTGCCGGCGCCTCCCGAGAGAGTGTCGTTGCCCGAACCTCCATACAGGGTGTCGTCGGCCGTGCCGCCGATCAATGTGTCGTTTCCAGCAAAGCCGAACGCGTAGCCACCGGCCGCATTGGAAAGGGTGATGCTGTCGTCAAACCGCGATCCGTGAGCGGCCTCGATCGAGGTGAGCGCATCGGTTCCGATGGTCGAACCGGTAGCAACGCCGGTCAGCAGATTGACTGTGACGCCGGCGGTTGCGGATTCGTAACTCACGGAATCGGTTCCGCCACCTCCGTCGACCGTGTCGTTGCCCGCTCCAAGCCCGAACCAGTTCGAGCCGCTCGTGCCCGTCAGCACATCGTTGAAGGCAGAGTCCCGAATGCTCTCGACGTTGGTGATGGTGTCGGTTCCGCCTTCTCCGTCAGATGCAATGCCCGTGGTGAGGTTGACCGCGACGCCCGCGAGCGCCTCGCCGTAGTCAACAGTGTCGCCAAAGGCGCCATCGGCCCCACCGTCGATGATGTCATTGCCCGCACCACCCGTGAGGTAGTCTCCGCCAGCGCCGCCGTTGATGACGTTGTTGCCGCCGTGGCCCCTCAGGTTGTTGTTCTGCGCGTCGCCAGTGATCTGGTCAGCGAGATCCGTTCCGTCGATGTTCTCGATGCCGGTCAACGCGTCAGTGCTACCCCAGCCGTCGACTGCCGTGCCGGTCACGAGATTCGCGTTGATCCCCTGGGTGATCGGCCCGGCGCCATCGTTACCATCGTCGAAGTAGCTGGCCCAGTCGTTACCGGCGCCTCCCGAGAGGGTGTCGGCGCCCGAACCTCCGGTGAGGTAGTCATCGCCGTCGCCGCCGTTGATGATGTCGCTGCCGCCGTTACCAAGCAGTCTGTTGTTGAATGCGTCGCCGGTGATCTGGTCGGCCTGGTTCGTGCCGTTGATGTTCTCGATACCCGACAAGGTGTCGGTGCCCCCACCGCCAGTGACAACCCCGGCACCGGCTACCAGGGTTACGGTCATTCCGGTGGACTGGTTGGTGAACAGGTAGTCTGCCCAGTCGAAGCCCGCGCCGCCATCGATCGTGTCGTCGCCGTCGCCGCCGGTGAGATAGTCGTTGCCGTTGCCACCCAGCAGCGTGTCGTTGCCTGCTTCGCCGCGCAGCGTGTCGTCGCCCTCACCACCGTCGAGCAGGTCATCACCAGGGGTCCCGATGAGCAAGTCGTTGCCCGGTGTGCCAAGAAATGTGGCCATGAAATGCGCTCCTCGTGTGCATGTTTCAAAGGAACTGCCGCCACGGTTGCCGATGCGCAAAGGACAGGGCCATCAAACCTGAGCCGTGTCGCGAGGTGAACCTGCTCCGTCCACTCTCATATTGCACGTAACGAAGTGTTTCGACGACCCGCATTCAGGGGGGGACTAGGGTAAGCACTTGGTCCCAAGGTACGCGCGCCACCAAACTGGCGCAGGGTCCATTGGGGAAATACCGCCAACGCCAGCGGGCGAGGCGAGTGACCTGCGCATTCGCGTGGGGTTAAGGGTCGAATCGAGCAATCTTGGAGAGGCACATGGGCAACTTGAAATCGGTGGTCCTGTTTGCGGCCGCCATGTTCGGCAGCGCCACATTGGCGCTTGCCGGCGACGACTCCATCAGGCTGCAGGCGGATCCGCTGTCGCCCACTGCCAACTACAGCGTCGACGGCAACACGCGCTACGTCGGGTACAGCATCACGATCAAGAACGTCGGCCGGAAAATGTCCGACAACCTCGTATTCCGAGGGCGGACGCTGGTTCGCGACCGGGGCAGAGAAAGCGGTATTCGCCTCGTACGATACGTCCCCGGTCGATGCCCACTGCCGGCCCACGAACCTGAACCAGACGGCGATCGCATGCAGGATCGGGCCGCTGGCACCCGGCGCTACCTTCGGGCCCTTTGTAGTGTCGTTCCAGACACCGGTCAAAAATGTGAACCGCCTGTTCCATGGCGATGGGCAAGATTTCATCAACTTCAGAGGGACCCTGAGCGAAGCCGACGACAGAGACGCCTTCGTCGACAGAGATTTTCGGAATCGGGTCACGCTGACCACGTCAGATTCGACGCTGGTCACCTTCGTCTGCCCCAGCACCGGGTGCACGGTAGCCACCGGCGACGGCGGAAACCCCACCCCGGCGGCTCCGCGCGCCACGCAAGTCATCGTGCCCGCTGGAGACTCATCCACGAGTGTCGTCATCGAGGAGCTTGTCCCTTTCTTCCCAACGGAAGGTTGCAGCTTTACGGCGTGCTTCCTGACGCAAATCACGGCTCCCGGCAACACCACCGGGGGTCCCCTGATCTTCGGGCCGCCCTACCTGAGCATCCTCCTGCGCCAGGACCCCAGCCTCAACGTCGAGGGATCGCCGTTCGGGACCCTCGTGTATCTTGAAGACGGGCAAGTGGGTGACGGCACCATTGTTGGCCCATGCTTGAACGACGACTTTCCCCTTGACGCAGGGGGAAATCCCAGATGCGTGCCATTGACATTCGAGGGCCTGCCAAACCCACGCGTGCTCGAAAACGGCGTGCTCCAGTGGAAGGCTATCAGTCTCTCAAATGGCGGATGGGGTCTCCGATAGTCGTTGAAGATTGATGACTGTCAAGATTCCGCGGGGCCGCGCATGCGAATGCCGGCCCCGCGTTCACGCTGAGCAGCGCTCAAACCCGGTCGAGTTCGCTGGCCCACGCGCCGGAGCGCGCGGCCGCGACGAGGCTGCCCTTGCTTGTGTAGAGCGCTGTTGCCTCGCCGATGGCGTCGCGCGCCTCGCCGGACTTTCCCGCGATGCGCAGCACCGAGGCAAGTTCCGACAGGGCATCGGCCTGCAGCCACGGTGCCTCGGTTCGTCGCACGTATTCAAGCGCGGTGCGTGCCAGTTCTTCAGCCAGCGCCAGGTTGCCGGCGCGCGCGACGATCGGTGCCCGGACCGACCGCCACAGCGCCTGCGATTCGATGTCGTCCGCTGAAGTCGCGTGCTCGGAGATCGCCGAAAGGGCGAGCGCCTCTTCGTCACGTCCCTGGTCGCGAACGACACGCGAGAGCAGCGCGGCGATCGTCGAGAGGTAGTAGGTCTCGCCCATCTTGGCGAGGAATTCGTAGTCGGCGCGGACCTCTCGCTCGGCAAGGGCAAGGTCCCCGCCATGCAGCTCGACGCGTGCCAAGTCGACCCCTGTCGCGGCCTCATACACGCCGTGCCCCAGGTCGCGCAATGTCGCGCGGGCCTGCCGATAGAGCTGACGCGCTGCTTCGAGCTCGCCGTTCATGGCCTTCAACTGGGCGAGCGTACACATGATGGCGCACTCGATTTGACGGTCGCTCAGGCCGTCGGCGATCAGCGTCTCGCACTGGCCGATGGCTTGCGGCACGGGCGTGGGTCCGTACAGCGCATTGTTCGAGAGAATGGTGCTGTTTCTCGCCACCAGCCGGGTGTTGCCGGCCAGTCGAGCATGCGCGGTCGAGCGTTCGCCCGCTTCTGTGGCCAGGCGGTAGCGGCCGGCAACGCCGTGGACAAATACGATCAGCCGCCAGGCCAGCCCCAGCTCGCTGTGGGCGTTCTCGCGCTCGAGCACGGGAATGAGGCCGTGCGCCGTCTTCAGCGTTTCTTCGCTCCATTCACCCTGCTCGCCGCTGTACAGACGGATGAGCATTCCGACGATCTGGCTCGACGCCTTGATGCGCTGATTGCCGCTTCGATCGGCCGCATGGGTAGCCTCCACTACAACCGCGCGCGCTCCGGCAAAGTCGCCCAGGACCATCAAGGTCTCGCCGAACTCCGGAAGCAGTTCAGTCCGCTGCGGGTCATCATTGGCGAGCAGCGCGGTCGCGCGCCTGAAAAGATTGGCAGCTGCGTGGAGGTCGCCGCGCGCGACCGCGCGCCTTGCCGCACTCGACAGGCGTCGCGCAGCGTCGTTGCCGATCGCCACGCCTTGTTCGTCCAGCAACCCGAGCTCGCGCAAGTAGTGGTGCGCCTGCTCGAGGTGGTACCCCAGGATCTCCTCGAATTCGAGTGCGCGGTCGCGCTCGGCGTTGACGCGGTCGGCCCAGCGCACGAACCCGATGTGCAGTGTCGCGCGCGCACGCTTGAGCAGCCCGCCGTAAACGGTGTCGCGCACCAAGTGATGGTGGAATCGGTAGATCTCCTCCTCGGCCTGCGACCTCGCAGCGGGTTGGATGAACCGCTTTCGCGTCAGCGCATTGAGTTGCACGCCGATGCCCCGGCGCACGGTCTCATCGGGCGCCAACGCTTCGACCGCCGGGCGCGGGAATTCGAGGCCGATGACGGCGGCCGGCTCCACGGCGGCGCGCTCTTCGCGCAGCAGCTGGTCGACCCTGGCCTCGAGGAGAGCGTGGATCGTCAGCGGGACGGCGATCTCGGCGCTTTCGTCGGCCTTCACCCAACGCCCGTTGTCGAGATGCAATGTGCCAGCGTCGATCAGCATCGACAGCATCTGCTCGACGAACAGCGGGTTCCCCTCGGCCGCGCTGACGATGCGCCGCGTCACTGCCTCGGGCAGGCCGGCAGACCCGAGCAGGTTGGCTACGACCAGCGCCGCGGCAGCGTCATCCAGCGGACGCAGAACGAGCCGCGTCGCGCCCGGACGCTCACCCCACTCGGGGTGCGCTTCGAGCAAGTCGTGCCGCGCCGTGGCCAGCAGCAGCACGGGCGCGTCGGTCGATGTGTCGAGAAGGTAGTCCAGCAGATCGAGGAACGCCTGCTCGGCCCAATGGATGTCGTCGACCAGGGCGATCACCGGAGCGTCGGCGGCGAGCTTCTGCAGGAACTTGCGCGCCGCCCAGTAGATTTCGTTCAGCGGGAACGGCGTCGCGCTCAGCCCGACGGCGGATGCGAGCCGCGCCGCGACGTCGGCGTCGCCTGCGACACCCAGCACCTTGGCCTGCGCGACCTCGGGCGTGTCGTCGGCCCGGATGTCGGCGGCTTCGCGGAGCATTTCCACGAGCGGCCAGAACGTGATGCCGTCACCGTAGGGAAGGCAGCGTCCGCGCAGCACGCGCGCGCTGCCGGCAACGCGTTCAACCGCCTCGTGCACCAGGCGCGACTTGCCCACGCCGGCGTCGCCCACCACGGTGACCAGGCGCACCGTTTGGCCCTCGCGCACTTCGCCGTAGGCCTTGTCGAGCGCGGCGAGCTCTGCGTCGCGCCCGACGACCGGTGTGTCGAGGCGCCGTCTGTTGCCGTCCAACCCGCGCACCAGCAACAACCGATACGCGGGAACGCGTTCAGCCTTGCCCTTGAGCGCAAGCGGTTCGACAGGTTCGACCTCGACCGCATCGCGCACCAGCCGATGGGTGACCTCGCCGATATAGATCTGGTCGGCGGGCGCAGCCTGCTCGAGGCGCGCCGCGACGTTGACGGCGTCGCCGGTGGCAAGCTGCTGGTCTGCCCCCGGGTCGTCGTCGGCCACCACCTCGCCGGTGTTCACGCCGGTTCGGTTGGCCAGGGCCACTCCGTAGCGTGCCGTGAGGTCGGCGTTGACCTGCACCAACGCGTCGCGCATGCCGGCCGCCGCGCGCACTGCGCGAAGTGCGTCGTCTTCGTGGGCGCGCGGCAAGCCGAACACCGCCATGATCGCGTCGCCGATGTACTTCTCGACCTTGCCGCCGTGCCGCGTGACCTCAGCGGCCATCGCGTCGAAGTAACGCTGCTTGACCTCGTGAAGCGCCTCCGCGTCGAGGCGTTCCCCCAGAGCGGTCGATTCCTTCAGGTCGGTGAAGAGCACCGTCACCGTCTTGCGCACCAGCAGCGGCGCTGCTGCCGGCGCACGAATCAGCAGCGCGCCGCAATTCCCGCAGTGCCTGGATTTCGACGGGTTCTCATCGCCGCAGCTCGGGCAGTTGCTCATGGCAGCAAGTCTACGTCTGGCGGGCTCGCGTGCGTGCGAGTGCCGAAAATGCGTGACGTCGCGCGTACAACACATCGCCGGCTGGCGCGCACCTGGCTCGAGGTCATTGTGGTTGCGCCGCGTCGATATCGACACCCCGAGTCTCCTTGACGAACACCAGCCCAACCGCGCAGCTCGCCAGCGCCACGACGATGGGGTACCACAAGCCGCTCGTCATGCTGCCGGTGTGCGCCGAGATCGCGAACGCGGTGCTCGGCAGCAGCCCGCCGAACCAGCCGTTGCCGATGTGGTACGGCAGGCTCACCGACGAGCAGCGCACGCGCGTCGGGAACATCTCGACGAGCAGCGCGGCGATCGGGCCGTAGACCATCGCCACGAAGACGATCAGCACGAACAGGATGGCGATCACGCGCAGGTGGTCGATGCGTGCCGGGTCGGCGCGCTGCGGGTAGCCGGAGGTGTCGAGCAATGCGTCCAGCTGGTTGCGCGCATCTGAAGCGTCGGCGCCGATGTCGACGCGTTCGGAGCCGACGCTCACCCGCGCCGCGCCGCTGCCGGCCACGAAGCTGTAGCGCACCGAACGCTCAGCGAGCCGGCGTTTGGCGATGTCGCAGCCGCTGGTCAGCGGGCGCAGGCCCGTGGGGTCGAACTGCCAGGCGCAATCGGCCGGGTCGGCGCTGAGGACCACGCTCACCCGCTCTTGCGCCGCCGCGAGCGCGGGGTTCGCGGCGACGGCCAGCGCGTCGAACAGCGGCAGGTAGGCGAGCGCGGCGAGCACGCAGCCGCTCAGGATGATGGGCTTGCGGCCGACCCGGTCCGACCATGCACCGAACACGACGAACAGCGGCGCGGCCAGCGCCAGCGCCGCGCACAGCATCAGGCTCGCCGTGGTCGGGTCGACCTTGAGTTGCAGCGTCAGAAAGAACAGCGCCTGGAACTGGCCCGTGTACCAGACGACGGCCTGCCCCGCGACCAGGCCGAACAGCGCGATCAGCACGAGCCGCAGGTTGCGCCAGCGGCCAAAGGCTTCGGCGAGCGGCGCACGCGACGCACCGCCGGCACGCTTCAACTTCAGGAACAGTGGCGATTCACGCAGGCTCAGGCGCACCCAGACGCCGATCGCGAGCAACACGGCCGACAGCAGGAACGGCAGGCGCCAGCCCCACTCGGTGAACGCCGCTTCGCCCAGCGCACCGCGCACGCCGACGATCACGAGCAGCGCGAGCAACAGACCCAGGCTCGCCGTGGTCTGGATCCAGCCGGTGTAGAAACCGCGCCGATTCGGCGGCGCATGTTCGGCCACGTAGGTGATCACGCCGCCGTATTCGCCGCCGATCGCCAGGCCCTGCAACAGGCGCAACATCACCAGCGCAGCGGCGCGGCGACGCCCAGCGTGTCGGCGCCCGGAAGCACGCCCACCGCGAACGTGGCCCGCCCATCAGCAACAGCGTGACGAGGAAGGTGTACTTGCGGCCGATCAGGTCGCCCAGGCGGCCGAACAGCAGCGCGCCGAGCGGCCGCACCACGAAACCGGCGGCGAACGCGAGCAGCGTCAACACCAGCGCCGCGGCCTCGCCTTGCGCCGCGAAGAAATGCAGCGCGAGCACCGAGGCGAGCGCGCCGTAGAGGTAGAAGTCGTACCACTCGAACAGCGCGCCCAGGCTCGACGCGACGATCACCTTGCGGTGTTCGGCGGGCATGGGTTCGGCTGCGCCACGGCTTGCCATGCACCATTCTCCACCGCACCCGAACCCGATGGCGCGGATTCATCGCGATGTTCGCGCTGCCCGGTTGCGACGCTTCGGCAAACAGGGCAGTGCAGCGCAATGCCCTAGGATGGCGCATGCCCAACGCATTCGACTTCACGGCGTCGCCGTTCGATTGCCTGGCCGCCGACGAGCAACGGCTCGTGCGCGACGCGGTCGACATCGCCTACTTCCGCGAAGGCGAAACGCTGCTCGACCCCGGCATCGAGCCGGCGCACCTGTTCGTGATCATCAAGGGCCATGTGTCGCAGGTCGACGCGGATGAAATCGTCGCGACCTACGGGCCGAACGACAGCTTCGACGGCCGCTCGCTCGTCGCGGGCCGCGCCAGCAGCCGCTTCGTCGCCGCCGAGGAAGTGCTGGCGTATCAGCTCGCGAAGTCGGCCGTCAATTCGCTGATTTCGAGCAACGCGACGTTCGGCGCGCTGCTGTTTTCCGACCTGTCGAACAAACTCGGCGCGCTCGCGCAGCGCCACAGCCAGCGCGAAATGCAGGCGCTGACGATGTCGCACGTGGCGCAGGCGTTCCTGCGCCCGGCGTACGAAGTCGACGGCGGCACCTCGATTGTCGGCGTGGCCACGCTGATGCAGGCGCGGCACACCAACAGCGTTCTGGTGCGCGACGGCGCGCGCCTGGGCATCTTCACCAACACCGGGCTGCAGCGCGCGGTGCTCGACGGGCGCGCCCTGGCCGATCTGCCGGTGCGCGACCTGGCCACGTTCAAGCTGGTGACGGTCCCCCCCGACGCGCCGCTGTTCGACGCGCTCGCGCTGATGATCGAACACCAGGTGCACCGCTTGGTGGTGGCGGAACTCGGCAGCGACGGCGAACGCATCGTCGGCCTGCTGGAACAGCTCGACCTGTTGAGCTTCCTGTCGAACCACTCCTACCTGATTTCGGTGCAGATCGCGCGCGCCGGCGACCTCGCGGCGCTGCGCACCGCCGCCGAGCAGGTGACGCAGCTCGTCGCGCTGCTGTACCGCGGCGGCACGCGCGTCGCGCAGATCGGCAAACTCGTGCAGACGCTCAACGCCAAATTGTTCGAGCGCGCCTGGAAGATGATCGCGCCGCCCGAGTTGATTGCCGACAGTTGCCTGTTCGTGATGGGCAGCGAAGGACGCGGCGAACAGTTGCTGAAGACCGACCAGGACAACGGCCTGATCGTGCGCGACGGATCGCCTGTGAGCCAGCAGCAAATCCAGCAGGCGACGCAGCGCTTCACGGCGGCGCTGCGCGACTTCGGCTACCCCGACTGCCCGGGCGGAATCATGCTCAGCAACCCGGCCTGGTGCGCCAGCGCGAGCGACTTCGCGCGCACCGTTCGCAACTGGCTGCTGCGGCCCGACCCCGAAGGCCTGATGGCGCTGGCGATTTTCATCGACGCGCATGCGGTGGCCGGCGACGCCACACTGCTCGCCGGCGTGCGCGCGGAAGTCGACGCACTCGTGTCGAGCAGCGACGCGCTGCTCGGCCGCTTCGCCGCGGCGATCGACTCCTTCCCCGACGCCACGGGCGGCTGGTGGAACCGCCTGCTGCTGATCGGCGAGCAGGAGCAGCAGACGCTCGACGTGAAGAAGGCCGGCATCTTCCCGATCGTGCACGGCGTGCGCAGCTTCGCGCTGCGCGACCATGTGGCCGGCAGCAGCACCGTCGCGCGCCTGGAAGCGCTGGTGGCGGCCGGCCGCCTGGCCGCGGACTTCGCGACCGACCTCGGCGATGCGCTGCACTTCCTGATGGGTCTGCGCCTCAAGGCCGGCCTGGCCGAGCTGGACACCGGGCGGGCCGTGAGCGGCGGCGTGCTGACGGACAAGTTGAGCAGCGTCGAGCGCGACCTGCTGAAAGACACGCTCGCGGTCGTCAAGCGCTTCAAGGTGCTGGTGCGGCACCAGTTTCATCTGGAGACGGTTTGACGATGGTGCCGCGGGCCGAGCGCCGGGCCGCTCCCAAGCCGGCCCGCACCCCCCCGGGGGGTCGGCCGATGTACCCATCGGACGGGGGGCCCCAATGAACTGGCTCGAGCCCCTGCGCCGCGGTTGGATGCTCTATCACCTGGCCGATCCGGAGTTCGCTTATCTCTATGACCCGCCGCCGGGCGGCGAGTGGGTCACGCTCGACACCGAGACGACGGGCTTGGACGTGCACCGCGACCAGATCGTTTCCGTCGGCGCCGTGCGAATCGCCGGCAACCGGCTGCTGACGAGCCAGCGCCTGGAACTGCTGGTGCGCCCCGAGCGCGCGATCAAGGCCGACGCGGTGCGCGTGCACCGGCTGCGCCAGGCCGACGTGGCCGCAGGCATCAGCCCCGAAGCGGCGATGCGCCGGCTGCTCGCCTTCATCGGCAGCCGCCCGCTCGTGGGCTACTACCTCGAGTTCGACGTCGCGATGCTGAACCGCGAAATCTGGCCGCTGCTCGGCGTGCGCCTGCCGCAACCGAAGATCGAGGTCTCGGCGATGTACTACGACTTCAAGAACCGGCAACTCCCGGCGCACGAGCGCGGTGGCATGATCGACCTGCGCTTCGCGACCATGATGCACGACCTCGGCCTGCCGCTGCGCGACGCCCACGATGCACTGAACGACGCCGTGATGGCCGGCCTGGCGTTCATCAAGCTGCGGCACTTGCTGGCGGGGCGGTGAGGTGATAACGAGGTTGTCGCCGATTGCCGGCAGCAGCAGAATACCGAGCCCGGCGGCGTTTGAAACAAGAACATGCACAACCAGCCCATGCTTCGCAGCCTGACGTTGATCTTGCTCTGGCTGGGGGTGCTTTCGTGGGCGGCAATCTGGCCGCGCAGCGCCACCGCGCAAACCGTGCCGAACACGATGGAGCAGCGCCTGCTCGCCTGCGCCGCTTGCCACGGCGAAAAGGGCGAGGGCCAGAGCAGGAACGTCTACTACCCGCGCCTGGCGGGCAAACCGACCGGCTACCTGTACAACCAGCTGCTGAACTTCCGCGACAAGCGGCGCGAGTTCGGGATCATGAATTACATGGTGGCCTATCTGTCGGACGCTTACCTGTACGAAATTGCCGACCACTATTCCAAGCTGCAAACGCCGTACCGCGCGGCGCAGGCACACGCCACGCCGGCGGAATTGGCACTCGGCGCGAAGCTCGTGCGCCAAGGCGATCGCGCGCGCAAGATCCCGGCCTGCGCCGACTGTCACGGCCAGAAGCTCACCGGCCTGGAGCCCGGCATTCCGGGGTTGCTGGGCCTGCACCCGCCGTACATCGCGGCGCAGATCGGCGCATGGAAAGACAACAAGCGCCACGCGATGCAGCCCGACTGCATGCACCAGGTCGCGCAGTCGTTGACGCCCAACGACATTGCCGCGATCACCTCCTGGCTGGCCGCACAGCCGGTTCCCGCCGACCCGCGGCCCGCGCCCGCGGGGTCGCTGAAGCTCGCGCTCGAGTGCGGCGGGATGAAACCCAAGTGAGGCGCAACAATGAGGCCCGAAGTGAAGCCCGAAGCGAAGCCAGACAGCAGAGAAGAGGTCGGCGTCATGAACCGTCTGCTGATTGCCTGCACCGTCGCATTGTTGGCGGCCTGCTCGAAGACCGAAGCTCCCGCACCCGCGGCTGCCCGCAGCGGCTCCACGCTCGGCGAATCGAAACCCGCCGCCACGCCGTCAAGCGACCCGGCCCTGTCGGCGATCGCGCGCGGCCAGTACCTCGCCGCCGTCGGCGACTGCTACGCCTGCCACACGCAGCGCGGCCAACCCGCGTTCGCCGGCGGGCTGGAGATGGCCACGCCGTTCGGCAGGCTCTACACGCCCAACATCACGCCCGACAAGGAAACCGGCATCGGCACCTGGAGCGCCGACGACTTCTGGCGCTCGATGCACGAAGGCAAGGGCAAAGACGGCTCGTTCCTGTACCCGGCGATGCCGTTCACGAACTACACCAAGGTGACGCGCGAGGACAGCGACGCGATCTATGCGTATTTCATGTCGGTGCAGCCGGTGCAGCGCAAGAACCGGCCGCATGAAATGAGCTTTCCGTTCAACCAGCGCGAGTTGCTCGCGGGCTGGCGCACGCTGTTCTTCAAGCAGGGCGTGTACGAGGCGGACGCCAAGCAATCCGCGGTGTGGAACCGCGGCGCCTACCTCGTCGAGGGTCTGGGCCACTGCAACGCCTGCCATGGCACGCGCAATATGTTGGGAGCCGTGAGCAACGATGACATCTCCGGCGGCCTGATTCCGCTGCAGAACTGGTATGCGCCGTCGCTGACGTCGAGCCGGGAAACGGGCTTGGGCGACTGGGACGAGAAGGAAATTGTCGACCTGCTGCGCACCGGCGTGTCGGAGCGTGGCGCCGTGTTCGGGCCGATGGCCGCCGTGGTGCAGCACAGTTTGCAGGTGCTTTCGATGACTGACCTCAGCGCGATGGCCAATTACCTGAAAGCGCAGAGCGAGAAGAAGCAGGCGGCGCCGCCGCAAAGCAACATGCCTGACGCGCTGACGGAAGCGATGATGAAAAGCGGCGCCAAGGTCTACAAGGATCACTGCGAAAAATGCCACCAGGCCAAGGGCCAGGGCGTACCGCGCATCTACCCGCCGCTGGCGAACAACGAATCGATCGCGATGAGGAACCCGGTGAATGCCATCCGCATCGTGCTCAACGGTGGCTTCCCGCCCAGCACCGAAGGCAACCCGCGGCCCTACGGCATGCCGCCCTTTTACCACGACCTGAACGACGAGCAGATTGCCGCGGTGGTGACTTTCATCCGCCAATCGTGGGGCAACAATGCGCCGCCGACATGGAGCGTGGAAGTCAGCCGCTCGCGCGGCGTGCCGGCCGATTGAACGTGGCCCCTGGGCAGATAGGGATTGACGCACCCGGCGCTCAGGTGAACATTGCTCCACAAAGACACCTGAGACCACGATGACCGCACCGCCCACGACTGGCCCCTCCACCGACCCGACTGCCTGGTGGCGCGACCTGCTCGCGAACTTGCCAAAGCACTTGCCCGCGCTCGATGCCGCATCGCCGAACCCGATGGCCGACGCGTTTGCGCTGTGGCAACAGGCCCTGCCCAACTGGCTGACGCTGCACCAGCAGGCGATGCAGGCGCTGATGCCGTGGTGGCCGGGGGCGTTGAACGATTGGGGGGGCACTGCGCCGGCGCCCGACCGCCGCTTTGCCGACGATGCGTGGCAGAACGACCCGCGCTTCGCCGCGCTCGCGCAGGCCTACGGCACGCAGGCGGCAAGCCTGCAGCAGATGTTGTCGGCGGCGCCGCTCGACGAGCGCAACAAGGCGCAAATGGGCTTCATGCTGCGCCAGGTGATCGACGCGCTGAGCCCGGCGAATTCGCTCGCGACGAACCCCGAGGCGATGAAGCTCGCGGTCGAATCGGGCGGTGCGAGCCTGATGGAAGGCATGAAACTCTTCATGGCCGATCTGGCGCAAGGGCGCGTCTCAATGACCGACGACCAGGCCTTCGAAGTCGGGCGCAACGTTGCCACGACTCCCGGCAGCGTGGTGTTCGAGAACGAGCTGATCCAGCTCATTCAGTACCAGCCGGTCGTGGACAAGGTGCATGCGAGGCCGCTGCTGATCGTGCCGCCGTGCATCAACAAGTTCTACATCCTCGACCTGCAGCCGGAGAACTCGCTCGTCGCGCACGCCTTGAGCCTGGGCCACAACGTGTTCCTCGTGTCCTGGCGCAACATTTCCATCGAGCAGCAGCACCTGGGCTGGGACGACTACGTCGAGCAAGGCGTGATCGCGGCGATCGACACGGCCCTGACCATCGGCAGCGGCGACAAACGTGGCGCCTCGCAACTCAATGCGCTCGGTTTTTGCGCGGGCGGAACGCTGTTGTCGTGTGCCTTGGCCGTGCTCGCGGCGCGTGGCGGGGCGGACGCCAGCAAGATCGCCAGCGTGACGCTGCTGACGACGCTGCTCGACTTCACGGATACGGGAGAGCTCGGCCTGCTCGTCGACGAAGCCTCGATCGCGGCGCGCGAAGCGGCGATCGGCCAGGGCGGCGTGCTGAAGGGGCGCGAGCTCGCGCAAGTGTTCGCGTCGCTGCGCGCCAACGACTTGGTCTGGCCTTACGTCGTGAACGGCTATCTGAAAGGCAAGCCGCCGCCCGCGTTCGACCTGCTGTTCTGGAACGGCGACGACAGCAACCTGCCCGGCCCCATGTACTGCTGGTACCTGCGCAACGCCTACCTCGAAAACAAGCTGCGCGTGCCCGGAGCGACCGTGCAATGCGGCCAGCCGGTGGACTTTGGGCGCATCAAGGTCCCGGCGTTCGTCTACGCCTCGCGCGAAGACCACATCGTTCCCTGGCGCACGGCGTACACCAGCACCCAATTGCTTGGCGGCGATTGCACCTTCGTGCTCGGCGCGAGCGGCCACATCGCTGGCGTGATCAACCCGCCCGCCAAGGGCAAGCGCAACCACTGGGTGGGTCCGCTGCAACAAGACGCGCAGGCGTGGCTCGATAATGCGCAGTCGGTGCCCGGCAGTTGGTGGCCGGCGTGGACAAGCTGGCTGTCCGATCACGCCGGCGCGAAGGTCGCCGCACCGAAAAAGCTGGGTAATCGAAAATACCCGGCGATCGAGCCCGCACCTGGACGCTACGTCAAAGAGAAGGCCACTTGAATGACACCGCGCTTCATTGCCCGTCATCCCGGCGCACGCCGGGATCCACTCTTGCCTGACCCCCCTTGGATCCCGGCGTTCGCCGGGATGACAGTCGCTATCCTTGCGCCATCCCCATTACCTGACAGGAGCACCACCCCATGAGTATCGACATCGTCATCGTCGCCGCCGCCCGCACGGCGGTCGGCAAATTCGGCGGCACGCTCGCCAAGACACCCGCGCCTGAACTCGGCGCGGCCGTGATCGCCGAACTCCTGAAACGCGCTCGCCTCACCGGAGACCAGATCGGCGAGGTGATCCTCGGCCAGGTGCTCACCGCCGGTTCCGGGCAGAACCCGGCGCGCCAGGCGCTCATCAAGTCGGGCCTGCCCAAGGCGGTGCCGGCGATGACGATCAACAAGGTTTGCGGCTCGGGGCTGAAAGCGGTGATGCTCGCGGCGCAGGCGATCCGCGACGGCGACTCAGAGATCGTGATCGCCGGCGGCCAGGAGAGCATGAGCATGGCACCGCACGTGCTGCCGGGCTCGCGCGACGGCACACGCATGGGCGACTGGAAACTGGTCGACAGCATGATCGTCGACGGCCTGTGGGACGTCTACAACCAGTACCACATGGGCGTCACCGCCGAGAACGTGGCCAAGCAGTACGGTGTGACGCGCGAAGCGCAAGACGCGCTGGCGCTGGGATCGCAACAGAAAGCCGCCGCCGCGCAAGACGCCGGCAAGTTCAAGGACGAAATCGTGCCGTTCTCGATCGCGCAGAAAAAGGGCGAGCCGATCGTCTTCGCGGCTGACGAGTTCATCAACCGCAAGACCAGCGCCGAGGGCCTGGCCGGCCTGCGCCCCGCGTTCGACAAAGCCGGCAGCGTGACGGCGGGCAACGCGTCGGGCCTGAACGACGGTGCGGCCGGCGTGGTGGTGATGAGCGCGAAAGACGGCCGATCGATTGGGGCTGAAGCCGCTGGCGCGAATCGCGAGTTACGCCAGCGCCGGCCTGGACCCGGCGACGATGGGCATGGGCCCGGTGCCGGCGAGCCAGCGCGCGCTGCAACGCGCGGGCTGGAAAGCGGCTGAGCTGGACCTGCTGGAGATCAACGAAGCGTTCGCCGCGCAGGCGTGTGCCGTGCACAAGGAAATGGGTTGGGACACGAGCAAAGTGAACGTGAACGGCGGCGCCATCGCGATCGGGCACCCGATCGGCGCTTCGGGCTGCCGCATCCTGGTGACGCTGTTGCACGAAATGCAAAAGCGCAACGCCAAGAAGGGCATCGCGTCGCTCTGCATCGGCGGCGGCATGGGGGTGGCGCTGACGGTGGAGCGGTGAGCGGCCGCCTGGCAACCTGTCATCCCGGCGAACGCCGGGATCCAGTGGAGTCGGGCAGCAGTGGATCCCGGCGTGCGCCGGGATGACCGGGGTGAATGCAAGTTTCTAACTCTGTTTTTCTGGAGGTCAAGATGGCAAAGCAACGTGTGGTTCTGGTGACAGGCGGCATGGGTGGACTGGGCGAATCGATCTCGACCAAGATGGCCGACGCCGGCTACAAGGTCGTCGTCACGTATTCGCCCGGCAATGCGAAGCACGGCGAGTGGGTCGCGGACATGAAGGCGCGCGGCTACGACATCCTGGCCGTGCCCTGCGACGTGGCCGACTTCGACTCCTGCACCAAGGCCGTCGCCGAGGTGCAGAGCAAGGTCGGCGCGGTCGACATCCTCGTCAACAACGCCGGCATCACGCGCGACATGACGTTCAAGAAGATGGACAAGGTGAACTGGGACGCCGTGATGCGCACCAACCTCGACAGCCTGTTCAACATGACCAAGCAGGTGGCGGACGGCATGGTCGAGCGCAACTGGGGCCGCGTGATCAACGTCTCGTCGGTGAACGGCAGCAAGGGCGCGTTCGGCCAGACCAACTACTCGGCGGCGAAAGCCGGCGTGCACGGCTTCACCAAGGCGCTCGCGCTCGAGGTCGCCAAGAAAGGCGTCACCGTCAACACCATCTCGCCGGGCTACATCGGCACGAAGATGGTGACCGCGATTCCGAAAGACGTGCTCGAAAGCAAGATCCTGCCGCAGATCCCGATCGGGCGCCTGGGCAAGCCGGAAGAAGTGGCGGGGCTGATCATCTACCTCGCCTCCGAGGAAGCGGCGTTCGTGACGGGCGCCAACATCGCCATCAACGGCGGTCAACACATGCAGTGAACGAGGAGAATCCAATGCTGAAATCGAGTTTCGATGCGCAGGCCCTGGTTGAAAAATTCTCGGAGGCGTCGACGACGCAGGGCGAGGCCTTGCGAAAGGCGGTCAGCGCGGCGACGCTGCAGGCGCTGCAAGGGCGCGAGCTGACGCTGAAGAACATCAAGGAAACGATCAAGGGCGTGACTGCCGCGGCGTCGAAGGGCGCGGCGGCGAACCCCGCGCCGGCGGTGGACGTGGAGGCGATGCTGACGAAGGCCTTCGCCGGCATGGACGCCGCGCTGCTGCAAGCGGTGGAAGCGAACCGCCGCGCGCTCGCGCAACTCGTCGAACAGGGCGCGAACCTGCGCGAGGGGCAGATGAAGAAGGCGCTGGCCGATGTGGAGAAGCTCGAAGACACGCTGTTCGGTGCCGTCGAGAAGGCGATGCAGAACGTTCCCGCGCCGCTGCAATCGGCGTGGTCGAACGTGCTGGAAGCCGGCAAGTCCGCGGGCACGGGCACCGGCGGCAAGGCAGCGGCCAGCGTGGCGCAGCTCACCGAGCAGGCGCGCAACGCAATGCGCGACGGCCGCGCGCTCGGCCTGAAGACCGCGCAGAGCATGCTCGACAGCTACAGCGCTCTCGTCAGCGGCGTATTGATCGGCATGTCGGAAGGCATGCAGGGCAAGGCCGGCGCGGATTCAGCGGCCAAGCCCGCGGCAAAGCCACGCGCTCGACAGAGTTGATCCATCGCAATGCGCTTTGCCCAGCGTCGCACACCGGATGCCGTTGCCACGAATGGGGCCTTGACGCAGCCAACAGAAAGGCGTTTACTTCACTTGTAGAGCGATCGGGCGGGTTTTGTTCCCGTACAGGTGATTCGCTCTTATCGTCGTGAAAGGAGGGCAGCCCTATCGAGAAGCCTCAACCAACCACTCCCCCACGACCGGCGTCACGATGCCGGTGAACGTCACCCCCGTGTGACGTAAGGATGCCACCGATGGTGGCTTCACAGAATGCCCTGCGACGCAAAGCAGGGCATTGCTGTTTGTGCGGCAGGCAAACGTCAGCAGGCTTCTTGATCACGTCGCTCGCACCAGCCAGATGAGCCACGAACCCGGATACGACGGATCTGCGCCGGTTGCTGCGATCGAGCACGACGGACGCAGCGATGTCGATGCCCTGCTCCATGCCTTCGTGGCGCAGCAGCGGCGCCACGGACGGAAGGTCCTCGGTCTGCTGATGGCGCGACGCGATCCGGCGGCGGGATGCCGCACGGAAATGGTGTTGACGGACATCGATTCCGGTGTCGAGTATCCGGTGTCGCAATCCCTGGGCACGGGGTCGACTGCCTGCAGCGCGGATCCGCAAGGATTCGCGCGCGCCAGCCAAGTCCTTCGAGACGCACTCGAGCGACAGCCGGACCTTGTCGTCTGCAATCGATTCGGCGCGCTCGAGGCCGAGAACGGCGGCTTCGTGGCGGAGCTGCTGGCGCTGCTGGAGCGTGGCGTGCCGGTGCTGACCGTCGTCGCACCGCGACATTTCGACGCGTGGCAGCGATTCGTCGGTGAAGCACCGTTGCTGCCTGCCGATCCGGCCGTCTGGGCCGCATGGATCGATGCGGTGATGCAGCAACGACATACGCTGGGCTGTGGCTCGACGCCGCCGCGGGTGGAATGCATGCCCAGGCCCGCCGACGGTCGATGAGCCGGCCCGTCAGCGACCTACTGTGGATCGAATTGACGCACCCCGTTCGCTCCATCATTGGGAGGCTGGGTGATATCGACTTTCCCGCCTGCCGCTACAGCGACACCGGGTCGGCGCGACGAGGCTCAAGGCGCGCATCGCGCGCCCGTTGACGGCGGCGGCGACCGGCCGTTCAACTCGTATGTCAGCTGCGCGGCGTCGAGTTCGTCGGCACTACCGTCTCTGGCCGACCCGATCCCGACATTCAGGACAAGCAGAAGTTGACGTTCAGTTCGCGTGCCGGGCTAAGCGCGAAATGCCCCAATGGATGCAAGATTCTCAAGGTCGGTCTTGTACATACGCAGCAGCTTGATAACCTCATCAGCAAGCGTCCTAAAGTCGTCCGCGCCCAAGTCGAGATACTCACCGTGAGCGATTCTGTTTCTTCTTGCCAGCAAAGCCTCGTCAATCAAGTTGAAATAGCTGTCATAGGGAGCTGTAGTGACACCGAGTGACGTTGCGATGTTTGCAAAGACGTCTGAATTGAGGTTCGCTCCTGTATTGATTGCGTTCGAAAGAGCAAGGTCCGCACGCTCGGCAAAACATGTTCGGAAGAATTCGACGGCTCCGATATTCACCGTGGCACGGCGTGCAGAGACGATGTTTGCGAGGTGCTTCTTTGCGCCGAAAACTACGAAGCAACTCGCAAGCTGTCCATAGTTGAGGCGTTGATTTGCAACGAATGTGAGGTAGTCCTGGGATGATTGCTTCACGAAGCCCTCCCAGTGAGCGTAGAGCAGAGGGACCCCGGCGCGGAGGAGCGTGGCTTGCGCAAGTGACGCACTCGCCCTCGTCGAGACCTTCAGATCCGCGACTTCCTTCAATCGCCAGGAGAAGCCTTTGTCTAGGCTGTCCTGAAGTTGCGAAACGGTTCTTAGCTTGCTCACAAATGGAAGAAGTCAGCCGCCATAGGCAACAAATTTGCGAGCCGGCTGGTCCCCCGAATTCCTGCGCCCGAGTATTGATTGAAAGTGGCGTTCGCCCATAGATCGGTGCACCGTCGCCTAACGAAGGCGTTCCACCCATCAGGTCCAATTGATTCAATCGCGTCGATGTTCACCGATACACCGAGGGCGACCACTTCAAACACGCTCATCAGGAACTTGCCCGTGAAGTCCGCACCGTTCCAACGCTTGAAGGCGTTTTCTCCCATTGCCGACCTAAGAAGCTGAAACGTCCGATCGAAAGTGGTGTGCTCACTGGCGCGATCAAAGGCCTCGCTCTTTGCTAGCTGTACAAGTGCATCGTCAAGGTACTCATGCACGTCTAGCCCCGGCTTGTATGCAACATGCCTGAACGCGAAAAAGCGTAGGGCAAGTTCCACGTGCGCTTGGCGCTCAATCGCGGCTTCGGTCTGATTGATCGTCGCTCGAAAGTCCGGGGTGTCAGCGCGGCTGACTAGCCAGTCTTGGAAAGACTTGTCGATCATCACACCTACACAATTCCGGACTTCCTGCTCGGAGAGGTTCTGCCCACCAGTGTTGAGTCGCTGGAACAGCTCGAACTTCGCCTGTGGATCGCTCTCTTGCTTGAGGATCTCGACTCTCATTCGCGCGCGCTTAATCTGCAACTGTTGTGCAGCCCCAATACTGTCGTCGACGTCGTCCGATGATGCGACCCACCTCTTGTCGGTGAGGCTCGGCAGAAATCTTGTGCCCTCGAGCGGAACGGCGGGACCTAGAGTCCCATCGGCTTTCCTCAGCAATCCAACGAATTCGAGGATCGTTGAAACGCGTTGCAACCCGTCGATGAGCTCCCAGATTCCGTCCTTTCCTTGGTAGACGAAGATTGGTGGAAGTGGAAGTCCTAGGAGGATTGACTCGATGAACCGGGTCTTGCGGGTTGGGTCCCATCGAAAGAGGCGCTGAAACTCTGGGTGGATTTTGATCTCGCCGTCTTTGTAGAGGTTGATTAGCTCGCCGACTGACATGTCGTAGCCATCAGAAACGATCTCTTTACGGGCGAGAGCAATCTCGTTCTCTAAGGACATGCAGTGCCTCCGTTTGTGGCGCCTAGCAAACTTGATCGAGTTGAAGCTTACTTCAGGCCGTAAAGCCGCTCAGTTTGTGTGAAGCTCTGTCTGCGCCTGGATCATCCGCCTCTAGCCATCTACGACGCGCAGGCGTCGGCAATGCGGAGCGAAGTGCGACCGACCGCAGATGGCCGTCAGGTGCCCCTGGTGACAGGCAGCTTTCCGACTGCACACTTGGCCCGAGACCTGATTCTGTTCGAGCGGCTGCGAACTGTCGGCGCTACGAATGCCACGATAGCGGCCGGCCTTCGTATCCATACACGCAGCCTGGCCCGCGTCCCAACGCAGACCGAACCGCCGGCCTCGTGCGGTGCGCGGCTGCATGTTTGACAATGCGCCAATGAATGCCAGTTCACTCCCCGTGCTCGTCGCCGGCGGCGGCATCGGCGGCATCGCCGCTGCGCTGGCGCTGGTTCGGCGCGGCTTCGAGGTAAAGGTGCTGGAGCAGGCGGCTCAGCTCGGCGAGATCGGCGCCGGCATCCAGCTCGGGCCGAACGGCTTTGCCGCGTTCGACGCGCTGGGCGTCGGCGAAATCGCGCGCGCACGCGCCGTCTACACCGATGAGATGGTGATGCACGACGCACTCGACGAGACCCGCGTCGGCATCATTCCCACCGGCGAAGCGTTCCGCCAGCGCTTCGGCAACCCCTACGCCGTGATCCACCGCGCCGACGTGCACGGCTCGCTGCTCGAAGGTGCCATGGCCACCGGCCGCATCGAGGTCGCCACGTCGACCCAGGTGCAGCGCATCGAGCAAGACGAGCAAGGTGTGACCGCGTTCGACGCGAACGGCGGCACGCACCGCGGCGTGGCGCTGATCGGCGCCGACGGCGTGAAGTCCGCCGTGCGCCGCCAGTTCGTCGGCGACGCGGCGCGGGTCTCGGGCCACGTGGTGTACCGCGCCGTGGTCGACAAGGGCGAGTTCCCGAAGAGCCTGCAATGGAACGCGGCGAGCATCTGGGTCGGCCCGGACTGCCACCTGGTGCACTACCCGCTGCGCGGCGGCGAGCAGTACAACGTGGTCGTCACCTTCCACAGCCGCGACGCGGAAGAATGGGGCGTGCGAATCGGCAGCCGCGACGAGGTGCAGAGCTACTTCGAGGGCATCTGCCCCAAGGCGCGCCAGTTGATCGACCTGCCCAAGGACTGGACGCGCTGGGCCACCGCCGATCGCGATCCCATCGAGCAGTGGAACCACGGCCGGATCACGCTGCTCGGCGACGCGGCGCACCCGATGCTGCAGTACCTGGCGCAAGGCGCCTGCATGGCGATGGAAGACGCGGTGACGCTGGGCGAAGCGCTGCGCGTGCACGACAATGACTTCGCCAAGGCCTATGCGCTCTATCAGCGCTCGCGAGTGGCGCGCACCGCGCGCGTCGTGCTGTCGGCGCGCGAGATGGGACGCATCTTTCACGCCAAGGGGGTCGAGCGCCTGGTGCGCAACGATCTGTGGAAGGGCCGCACGCCGCAGCGTTTCTATGACGCGATGGAGTGGTTGTATGGCTGGAAAGTCGAGAATTGTTTGGCCGAGTGAAGTGAATCAAACGAGACAGCGATGAGCGATCTGGGACGCCTGGAAGACCTGCCGCCGGCCTATGTGGCCGCGCTGCGCGAACAGAACCTGGTGCCGCTGTGGCCCAGCCTGCGCGGCCTGCTGCCGCCGGAAAAGCCCACGCTGAACACACGCGCGACGCACTGGCCCTACAAGTCGATCCGCCCGCTGCTGATGCAAGCCGGCGAGCTGACGCCGATCGAAAAGGCGGAACGCCGCGTGCTCGTGCTCGCCAATCCCGGCCATGGCCTGGACAAGATGCAGGCCAGCGCGGCGATGTACCTCGGCATGCAACTGCTGCTGCCCGGCGAATGGGCGCCGTCGCACCGCCATACGCCGAACGCCGTGCGCATGGTCGTCGAAGGCACCGGCGCGTGGAGCACGGTGGACGGCGAAAAGTGCGAGATGGTGCGCGGCGACCTGATCCTCACGCCCACGGGCCTCTGGCACGAGCATGGCCACGACGGCGACCAGCCCGTCGTCTGGCTCGACGTGCTCGATCTGCCGCTCGTCTACTACATGGAGGCGAGCTACCACGTGAACAGCGGGCGCCAGGCCGTCAAGCCTGGGCGCAGCGAGCGGGCTTACGCGCGCGGCGGCGTCGATCCCAGCGCCGTGTTCGAGCGCAGCCACAAGGCCTACCCGATGCTGCGCTACCCCTGGGCGGACGCGCGCGCGGCGCTCGAATCGCTGGGCGCCGAGCAGCCGGACCTGGAGGCGGTGCAGGTCACCTACACCAACCCCGAAACCGGCCTGGACGCCGAGAACATTCTGGGTTTTTACGCGCTGATGCTGCGCCCGGGCCAGTTGCTGCGCCTGCCGGTGCGCAGCCCGGCGTGCGTGTTCCACCTGATCGAAGGCGCGGCCACGGTGCAGGTGCAAGACCAGCGCTTTACGCTGGCCGAGGCCGACACCTGCTGCGCGCCGGGCTACACACCGGTGAGCCTGACCAACCCGTCGAAGACCGAGGCCGCGTTCCTGTTCCTCGCCGACGAGACGCCGCTGCACAAGAAGCTTGGCGTGTTCGAGAACCGCGGCTGATAAAACCGGCGGTCCGTGCGGGCCCAGCCCACTTGCGACCGTTCCCGAGGGCGGTGGCGGCGCCCCCGCCCTGCTGCCACCCATGGTGACGGGCGATGCGCAGGGGTGCCACCTGGTTGCCGGGGCAGGTGGTTCGGGGTACGGGCGGAGGCCCCATTCGCGTGTCCTGGACCTTTGTGCGCCTGGACGGCGTTGATGGAGCCGCACACCGTGGTCCACATCCGGCACGCCGCGAGCGTGGGCCGGAGAACGTGCCCCGGGCCACCTGCCCTCGCGCCGTAGCGGGCCTGCGCGCAGCGGCGAACAGCCACATTGCGCCGAAAACAGTCACCGCGGCGCACAATGCGCCGTCACATGAAGCGCCGCCCCAACAGACCATTGCGCCGCGCGGCCTCGTGCAGCGCCTCGCGCTCGTCGGGATGCGCGATGCCGATCAAGGCCTGCGCACGTTCCGACAGGCTCTTGCCCTTCATGTTGGCGATGCCGAATTCGGTGACGATGTACATCGCGTCCGTGCGCGGCGTTGTGACCACCGTGCCGGACTCGAGGCCCGCGACGATGCGCGACGCCGGTTTCGCTCCCTTCATGAAGCGCGACGACAGGCACATGAACGACTTGCCACCTTCCGACATGAACGCGCCGCGCACGAACTGGAGCTGCCCGCCCGTGCCGGAGACATGGCGGTAACCGTTGCTCTCGGAGGCCACCTGCCCGGTCAAGTCGACCTGCATGCAGTTGTTGATCGACACCACGTTGCGGTTCAGCGCGATGTTGTGCGGCAGGTTCGTCAGGTCCACCGGCAGCGACAGACAGATTTCGTTGGCGTCGATGAAGTCGTACGCGCGTTTGCTGCCGAACGCGAACGTGAAGGCGATCTTGCCGGGGTGGCTTTGTTTGTGCCGGCCGCTGATCTTGCCGCGCTCCGCGAGATCGACCATGCCGTCGACGAACATCTCGGTGTGCACGCCCAGGTCGTGCAGCTTCGATTCGGCGATCGCCGAACACACGGCGTTGGGCATGCCGCCGATGCCGATCTGCAGGCACGCACCGTCGCCGATTTCGCGCAAGATGTAATCGGCCACCTGGCGATCGACGTCGCCGATCGGCGTGGCGGCCATCTCCGCAAGCGCGGTGTCCGGGCCTTCGATCACCGCGTCGAGCTCGCTCACGTGCACCACGTTCTCCACGCCGTGGATCACGGGCATGGCAGGGCAGGTTTCGACGACGATGCGCTTGGCCGCGTCGCAGATGCCGCGCGAGTAGGTGTTGCTGATGCCGAAGTTGAAGTAGCCGTGGCGGTCCATCGGCGAAGTCTTCAGCACCACCAGGTCCACGTTCAGGTAGCGCCGGTAGAGCGACGGCGCCTCGCCGAAATTCATCGGCACGTAGCTCGTCAGCCCGAGTTCCGATTTCTTGCGGTCGTAGCCCGAGAAGTGCCAGTTCTCGACGATGAAGTGGCGCTGATCCGGATCCTGCTCGATCACCTGGCGCGGCCGCACGCTCAGCGCGTTGCGCACCACCACGTCGCGCAGCTCGGTCTTGCGCGCGGCGAGCGCGGCGTCGAACGCGTCGGGCTGGGTCAGGCCGAAGCCGTAGTCCACCCGGTGGCCTGACTGCACCGTCGCGGCGACATCGGCCGCGCTGCGGCGCTTGGATTGCAACAGTCGATCGAAGCTCGTACTCATGGCCTGCACCGTTTGCTGAAGATGGCGACGCTGCGCATTGTCACGGTTTCGGCACCCGCTGGACAAGCCTCACCCGTTTCAGGCACGATGCCCTGTCTTCAAGGGGCAAGGCATGGCCAAGCAAGGGCAGATGTTGCAGGGGCAAATCCGGGTGGGCATCGGCGGCTGGACCTATGAGCCGTGGCGCAACAACTTCTACCCGGAAAAGCTGGCGCACTCGCGCGAACTCGAATACGCCGGCAGCAAGCTCACCGCCATCGAAATCAACGCCACCTACCACGGCACGCAAAAGCCGAGCAGCTTCGCGAAGTGGCGCGATGAAACGCCGGAGGGTTTCGTTTTCTCCGTGAAAGCGTCGCGCTTCGCGACGAACCGCAAGCTGCTCGCCGAAGGGCGCGACTCGGTGAATGCGCTTCATCGACAGCGGCATCTCGCAACTCGGCGCGAAGCTCGGGCCGATCGTCTGGCAGTTCATGCCGACCAAGCGCTTCGAGCCGGATGACTTCGAGGCCTTCCTGAACCTGTTGCCGAAGCAGGTGGACGGATTGCGCCTGCGCCACGTGCTCGACGTGCGCCAGGAGAGTTTCAAGGCGCCGGCCTACCTGCAGCTCGCGCGACGCCACGGCTGCGCGACGGTGTTCGCCGATTCCGACGACTACCCGTCGTTTGCCGACCTCACCGCCGACTTCGTCTACGCGCGCCTGATGCGAACCGTGAGCGAGGTGCCGACCGGTTATTCGACTCAGAGCCTGGATCAGTGGTCGCAGCGCGCCCGGCTCTGGGCCGGCGGCGGCGAGCCTTCGGACTTGCCGCGCGTGGAGGCGGCTTCGCCGACCGCTGCAGCGGCAACGGTGCCGCGCGACGTGTTCCTGTTTTTCATCAGCGGCGCGAAGGAGCGCGCGCCAGCCGCGGCGGTCGAGTTGATCAGGCGGCTGGGCTGACCTCGGCAATCATCTCGGCGATTCTCTCCGTCGCCCCCTTGCCCACCTTGCCGGCCACCGCAATCGACGCGGGCACACTGAGCATTCGCGCGAATTCGGCGCGCACCTGCTCGGCGCTCACCGCATCGAAACCCGCCATCACCTCGGCGCGCGAGCGGATGCGTTGCAGCGCAAACAGGTCCTGCGCCGCGGCCTCGAGCCGAACGACGGGTTGCTCCATCGCCCGCATCGCACGCACCGCGATCTGATTGCGCGCGCGCTCCAGGTCCACCGGGTCGATGCTCTTCGCCTGGGCGTGCAGCAGCCGCATCACCTCCTTGAAGAACTCGTCCACATGCTCGGGCGCGGTCGACGCTTCGATCACGAATTGCCCGCACGAATCGAGCACATCGGCCGAACACGCGGCGTAGTAGACGAGGCCGCGGCGTTCGCGAATCTGGTCGAGCAGCGGCGAGCTCATGCCCTCGCCGAACAGCGTGGCCGCGATCGCGCCCGCGTGGTAGCCGCCTTGCAGCGAAGGAATCGGAAAGCCCAGCACGACATGGGTCTGCGGGGCGCCCGCGAGGCGCTTCGCCGCAATGCCGCCGGAATAGACCGGCGCGGCCACCGTGTTGCCCGCGCCGCGCGGCATCGCGCCGAACGCGGCTTGCGCGGCGCCGAGCACCTCGTCCATTCGCACCCCGCCGGCCACACCGACGATCACGTTGGCGCCGCTGTACTGGCCGTGCACGTAGTCCATCAACTCGCCGCGCGTGAAGCGCTCGATGTTGGCGCGCGTGCCGATCACCGGCTGCGCGAGCGAATGCGCGCCGTAGCAGTTCTTGTCGAACAGCTTGAACGCGGCCGACAGCGCGTCGTCTTCGTCTTCGATGTACTCGTGCAGGATCACCTGGCGCTCGCGCTCGAGTTCAGCCTCGGGGAAGGTGCTCTCGAGCACGATGTCGCCGAGCATCTGAATGAACGCCCCTGCGTGGCGCGCCATGCCGCGCATGTGGTACGCCGTGTGGTCCTTGTCGGTGTGCGCGTTGACCTCGGCGCCCAGGCGCTCGGCGTCGAGGTTGATGCGCTGGCAGTCACGTGTGGCCGTGCCCTTGAACGCCATGTGCTCGGCGAAGTGGCTGATGCCGTTCAGGCGCTTGCTCTCGTGCGCGCTGCCGGTGCGGACGAACACGCTGACGCTGGCGCTGTCCAGGTGCGGAAGATGGATCGCGACGACGCGCACGCCGTTGCTCAAGGTGGCGACCGAGGTGTCGGCGTCGGGTTCGGGAAAACTCATCGGCCCGATGTTATCCGGCGCCCCCTTGCCCGCGCGCATCACGAGGCCAAGCGCGGGCGAGAATCGCGCTCCCATGGATTGGATCGTCAGCTCGCCCTGGGCCTACCCCGCGCTGGAGGCCGCTCACATCTTGGGCATCGCGCTGCTCGTGGGCAGCCTCGTCGTGTTCGAACTGCGGATCTTCGGCGCCGGCGCAGCGCTGCCGCAAGCCGCGCTGGCGCGTTTGGCGCTGCCCGTCACGTTGGCCGGCTTTGGCGTCGCCGCGGCGAGCGGCGGCCTGATGTTCGCGAGCCAGTACGAAGAACTGCTTGCGAACCGCGCCTTCCTCGTCAAAATGGCGCTGCTCGTGCTGGCGGGCCTGAACGCCGCGGTCTTTCACTGGCGCGGCGGGCTTGCGCGGCACGATGGCGCGGCGCGGCTTCAGGCCACACTGTCGCTCGGGATTTGGATCGGTGTGATCATCTGCGGTCGCTGGATCGCGTACGTTTGAGTCACGTTGGAGAAAGGAACAAATCATGCAACGTCGTCAAATGATCGCCCTCGGTGGCCTCGCGCTGCTGCCTTTGGCCGGCCGCGCCCACCATGGCTGGAGCAGCTTCGACCAGGACAAGCCGATCTATCTGGAAGGCAAGGCGGAAAGCGTCGCGTGGCGCAACCCGCACGCGGAAATCAAGCTGCGTCTGAATGCGAACCTGCAACTGCCCGCCGACCTGGCCAGCCGCAAGGTGCCCGCGCAGTCGGCCAACGTCGACAGCGCCCGTGTGCTAGCCGCGGCGCGCTTGCCGACGCGCAAAGACGCCGTCTGGGAAATCGAACTCGCCCCGCTCACGCGCATGCAGGCGTGGCAGGTGGCCGAGATCAAGCCCGGGCAGGCTGTTGCCGTCGTCGGCTTCACATTCGCCGGAGAAAAGGGCGACGCCGTGCTGCGCGTCGAATACCTGTTCGTCGGCGGTTTGGCCTACGGCCTGCGATCTTCGCCTGCGTGAACGCCACGGGACGCAAGCGCCGGTCTATGATCGTCGCCCCGAGGCGCGGAATTCCTTTCGCATCCGGCAATCCATTCAAACCGAAGGAGCGAGACCATGGCCAAGAAGAAGTCGGACAGCGGTGTCTATCGCGTCACTGAAATCATCGGTACGAGCAGCACGTCTTGGGAGGATGCGGCAAGGAGCGCGGTCGAAACCGCCGCGAAGTCGCTGCGCGACCTGCGCGTCGCCGAGATCTGCAAGCTCGACATGAAGATCGAAGACGGCAAGGTCGTCGCGTACCGGGCCCGGGTGTCGCTGTCGTTCAAGTACGAAGCTTGAATTGCCGCGCAGCGCGCGCATTGACGCTACGCGCTGTAACGGTTTCAGCTTGAACAGCCCCGGCGGCTGGCCTAAACTCGCGCCGCCGTCGGGCGTGCCCAGTAGGGCAGGTTCGAGGCAGCGGGTGGCGCCGCCGAGTTGCGCCATCGGTTCCAACCCACCGCTTGGAGGTCCGAGCATGACGAACCGAATCCGCGCGAGCGCGTTTTGCCTATCGCTGATCGCCATCGTGGCCACGCTCGCCGGCTGCGCAAAACCGCCCCTGCCGGGTTCACCGCAGGATCAGCTGATCGCACGCGGCCGCGACCTGTTCTTCAACGAGACCTTCGGCGGCAACGGGCGCACTTGCGGCACCTGCCACCCGGCGAGCAACAACTTCACCATCGACCCGGCGTTCATCGCGAAGCTGCCGCCCAACGACCCGCTGTTCGTCGCCGAGTTCGTTCCCGCGCTGAAGACCGGCTTCGAGAGCCCGCGCCTGATGCGCGAGTTCGGGTTGATCCGCGAGAACCTCGACGGCTTCGGCGACCTCGATCGCAAATTCACGATGCGCGGCGTGCCGCATGTGCTGTCGATGCGCGTTTCGGTCGACAGCCCGGCGGGACCGCGCACCGGCTGGTCGGGCGACGGCGCGCCGGGCGACGGGTCGCTCCGATCGTTCGCTACAGGAGCCGTGATCCAGCACTTCACGAAGACGCTGAACCGCATCCCCGGCGTCGATTTCCGATTGCCCACCGACGCCGAACTCGACGCGCTCGAAGCGTTTCAACTCTCGCTCGGCCGCCAGACCGATCTGCAACTGCCGCTGCCGCTGAAGGGGTCGCTGGCGAAACGCGGCCAGGAAATCTTCATGGACAACGCGGTGGGCAAGTGCAACCTCTGCCATTCCAACGCCGGCGCGATCGCGAGAGTGGGCCAGGCGAATCTGGGCAATGCGAATTTCAACACCGGCGTCGAAGACCTGCCCGACCAGCCTGCGCGCCTGACCGGCGAACTGGTGCCCGCCGACGACGGCCTGGGCACGCCGGGCGACAAGACCTTCAACACCCCGCCGCTCGTGGAAGCCGCCGACACCGCGCCCTTCTTCCACAACAACTCGGTCGCGACGCTGGAAGCGGCGGTCGGCTTCTACGACGGCGACTCGTTCAACGAATCGCCGGCCGGGCAATTCCTGAAGAGCATCGACCCGAACAAGAAGGGCATCGAGATCGATGCGACGCAGATCCAGGCGATCACCGCGTTCCTGCGCGTGCTCAACGCGATCGAGAACATCCGCCAGACGCAAACCCTGCTCGATGAGACGCTGATGAACCCGCCACCGCGCCGCGAAACGCCGCGCGAGATGCTGACCCGCGCGCGGCTGCTGCTCGAAGGCGCGCTGCGCGTGCTCGCACAAGGCGGCAGCGGCGGGCTGGCGGGCCAGGCGGCCAGTGCACGCTTGAACACCGCGTTGGGGCTGATCGCCCGCGCCGCCGACTACCGCGAACCGCCGCGCGCGACGATCGACGAGGCCCTGGCCGTCGTGAAAGCGGCGCGCGCGGAATTGATGGTGGTGCAATGAAATCCGCCGCTTCGCGCAGGCGCCCAGCCGGCCAAGGCCGCAGCGTTGAATTGGCCATGGAGGGCATGACGATGACCACGAAGATTCGATCAACCGCGACGCACCGCGTACTGCAGCTCACGCTCGTCGCGTTGCTGGGCAGCAGCGCTGCCAGCGCCTTCGCGCAAAAGGCGACCGAAATGTTCATCCCCATCGGCCAGTCGGCCGGGCTGTCCGGCAAGCACACGCTGCTCGCGCGCGTGCAATCGGTGAACGAAGCGCAGCGCAGCCTGACCGTGCTGCACGACGGCACCGCATACACCGCCAAGCTCGGCGCTATGACTCCCGTGTGGCTGGACCGAAGCAGTTTGAAGCAAGCAAATTCCGTGGGTTCGCTGAGCGACGTGAAACCCGGCATGACGGTCGAGCTCAAGTACCAGAAGAACAACCGCGGCGCGGGCGATGCGGAGTGGGTGAAGGTGCAGATGGCGGCGCCTTGACCGGCTCGCGGACGCCGCGCGACCGCGGCCAGAGGTGCGCTTCCGGCTGCCGCAATGAAGCGCGAACCGCCACTCAGCCCGTCACCAACCCCTGCATCAGCACGACTTCGAAGTCGCTGCCCCTCACTTGCCCGAGTTCGCGGTTCAGCACCGAGTTGTTCCAGCGCGGATCGGGCGCGCCGCTGACGAACCAGTTGCTGCCGTTGTCGGCGACGATCATGCCGAAGTTCTTCATCGCGGTGAGCAGCGCGCGGGTCTCGGTGCTGAAGCCCGGTGGAATCGCATAGCTTGCCTTGAGGCGCACGCGCATGCCCATCGGCGGCAGGTTCACGCTCGTGTTGTTCGATGCAAAGTGCGTCGCGGGCGGCAGGTAGGCGCGGCGCGAGGTCGCGACCGTGAAGCGCAACGCGTGCAACACGCCGCCGGGGCCGCGCGCCGCTTCTTCGTAGCGCGCCAGGCCGGGGAAGATGGGCAGGCCCGCGGCGTCGGCGCTCGTCCAGCCGGGCCGGCCGCCGGGGCGCACGGTGTTGCTGTCCAGGTGGAACACGGCGCCGCTGTCGGCGTTCCACGAACCGTCGCCGTTCGGGAACGCGCGGTACAACTCGTAGAGGCGGTGGTTGTCGCGGTCGATCACGAGCACATGCCGGTCGCCGGTGCCCGCGTTTCCGCCTTCCACTGGCGCGTCGCCGGGCACCGGGTACGGACCCGGGTCGCTTTCGCTGCCGTAGGCCGTCCAGTGAATCGCGACGCGCGCCTGGTTGCCGGCGACGACGACGTAGGGAACGCCGATCGGCGCACCCAGGTACAGGCCCGCGCCGAAGTCGGGGTGCAGGCCGGTGGTCAAGCCGATGCTCGCGATCAACGCGTCCGAATTCGGATCGACCGGGCTGGAGGAAATGTCGGTGTTCCACGGGTTGTCGGCGGGGAACGCGATCGCACCGTTCAACGCCGCACCGGCGCCGAGCGATGCACCCGAGAAGTTGCCGTAGCTCGCCTGCGCGCTCGGCGGGGGCGCGGGCGGTGGCGCGCTGGGCCCTGGTGCCGGTGCGGGACTCGGACTTGGGCTTGGGCTTGGGCTTTGGCTCGGGCTGGGGCCGGGCGCGGGGGCCGCGGCTTCGTTGCCGCCTCCACCGCACGCCGCCAGCCACAGTGCGGACAGTGCGGCCAATGCCGCGCGTCGGTCGTGTGATGTCACCGCTCTCGCCTTCTCGCCCGGCAGGGGCGTGCGCCGATTGTTGCGAGGCTGGCGCCTGCGCGATGTGAAGAAAAGCGTCGGCGCCGCGCTCCTGCTTACCGCAGGTCACAAGCGTGCGGCGCGCCTGAGGTCACGACGCCCCCGGCAACGGGCCGTGCTCCCCCACTCCAAGCACCGGCCCGAACTCCGCCTCGTCCCACTCCGTGATGAACGGCGGCGCCGGGATCTTCACGGTGCGGCCGTGCACCACCATGTCTCGCGTTCGCAGTTCCGGGGTGCTGGATCAGCTCATGAACTGAGTTGATCGCGCCATAGGCGGTCTGCGCTTGCGTCAGGCGGTCGGCGGCCTGGGCGTAGCTCAGGGTGTCGAAGACCTGCTGGATGCGCGCCTCGAGGTCGTCTCGTTTCGCGGTGCGCTGGCTGTTGGTGTTGAAGCGCGGGTCGGCCGCGAGTTCGGGCTGCTGCAGCACCGCGGCGCAGAAGCTGGCCCACTCGCGCTCGTTCTGGATGGAGATGACGATCTCGCGCCCGTCGGAGCAGGTGAAGGCGCCGTAGGGCGCGATGCTCGGGTGCTTGAGGCCCACGCGTTCGGGTGCGCCGCCGCCGTAGCGTGCCTGGAGGTAGGGCACGGCCATCAGCTCGGCGGCGGAGTCGAACAGGCTGACCTTGATGCCGCTGCCCTGGCCGGTGCGCGCGAGTTGCAGCAGCGCCTGTTGGATGCCGATCAGCGCGTTCATGCCGGCGGTGATGTCGCAGATCGAAACGCCGATTCGCCCCCGGGGCCGGGCGCGCCGCCCACCGCGACAAGGCCGCTCTCGGCCTGAACCGATCCAGACGAAGTACGACGATTCGCCGTTCACGCAGCTGTCGTAGCCGCGCGCGAAGTCGCCCTCCGGCCGCTCGATCTTGATGACGCGCGCGCCGGCATCGGCCAGGCGGCTCGAACAATAGGGCGCCGCCACCGCCTGCTCGAGTGCGACGACGACGATGCCTTGCAGCGGCTTGATGCGCATGTTGGTGAACCTCCTACCTCGCTTCGAGTTCGGGTTCGTCATCCAGCGCGTCGGCCAGGAACCCGCCGCTCTGGTGCGCCCACAGGCGCGCGTAGAGCCCGCCGTGCGCAAGCAGGCTGCGGTGGTCGCCCTCTTCGACGATGCGGCCTTTCTCGAGCACGATCAGCCGGTCCATCGCGGCGATCGTCGACAGGCGGTGCGCGATCGCGACGACCGTCTTGCCTTCCATCAGCCGGTACAGGCTGGCCTGGATGGCGGCTTCCACTTCCGAGTCGAGCGCACTCGTCGCCTCGTCCAGCAGCAGGATCGGCGCGTCTTTCAGCATCACGCGCGCGATCGCGATGCGCTGGCGTTGCCCGCCGGAGAGCTTGACGCCGCGTTCGCCGACATGCGCCTCAAAGCCGGTGCGGCCCTTCGCGTCGGCCAGACCCTGGATGAATTCATGCGCCTCGGCACGCTTCGCCGCGGCGAGCATCTGCGCATCGCTGGCATCAGGCCGGCCGTACAGGATGTTGTCGCGCACCGAGCGGTGCAGCAGCGAGGTGTCTTGCGTCACCATGCCGACCTGCGCGCGCAGGCTGTCCTGCGTGGCCAGGGCAATGTCCTGGCCGTCGATCAGCACGCGGCCGCCCTGCACGTCGTAAAAGCGCAGCAGCAGGTTCACGACCGTGCTCTTGCCGGCACCGGAGCGCCCGACCAGGCCGATCTTTTCACCGGGCGGATGTGCAGCGACAGGTTCTGGATCACCGGCGCGCTGCCGGCGCGCGCGGCGCCGTAGGTGAAGTTCACCGCGTCGAAGCGGATCTCGCCGCGGCTGACATTGATTGGCACCGCGCCCGCGCGGTCGACCACGGCCTGCGGCCGCGCCAACGTGTTCATGCCGTCCTGCACCGTGCCCACGTGTTCGAAGAGCGACGCCGTCTCCCACATGATCCAGTGCGAAATGCCATTGAGCCGCAGTGCCATCGCGGTGGCCGCGGCAACCGCGCCCACGCCCACTTCCCCTTTGCTCCACAGCCACAGCGTGGCGCCCGTCGTCGCGACGATCAGCATCACGTTGAGCGTGTGGTTCACGATCTCGACGCCGCTGATCAGCCGCATCTGCCCGTGCACCGACTGCATGAACTCCTGCATCGCGCCGCGCGCGTAAGCCGCTTCGCGGCGCGCGTGCGAAAACAGCTTGACGGTGGCGATGTTGGTGTACGCGTCGGTGATGCGCCCGGTCATCAGCGAGCGCGCGTCGGCCTGCATCGTCGCGACGCGCGCCAGGCGCGGCACGAAGACCACGAGCGCCGAGACGTACAGCACCAGCCAGCCGAGAAACGGCAACAGCAGGCTCAGGTCGAAGCTGCCGACCACGCTGACCATCGTCACGAAATAGATCACCGCGAAGACCATGATGTCGGTCGCGATCAGCACCGTGTCGCGCGTCGCGAGCGCGGTCTGCATCACCTTGGCGGCGACTCTTCCCGCGAACTCATCCTGATAGAAGCTCATGCTCTGGTCGAGCATGCGGCGGTGGAAGTTCCAGCGCAGCAGCATCGGGAAGTTGCCCGACAGCGTCTGGTGCTTGAGCCAGGCGTAGCCCACCACCAGCACCGGGCTGGCGAGCAGGATTGCGGCCAGCAGCATCAGGGTCGTTCCGCCCTCGCTCCACAGGCGCGACGGCTCCACCTTACCCAGCCAATCGACGATGCGCCCGAGCAGCGCGAACAGCAGCGCCTCGAACGCGCCGATCACGGCGGCAAGCAGGGTCATCGCCGCGATGTAGGGACGCAGCCCTTTCGTGCAGGACCAGACGAAAGCGAAGAAGGCGGCAGGCGGCACCGGCGCGGGCCCTTCCGGGTAGGGGTCGACCAGACTCTCGAAGTAGCGAAACAACCCTGCCTCCCGCGATGGGCCCGGCTGCAAACGCGCCCCAGGCAACGCCGCGCAGGTTAGCCGATCGGCGATCGAGATCGAGCCTGCACCGCGACAAATGCCCGCGAATCGCCAGCCAGTTCCATCGATCGACCCGCCCGCACGGCCCCACAATGCCGACCTTCGAGGCGATCAATCGACCGCACCATTGGGCGGAGCCCGGAACCCGTGACCGGCGCCAGAGAAACCGTCGTCGCCGTTGGCGATGTCCGGTAAGCCGCAGGGCCACCGCAAGGTGGCCCTTCGCTTGTGTGGCGCGCGCAAAGGCACAATCCGGGCAGGCTTTCGGAGCACGCCATGGGAATGCCGTTGAAGAGAGGCGTCGATGCGAAATGAGCGGCGCGTGGGCGTGAGCAACCGTCGTCGGGCCGTGGTGCTGCTAGTCTGCTCTTTCAGTCGCGCCGCCCGCATTGGCGTTGAAGATCGACCCGAAAGCGCTCGCGCGCTTCGACGTCACGTTCGCCCCCTGCGAGGCACGCTTCACTGAGATGCGCGGCCGCGGCGACGAAGTCTTCGCGAGTCTGTGGAGCGGCAAGCTCGACGCGAACGCGCAAGCGCAGTTCAGCGCGGTGCGCAAGGGCGCACCCTATGTGGCTGAGCGGCGGCGCCTGGTGCAGCCCCCGCCAACGGCCAGCGGCAGCGCCGCGGCTGCGGCCCTGGACCGGGAATGTCGCTCGATGTGGGCGCAGGCGCAGCGCAACAGCGCGAACAAACCGTAGAAAGTCATCGGATGGATTTCGATCTGGCAGGCCGCAACGCCATCGTCACCGGCGCATTCAGCGGCCTCGGGCTGCATTTCGCGAAGGTCCTCGCCGCGCAAGGCGCGCGCGTCGCGATGCTCGGGCGGCGGATTGACCTGGGCCGATCGCTCGCCGGCGAGATCAACGAATCGCTGGAACGAACCGACGCGGCGACCGCCTTTCACGTCGACGTGCGCAGCGCCGCGAGCGTCGCCGAGACGATGCAAAACATCGTCGCGACGCTCGGCGTGCCCGACGTGCTGGTCAATAACGCCGGCATCGTGCTGCGTGCGCCCGCGCTCGACATGAGCGAAGACGACTGGTTGGAAACGATGAATGTCAATTTGAGCGGCGTGATGCGCATGGCGCAGGCCGCGGCTCGCGAGATGGTGAAAGCCGCTCGCAAGGGCTCGATCGTCAACATCGCGTCGATCGTCGGCCTGCGCGTGCGCACCGGCGTGCTGGCCTACGCCGCCAGCAAGGCCGGCGTGGTGCAGATGACGAAGGCGCTCGCGCTCGAATGGGCCGAGCACGGCATCCGTGTGAACGCGCTCGCGCCGGGCTACTTCGTGACCGAACTGAACCGCGCGATGCTCGCGTCGCCGCCGGGCCAGGCGATCGTTGCGCGCATTCCGCAAAGGCGCACGGGAGAGCTGTCAGAGCTCGACGGGCCGCTGTTGCTGCTCGCGAGCGACGCGTCGAGTTACATGACGGGCGCGATCATTCCGGTGGACGGCGGCCACCTGGTCAACACCTTGTAGCACGCGGGGCATTGCGCGGCGGCGACAATTGCGTCTTTGCCGGAAGCGCGCGGCACAGCCCGCAACTCCACGACCACCCCCACGATGAAATCACTGTTCCCGCCGCGCTACGCGGTGCTGCTCTGGGCCTGCGGCCTGTACCTGGGTTTGAACGCGTTGGTGCGCGCCGGGCTGTTCGCCTTCGAGGGGCCGGCGAGCGTGGGGCTTTCGGCGGCCGGCCTGGCCGGCGTGTTCGCCACCGGCTTGCTGTACGACGCCGCCGCTCTCGCCTACTTTCTGGTGCCGCTCGCGCTGCTCGGGTTTGTATGGGCCGACTCGCCGCGCGGCCGGCGCGGCCATGCAATCAGTGCCACCGCGCTGCTGGCCGCGATGCTCGCAGGCATGCTGTTCGCGGCGGTCGCCGAAGGCGTGTTCTGGAACGAGTTCGCGTCGCGCTTCAATTTCATCGCGGTCGACTACCTGGTCTACACGCGCGAGGTGATCGGCAACGTTCAGCAGTCGTACCCGGTGGGCTGGATCCTCTCCGGCATCGGCGCGGCTGCGTTGGCCATTGTCTTCCTGCTGCGCCGGCCGGTGTGGCGCAGCGCGAGCGCACCCGCGGGCACCTGGCGTCAGCGACTCGGCGCCACCGGCCTGGTGCTCGCGTTGCCGCTGCTGTCGTTCTTCGCGGTCGGCGACGCACCTCGCGAAGCGCTGGGCTCGGCCGCGGGCCGCGAGCTCGCCGGCAACGGCGCCTATGAGTTCATGCGTGCGTTTCGCAGCAACGACCTCGACTTCCAGAAGTTCTACCGCACGCTCGCGCCGGGGCAGGCGCAGATGCAGGTGCGCGAAGAGTTCGCCGAGGCCGGCTCGACAGCGCGTTTCACCGAGGGCAACCACCCGCTCGAACGCGAAGTCCGCGCGGCCGGCGCCGCGAAACGGCACCACGTCGTGATGGTGTCGATCGAAAGCCTGGGCAGCGATTTCGTCGAATCGTTCGGCGGCAAGCCCGGCCTGACGCCGAACCTCGACCGCCTGGCGGGCGAGGGCCTGGCGTTCACCAACGTGTACGCGACCGGCTTGCGCACGGTTCGCGGCCTGGAGGCGCTGACACTCTCGCTCCCACCCACCCCCGGCCACGCGGTGCCGATGCGCGCCCACAACAAGGGCTACCAGACCTTCGGCGGTGTGCTCGGGCAGCAGGGCTACGAGGCGCTCTACCTCTACGGCGGCTACAGCCGCTTCGACAACATGCGCGACTTCTTCGGCGGCAACGGCTACACCGTGATCGACCGCAGCGCGATTGCCTCGGAAGACATCTCGCACGAGACGATCTGGGGCGTCGCCGACGAAGACCTGTTCCGCCTGACGCTCGGCGAAATCGACAAGCGCGCCGCGGCCGGCACCAAGGTGTTCGCGCATGTGATGACGACGACGAACCACCGGCCGTTCACCTACCCGGCCGGTCGCGTGGACATTCCTTCCGGAACGAACCGCGACGGCGCCGTCAAGTACACCGACTGGGCGATCGGCGAGTTCGTGCGCCAGGCGAAATCGCGGCCGTGGTTTGCCGACACCGTGTTCGTGTTCGTCGCCGACCACACATCGAATGGTCGAGGCCGCACCAACCTGCCGCCCGAGAACTACCGGATACCGCTGATCGTCTACGCGCCGGGAATCGTCGCGCCGGGCCGCATCGACTCGCTCGCCTCGCAGATCGACGTGGCGCCCACCGTGCTCGCGCTGCTGGGCGTGAGCTACACCTCGCGCTTCTTCGGGCAGGACATCCTGACCGAAGGCAAGCACCACCCGCGCGCCTTCATGGCGAACTACCTGACGGTGGGTTACATGCAGGACGGCCGCGTTGTCGAGCTGTCGCCCAAGCGCGGCGTGAAGGTCGTCGACGCGCAAAGCGGCCAGCGCAGCGCCGACAGCAACCCGACGCTCGAGGAGCACCTCAGCGACGAAGCCTCGGCCTATTACCAGCTCGCGACCCAAGTGCTGCACGGCAACGCCGCGCCGTTGTAGCAGGCGCTCGCCAATTGAGCGACGGCGGGCCTGCGCTGCCCGCGCCGCCCTCGTCTCCCTCGATCGCACCAGCTACACGCCGCCCAGGCGTGGCGCGAGCAGCCGCTCCAGGGCCTGTTCGCGGATGCCGTAGAACTGCTTCAACTGCGCCACCTGTTCCAGCCACGGCGCAGGGTCCGCCGCGTGCGGCCGCTTCACGGCGAGGATCATCTTGTTCTTGCTCGTATGTTCCAGCGAGACGAACTCGAACACCTGCGTCGAATAGCCGCTCGCCTCGAGCAGCAGCGCACGCAGCGCATCGGTCACCATGTCGGCTTCCTGGCCGAGGTGCACGCCATGGCGCAGTACCGCGCGGATCGGGTGCGGGCTCATCAGCTGCGGGCGCACTTCCTTGTGGCAACACGGCGCGCACAGGATGATCTGCGCGCCGCCCTCGACACCCAGGCGGATCGCGTGGTCGGTCGCGGTGTCGCAGGCGTGCAGCGCGATCGTCACGTCAGTCGCTCGCGGCGTTTGCTGCATCACGTCGCCCTGCTCGAAACTCAAACCTTCGAGGCGCAGGCGCGTCGCGACGCCGTTGCAGAGCGCCACCATGTCAGGGCGCAGTTCGACGCCGGTGACCTGCGCGTCGACACCGAGCACGTGCACCAGGTGGTCGTGCACCGCGAACGTGAGGTAGCCCTTGCCCGAGCCGAAGTCGATCATCCGAACCTGCTTCGCGCTGGCCAGCGCCGAGTTGGCCAACGCGCCGGCAAACACTTCGACGAACTTGTCGATCTGCTTGTACTTGCGCGCCATCGCCGGGATCAGCCGCTGCTGCGAATCGGCGACGCCCAGGCCTGCGAGAAACGGCCGGTCGAGTGCGACGTGGCGGTGTTTGGCGCGGTCGTGCTGCGTGGCTACCGGCTTCGGCGCTCGGCGCGTCACACGCTTCGTCGCTGCGCTCGCCACGCTCCTCTTGCCCCTCACCCGCGCCGACCCACCGCCTTGCGCCGCAGCGTGCATTGGCCACGCTGGCTGATGGCGAGCTCGATCGTCTGCGTGCTCGTCAGCAGATGGGCATTGCGAAAGCTCGCGCCGATCGCATCGGCGACGATGCGCTGCCCTTCCTCCAGCGACACGTTCTTCGTCACGTCCTTGGTCTGGTAGCGGTACAGGACGCTGAGCTGCGCCTGCCCACGCAGCAGGATCGGGCGCAGCGCGAGCTGCCGCAACTGCGGCTCGGCGCCAACGTGTTTGCCGAGCACGAGCTTGACCAGATGGCCCTGCGCCAGAGCGTCAGCGAGCAGCGCGAGGAAGCTCTCGCGCGGCGGCAGCGCCTGGCCCCGGACAGTGCCGGGCGGGCTCGGGGCAGGCACGGGTTGGGTGGGTGACATGGTCGCTATCATCGCGCCTCCGAGATTTCAGCCCTGCCCTTCGCGCCCGACGCGCACGGACGACGAACAGAAGAACATGCCGAACCGCCGCGGACCGCTCGTCAAGCTTCCCACGCTTTCCACACTTTCCACACTTCGAAGCCTTTCGCTGGCGCTGGCCGGCGCTGCCGCCTGGTGCTGCGCCGGGCCTGCGCGGGCCCAGACGGCTCCAACGGCCCCCAGCGAACCCACGTCACCGAGCGCCCAGCCCGCCCCCACCGGTCAAACCCGGCCCAGCGAGCTGCCCCCCGTCGTGGTGATCGGCACCACGCCGTTGCCGGGGCTGGGCACCGCGTTGCGCGACATTCCGGCCAACGTGCAGACCTACGGCGCGCGCGACCTGGCCAAGCAGCGCCAGGGCAACGTCACCGAATTCCTGGAGCAGAACCCGACCAGCGTGCACGTCAACGCGGCTCAGGGCAATCCCTACCAGCTCGACGTGAGTTTTCGCGGCTTCACGGCCTCGCCGCTGGTCGGTGTGCCGCAAGGCCTGTCGGTGTTCCAGGACGGCGTGCGCATCAACGAGCCGTTCGGCGATGTGGTGAACTGGGACTTGCTGCCGCAGTCGGCCATCGCCAGCATCACGCTGATTCCGGGCTCGAACCCCTTGTTCGGGCTGAACACGCTCGGCGGCGCGTTGTCGATCACGACGCGCAGCGGCCGCGATTCGCAAGGCGGCGCGGGCGAGGTGTCGGCCGGCTCGTTCGGGCGCAGGACGCTGCAGCTCGAACATGGCGGCGTCGCAGGCGCGTGGGACTACTTCATCACCGGCAACGCATCGAAGGACCCGGGCTGGGCGCAGCACAACTCGAGCCGCATCGAGCAGCTGTTCGGCAAGCTCGGGTTCAAGCAGGGCCCGACCGACATCGACCTGAGCCTGACCGCGGCGAACAACCGCCTGGAAGGAACGCAGACGCTGCCGCTGTCGTTCTTCGAAGACACGCGCCAGGCCTACACCTACCCCGACATCAACACGAACCGCCTGGCGATGCTGGCGCTGAAAGGCCGCCACTTCATCACTGAGGACACCGTGCTCGGCGGCAATGTCTACCTGCGGCGCTTTCGCAATGTCAACCTCAGCAGCAACGTCAACAATGAGTTCGGCACGATCGACCCCGGCACGGGCCTGCCCAACCCAGTGGAAGCGCTGAACGACCTCTCGACGATCGCGCAGACGAGCGCGGGCTTCGGCGCCCAGCTCACGCTGAACCGCGAACTCGGCGGCATGATGAATCAGATCGTGTTCGGCACGAGCGGCGACTTCGGCCGCGCCAGCTACACCCAGGACGCGCAACCCGCGGCGCTGACCGCATCGCGCGGCGCGGTGGCCACGGGGGACTTCGCACGCGAGACCGACGCCGCGACGCGCAGCCGCAACCTGGCGCTTTACGCGATGCACAGCCTGGCGCTGACGCCGGTCTGGACGCTCACCGCGAGCGGGCGTTTCAACGCCGCCGAAGTGCGCATCCGCGATGTCTCGGGCAGCGACCCGCAGCTCGACGGCGACCACCGTTTCACGCGCTTCAACCCCGCCCTCGGCGTGAACTTCAACCCGACGCCGCAGCTCACCGCCTACGCCAGCTACAACGAAGGCATGCGCGCGCCCACTGCGATGGAGCTGACCTGCGCTGACCCGGCCGCGCCGTGCAAGCTGCCGAACGCGTTTCTGGCCGATCCGCCGCTGCGCAAGGTGGTCGCGCGCACGCTCGAGTTCGGCGTGCGCGGCAACGACCGCGAGTTCAGTTGGGGCGCCGCGCTGTACCGCACCGAGCTGAACGACGACATCCAGTTCGTCGGCAGCGCCGGCGCGATCAACGCGGGGTTCTTCCAGAACGTCGGCAAGACGCGGCGCGAAGGCGTGGAGCTGAACGCGGGCAGCCGCTGGGGCGCCCTCAAGGCCATCGCGCGCTACAGCTTCATCGCCGCAACGTACCGCACCGGATTCAATGAGAACAGCCCGTCGAACTCGACGGCGGATGCGAACGGCGACATCAGTGTCGAAAGCGGAAACCGCCTGCCGGGCATACCGCGGCAATCGCTGCACCTGAGGCTCGACTTGGACGCGAGCGACGCGGTGGCGCTGGGTGCGAACGTCGTCGCGAACGCATCGAGCTATTCACGCGGCGACGAGAACAACCGCGATGTGAACGGGCGCGTGCCGGGCTACGCCGTGCTCAACCTCGACGGTCGCTGGCGCTTCGGCAAGGGCTTCGAGGCGTTCGCGCGCATCAACAACGTGTTCGACCGCGAGTACGCGAACTTCGCGATCCTGGGCCAGAACGTGTTCACCGCGCCCGGGCGTGGCTTCGACCCCGCGAATCCGGTGAATGAATCGTTCCGCGGCCTGGGCGCGCCGCGTGGGGCGTGGGTCGGGTTGCGCTGGGAATGGGAGTAGCCGCAACCGGCCCTGAGGCCGCCGCGCAGGCCCATGCGGCGCCACGATGTGCGCATCGGCCACGGCACGCGACACCTGTGCGACGATTGCGCCTCTTCGAAACCGCACTGGACCTCGCATGTTGAAAGCATTGATCGCCGCCCTGTTCGTGATCGCGGCGCTGATCGCCGGCTACATCGCCATTGTTCTGAACTGGAGCTACTCGAGCGGCGAACGCGCCGGCTGGGTGCAGAAGTTCTCGCACAAGGGCTGGATCTGCAAGACCTGGGAGGGCGAGCTCGCGCTCGTCTCGCTGCCCGGGACGACGGTGGAGAAGTTCTACTTCACAGTGCACGACGACGAGCTGGCGCAGAAGATCACGCGCTCGATGGGCCGGCGCGTGAGTCTGCATTACGACCAGAAAGTGGGCCTGCCCACCAGCTGCTTCGGCGATACGCGCTACTTCGTTCGCGCGATCATGGATACGCCCGACATTCCGATCGGGCCGGGTGTGGTGCTGCCGAACGCACCGGCCGCGCCTGCCGCTTCGGCGCCGAAGTAGCGCTGCGTCCTCAGCCGCGAACGCACACGCCCGGCGCCTCGGGCATCGCGGAGCCTTCTTTCTTCTGCGTCAACGACACGCCGTTCTTCACGGCGACGATTTCGGCGACGATCGACACGGCAATCTCGGCCGGCGTCTTGCTGCCCAGATCCAGGCCAATCGGCCCGTGCAACCGGCCGATCTCCGCGGCCGACAGGTCGAACAGCGCGAGCCGCTCCTTGCGCTTGGCGGTATTGCCGCGCGAGCCGAGCGCGCCGACGTAGAACGCCGGCGACTTGAGTGCCTCCAGCAACACCATGTCATCGAGTTTCGGGTCGTGTGTCACCGCGATCACGGCGCTGTGCGGGTCGAGTTGCAGCTCGGTCACCAGGTCGTCGGGCATCGCCTTGCTGAACGTCGTGTTCGGGATGTCCCAGGTGAGGTGGTACTCCTCGCGCGGGTCGCAGCAGATCACTTCGAAGTCGAGCGCGAGCGCCATCTGCGCGACGGCGCGCGAGAGTTGCCCGGCGCCGATGATCAGCAGCCGCCAGCGCGGGCCGAACAGCGCGCGCAGCGTTGTGCCGTTGAACGTAAAGACTTCGCCGCGCGATGCGGGTTCGATCGTCACTTTGCCGGTGTCGAGGTCGAGCCGGCGCGCGACGAGTTCATGGCGCGCGGTGCGTTCCAGCACTTCGGTGATCCACGCCGTGTCGCCAAGCGGCTCTTGCACCAGGCGCAAATTGCCGCCGCAAGGCAGGCCGAAGCGCGCCGCTTCTTCCTTCGACACGCCATAGGCCACGAGCGAGGGCTTGCCGACGCGCTCGCCGTGGCGCACGCGTTCGATCAGGTCGTCTTCAACGCAACCGCCCGAGACCGACCCCGCCACCTGGCCGTCGTCGCACATCGCGAGCAGCGCGCCCGGCGGGCGCGGCGCCGAGCCCCAGGTTTCGATCACGGTCACGAGCCACACGCCGCGGCCTTGTTCGCGCCATTCGCGCGCCTGGGTCAATACCTGCAAATCAAGACTGTCCATGGTTCACCCCTGTCGTCAATGAACTCAATTGTGCCCGCGGCGGCGCCGGGGTGCTTGCGCCGCGCAGCGCTTTCCCGAGGTCAGCCAGGCTCGCCAGGTTGTGCACCGGCAGGTGCCGATCGACATGCGCGAGCAGCGTTCGCACGCCGGCCGCGCGCGGCTCGAAACCGGAGAAGCGCAGCAAGGGGTTGAGCCACACCAGCTCGTGCGCGTTGCGGTGCAGTTGCGCGGCGGCAGCGTCGAGCAAACCGCCGTCGTCGCGCTCCAGGCCGTCGGTCACGAGCAGCACCGCCGCGTTCCCGCCGAGCACGCGGCGTGCCCAGCGGCGGTTAAATTCGTCCAGGCTGCTCGCGATGCGCGTGCCGCCTTTCCAGTCGTGCACCTGGGCGTCGGCGAGCTTGAGCGCGACGTCCGGGTCGCGGTGTTTCAGGCAGCGCGTGATGTTGGTGAGGCGCGTGCCGAACGTGAAGGTGTGGACCCGCAAGTAGCGCCGCGTCAAGCCATGCACGTAATGCAGGAACAGGCGCGAATAGCGCTCCATCGAGCCCGAGATGTCGAGCAGCACGACGAGCGGCGGCCACTCCATGCGCGGCCGCGTGAACGCGGGCATCAGCGTTTCCGGCTGGCGCGCCATGCGCTGCAGGCTACGGCGCAGGTCCAGCGTGCCGCGCGCGCCCGTCTCGTGGCGGCGCATGCGCACCGGGTGCACCGGCAGCGGCGCGTTTTCGGCGAGCTTCTTCGCGAGCTCGTACTTCGGCGGTCGTCATGCTCTCGAAGTCGGCCTGCTGCAGCCTTTCACGCTCGGAGAAGCTGAACTGGGTGTCGAACTGGATTTCTTCTTTTGCACTGTTGTTCGCCGGGTTCGGCGGCGGTGCGGCCTTCGGCGGCGCCGCCGAGGCTTCGGCAAGCCGGTTCGCGCGCGGCGGCACGCAGCTTCTCGCCGCGGCCGCTGATCTTGGGCAACAGCAGGAGCATCATCTGTTCGAGCAGCTTCGGGTCGCGCCAGAACGCGTCGAACGCCGCGTCGAACAGCACCTGCTGCTCGTGGCGTTCGAGCATCACGGCGCTCAGCGCTGCGCGCACGTCGTCGCGCCGATCGAGGCCGACGGCTTCCACTGCGGCGATGGCGGCGAGCACGCGGTCCGGCCCGACGGCCATGCCGGCGTCGCGCAGCACGCGCGAGAAGTGGACGATGTTGTCGGCGAGCATGGCCCCGTCATCCCGGCGAAAGTGCCACCCCGTGCTTGACACGGGGCCGGGATCCACCTCGTGCCAAGCACGATGCCAGCAGTGGATCCCGGCTTGCGCCGGGATGACAGTGCTTGGATCGGCGCATCGACATCCGCATCGCGGCTCACTCCAACAGCGCCCGCGCCCGCAGCTCGTCGAGAAGCCTGGCGGTGTCGCCACCCTGCAGCTTGGCAATATCGTCCTGGTACTTCAGCAGCACGCCCAAAGTGTCGTGCACCGTCGCCGGGTCCAGCCGCATCGCGTTCAGCGCGACGAGCGCATTGGTCCAGTCGATCGTCTCGGCCACACCCGGCGCCTTGAACAGATCGAGCGTGCGCATGCGCTGCACGAACTCGACCACCTGCCGATACAGGCGCTCGTTGGCGCCGGGCACCTTGCGGCGCACGATGTCGAGTTCGCGCTCGACATCCGGGAATTCGACCCAGTGGTAGAGACAGCGACGCTTCAACGCGTCGTGGATTTCGCGCGTGCGGTTGCTGGTGATGATCGTGATCGGCGGCGCGACGGCGCGGATCGGCCCGAGTTCGGGAATCGTGATCTGGTTCTCCGCCAACACTTCGAGCAGGAACGCGTCGAAGGGTTCGTCGGCACGGTCGAGCTCGTCGATCAGCAGCACGGGCGAGCGCTGCTGCGTGAGCGCTTTCAGCAGCGGCCGCTCGATCAGCATCGAACGAGAATACAGGCTGTGCGCGAGGCGTTCGCGCTCGGCCGCGTCGGTGACGGTGTGCGCCGCTTCCGCGAGGCGAATCTCGACCATCTGGCGCGCCACGTTCCACTCGTACGCGGTCTGCGCGATGTCCAGCCCTTCGTAGCACTGCACGCGCAGCAGCAGCGTGCCCAGGCCGCTGGCCAGCGTCTTCGCGAGTTCGGTCTTGCCCACGCCGGGCTCGCCCTCAAGAAACAACGGCCGCCGCAGTTTCAGGCTCAGGAAGAGGGCCGTCGCGAGCCGCCGGTCGCAGAGGTAGTTCTCCGCAGCGAGCAGTGAGATCACGGCGTCGACGCTGTCGGGCAATTTCAGTTCGGAGACGCTCATGGCTCGGGTTTCGTTGATCGCGGCCGCACCCATCATGCACGGGCGAAGCACCGCGTCGGTGCCTTGCGGCGGGCCGGGGCCTCGCGTGGACCGGCAAGAGCGGATCCCGGCGTTCGCGCGGGATGACGGCTTGGCGTTGGCTCTCACCCTTTCAGCGCGCCAGCGCCGCCGCGACGGCGCGCGAAGCCATCACGCTGATCATCGCTGCGCGGTACGCGGGCGTGCCGTGGATGTCGCCGTTGATGCCCTCGGTGCCCAGCTTCACCGCCTTCGCCGCCTCGGGGGTGAAGCTCTTGCTCAAGGCGTCTTCAATCGGCTTGCAGCGGAACACCGAGCTCTTCGCGCCCGTCACCGCCACCCGCACGCCGCCCGCGCCCTGGCTGACGAACACACCCACCAGCGCGAAGCGCGACGCCGGCTGCTTGAACTTCACGTAGGCCGCTTTGGCGCCTGTCGGAAAGCTCACGGCGGTGATCAGCTCGCCGGGTTTCAGCGCGGTCTCGAACAATCCGGTGAAGAAGTCTTCGGCGGCAATCGTGCGCTGATTCGTCTTCACGGTCGCGCCCAAGGCCAGCAGCGCCGCCGGGTAACACGCCGCCGGGTCGGCATTGGCCACCGAGCCGCCGATCGTTCCCATGTTGCGCACCATCGGGTCGCCGATGCCGCCGGCCAGTTCCGAGAGCGCCGGAAGCGCCTTGCGCACCTCGGCCGAATTGGCGACGCTCGCGTGCGTGCTCATCGCGCCGATCACGACGTTGGCGCCGTCGATGCGAATGCCCTGGAGTTCGGCAATGCCGCTCAGGTCAACGAGGCGCTCGCTCGACGACAGCCGAAGTTTCATCGCCTGCACCAGGCTTTGGCCACCCGCCAGGTAACGCGCGTCGCCGCTGATCGCCGAGGCCGCCGCCGCCGCGGTGGAGGGACGTTGATAATCGAATGCGTACATGAATCTCTCTCCTCAGGCCATGTTGTTCGCGGCGCGCCAGACGCGCTCGGCCGTCGCCGGCATCGCGAGGTCTTTGACGCCCAGCGCGTCGGTCAGCGCGTTGATGAAAGCCGGCGGCGAGCCGATCGCGCCGGCTTCGCCGCAACCCTTCACGCCCAGGGGATTGTGCGTGCAAGGCGTGTTCGTCGTGTCGACGGTGAAGCTCGGCAGGTCGTCGGCGCGCGGCATGCAGTAGTCCATGTAGGAACCCGTGAGCAACTGGCCGGTCTGCTTGTCGTAGACGCAGCCCTCGACCATCGCCTGCCCCAGGCCCTGCGCCAGGCCGCCGTGCACCTGGCCGGAGACGATCATCGGGTTGACGACGTTGCCGAAGTCGTCGACCGCGGTGAAGCGGTCGACGCGCGTGCGCCCGGTGTCGGCGTCGACCTCGACTTCGCAGATGTAGCTGCCCGCCGGGTAGGTGAAGTTGGTCGGGTCGTAGAACGCGTTTTCGTTCAGGCCCGGCTCCAGCTTGTCGAGCGGGTAGTTGTGCGGCACGTAGGCGGTGAGCGCGACCGAGCCGAACGGCACCTTCTTGTCGGTGCCTTTCACCTTGAACTCGCCGTTTTCGAATTCGATGTCGGTGTCGGCGGCTTCGAGCAGGTGCGCGGCGATCTTCTTGCCCTTGGCGATGACCTTGTCCACCGCCTTCACGATCGCCGTGCCGCCCACGCTCAAGGAGCGGCTGCCGTAGGTGCCCATGCCGAACGGAATGCGCCCGGTGTCGCCGTGCACGATCTCGACGTTCTCGACCGGAATCCCGAGCTTGGCGGCGACGACCTGCGCGAACGTGGTCTCGTGGCCCTGGCCGTGGCTGTGCGAGCCGGTGAAGATCGTCACCGTGCCGGTGGGGTGCACGCGCACTTCGCCCGCTTCGAACAAACCAGCGCGCGCGCCCAAGGCACCGGCGATGTTGCTCGGCGCGATGCCGCAGGCCTCGATGTAGCAGCTGTAGCCGATGCCGCGCTTCAATCCCTTCGCCGCGCTCGCCGCCTTGCGCTGCGGATAGCCGGCGACATCGGCCAATTTGATTGCCTTGTCCAGGTGCGCCGCGTAGTTGCCGGTGTCGTAGGTCAGGCCCACGGGTGTCGCGTACGGGAACTCGGTGATGAAGTTCTGGCGCCGGATCGCGGCCGGGTCCATCTTCATTTCGCGCGCCGCCTGCTCGACGATGCGCTCCACCACGTACGTCGCTTCGGGCCGGCCGGCGCCGCGGTAGGCGTCCACCGGCGCGGTGTTCGTGAACACCGCTTTCACTTCGGCGTAGATCGCCGGCGTCTTGTACTGGCCGGCGAGCAGCGTGGCGTAGAGGATCGTCGGCACGCTGGACGCGAAGGTGGAGAGGTACGCACCCATGTTCGCGATCGTCTTCACGCGCAGCGCGAGGAAGTTGCCCTTCGCGTCGAGCGCGAGCTCCACCTTGGTCGCGTGGTCGCGGCCATGCGCATCGGTCATGAACGATTCGCTGCGCTCTGCGGTCCACTTGATCGGCCGGCCGACGCGTTTGCTGGCCCAGACCAGCGCCACGTCTTCCGGGTACAGGAAGATCTTCGAGCCGAAGCCGCCGCCGACATCGGGCGCGATGACGCGCACTTTCGATTCCGGCAGGCCGAGCACGAACGCGCACATCAGCAGCCGCTCGACGTGCGGGTTCTGGTTCGCGACATAGAGCGTGTAGCTCTCGTCGTGGCGCGTGTAGCTCGCGTTCACGGCGCGCGGCTCCATCGCGTTCGGAATCAGCCGGTTGTTGACGAATTCCAGTGTCGTCACCTTGGCGGCGACCTTGAACGCCGCGTCGACCGCGTCTTTGTTGCCGTGGCCCCAGTCGTAGCAGGTGTTGTGCGGCACGTCGTCGTGCACGAGCGACTTGGCGCTGTCGGCGCCTTTGATGTCGATCACCGCCGGCAGCTCTTCGTAGTCGACCTCGATCAGGCCGACCGCGTCTTTCGCCTGCCACGCGGTTTCGGCCACGACCAGTGCCACCTGGTCGCCGACATGGCGCACCTTGTCGTGCGCGATCACCGGGTGCGCCGGTTCCTTCATCGGCGTGCCGTCCTTGCTGTGGATCAGCCAGCCGCAAGGCAAGCCACCGACCTTGGCGTCGGCGAGGTCTTTGCCCGTGAAGATCTTCAGCACGCCGGGCGCCTTGGCGGCTTTGCTCGTGTCGATCGATTTGATGCGCGCGTGCGCGTAAGGCGAGCGCAGGAACGCGGCGTGGCTCTGGTGCGGCAGCACCACGTCGTCGGTGTACTGGCCGGCGCCGGTGAGGAAGCGCACGTCTTCACGGCGCTGCAGTGGCTTGCCGATCGGGGACGCGTTTGTGGATTGAGTCATGTCGGTCATGTCATCGCCTCCTTAGGCCGCCGCGCCGACTTTGCCGCTCTGGCAAAGCTGGATCGACTTGACGATGTTGTGGTAACCCGTGCAGCGGCAGATGTTGCCTTCCAGGCCGTCGCGGATCTCCTGCTCGCTGGCTTTCGGGTTGTCCTGCAGCAACTGCACCGCCGACATCACCATGCCCGGCGTGCAGAAGCCGCATTGCAGGCCGTGGCATTCCTTGAACGCGGCCTGCATCGGGTGCAACGAGCCCTGCGGCGCCAAGCCTTCGATCGTCGTCACGCTCGCGCCTTGCGCCTGCACGGCGAGCATCGAACACGCCTTCACGGCGCGGCCGTTCAGGTGCACCGTGCACGCGCCGCACTGCGCGGTGTCGCAGCCGACATGGGTGCCGGTGAGTTGCAGGTGCTCGCGCAGCAGCTGCACGAGCAGCGTTCGCGGATCGACGCTGGCGCTGACCGGATTGCCGTTGACAGTTAGTGAAATCGACACGCTCACGGGAGTCTCCTCTGGCCTGTGCTGCGCGATGGCGCGGCTTCGCTTCCGATTGTTCGACAGTACCCTACCCGGTGAGGCGCGGGCATTCCCCTATGGTGGGCTTTGCATAGCGGCAGGCCAGCCGAGCCAGTGCAAGGCCAAGGCTACTTCTCCGCATTGGGGAAGAACAGCTGTTCGCCGCCGATCTTGTAGCCCGCGATCGTCGCCTGGCCGTCGGTGGACACCACCCAGTCGGCAAACTGTTGCGCGAGCTCGCGCTTCACATGCGGGTGTTTCGCCGGGTTCACGACGATCACGCCGTACTGGTTGAACAGGCGCCGGTCGCCCTCGACCAGAATCGCCAGATCGCCACGGTTCTTGAACGACAGCCAGGTGCCGCGGTCGGTGAGCGCGTAGGCCGAGGTGCTGGAGGCCATGTTCAATGCCGGGCCCATGCCGCAGCCGCACTCCTTGTAGCCGGCGAACTTGCCCACCGGCGTCTCTAGGCCGGCAGCCTTCCAGTAGCGCAGCTCGGCGGCGTGGGTGCCGCTCTTGTCGCCGCGCGAGATGAAGCTCGCCGACGCCGACGCACCGAGTTTCTTCAGGCCCTCGACGACGTCGTTGCCCTTGGCGAGCGCAGGGTCGGCTTTCGGGCCGACGATCACGAAATCGTTGTACATCACGGCGCGGCGCGCGATACCGAAGCCGTCGGCGACGAACTTTTCCTCGGCCATCTGGTCGTGAACGAACAGCACGTCGGCGTCGCCGCGCCGGCCCATGTCGAGTGCCTGGCCGGTGCCGAGCGCGACGACGCGAACGTCGACGTTCGTTGCCTTCTTGAATGCCGGCAGCAGGTGTGCGAACAGGCCCGACTGTTCGGTGCTCGTGGTCGACGCCATCACGATGAACTTGTCTTGCGCGGCGGCGGGCCCGGCGGCGCCGGCGATCGCGGCGGCAGCCAAGGCGCCCAGGGCGCGCAGCGCGATGCGGCGCGAAGGCGTTTCATCGACGATCCGGCGCTTACGCGCCTTGGCGATCATTCCGATCATTCGAGTTTCCATCCCATCTCTCCTTTGACAAACAAATTGGCCTGAGCCGCTCAGCGCTTCCAAGCGGTCGCTGAAAAACTCTTGCGTCGGCAGATCGACGTGGATCTCGCCCTGCTCCAGGTAGACGACGCGGCTCGCGAGGCGCTTCGCCTGACCCAGGTTGTGCGTGCTCATCACGAGCGTCATGCCCTCGCCGGAAAACCCCGCGAGCAGCGCTTCGACTTCCTTCTTCGCGGAAGGGTCGAGGCTCGCCGTGGGTTCGTCGAGGAACAGCACGTTCGGCTGCACCGCCCAGGCGCGCGCGAGCGCGAGGCGCTGCTGCTGGCCGCCGGAGAGAGCGCGCGCCGGCCGGTCGACCAGATCGAGCAGGCCGACGCGGCGCAGCGCCGTCTCCAGGCGCTGCGGCCACAGCGTTCGCGGCACGCCGGCGAGCCACAGCGCCAGGACGCAGATTGTTCGCGACGGTGACGCGCAGCATGAATGGCCGCTGGTAGACCATCGCCTGCAACGCCTCCGCTCCGCCAGCGCATCGCCGATCGACGCACCCGCGCTCCCACCTTGGTGCGCCAGCATGCCGTGCAGCGCGCGCAGCAGCGTCGTCTTGCCCGAGCCGTTGGCGCCGACGAGGGCGATGAAGTCGCCTCGGTGCACGTCGAGGTTCACCTTGTGCAACGCCTGCACCGCGCCGAAGCGCACCGAGACATCGCGCAGGCTCAGCAAGGACGTCACCGGTTCCGCCCCGCCCGGCGCGCGCGTGCCTGCGCCTGAGCCAACGCATCGGCACCCGAGGCCACGACGCCCGGCGCACTCATGGCGCACCCCAGGCCTGCGGCCCGCCCGCCGCGCGGGGGCATGAGCGCTTGCGGCGGCCCGGCGCGCTCATCGCACTCCCGCCAACGCCGAGCCCTGGCCGCGCTGCGCGAAGCTCAGGCCGAGATTCAGCAGGCCGACGACAAGCAACAGCACGATGCCCAGCGCCATCGCCAGCGGCAGGTCACCCTTGCTCGTCTCGAGCGCGATGGCGGTCGTCATCACGCGCGTCACGCCGTCGATGTTGCCGCCCACCACCATGACCGCGCCGACTTCGGCAATCGCCCGGCCGAACGCGGCGATCAGCACCATCAGCACCGCCCAGCGGTCGTGCAGCAGCATCAAGAGCGCGCAGGTCAGCGGGCCCGCGCCCATCGAGCGCAGCTGGTCGCCGCCGTCGCGCAGCGAGTCGCCGACCAGCTGCCGCGTCAGCGCCGCGATCACCGGCAGCACGAGGATGGTTTGCGCGATCACCATCGCGCCGGGCGTGAACAGGATGCCCCAACTGCCGAGCGGACCGCTGCGTGACAGCAGCAAATAGACAACCAGGCCCACCACCACCGAGGGCAGCGCGAGCAGCGTGTTCACGCCGAGCACGGCCAATCGGTGTCCGGGAAAGCGCGCCACCGCGAGCCAGGCGCCGAGCGCGAGGCCGAACACCGCGCCGAACAGACACGCGCTGCCGCTGACTGAGAGCGACAGCAGCACGGTGCGCAGCAGGGTGGGGTCGGCGTGGGCGATCAGATCGAAGGCGGTGCGGATGCTCTCGCCGAAGGCGTTCATTCAACATCTTTCATACTGCGGGGATTCTCAGTGCGAAGCCGCCGACCGATCGATATGAAGCCGCATGCATAAGATCCACCTCACGTATACCCTCGGAACGCAGCGTGCTGGCGGTGACAACTCTCGTGGCACCTCGAACGGCGACAGCGCCGACGCGGTGTCCGCCGACCTGCACCACCCGCTCGTCGCGCTGCTCGCCGCCGTGCACGACCAAGGCTCGATCGGCGGCGCGGCGCGCGCGCTCGGCCTGTCGTACCGCCACTCCTGGGGCGAGCTGAAGCGCTGGGAAGTCGAGCTCGGCCAGGCGCTGATCACCTGGGTGAAAGGGCAGGCCGCGCAGCTCACGCCGTTCGGCGAAAAGCTGCTCTGGGCCGAGCGCCGCGCGCAGGCGCGCCTGGCGCCGCAGATCGAGGCGCTGCGCAGCGAGCTCGAGCAGGCCTTCGCGATCGCGTTCGATTCAAACGCCGGCGTGATCTCGATGGTGGCGAGCCACGACGACGCGCTGCCGCTGCTGCGCAACCTGGCGCAGGCGCAGCAACGCCTGCACCTGGACATCCAGTTCGCCGGCAGCGTGGACGCACTGGCTGCGCTGAACGACGGGCGCTGCCAGATGGCGGGGTTTCACGCGCTCACCGAGTCGCCGCGCACCTCACCCACGGCGAAGGTGTACCGGCCGATGCTCAAGCCCGGGCTGCACAAGCTGGTGAGCTTTGCGCAGCGCAGCCAGGGTTTGATCGTCGCGGCGGGCAACCCGCTGCAATTGAATGCGCTGCCCGACCTGCTGCGCCCGGGCGTGCGCTTCGCGAATCGCCAGCGCGGCGCGGGCACGCGCGTCGTGCTCGAAGAGTTGCTCGCCGCGAAACGCATCGCGCCGGAAAAAATCGAAGGCTTCGAGCGCGACGAGCCCTCGCACCGTGCCGTCGCCGAGGCGGTGGCCAGCGGCAGCGTCGACGCGGCGTTCGGCATCGAAGCGGCGGCACATACTCGAGGCCTCGGTTTCGTGCCGCTCGCAAAGGAGCAGTACTTTCTGGTCACACTGCGCCAGACGCTGGACCAGCCCCATGTTCGCTCGCTGCTCGAGTTGCTGCGCGGCCAGGAGTGGCAGCGCCAGCTCAATGCGATTCCCGGCTACGCGGCACAGCGCAGCGGCGAGGTGCTGTCGTTGCGCTCCGTGCTGCCTTGGTGGAGCTATCGAAAGCCCAAGGGACATGCAGGGTAATGGCGGCTACGCCTCATGAAAATCTGGAAATGCGGCCAGCCGCGCATTCCCTGAGGCGGGGTTGCCGAGCGAGCGGCGAGAATCGCACGCTTTGCCGTTTCAACCCGCCTTCACCCGCCCCATGCTGCGCATCGACGCTCTGACCAAACGCTACGGTGAACGTATCGCGCTGAAGGCCCTGTCGTTCGCCGTTCCGAAGGGCCAGTTCGTCGCGCTGCTCGGGCCCAATGGCGCGGGCAAGTCGACGCTGTTCCAGGTGCTGACGGGGCTGTTCGCCGCGGACGAAGGCAGTGTCGAAGTGGCCGGGCATTCGCTGCGCAGCGCGCCGACGCAGGCACTGCGCCACCTCGGCGTCGTGTTCCAGCAGATTTCACTCGATTTGGACCTGAGCGTGCGCCACAACCTGCTGTTCCAGGCCGACTTGCAAGGCCTGCCGCGGCGCCTGGCGCGCGAGCGCATCGACGCCGGCTGCGCGCGCCTGGGGATCACCGCCGACCTGGACCGCAAGGCGCGCGAGTTGTCGGGTGGCAATCGCCGCAAAGTGGAACTCGTTCGCGCCAATCTGCACCAACCGCCGGTGTTGCTGATGGACGAAGCCACGGTGGGCCTGGACCCGAAATCGCGCCGCGACCTGCTCGCCACACTGCACGCCGACGTTCGCGAACGGGCCTTAAGCGTGCTCTGGGCGACGCATCTGGTCGAGGAGGCCGAAGGCGCGAATCGCGTGCTGGTGCTGCACAAAGGCAGCCTGCTCGCCGACGGCACACCGGCCGAAGTGACGCTCGCGCTCGGCGAGCCGACGCTCGAGGCGGGCTTCATCAAGCGCACGAGTTGAATCAACCTTTGAAACGCACGGAGACACATCGATGCATCTGCTTCCTCGCACCTTGATCGTCACCGCCCTGCTGGCGGCCGGCAGCGCCACTCTCGCGCAAGGCACGGCCTACGTGTCGAGCGAGAAAGACCACTCGCTGACCTTGATCGACCTCGGCGCGCTCGCCGTGAAAGGCACGATCGCGACCTGCAAGCGCGCGCGCCATGTGCAGATGACACCGGACGCCAAGATCATGGTCGCTTGCACCGACTCGAACGCGGCCGACATCATCGACCCGGCAAGCGGCAAATCGCTGCGTCGCATTCCGCTCGGCCAGGAGCCCGAAGCGTTCGACATCTCGCCCGACGGCAAGACGATCTATGTGTCGAACGAAGACGAAGGCGCAGCCGCGTTCGTCGACGCTGCGACCGGCAAGACGCTGAAAACCGTGAAGGTGGGCAAGGAACCCGAAGGCGTGAAGGTCAGCGGCGACGGAAAGTTGGTTTACGTGACCTCGGAAGTCGCGAGCATGGTGCACGTGATCGACACCGCCACGGCCAAGGTGGTGAAGAACGTGAAGGTGGGCAAGCGCCCGCGCCGCATGGCGATCACGCCCGACGGCAAGGAGCTGTGGGTGACGAACGAGCTCGACGCGAGTGTCACGATCGTCTCCACCGCGGACCATTCGGTGCTCGCCACCGTGAAGTTCGAAGTGAAAGGCGCGCGCGCCGCCGATATCACGCCGGTGGGCATCCAGATGACGCGCGACGGCAAGCGCGCCTTCGTCGCGCTCGGCCGCGCCAACCATGTCGCGTTCGTCGACGTGGCATCGCGCAAGGTCACGCACACGGTGCTGGTGGGCAAGCGCCCGTGGAACGTGATGCTCGACAAGGCCGAAGCGCGGCTGCTCGTCGTGAACGGCTTGAGCGATGACGTGACGGTGATCGACGTGGCGGGCGCGAAGGCGCTCAAGAGCATTCCGGTCGGGCGCGTGCCTTATGGGGTGGTGATCGTCGAATGACTCGCGGATTCGTCCTCGCTGCCGCCATGCTTGCAGTGGCTATCGCACCGTCGTTGGCGGCAGCGCAGGCGCGCACGGTGACGCTGAAGGCGACCCTGCTCGCACCGGTGGACGACCCGCGCCTGGAGCGCACCCGGCTCGAGCGCGCCTACCTCGGCCACACCGGCGGGCCGCTGATGGAAGCCTTGCAGATGGCTGTGGACGAGAACCAGTTCGAGCTCGACGCCGTGGGCCTGGCCGTGAGCATCGCGCCCCAAGAGGTGGCCACACTCGAGGCCGCACGCGGCGCCGCCGCGCAAGCCGAGAAGTCCGGCGCCGCCGTGCTGCTCACCGACCTGCCCGTCGCGTGGACCCTCGCGGTTGCCGACGCCGTCAAGATTCCCGTGCTCAACCTGAGCGAATCCGCCGACAGCCTGCGCCAGCAGGATTGCCGCGCGCGGTTGTTCCACCTGATTCCGAGCGAACGCATGCGCGCCGACGCGCTCGCACAAACGCTGGTCGCGCGCAAGTGGAGCAAGCTGCTGCTGCTCACGGGAACGTCGGCGCTCGACCAGCAACGCGCAGCCACCGTGCAGGCGTCAATCAAACGTTTCGGCTTGCAGGTGGTGGCAATCAAGCCCTTCAAACTCTCGGCCGACCCGCGCGAGCGCGATCTGGCCAATCCGCTGCTGCTGACCTCGGGCAACGCTTACGACGCCGTTTGGGTGGTCGACAGCGACGGCGAGTTCGCGCGCAGCCTGCCCTACCGCACCGTGCTTCCGCGGCCGGTGGTCGGCGACGCCGGCCTCGTGCCGCTGGCGTGGCACGCGCAGTTCGAACGCTTCGGTGCGCCACAGGTTGTGCGCCGCTTCGCCAAGGCGAACAAGCGCGCGATGACGGCGCAGGACTGGGCGGCGTGGATGGCAGGCAAGGCGCTCGTCGCGGCGCTCACCGCCGCGCCCAAGGGCCCGGCAGCGGCTTGGGGCCTGGCGTTGGCAAAGACGCCACTGGACGGATCGAAAGGCACCAACATGAGTTTTCGCGCCTGGGACGGCCAGCTGCGCCAGCCGCTGATGCTGAGCGACGGCCAGGGCGTGATCGGCACGGCACCGGTGGAAGGCATGATGCACCCGACCGACGCGCTCGACACGCTCGGCGCCGACGCGCCGGAAAAACTCTGCAAGGTGGCGCGATGAACGGCACCCATGTCGAGGCAGGCCCGGTGGCGCAAGACGCCGCACGCCATGGCGCAGCGCATGCGCTGCAAGCGCTGCGGGCGATCGTGCTGCGCGAACTCTTCAAGTTCTCGCAACAGACCGGGCGCCTGATCTCGGCGCTGGTGCGCCCGCTGCTGTGGCTGGCGGTGTTCGCGGCCGGGTTTCGCAACGTGTTCGGCGTCGCGATCGTCGAGCCCTACGACACCTACATCGCTTATGACGTGTACATCGCCCCGGGGCTGGTGGGAATGGTGCTGCTGTTCAACGGCATGCAGTCGTCGCTGGCGATGGTGTACGACCGCGAGATGGGCCTGATGCGGCTGCTGCTGACGGCACCCTTGCCGCGCCCGTGGCTGCTGTTCAGCAAGCTGTGCGCGACCGCGCTGCTGTCGGTGTTGCAGGCGCTCGCGTTCGTGATCGTCGCGGCGCTGATCGGCACGCAGCTTGCCGGTGCTCTCGCTCGCCGGCTTGCACGCGTTGCTTGCGCTCATCTGCGGCGCGCTGATGCTCGGCGCACTGGGGCTGCTGCTGTCGGTGCACATCAAGCAGCTGGAAAACTTCGCCGGCACGATGAACTTCGTGATCTTCCCGATGTACTTCATCTCCACCGCGCTCTATCCGCTGTGGAAATTGCAGGAGTCGGGCGCCGAGTGGGTGTACTGGCTGGCGAGCGTGAACCCGTTCACCCACGCGATCGAGTGGATTCGGTTTCGCTGCCTACGGCAAGGACCCCGGCCTCGCGCCCTGGGTCGTGCTCGGCTGCCTGGCCGCATTCTTCACCTTGTCGTGCTGGGGCTATGACCCGCAGCGCGGCTTTGGCGGCCTGGCGAAGAAGGGGCCGCCCGGATGAGCCGACGCCATGAATTTCACCCGCAGAAGACTCGTGCTGGGCGGCGCCGCGAGCGCCGCTCTCGCGGGCCACGGCGCGCACGCCGCCGACAACTTTCCGTCGCGCCCGATCACGCTGTGGGTGCCTTGGCCCGCAGGCGGCGCGACCGACATCTCGCTGCGCCTGCTCGCCGAACTCGCCGGCCACACGCTCGGCCAGAAGGTGCTGGTCGACAACCGCGGCGGCGCCGGCGGCACGCTGGCGATGCCGATCCTGCAGCAGGCCGAACCCGACGGCTACACGATCGCGCAACTGCCGCAGACGATTTTCCGCGCGCCGCACACGCAGAAAGTGGTGTGGGACCCGATCCGCGACGTAACGCCGATCATCCAGATCTCCGGCACCACGTTCGGCGTGCTCGTCACCGCGGGCAGCCCGTTTCACAAGCTCGAAGAACTGTTCGCGTTCGCGCGCGCCAAGCCGGGCGAGCTGAGCATCGCGACGAACGGCGTGGGGACGACAGCGCATGTCGTGCTCGAAGAACTGTTCACGCTGCGTGGCTTGAGCTACATCCACGTGCCGTACAAGGGAACGGCGGAGCAGTTGCACGCCATCGGCGCTGGCCAGGTGATGGTGGGCGTCAACTCCACCGGCTTCGGCCCAGCGGTGGAGGCGGGGCGCCTGCGCCTGCTCGCCACCTTCGCGGGGCAGCGCTCGAAGCGCTGGCCGAGCGCGCCGACGTTGCGCGAACTGGGCTTCGACATCGTCGCGATGTCGCCGTTTGGCCTGGGCGGCCCGCGCGGCCTGCCGGGCGCCGTGCGCGACAAGCTGCACGACGCGTTCAAGCGCGCCATGTTCGACCCGGCGTTCGTCAATGAGATCGCCAAATACGATCAGGAACTCGATTACCTGGGCCCCGCCGACTACGCCAAGGCGTGCCGCGAGGCGTTTGCGAAGGAGCGGCTCATCGTCGAGCGGCTTGGCTTGGCGCGCCAGCCGGGGTAGGCGCTGGCACAGTTCGGCTCCCTCTCCCTTTGGGAGAGGGTTGGGGTGAGGGGATAAGAGCGCTCAGCTTCTTACTGCGAAAGCAAGGCCGCAGTAGTTGAATGCCCCTCACGCAGCGCCATGTCGCGCGCCGACAGGCCGCGGTTGTCGCGCGCATCGACCCTGGCGCCGCGCTGCATCAGGCGCGCCACGACATTCGCGTGGCCTTGGCCCGCGGCCCACATCAAGGCGCTGAGCTGGTTTTCATAGACCGCATTGACGTCCACACCCGCGTCGAGCAATGCCTCGATCGCGTCCGCATGGCCCTGCCCCGCCGCATAAACGATCGCCGGCTTGTGCATGCGGTCCAGCGGGTCCGGGCGCGCGCCTTTGGCGAGCAGGCGCCGCACCAGCTCGGTGTGGCCGCCGTAGCACGCGGCCATCAGCGGCGTCACGCCCTCCAGCGACGCCAGGTTCACATCGGCCCCGGCGTCCAGCAAACGCTGCGCCAGCGCCATGTTGCCCTTCTCCGCGGCGAGCAGCAGCGCGGTCTTGCCCAGGCGATTGCGCGAATTGGGCGCGGCACCCTTGGTGAGGACCCGATCGACCAGCTCCAGGTCGTTCTGCCGCGCGCCGACCAGCAACTGCGCGTTCAGGCTCAGGTGCGGCGACGCCTGGGCGGCCGCGCCACCGGCCATGCCAACGCCGGCGCTCAGCGCCAGCATGCACAGCGCGGCGCGCCAGCATCGCATCACAAAAAGTCGGTCAGCGGTCATCGGGTAAGCCCCGGGGTCAACTCGGCGTTCAAAACGAAGGGCGACGCTTGAATCGTCGCGCAATTGCTCTATATTCTCGCGCCAGAGACGAAGTGCGACACCCCGCACCAACCCTCTTGACCTCGGTCAGCGCCCATGGCGCGAAGCCCGGTTCGAATGCGGCAGTCAAAACTCCAGGAGACTCGTATGCCCCGCCATGCCCCCACGTTTCGTCGATCTTTTCCCGCGCTCACCGCTCTGGCCTGCACATTGACGTTCACGGGCGCCACAGCGCTCGCCCAAGAAGTGACCGGCCAGACGGCGGCAACCGGATCGCCCGTGCCGAAGAACATTTCGGTCTCGCAAGCCAAGCTCGATGCCGCTTCCAAAGACGGCAGCAACTTCCTGCACAGCAACGGCAGCTACGAGCAGACGCGTTACTACCCGGCAAACCAGATCAACGCCGACAACGTTGCCAAGCTCAAGCCGGCGTTCATCTTCCAGACCGAAGTGCTGGAGTCGATGGAAACCGCGCCGATCGTCGTCGACGGCATCATGTACCTGACCACGTCGTACAACCACGTCTACGCGATCGACGCCGCCACCGGCAAGGAGTTCTGGCACTACAAGCACAAGCAGGGTCCGGTGACCACCTACTGCTGCGGCCCGAACAACCGCGGCGTGGCGATCCTGGACGGGCAGCTGTTCATGGGCACGCTGGATGCCAAACTGGTGTCGCTCGACGCCAAGACCGGCAAGGTGCTGTGGGCGACGCAGATCGCCGACCCCGAGCTTGGCTACTCCGAGACGATGGCGCCGGTGGCCGTGAACGGCAAGGTGCTGATCGGCACGAACGGCGGCGAGTACGGCGTGCGCGGCTTCGTCAAGGCGTTCGACGCGAAGACCGGCGCGCTGGTCTGGACGTTCTACAGCATTCCCGAGCGCGGCCATGAAGGCGTATGGGCGGTGAACGACGCGACCGGCCGCAACATGCTGCGCGACATCGCTGCCGAGAAGAAGCAACTCGCCGAAAAAGGCGGCGACTTCTACAAGACGCTCGGTGGCGGCGTGTGGATGGCACCGGCCGTGGACCGCGAGACCAACACCGTGTTCTTCGTCGCCGGCAACCCCAGCCCAGACCTCTATGGTGCCGAGCGCCCGGGTGACAACCTGTACACCAACTCGATCGTCGCGATCGACCTGAACAACGGCAGCTACAAGTGGCACTACCAGTACATCGCGCATGACGTGTGGGACCTGGACGCCGTCTCACCCGTGATCCTGACCACCGCCGCCGGCAAGGACGGCAAGATGCGAAAGGTCGCGATCCACGGCGGCAAGACCGGCCATGTGTACGTGCACGACCGCGCCACCGGCGAGCTGATCCGCTTCAGCGAGGCGATGATCCCGCAAGAGAACATGTGGGTCCTGCCCACCAAGGACGGCAAGCGCATGCTGCCGGGTGCGAACGGCGGTGTCGAGTGGAGCCCGATGGCGTTCAACCCGCAAACGCGCCTGGCCTACGCGGCGAACCTGCACCAGCCGATGACGTACCACGTCGAAGAAGCCAAATACCCCGGCGGCAAGCTGTGGCTCGGCGGCGCGTTCAAGGTCATCCCGAGCGAGAAGCAGTGGGGCCGCCTGGCCGCGGTGAACATCGACACCGGCAAGATGGCCTGGAAGTTCGACACCGATCAGCCCCTCATCGGCGGCGTTCTCGCCACCGCCGGCAACCTGGTGTTCAACGGCGAAGGCAACGGTCTGTTCCGCGCCTTCGACGCGAGGACCGGCAAGAAGCTCTGGGAGTACCAGTGCGGCGCCGGCGTGAATGCGCCGGCCGTGTCGTACATGGTCGGCGGCAAGCAGTACGTGGCGGTGGCGGCGGGCGGCAATACGCAGCTCGACTTCAAGCGCGGCAATTCGGTGATCGTGTTCGCATTGCCGTGAGGTTGGACGCAAAGGCACTGAGAACGGCGGCGCTGGTCATTGGCATCGGCGCTGCTTTCACCACCCCGACCCAGGCGCAAAGCCCCGCGCCGCCGAAGGCCGCGCTGTGCGCCGCGTGCCACGGCGAGGGCGGGAACGCGCAGATCCCGACGAATCCGATTCTCGCCGGGCAGACCGCGCGCTACCTCTACCTGCAACTGCGCGACTTCCAGGAAGGCCGGCGCAGCGACCCGCAGATGACACCCATGGTCGCGGGCATGTCGCGCGACGAGATGCGAGAGCTGGCCGATTACTTCTCCAAACAGAAACCGAAGTCTCTGAATTTCAAGGTCGACCCCGAGAAGGCCAAGCTTGGCAAGCTCAAGGCCGACGAGACGCTGTGCACGATGTGCCACCTCGGCGGTTTCGCCGGGCAAAACGAGATTCCGCGCGTCGCCGGGCAGAACTTCGACTACATCGTCAAGCAGCTCACCGATTTCAAGGCGCGCAAGCGCACCAATGACGCGGGCAACATGACGAGCGTCGCGAACACGATCAACGAGCGCGACATCGAGAATCTGGCGCACTATTTGACCGGGTTGTAGGCCGGAGCAAACAGGCTCAGCTCGTCAAACAGCGCAGCTGCGAAACCCGCAAAACATGTCGTCGCGCTGCGGCAGGTAGAAATTGCGGTACTTCGCGCTGCGCATGCGCCCGCGCGTCGCGAACGACGCGCCGCGCAGCACCTTGTGCGTGCCGAACCAGGGCTGGGAATAGTCGCGGTACGGGTCGGCTGCAAAACCCGGGTAGGGCCTGAACGTCGTCGCGGTCCACTCCCAGACGTCGCCCCAGCGAAAGCCGCGCGTCGCGCCCAGGTGCGCCGCGGCTTCCCATTCCACCTCGGTGGGCAGGCGCCGGCCGGCCCAGGCACACCAGGCCTGGGCTTCGAACCAGCTCACGTGCATCGCGGGTTGCGCCGGCGGCACGCGCATCAGTTTTCCGAAGCGATGCTGCATTACGCCGTGGCGCATCTGGTCGACGTAGCGTGGCGTGCGGCGCTGCGTCGCCTGCAGCCAGGCGCGGCCGGGTTCGCTCCAGAACGCCGGGTCGTCATAGCCGCCGTCTTCGACGAATTCGCAGTACTGGGCCCAACTCACCGCCTGCGAATCGATCTCGAATTCGGGCACCGGCACGTCATGGCGCAACCTTTCGTTGTCGAACACGAAGCCGCCCGGCGCGCTGCCGAGCGTCCAGGTCGTCGCCGGGAACACGAGCGCATCGCGCGGCGCGAGTGTGGCGATCGGTGCGAGCAGGCCGCTGTCGATGCCCAGCGTCTGCGACATGTAGGCAAACGCCTCGACGTGCATGTCTTCGTGAAACAGCGCCAACCGGTACAGGTAGAGCGAAGCGTCGTCTTCCGGCGTGCCGTGCAGCAGGTCGAGCGTGGTCTCCAGCGTCTGCACCAGGTACTGCTTGGTCTCTTGCAGATCGGGGAGGTCGAGCGACCAGCGGCTGTCGTGCGGCACATTGGAGGAGTCGTACCAGCGGTCGGCGTGTGCAAGCACCGATGCCAGGCGCGGCTGCGTGGGGTCGCACGTCGCGCCGCGCGCGCGCTGCACGTTGCGCGCGATCCAGTACTCCTGGAACCAGCCGATGTGACCCAACTCCCACAACGGCGGATTGAGCTCCGGCAGCAGCGAAACCTTCAATGTGGATCCGAGCGCGCGTTCGTAGGCCGTGATCCAGCGCAACGTATGATTGCGCGAGTCCATCAGCGCGAGCGACAGCAGCTCCCTGCCCGCACACCGCATCTGCGCGGACTCCACATTCGGTGCCTCGATGTCGAGCAAGATTCGCCCTTTGATTGCTATCGTCAGCCCCGCGCTGGCCTCTGCCAACAACGGCAACTGGCACACCGCGCTGCGCTGGTCGCACATGCTGGCGGCAAATTGTCGCACCACGATCTCGATGCAGTGGAACGGTGAAGATGTTGCCGGCTTGATCGCGCTGCACGCGCGCCGCTCGGCGGCGAGCATCGACGCGTTTGCGCGCGCGCACCCGGATCGGGCCCTGATCGTCGTGCTCACCGGCACCGACCTGTACCGCGACATCCACGGCGACGCCGCCGCGCAGCGGTCGCTGCGCCAGGCGACGCACCTGGTCGTGCTGCAAGACCGCGGCGTGGATGAGCTTCCGCGCGAGCAGCGCGCGAAATGCCGCGTCATTTACCAATCCGCGCCCTGTCTGAAGCCCGGCCCGCCACCCAAGCGCGTGCTGCGCGTCGTGCAGGTCGCGCACCTGCGCGACGAAAAAGACCCCGCGACCTTCATGCGCGCCGCCGGGCGCCTGCGCGATCGATCCGACATCCACTTCGAGCAGGTCGGCGATTCGCTCGATACCCGGCTCGGCGCCGCGGCACGCCGCGTGCAAGCCGAATGCCCCCACTATCGCTGGCTCGGCGCCTTGACGCGCCCGCAGGCGCGGCGCCACATCCAGCGCGCGCACCTGCTCGTGAGCACGAGCAAGATGGAAGGCGGCGCCCATGTCATCCTCGAGGCGGCGCGCAGCGGCACGGCCGCGCTGGCTTCCAGAATCCCCGGCAACATGGGCATGCTCGGCCCGGGACACGCAGGGTATTTCGATCTCGGCGATGATGCGGCGCTGGCGGGGCTGATCTCGCGCGCACGCGACGATGCGCAATTCCTGGATCAGTTGCGCCGCCAGACCGTGGCACGCGCGCCGCTGTTCGACCCCTCGGAAGAAAAGCGCCGCCTGCTCGACCTGATTCAATCTGCCCTGGAGAACCCGAAATGAACGCCCCCCATGACAAGGCCGTGCGCCTGACTTCGCTGTCGCACGGCGGCGGCTGCGGCTGCAAGATCGCTCCCGGTGTGTTGAGCGCAATCTTGAAGAACTCGACCGGCTTTCCCGTGCCGAAAGAGCTGCTCGTGGGCATCGAGACCGCCGACGACGCCGCTGTCTACCAGCTCAACGACGAGCAGGCGCTGATCGCGACGACCGACTTCTTCATGCCGATCGTCGACGACCCGTACGACTTCGGCCGCATCGCGGCGACCAACGCGATCAGCGATGTGTATGCGATGGGCGGCCGGCCGATCATGGCGCTGGCACTCGTGGGCATGCCGATCAACGTGCTGCCGATCGAGACCATCGGCCGCATCATCAAGGGCGGCGAGAGCATCTGTGCGGAAGCGGGTATTCCGATCGCCGGTGGCCACACCATCGACTCCGTCGAGCCGATCTACGGCCTGGTCGTGATGGGGCTGATCCACCCGAGCAAGGTGAAGCGCAACGCCGACGCCAAGCCGGGCGACGTGCTCGTGCTCGGCAAACCGCTCGGCGTGGGCGTGCTGTCGGCGGCGCTGAAAAAGGACAAATTGAGCGCCGATGGCTACAAGCAGATGATCGCGAACGCAACCAAGCTCAACAAGCCCGGTATCGAACTGGCCGAACTCGACGGCGTGCACGCATTGACCGACGTCACCGGCTTCGGCCTGGCCGGCCACGGCCTGGAACTCGCGCGCGGCGCGAAATGTTCGGTGCAGATCGATTGGGCCAAGGTGCCGCTGCTGCCGGGCGTGCGCGAACTCGCCGAGCAGGGCATCGTGACCGGCGCGTCCGGGCGCAACTGGGCGAGTTACGGCGGCGACGTGACGCTGCCCGCCGCCTTTGCCGAAGCCGACCGCGCGTTGCTGACCGACCCGCAGACGAGCGGCGGCCTGCTCGTCTCTTGCGCGCCAGGGCAGGTCGACCAGGTGCTGGCGATCTTCAGAAAAGGCGGCTTCGAGCGCGCCGCGGTGGTGGGCCAGGTCGTGAGTGGGCCGGGGCGATTGATCGTTGTTTGATGCGTCAGCGGCGACCGATCTGGTGGCCGCGCTGAGCGCAGCGCCGCAGATCGGCGACTGACCTTGGCGACCGACTCCGGCAACTGACCCCCGCGACTGGCCCCGCAACTCATGAGCCTGCTCGCGCCGGCAGGCGCCGACCCCGCCGCGCGCCTGCTCGTCGCCGGGCGTGCACTGCGCGGCTTCGTTGACGGCTATGTCGCGGTGCTGCTGCCGGCGTACCTGCTCGCGCTGGGCCTGCAGGCGTGGGCCGTGGGCGTGCTGTCGACCGCCACGCTGCTCGGCTCGGCGGGCGCCACGCTCGCCGTCGGCGCCTGGGGTCACCGCTTCCCCTCGCGCAGGCTGTTGCTCGGCGCCGCACTGCTGATGGCGGGCACAGGGATCGCATTTGCGAGCCTCGAGGACTTCTGGCCGCTGCTGATCGTCGCCTTCGTCGGCACGCTGAACCCGGGCTCGGGCGATGTGAGCGTGTTCCTTCCGCTCGAACACCCGCGCCTGGCGGCATCGGCCCAAGGCGATGTGCGCACCACCTTGTTCGCACGCTACAGCCTGCTCGGGTCGTTGAGCGCAGCGTTCGGCGCGCTTGCAGCGGGCGTGCCGGCGTGGCTGGTCGCGCGAAGCCACTCCGGCGCCTTCGATGCCGTCGGCAACATCGGCCTCATCGACGAGTTGTGGGCGCTGCGCTGCATGTTCATCGGCTATGCGCTCGTCGGTGTGCTGCTGTTCTGGCTGTACCGCCGCCTGCCACAGCAAGCGCCGAGCCCCGGCGCCGCGCCTGCGGCGACGAGTGCGCCGCTGCGCGAATCGCGCGCCGTCGTGATCAAGCTCGCGGCGCTGTTTTCGGTGGATTCGTTCGCCGGCGGTCTGGTCGTGAACAGCCTGATGGCGCTGTGGCTGATGCAGCGCTTTCAGATGTCGAGCGCGGCGACCGGCCAGTTGTTCTTTGCCACCGGAATGCTCGCCGCCGCATCGATGTGGGCCGCGCCGTGGGTCGCGAAGCGCATCGGCTTGCTCAATACGATGGTCTTCACGCACATTCCGGCGAACGTCTGCCTGATCCTTGCGGCACTGGCACCCGAGCTGTCGCTCGCGGTCGGATTGCTGCTGGTGCGCAGCGCCTTGTCCCAGATGGACGTTCCCACACGCAGCGCGTTCGTGATGAGCGTCGTCACGCCGCCCGAGCGCGCGGCGGCCGCGAGCCTGACCGCGGTGCCGCGCAGCCTGGCCGCGGCCATCAGCCCGGGCCTGGGCGGCGCGCTGTTCGCCACCGGCTTCCTGGCCGCGCCGCTGGTCGCCGCCGGCGTGCTCAAGCTCGCCTACGACGTGACGCTGTGGTTCGCGTGCCGCGGCCATGACCTCGACGCATCGTGAACACTCGGTGTCACGCGCGACTCGCGTAGCATGCGCGATCCAAACCCTGCGACGCACCACCATGGCAATCGAGACCATCGAACTCCACCCCGCCGGCGAGGCTGTCGCCAGCATCATCATCCTGCACGGCCTCGGCGCCGACGGCACCGATTTCCTGAGCTTCGGCGATCAGCTCGACCTCGCGACGATCGGCCCGGTGCGTTACGTGCTGCCGCGCGCGCCGGTGCGCCCGGTGACGATCAACAACGGCTACCAGATGCGCGCCTGGTACGACATTCTGGGCACCCAGACCGACCGGCGCGAAGACGAGAGTGGCCTGCGCGAATCGATGCGCGAGGTGAACGCGCTGGTCGACCGCGAGCGTGCGCGCGGCGTGCCCGCCAACCGCATCGTGCTCGGCGGTTTTTCGCAAGGTTGCGCGATGACGCTGCTGGCCGGACTGCGCTACCCGCAGCGCCTGGGTGGGCTGGTGTGCATGTCGGGCTACCTGCCGCTGGCCGCGAGCACCCAGGCCGAGCGCCACGACGCGAACGCGCTCGTGCCGATTTTCATGGCGCATGGCCGGCGCGACCCGATGATCGCGCTGGACCGCGCCCAGGCGTCACGCGATACGCTCGTCAAACTCGGCTATGCAGTGGACTGGCACGAGTACCCGATGGAGCACTCGGTGTGCATGGAGGAGATCGAGGCGCTCAACGCCTGGCTGTTGAAGGTCTTGGGTTGAATCCGGCGGGTGGGCGCGCGGGCGCGGCGCCGGTTCAATGGTCTTCGATGCGCGCGTGCGATTCCTCGGCGAGTTCGCCGGTATCGGGGTCGACCCAGCCCGCCAGGCCCAGTTCATCTTCCGCCTCCTCCAGCGTTTCACCCGGCTCCAGGTTCTCTTCGGCAGCGGCGTTCATGTCGGCCAGCGCATCGGCGGCCGAATCAAATGGCCCGAATTCCTGCCCGCCACGGTCCGCCAGCCAGTACCAGCCGTCGGGGTGCTGAACCAGCGAGCCGGTATCGGGCACGCTGAGATCAGCCGGCGCCGTGTCGTCATCGACAGGTTCCGGAAGAATTTTCGGCTTGGCACGCTGGGCAGTCATCGCAACCTCCTTCGATCCGACTCTATGGTAGCCCGGCGCGGCGCCGCCGTCACGCGCGGTTGGATGACAATTCAATCAGGTAACCTTGACAGTTTGTAAGCCGAAGCTCCGAGGAGGACCGCTATCGCAGCCGAACCCGTGGATGTCGTGCAAGCACAACTCGAGGCGTACAACGCGCGCGACCTGAAGCGCTTTCTCGCCTCGTACAGCGAGTCGATCGTGATCTTCCGCCCGCCCGCGCCGCAGCCCGCGATCTCCGGCAAGGCCGAACTCGCGCGCTTTTACGCCGAACAGCGCTTCAACTTGGCGGGTTTGCGTGCCGACATCGTGAACCGCACCGTGCTCGGCAACAAGGTTATCGACCACGAACTGATCTGGGGCGTTCGCGAGCAGGCGTTTGAAGTCGCCGCCGTGTACGAGGTGCGCGACGGCTTGATCCAGGCCGTCTGGCATTTTTCGGCCGAGTAGCGCGGCCGATGGGCGCGGCCGTGCAGCGCCGGCACGCTGTACAAGGCCATGACTAGCCGATCAACGCAGCGCGCGAGTCTCGCCGATCTTCATCACGTCGAATTGATCGGTGCGCAGCCCGTGCAACTCGCGTTGCCGCGCCAGCACGAGCGGCGGCTCGTCGGGCGGCTCGTCGGTCAGGTCTTCGAAGGTGCCCCAGTGGATGCCGATCGCGCGCTGCGCGCGCAGGTCGGCGCGCACTTGCACAGCCTCGGGCACATCGACGTGCATCGTCTGCATGAACCAGCGTGGCGCATAGGCGCCGATCGGGATGAAGGCCATGTCAAAGCCGCCGAAGCGCTCGCCGATGTCGCGAAAGTCCTTCGAGTAGCCCGTGTCTCCCGTGTGGATGATGCGCAGCCCTTCGCCCTGCACGACCCAGCCGCCCCACAGCGTGGCGTTGGTGTCGGTGAACGTGCGCCGGCTCCAGTGCTGCACCGGGACGAAACTGATGTTCAGAGGCCCTTCCTCGAAGCCCTGCCACCACTGGGCTTCGTCGACGCGCGCGATGCCGATGCCGTTGAACCAGGCCTTCAGACCCATCGGCACTAGAAAGCGCGGACTGCCCGAGGGTTGGCGCGCGAGCTGCAGCACGGTGTATTCGTCGAGATGATCGTAGTGGTTGTGCGAAATCATCACGACGTCGATCTTCGGCAGGTCCGAAATCTCGATGGGCAGCGGCACCAGGCGCGTAGGTCCGACGAACGACAGCGGCGAAGCACGCTGTGAAAAAATCGGGTCGAACAGCACGTTCTTGCCGGCGATTCTGAGCAGCACCGTCGCGTGGCCGATCCACGTCACCGACGGGTTGGCCTCGACCGAACGCAACAGCGCCGGCTCGGTTTTCATGGCCGGCAGGTTCCAGCCCTGCGGCGGGGGTTTGGGCAGGCCGTCGCGCAGGCGCTCCCATTGCCAGGCCCAGAAGCTCGCCTTGGGCGGGTGCGGGTAGTTGTTGACGAAACCGGACGGCCCGGGCTGCCCAATTGCCGGGGCCGGCGGCGCTTGTGCACAGGCCATGCAACCCAGCAAGGTCGACAGCGTGAGCAGCAGTGTGGCGCAGCAGCGTTTGTAGGTAGGCCCCCGGTCGCTGCGCGCCCGCCCCCAGGGCCACGTAGGGGCCCCTTCGTGGCCCTGGGGGCGAGCAAGCGTCTTGGCGCGGCCCGGCGACGCTTGCTCAGGCGGCACGCGCATAGCTCTGGCGCAGCCGCTGCACGTTGGGGATGAAGAACTTCGCGACCGTGATTTCGCCGACCATGCGGTCGATGAACTGCAGCTTGTCGTCGCGGCCGAGCGCCATGCCCCACTCGGCCGCGAGGCGCGCCTGCAACTTGTCGGCATGCGCCAGCGTCAAGCCGATCGACGGCAACACATCGGCTTCGGCGAGCAGCACGGCGTCGGCGGCGAGCTCGGCGTCGCGCGCCAGAAGCTCGATGCCGAGCGGCAGCCCCTGGCTTCGCGCCGCCGCGCCGCCCAAGCCGCGGTGATGCAGCCAACACGCCCGTGCATAGGGAACGCCGGTGCGCGGCTCGGTGGCCAGAACCAGGGCTTCGAGGTTGGCGCGGGTGTCGGCGTCGACCCCGGCCTCGTTCAGGTAGGGCGTGGCCTTTTCCAACGCGAGCAGCTCGAGCCGAAACGGCGCCGACGCGCCGCGCGAGCCGTCGTGATGGAAGTCGTGAATCAGCCCCGCCGTGACGACGCGCGCGCTGCGCGGCGCGTCCAGCCCGGCCAGACGCGCGAGGTAGCGCGTGCTGAGCATCACTTCGAGAAAGTGCTGCGGATTGTGGTAGCCGGCCGCGACGCCGATGCCGACGCCGCGGTCGATGTCGCACGCGATCGCGCGCCCGGCGCGCGCCAATGCGTCCATCGCCGACGTACCCTTTCCCGAAACACGGCCTTTGCCGCCGCCCTTGCCGAGGCCCTTGCCAAGATCGGCCGTGCCGATGCTCTGCAAGGCCAGTGCGTGCGCGTGCGCGAGCCTGTCGGGCCGCGCGCCGAGGCGTGCGAAGCACGCCACCATTTCATCGGCCACTTGCTCTGGCCCGAGTGCGGCCACCACGGCGAACGGTGGTCGGTCGAGTTCGAGCGATTCGGCGGTCACGGGCTGGGCGGACATGCTGTGCGGCATCGTAGCAGCGTCGTGCGCCCAAGCGCTATCCTTGGCGCCCCCGCATATCCTCGCCCATGGCAGCACTTCACATCACCGACATCGAAGCGGCGATCAACTGGTGGCGCGAACGCGCACCATCGCCCGACGGCATCACCGCATGCCCACCCGTGCGCGCGCTGGCCGAGGTCTATGCGCTGATGGTCTATCACCGCGACCCCGAGTGCGACGAGCACACGATGCCGCGCGCCGCGCGCGACGCCTGGCTCGCCTGGTACGCGACCACTCCCGACGCGCCGTGCATCGCGATCTGTTCCACCAGCCAGGGCGACGCGGTGTGCAAGGGCTGCGGGCGCAGCTTCGACGAAGTGCAGCGCTGGACGTCGATGAGTCCCGGCGACAAACGCACCACCTGGCGGCGCATCACGATGGACGGGACCGCCTGGCGTTTCAACCGCTACGCCGAACGCGCGTTGGAACGCGAGCGCGTCGCGCCCCGCGTGGCCCAGCCGAGCGAGCTGGGCGCCGCCTGAATGGGGGCGAGGAGCGCGCTGCTGCGGCAAGACGCGCGCAGCATCCTCGACCAGGCCTGGCCGGTGTTCATCGGGCAGGCCGCGGTGGTCGCGTTCAGCACGGTCGACACCGCAGTTGCCGCACGTGCGTCGTCGCTCGACCTGGCGGCGCTGGCAATCGGCAGCGCGGTTTACGTGACCGTGTTCGTCACGCTGATGGGCATGGTGCTGTCGGTCGGGCCGATTGCCGGGCAACTGTTCGGCGCCGGCAAGCCGCTGGAGGCCGGCGCGCAGTTGCACCAGGCGCTGTGGCTGGCGCTCGGCGCCTCGCTGATCGGCTGCACGCTGCTGCTGTTTCCGCAGCCGTTTCTGAATCTGTCGCGGGCCTCGCCCGAAGTAGCGGCGAAGGTGCGCGACTATCTCGCTGCGTTGGCGTTCGCACTGCCCTGCGCGCTGTTGTTCACGGCGTTCCGCGGCTTCAACAGCGCCGTGTCGCGGCCGAAGATCGTGATGGCGCTGCAGCTCGGCGCGCTGTTGCTGAAGGTGCCGCTCAGCGTGGCCTTCGTGTTTGGCGTCGATGTTGGCGCTTGGCGCCTGTCGGCGCAAGGCGCCGCGGGTTGCGGCATCGCCACCGCGGTCGTGATGGCGGGCCAGCTTGGTGCCGCGTGGCTCCTGCTGCGCCGCGATGCGTTCTACGCACCGTTCGGCTTGCACCGGCGCTTGTCCCGGCCGCACCGCGCCAGCTTGCGCGCGCTGTTGCGCCTGGGCGTTCCGATGAGCTTGTCGATCGCCGTCGAAGTGACGGGCTTCACGTTCATGGCGCTGTTCATCTCGCGCATCGGTGCGACGCAGGTCGCCGGCCACCAGATCGCGCTGAACCTGTTGTCGCTGATGTTCATGATGCCGATGGCGATCGGCAATGCGACGAGCACGCTGGTCGCGCAGCGCATCGGCGCGAGCGATTCTGCGCAGGCGCAGCGCCTGGGCTGGAACGGCCTGCTGCTGGGCATGGGCGTGGCAGCGGCTCTGGGCGCCGCGGTCTATGCGCTGCGCCTGCCGCTGCTGCACCTGTACACGCGCGACGAGGCCGTGCTCGCTTTCGCGCTGCCGCTGCTCGCGTGGCTGGTGCTGTTCCACGTGGCCGACGCGGCTCAGATCATCGCCGCCTTCATCTTGCGCGCTTACCGAATCGCGACGGTGCCGTTGCTGATCTACGCCGTCGCGATCTGGGGCGTCGGGCTGGGCGGCGGTTACGTGCTCGCGTTCGACCGCTGGGGCTTCAGCCCGGCCACGTTAAGCGGCGCATCGGGCGCGGCCGGCTACTGGGCCGCAGCGACAGCGGGGCTGGTGCTCGCGGCCTGCGGCTTGTGCGGCTTTCTGGCGTGGATGCAGCACGCGCGGCGCGGTGCAGCGCCTGCGCCACGCATGCCGTGACGCGCGCCGGATTCCCAGCTCATCCCGGCAAGCTCAACACAAAGCAACTGCCGCCGCCATCGCGCCCCTCGCAAAGCACCGAGCCCCGGTGCGCCCTGGCGATCTGCCGCACCAGGCTCAGCCCCAGGCCCACGCCGCCGGCTTGCTCGGCGTGGCCGGGCAGGCGGTAAAACGGCTCGAAGATGCGTTCGCGCTGCTCCGGCGCAACGCCGGGGCCACGGTCGCTGACGCGCACCTGAACGCTGCCCACGGTGCGCGCGATGTCGACTTCGGGCGGCGCCGCGCCGCCATAGCGGCGGGCGTTTTCGAGCAGATTGCGCAGCGCGCGACGCAGCAGCCGTTCGTCGCCAAGCACGCTGGCGTCCTCCCCTTGGACGGCGGCGTTGAAACGCGCGCCCTCTTCGGCGGCGAGCGGGAGCAACGCCACCGGCGTGTGCGATGCGGTGCGGTTCGTTTCGTCGGGTGCGTCGAGGCGGCTCGCGAGCAGGACTTCCTCGACCAATGCGTCGAGCTCGCGGATGTTGCGCTCAACTTCGCGGCGCAGACCGGCACGCACTTCCGGTGGTGCGTCGGGTTTCGCGTCGTCCAGCATCGCCAGGGCCATCTTGATCCGCGCCAGCGGCGAACGCAGCTCGTGCGAAGCGTTCGCGAGCAGGCTGCGGTGCGACGCGACGAGCGCCTCGATGCGCTGCGCCGCGGCGTTGAAGCTGCGCCCGAGAGCGGCCACTTCGTCGTGGCCGCGTGCGTCGACACGCTGGCTGAGCTGGCCCGCGCCGAACGATTCGACGCCACGCTGCAAGGCCTCGAGCCGGCGCGTCAGGCGCCGCACCACCGGATAGGCGCCGAGCGCGATCGCGACAAACAGCGCTGCCAGCGCGGCCACCAAGCCCAGACCACCGCCCGGCAATAACGCCAAACCACGCGGCCAGATCGGGGCGGCTGCGAGTGACCCAGAGCCTGCCGGCGCGCCGCCCTCGCCGCGTGTCCCGCCGCCCCGCCAGCGGCCCGGGCTGGGCCGCATGATCCACAGCGCGCGCCCGTCAGACAGCAACAGCCGCACGGTGCGCCGTTGCGCCGCGGAAGAGTCCCCCGCTCGCACTGGAGCGAGCCCTTCGGCTTCGCGCCTCGCGAACGACTCCGACGTCGCGATGCGCTGGCCGTGTTCGTCGTCCAGCGCCAGCGGCAGGCGCAGGCGCTGCGACCAGTCGAGCAACGCGGCGCGCTGCTCGGCCACCGGCGCGTCGCGCTCGGGCAGGCTGTTCTCGATCAGCGCCGCCCAGGCCGACGCGCGCTCCGACCACATCGACTGCACCCGGTCGCGCTCTTGCTCGACATTGCTCTGGAACAGCCACCCCGCGACCAAGGCGAACAGCAGCAGCACCGCCACCACGGTGAGCCAGATGCGCAGGTAGAGGCTTTTCATGGCGGGTTCCATGAGGGGCAGCGCGTTGCATGTGCCGATGCCGAGCCGCGCGCTGCGCGCGCGGAGGCGCTACCCCGGCGCATCGTCGTCCTGCTTCTTCGCGAAGATGTAGCCGGCGCCGCGCACCGTGAGCACGCGCCGCGGCTGTTTCGGGTCGTCTTCGATGAGGGCGCGGATGCGCGAGATGTGCACGTCGATCGACCGGTCGAACGCTTCGAGCGGATGGCCCTTCAGCGCATCCATGATCTGGTCGCGCGACAGCACCCGGCCCGGGCTTTGCGCGAGCACGACGAGCAGATCGAACTGATGGCTCGTCAGGTCGCAGGTTTTGCCGTCCAGGCGCGCGACGCGCGCGCCGAGGTCGACTTCGAGCCGGCCGAAGCGCAGCACGTCGTCTCCCGCCTGCGCCGGCGCGGCGCGGCGCAGCAGCGCCTTCACGCGCGCCAGCAGCTCGCGCGGCTCGAAGGGCTTGCCCAGGTAATCGTCGGCGCCGAGTTCGAGGCCGACGATGCGGTCCATCGGCTCGCCGCGCGCGGTGAGCATCAACAGCGGCAACTGGCGCGTGCGCGGTTCGGCGCGCAGCTCGCGGCACAGATCGAGGCCGTCGCCGTCGGGCAGCATCAGGTCGAGCACGAGCGCGTCGAAGGGGTGCGCCGCGAGCAATCACGCGGCCTTCGCGCAGGCTCGCCGCCACGTCGACCGACAGACCGGCGCTTCGCAGGTAGTCGCCGACCATCGCCGTGAGGCGCGTGTCGTCATCGATCAACAGCAGGCGCGACGTCATGCGAATCGGCCTCGCTGTTGTCGGCGCGCGGCGCAGGGCCGCGCTGTTTCAGAGGCACGCATCAGCGCGGCGGCTGACGCTCCATGCGTTGCAGACGCTCCTCGCGCTGCGCGCTGCGCTGTTTGAAACGCTCGCCGAGTTTGGCGCGCTGCTCGGGCGTGAGCACGCGGCTGATGTCGAGCATGGCCTGCAACATGCGCCGGCTGCTCTGATCGTGCTGCGCCTGCAACTGCTGGCGCAGCGACTCGGCGGCGGCCGCGTCGACGGTGGGCGCCGTGAACACCTGCATGGCGCGTTGCCGCAATTCGCGCGTCGCGGTGCGTGTGCCCTTCAAGTCGGCCGCGGCCGCCTGCGCGATCTGCTTCACCTGGGCGCGTTGCTGGTCGCTGGCCGATACGCCGTCGAGCATGTGGTCGATCATGCGGCCCATGCGCTCGGGCGAGCCGCCGAACATCATGCCGCCGCCCTCACCGTGACCGCCGGGTCGCGCCCAAGCGGTGCTGGCGAGTGCGCCGCCCAGGGCGAGCAGCAAGGCCATCATCCATTGCCAGCGGCGCCGGTCGGACAAACCTGTCAGCGCCTGCGAGCTGGGCTGGCCGCCGGTACGAACGTCAATCGATTGCAGAGTGTTCATCGCCTGTTTCCTCATCGAGTCGGGCCGATTGCCCTTGTCGACATGGTCGTCGCGAAGCGTATCCGCAGGGTGGCTCGCTCGTAAAGATGCGTGAAATGGCGGAGAGGGTGGGATTCGAACCCACGGAACGGGGATACCGTTCGCCTGATTTCGAGTCAGGTACATTCGACCACTCTGCCACCTCTCCTGTGTGCTTGGTGCCTGGCGGGCCGCTCGGCCAGGGGCCGGATTCTAGCGCAGCGCGTTTGCGCAGCGGGCCAGGTCAAGGCCGCGTTGTCAGCGTCAGCCCCGTGAGCCGAGGGTCACTCAGCTGCGTCGTCCAGCGCTGCCCCGGCAGCAGCGGCGCCGCGTCGGTGATCGTTCCCGTCGTGACGATGTGGCCGGCTTCGATGCGCCAGCCATGCGGCTGTGCCAGCATCGCGTCGACCCAGATGCGCAGCGCGCTCAGGGGCCCGTCGAGCACGTTCGTGCCCTGCCCCTGGTCAACCAGCTGGCCATCGCGATGCAGTTGCACCTCGAGCGCCGCAAGCTCGGCGCCAGGCGCGGCGAAGCGGCTCAACTCGATGCGCGGGCCGACGATCAGTTTGCCGTGCAGCGCAAAGTCGGCCACCGTGTCCGCCGCCTGGAAGCGCCAGTCGTCGAAATGCGTGTGCACGATCTCGAAACTGTGCGCAACCCATTCGATGCAACCGGCGAGCTCGGCCTCGCTCATTCCGGCGCGCGGCGGCTTCGCGAAGCCGAACGCGATTTCGGGTTCGAGGCGCGGCTGCACCAGGCCTTTGAGCGAGACCTCGATTTGCGCTGTGTCCAGCAGCGTGGTCGTGGTGTTCCACACCGGCCCCCAGATCGGGCCGAACACGCCGTAGCGCGGCCAGATCGTGCGGTTCGTGAAGCCGATCTTGTAGCCCAGCTGGCGCTCGCCGCGCGCGCTGCGCAGCGTGCGAATGGCCGCAGCCACCTCGTAGCCCCGCGCCGGGTCGAAGCTTGCATCCGCCGATGTGGGCAATGCGATCCGCCTGCCCTGGTCGTAGGCCGTCAGCAGTTGCGTCGCATGCTCGGCGGGCATCATGGCCGCAGCACCTCCATGCCACCGAGATAGGGCCGCAGCGCCGGAGGTATCGTGATCGAGCCGTCGGCGTTCTGGCCGTTCTCGAGCACCGCGACGAGCGTGCGCCCGACGGCGAGGCCGGAGCCGTTGAGCGTGTGCACGAGTTCGTTGTGCCCTCGCGCGTTCTTGAAGCGTGCCTGCATGCGCCGCGCCTGGAACGCTTCGCAGTTCGAGCATGAGCTGATCTCTCGGTAGGCGTTTTGCGCCGGCAGCCAGACTTCCAGGTCATAGGTCTTGGTCGAGCCGAAGCCCAGGTCGGCGCTGCATAGCGCCACGACGCGATACGCGAGACCGAGTTTTTGCAGGATCGCCTCGGCGTGCCGCGTCATCTCTTCGAGCACCTCGTAGCTCGTGTCGGGATGGACGATCTGCACCATTTCGACCTTGTCGAACTGGTGCTGGCGGATCATGCCGCGCGTGTCGCGTCCGGCGCTGCCGGCCTCGCTGCGAAAACACGGGCTGTGCGCGGTGAGTTTGATCGGCAGCTGGTCTGCTCCCAGCACCTGCTCGCGCACGCTGTTGGTGAGCGACACCTCGGAAGTCGGGATCAGGTACTGCTCGGCGTGTGTCTCGCCGCCGCCTCGCGTCACCCAGAACATGTCCTCTTTCAGCTTGGGCAACTGCCCCGTACCTTCGAGGATCTCGCGGTTCACGATGTAGGGCGTGTAGCACTCGGTGTAGCCGTGCTCCTGGGTCTGCACGTCGAGCATGAATTGCGCCAGCGCCCGGTGCAGGCGCGCCACCGGGCCGCGCAGGAAGGTGAAGCGCGAACCCGAGAGCTTGGCGCCCAGGTCGGAGTCCAGCCCGAGCGGCGCGCCGAGGTCGACATGGTCTTTCGGCGTGAACGCGAATGCAGGCACCGTTCCCCAGCGCCGCAATTCCACGTTGTCGGCCTCGCTGGTGCCGACCGGCACGCTCGCGTGCGGCAGATTGGGCACGCCCATCAAAAGCGCGGTCAGCTCGGTCTGAATCGCTTCCAGGCGCACGCTCGACGCCTGCAATTCATCGGCCAGGCCATTCACTTGCACCATCAGTTCGGCGCCGGCCTGCCCCTTGGCCTTGAGCATGCCGATCTGCTTGGACAGGCTCTTGCGGCGCGCCTGCAGGTCTTCGGTGCGAGTCTGGATCGCCTTGCGTTCGGCCTCGAGCGAACTGAAGCGCGCGATGTCGAGAAACGGTTGCGGCGACTTGCGCTTGGCGAGCGCGTCGACGGCAATCGCAAGGTCCTTGCGCAGCAGGTTGATGTCGAGCATGTGGGAGGCGGCGGCCGGATCTGCCGCTGGAGCGAGGGTTGCGAAGCGGCGAATTGTAGGCAGGCGCTCCCCCGCGGCGCGGACAACACGCGAGCGCGATCCGCGGCGAGCGTGGACCGACGCGGTTCGGGAGCTATTCGCCCCGAGCCATCGACTTGTCGCCCAGCCCCATCGGCAGCGGAAAGTGCACCGTCTCTTGAACGCCCTTCAATTTGCGCACCGACATCACGCCCAGCGCGCGCAGCTGCGCGATCACCTGCTGCACCAGAATGTCCGGTGCCGACGCGCCCGCCGTCAGACCGACCGCGCGCTTGCCGTTGAACCATTCGAGTTTCAGGTCGGAGGGCGCGTCCACCATGTAGGCCGGCGTGCCCAGACGCTGCGCCAGTTCGCGCAGGCGGTTGCTGTTCGAGCTCGTGGGGCTGCCGACGACGATGACGATGTCGACTTCGCGCGCCAGCACTTTCACGGCGTCCTGGCGATTTTGCGTGGCGTAACAGATGTCTTGCTGCTTCGGTTCGCGCACGGTTGGGAAACGCCGCTTCACCGCCGCGAGAATTTCCGCAGCGTCGTCCACCGACAGCGTGGTCTGCGTCACCACCGCGAGCCGCTCGCTTTGTTTCACCTCGACGCTGGCCACACCGTCCACGTCTTCGACGAGGTAGATGCCTTCGTTCAACTGGCCCATCGTTCCCTCGACTTCAGGGTGGCCCTTGTGGCCGATCATGATGAAGTCATAACCCTCGCGGTGCAGCTTGGCCACCTCGACGTGCACCTTGGTCACGAGCGGACAGGTGGCGTCGAACACATGAAAGCCGCGCTGCTTCGCCTCCTGGCGCACCGCCTGGCTCACGCCGTGCGCGCTGAACACCAGCGTCGCGCCGGGTGGAACGTCGGCGAGGTTTTCGATGAAGATCGCGCCTTTCGCTTTAAGATCTTCCACGACGTAGGTGTTGTGCACGATTTCGTGGCGCACGTAGATCGGCGCGCCGAATTTCTTCAGCGCGCGCTCGACGATTTCGATCGCGCGGTCGACCCCGGCGCAAAAGCCGCGCGGCTCGGCGAGAACCACTTCTTTCAGTTGGGGTTGCATCAGAGCACGCCGATCAGTTGCACTTCAAAGCTCACCGCACGCCCGGCGAGTGGGTGGTTGAAGTCGAACAGCAAGGAGTCTTCGCCGAGCTCGCGCACCACGCCCGCGTAAGCGCCGGCGCCACCCGGTGTGGGGAAGCACACGACGTCGCCGACGCGATAGTCTTCATCGGATTCGCCGAACTTCGCCAGCACCTCGCGCGACACCGGCTGGAGCAGTTGCGGGTTGCGCTCGCCGAATGCCACGCCGGGCCCCAGCTCGAAGCGCGCGCACTGCCCTTCCTGCAAGCCGATCAGGCACGCCTCGATTGCCGGTGTGAGTTCGCCTCGCCCGAGCGACAAGGTCGCGGGCTGGGCGCCGAAGGTGTCGAGAAACGGCGCGCCGTCCGGGCCGCACATCCGGTAGTGCAGCGTCAGAAACGAATCGCGGGTGACGGGTTGGGTGGCGGCGTCGATCATGGGCGTGCTCTAGACTGGCGCCGAGTTTAGTCGGCCCGCCGCGTGGGCCCGCCGCCATGGCACATGGCCTTGGCAACCACCACGGAAACGCCCACCATGCCGCTGAAGGACTTGCCCGCGTCAACCCGACCGCGCGAAAAGATGCTGGCGCTCGGGCCGGCGGCGTTGGCCGACACCGAACTGCTGGCGCTGCTGCTGCGCACCGGGCTGCCCGGCGTGTCGGTGCTGCAATTGGCACAGCAGTTGCTCGACAGCTTCGGCGGCATCGCGCCGCTGCTGCGCGCCGGCCCGCCGGAGCTGCAACGCATCAAGGGTCTGGGGCCGGCCAAGCGCGCCGAACTCGCCGCCGTGCTGGAGCTGGCGCGGCGCTCGTTGAAGCAGGATTTCGCGCAGCGCACGCTGTTCGAATCGCCGGGCAAGGTGAAAGACTACTTGCGCATGCAGCTCGCGGATCGAGGGCACGAGGTGTTCGCGGTGCTGTTTCTCGACGCGCAAAACCGCCTGATCGTGCTCGAAGAGATGTTTCGCGGCACGCTCACGCAAACCAGCGTGTACCCGCGTGAAATCGTGAAGCGCTCGCTTGCGCTCCAGGCCGCCGCGGTGATCCTGGCGCACAACCATCCTTCCGGCACGGCGGAGCCGTCGCGGGCTGACGAGTTCTTGACGCAGACGTTGAAATCGGCACTCGCGCTGATCGACGTGCGCGTGCTCGACCACCTGGTGGTCGGCCAATCCGACGTGGTGTCGCTGGCCGAGCGGGGGCTGCTGTGACCAAGTCGGCGATCAGGCCGGTGATCAAGCCGGCGTTCAGGGTCAAGGATTTCGGCGAGCTGGCCAGTCTGGCGCGCACCTTGCAAGCGGCGCGCCGCGACGCCGAGGCGGCGGCCACGCTCGATCGTCAGCGCAAGGCGCGCGAGCTGCATGAGCGCAATCTGTTCGCCGTGAGCGTCGGCCCCGTGCTGCCCTTGCGCAAGGGCGCCGCGGCGCCGCCGGCACGCGCGCGGCCGGCGCCGGTGCCGCGCCAGCGCCTGCGCGACGAAGCCCGGGTTCTCGAAGAATCGCTGTCCGACGACTTCGACGCCGCATGGCTGCTCGAAACCGACGCCGACCTGTCGTTCCGGCGCCGCGGCGTCGGTCCCGACGTGTTGCGCAAGCTGCGGCGCGGCGTATGGGTCACGCAGTCGCAACTCGATTTGCACGGCCTGCGCCGCGACGAAGCGCGCGAGCAGTTGCAGACCTTCCTGCGCGAGGCGGCGCGCACCGGCTCGCGCTGCGTACGCATCGTGCACGGCAAGGGCAACGGCTCGCCCGGGCGCCAGAGCGTGCTGAAGGCCAAGGTCAAGGGCTGGCTCGTGCAACGCCACGACGTGCTCGCCTTCGTCCAGGCGCGCGCCGCGGACGGCGGCCATGGCGCGCTGCTGGTGCTGCTGCGGCCGAGTCAAGCGATCTGACTCGGCCTACGCTTCGGCCCGGTTGCGCATCCAATCGGCGGTGTTGACGAACGCCGCGTCGAGTTGCTGCGCCAGGTCGGGCGCCAGGTCCAGGCCGCGCATCGCGCCACGCATGCATTGCAGCCACAGGTCGCGTTCGCGAACTCCGATCGCAAACGGCAGGTGCCTCGCGCGCAGCCGCGGGTGGCCGAAGCGCTCGACGTAGTGCTGCGGCCCGCCGAGCCAGCCACACAGGTACCAGTAGAGCTTGTCGCGCGAACCGTCGAGCGCGCTGGGGTGCAGCTCGCGCAGGTGCGCGAAAGAGGGCTCGAGGTCCATCAGGTCGTAGAAGCGATCGACGAGCGCGCGCACGCCGGGCTCGCCGCCGAGCGCCTCGAACGGGGTCACGGCTGCGGCGTCTGAAACCATGATTGGCCGAACATCGACATCTGCGCGTCGGCCCCGGCCATCGGGGGCTCGAGGCACGAGCGGTTGCGCCCTTCGCCCTTGGCGCGGTACAGCTGAACGTCGGCGCGTTCCAGCCATTGCTGCGGCTGGGGCTTGGCCTGCACCTGCGAAAACGCGCCACCCACGCTGACCGTCAGCGAGAGCGGCTCAGTACGGCCGATCGCAAGCCGCAGGTTCGCGACTTTCAATCGCACCCGCTCCGCGGCGGCCAGGCCGAAATCGAACGGGCAGCTCGGCAATACGATCGCGAACTCCTCACCGCCGACGCGGGCCACGGTGTCCATCGGGCGAATGCTCGATTGCAGAACTTTCGCCACCGACGCGAGCGCGAGGTCGCCGATCGCATGGCCGAAGCTGTCGTTGACCTGCTTGAAGCGGTCGATGTCGATCATCAACAGCAACGCCGGCTCGCCGGTGCGCGCCACGCGGTCGAGCTCACGCACGATCGCGAGTTCGAATTCGCGCCGGTTCGCCAGGCCCGTGAGCGGGTCGTGGCTGGAGAGACGGCACAGCGCGTCGATCAGGGCTTGCAGCCAGGCGTCTTGGCCCACGGCGTCAAGCGCCGGCAGGCTGTAGCCCGAGTGTTGCAGCAATTGCAGCGCGGCTTCGAGGTTCAGGCTCGGTTCTTTACCCCCCGAATCGGCGCCGGATCGAACGATTGAAAACGGCACGACCATGGCTCAGTCTAGCAGCGCACTTCGGGCAGCGGTGCCGCGCGCGCCAACTCAAGCGGGGTCGGAAGCGAGAAACAGCGATTGCAGATCGTTCAGGAAATCGAAGCCCACCGCAGTGGGTGTCACGCGTTGAAGATCCTGGGTGAGCCAGCCGCGCTGCTGCGCGACGCCCAGCGCGCCGGCCACCATGCTCAGCGGCAGCCCGGTGCGCTCGGTGAATTGGGCCAGCTCGAAGCCATCGCGCAGGCGCAGCGCGCCGAGCATGAATTCGAACGGCAGCTGATCGCGCGCGACCTCTTCGTCGCTGGCGACGGCGCGGCCCGCCATGGCGCGCGCCATGTAGCTCTCGGGTTCACGCTGCCGCACCTGGCGCACGATCCGGTGCGGGTACGACAGTTTGCTGTGCGCGCCGGCGCCGATTCCCAGGTAGTCACCGAACTGCCAGTAGTTCAGGTTGTGCGCGCAGCGCTGCCCGGCGCGCGCGAAAGCCGAGACTTCATAGCGCTGCAACCGGTTCTCGCCGCAGGCCTGCACCAGATGGTCGAGCATGTCGCAAGCGCTGTCATGGTTGGGCAGCGGCGGCGGGTACTTGCCGAACACGGTGTTGGGCTCGATCGTCAGGTGATAGATCGACACATGCGGCGGCCTGAACGACAGCGCCACCTGCAGGTCGGCGGCGAGTTCGGCCAGCGTCTGGCCCGGCAGCGCGTACATCAGGTCGATGTTGTAGGTGTCGAAGGCATCCGCCGCCTCGGTAACGGCCGCGCGCGCTTGGGCTGCGTCGTGGACGCGGCCGATCGCGGCGAGCTTGGCATCGTCGAAGCTCTGCACACCGATCGACAAGCGAGTCACCCCGGCGCCGCGGTAGGCGCGAAACCGGTCGCGCTCGAAGGTGCCGGGGTTGGCTTCGAGCGTGATTTCGATTCCCGGCTCCAGCGGCAAACGCGCGCGAATGTCACCGAGCAGCCGGTCGATGTTCTCCGGATCGAACAGGCTGGGCGTGCCACCGCCGATGAAGATGCTGTGCACGCGCCGGCCCCAGACAAATGGCAGCGCGGCTTCCAGGTCGCAGCGCAGCGCGTCGAGGTAGCGTGACTGGGGCAGCGCGCCGGGTTCGCGCCGATCGCCCGCTGCGCTGCTCCCCCGCGGCGCCCATTCATGCGAGTTGAAATCGCAATACGGGCATTTCTTCAAGCACCACGGCAGGTGAATGTAGAGCGCGAGCGGCGGCATGGTGGCCAGCGCCAAAGTGCCCGGGCGCATGTAGCGCGCAAGCCGGGCGGTGTCGGCCTCGGTGGGTTCAGTGGGTTCGGAGCGTTCCTCCGTCACCCGAATCGGAACTTCACGCAAGATGCCAAGCCTCCCGCATCGCCTGCATCATGCGCTGCGCCGCCACGGCGCGGTGGCTGAAGCGGTTCTTCGACTCGACGTCGAGCTCGGCGACGGTCTTTCCCAGACCTGGAATGAACATCAGCGGGTCGTAGCCAAAACCGCCGCCGCCGCGCGGCGCGTCCAGAATTTCACCGGCCCAGCGGCCCACGGCGACCAGCGGCTCGGGGTCGTCCGCTCCGCGCAGCGCCACCAGCGTGCTGACGAAGTGCGCGCGCCGATCCGACGCGCCGCGCAGGCGCTCAGTCAGCAAGGCGTTGTTGGCGGCGTCCTGCGCGCGGCGCCGCGCTTCGCGATCGCCGATGGGCAAATCGATCGCCGCGTAGTGCGCCGAGTCGACGCCGGGCAGGCCGCCGAGTGCGTTGACGCACAACCCCGAGTCGTCGGCAATCGCCGCGCCACCCGAGTGCCGCGCCGCATGGCGCGCTTTGAGCAGGGCGTTCTCGATGAAGCTGCGGTGCGGCTCGTCGGGCTCGGCAATGCCGAGTTCGGCGCTGCTCAGCCACTCGAGTTGCAGCGCCGTGAACAAGGCACGCAGCTCGGAAAGCTTCTTTGCGTTGTGCGACGCCAGCACGAGGCGCATCGCGGCACCCCCTGGCAACTTAGCCACCGGCTCACACCCCGAGCGATGCGCGCTGCGCGGCGAGCAGCTCCTTGATGCCTTTGCGCGCAAGAAGCAGCATCGCATCCATCTGCTCGCCGGAGAACGCGTCGCCCTCGGCCGTGCCTTGCAGCTCGACAAAGCCGCCGGCGGCCGTCATCACGACGTTCATGTCGGTGTCGCAGGCCGAGTCTTCCAGGTACTCGAGGTCGAGCAGCGGACAGCCCTGCACCACGCCCACCGAAACCGCGGCGACGAACTGGCGGATCGGCGATGCCTCGATGCGCTTCTGCGCGAGCAGCCAGGTCACGGCGTCGTGTGCCGCGACAAAGGCGCCGGTGATCGCCGCGGTGCGCGTTCCGCCGTCGGCCTGCAACACGTCGCAATCGAGCGAGATCGTGCGTTCGCCGAGTGCCTTAAGATCGAATACGCAGCGCAGCGAACGCCCGATCAGGCGCTGGATCTCCTGCGTGCGGCCGCTTTGTTTGCCGCGCGCCGCTTCGCGGTCGCTGCGGGTGTGGGTGGCCCGCGGCAGCATGCCGTATTCAGCCGTGACCCAGCCCTCGCCCGAGCCGCGCTTGTGCGGCGGCACACGCTCTTCCACCGACGCGGTGCACAGCACCTTCGTGTCGCCGAACTCGATGAGCACCGAGCCTTCCGCGTGTTTCGTGAACTCGCGCGTGATGCGCACCGGCCGCAATGCGTCGTGGGCACGCGAGAGCGTGCGAACCAGGTTCTGCGCCATCTCTCAGTTCTTTTTTTGCGCGGAGCGCTTGATGGCTTCGTTGATCTCGCGGATCGAGCGCTCGATTTCGGCCTCGTCGAGTTCGTCCACCGGCGGTTCGGTGCCGAGCACGCCGGCCTGGATCGTCGAGGCGAAGACTTCCGCGCTCAGCGAATCGGTGGATACACCGCTGGCCGTGTCGTTCTCGGCCGACTCCCAGTCGACGGCAAGCACCGACACGTTGTCGCACTTCGCGCCACCGTTGCGAAGCGCGGCTTCGACGAGATCGGGAACCGCGTCGGAAATGGCCTTGGTCGACAGCATTTCGACGATGTCCGCATCGGCCACGGTGCCCCACAGACCGTCCGAGCACAGCAGCAGCCGGTCGCCCGGTTGCAGCAGCAGCGGGCCCGCCGTGTCGACCACCGGCTTGCCCGGGCTGCCCAGGCAGGTGAACAAGCACGTTCCGGTTGAAGCGCTCGGGCATCGGCGCCACCTTGCCCACCGTGTTCTGCAGCTCCGAATAGGAGTGGTCGCGCGTGCGCGCGATCAGCTTTTCACCACGCAGCAGGTACATGCGCGAGTCGCCGCAATGCGCCCAGTACGCGGCGTTGCCCTGGATCAGGCAGGCGACGACTGTCGTGCGCGGCGTGTCGATCAGGGCGCTTTGTGTGGCGTAACGCAGCAACTGATGATGCCCGGCGATGATCGCTTCGAGCAAAAAGCGCAGCGGGTCGGTGAGCGTGGGTTTGCTGTCGCGCTGGAACATCGCCGCGAGGGTCTGCAGCGCGAGCTGCGCGGCGACTTCGCCTTCCGGGTGCCCACCCATGCCGTCGGCCAGCGCAAACAGGCCCGACTCGCGGGTGTAGCAATAGCCCATGCGGTCTTCGTTCTTTTCCCGGCCGCCTTTTCGGCTGACCTGATACACCGAGAACCGCATGGGGGAGTTAACTCTTGGCCCCTGCGGTCAGGTTTTCGAGTTGGAGCTTGAGCCTTTCGCTGAAACTGAGTTTGGTGTAGCTGCGCTCGGTTTCGCGCGCCAGTTCCTTCTGCAACGCGAACACGCTTTGCGGGCGCGACAGCGGGTCGAGCGACATGCACCATTCCGTGACCTCGATCAGGTTGTCGGAATAGACGTTCCTCAAACGCGACAGACTCAACGCCAGACGGTCCTTTTCGATGCGCTGCGGCGCGTCGTTCGGCGGATAGCCCTGCATGCACGCGTAGATGCATGCGCCGATCGCGTAGATGTCGGTCCAGGGGCCGAGCGTGCCGTCGCGGCGGTACATCTCGGGCGCCGCAAAACCGGGCGTGTACATCGGGCGGATGAAGTTGCCTTCCTTGCTCAGCACTTCGCGCGCCGCGCCGAAGTCGAGCAGCACCGCCTTGTTGTCGTTGGTGATGAAGATGTTCGCCGGCTTGATGTCCAGGTGCAGCATCTTGTGCTGGTGCACGATGCGCAAGCCGCGCAGGATTTCGTCGAAAAGCGAGCGGATCGTCGACTCTCGAAACACCTTGTCGCGCTTCAGGTCGCGCGCCGTGACGATGAAGTCCTGCAGCGTATCGCCCTGCAGGTAGTTCATCACCATGTAGACGGTTTCGTTCTCGCGGAAGAAGTTCAGCACCGACACCACGCTGGGGTGCGCGATTTGCGCGAGCGAGCGCCCTTCTTCGAAGAAGCTCTTCAGCCCCAGGCGGTACAACGGCAGCTTGTCGGGTTTGACGCGCGGCGTCAGCTCGCCGGGCGACCGTTCGGCCAGCGACGCCGGCAGGTACTCCTTGAGCGCGACCATGCGGCGCTCGGAGTCTTCCGACAGGTAGACCACGCCGAAGCCGCCCGCGGCGAGCTTCTTGATGATCTGATAGCCTCCCACGACCGTGCCGGGCGGCAGCGGGGCGGGCTTGAGCTTGGACATGGGCGAATTGCGAGGAAAGTCTCGATGGCAGTCTACAGTATGACCGGCTACGCCGCCGCCTCGACGGGCGCGACTTCCGCACAGGTTTCCGCCCGCGCGGACGCCGGCCCGGCCGCCCCGGCCAGCGACCACCCGGCCCGCGGCGGACCGAGCGTGGGCGTGGAAATCAGGTCGGTGAACAGCCGCTTTCTGGACCTCGGCTTTCGCCTGCCGGACGACCTGCGCGGGCTCGAGCCGGCATTGCGCGAACTGCTCGCGGCAACGTTTCGCCGCGGCAAGATCGAACTGCGGCTGACGACGAGCGCGGACGCCGACGCTGCCGTCCCTATGCCGCTGCCCGAGCAGCTGAACCGGCTGGCGCGCCTGGAAAGCACGGTGCAGGGCTGGTTGCCCAAGGCCGCGGCGCTGTCCACGCATGAAGTGCTGCTGTGGTGCAAGGGCGCGCAGCGCGCCGAGAAACTTGACGACGCCGCGTTAGAGGCCGCGAAGCGCGCGATTGCCGGCCTGCGCGAGGCGCGCGGCCGCGAAGGTGCACGCCTGGGCGCGGTGCTGATCGAGCGCTGCGGCCATCTGCGCGAACTCGCGGCGCGCGCCGAGCCGCTGGTGCCGATGGTCGTGCAACGCCAGCAGCAGCGCTTCCTGGAGCGCTGGCGCGAGGCGATCGAGAGCGTGGGCGCCGCGCAGACGATTCCGCAACATGACCTGCAAGAGCGCGCGGTCAACGAAGCCGCCGCCTACGCGATCCGCATCGACGTGGCCGAGGAATTGGCGCGGTTGCGCTCGCACCTCGAGGAAATCGAGCGGCTGGTGCGCGCCGGAGGCGAGATCGGCAAACGGCTGGACTTCCTGATTCAGGAATTGCTGCGCGAGGCGAATACGCTGGGCTCGAAGGCGGCGTCGCTCGAGCTCACGAACGTCGCGGTCGAGATGAAGGTCGCGATCGAGCAGATGCGCGAGCAGGTGCAGAACATCGAGTGAAGCGGCCACGCGCCGCCGCCAGGCCATCCGCAGGGTGTGGCGGCCGATGGATTGAGGTTGACCCACCCCATCGGCCCCTTTACATTACTGACCAGTCAGTCATTACATACCGAGATGCTTGCTCAGCCGCACCCACGCCAGCGCCGCAAGGAGGCGCGCCCGCAAGAACTGCTCGACGCCGCGCTCGACCTGTTCGTCGAGAAGGGCTTTGCCGCCACCCGCTCCGAGGAGGTGGCGCAGCGCGCCGGTGTGTCCAAGGGGACGCTGTACCTCTACTACCCGAGCAAGGAGGAATTGCTCAAGGAGGTGATTCGCCACAACATGGTGAATCACATCGCGCAAGGCATCGACATCGCCGAGCATTTCACCGGCCCGACGGCCGAGCTGCTGACGCTGGTGTACCGGGAATGGTGGCAGCGCATCGGCGAGACACGCGCTTCGGGCATCATGAAGCTGATGATGTCGGAGGTGCGCAACTTCCCCGAGATTGCGCAGTTCTATGCCGACGAAGTGATCGCGCCGACGCATGCGCTGCTGTCGCGGCTGCTGAACCGCGGCATCGAGCGCGGCGAATTCCGCCGCGTCGACGTTGCCGGGGTGACGCACGCGCTGGTCGCGCCGATGCTGTTTCTGGTGATGCACAAACATTCGATCGGCGCGTGCGGCGTCGGCCATTCGATCGATCCGCACGCTTTCATCGCCGCGCAGCTCGACCTCGTTCTCCACGGGCTGCAGGCGCCCGCGGCCGCGTCTGCTGCCCGGGCCAAGCCGCAGCCACGCCGCCCCGAAGCGAAGAAGGCAAAACGGCCATGAAGCGCTGGATCGGCTGGAGCCTCTTGCTGATCGCGCTGCTGGCGATCGGCGTGGTGGGCTGCGCGCCGTCAAACAGCGCCAGGTCTCGCAGCAGGCCGCCGCCGTGCCGAAAGCGAACGTAGCGCCGGTGGCCCTTGAACTGGCCGCGTCCGACCTGCTGACGGCACAGGTGGTCGAGCTCGCACGCACGCTCGAAGTCTCCGGCGGCCTCAAGGCGACGACGAGCGCGTTCCTGAAGGCCAAAGTGGCTGCCGAAGTGCAGACGCTGACGGTGCGCGAAGGCGACAAGGTGAGCCGCGGCCAGGTGCTGGGGCAGCTCGACGTGACGGAACTCGACTGGCGTTTGCGCCAGGCCGAGCAGACCGCGGCATCGGCCAAAGCGCAATGGACGATCGCGATGCGCGCGCTCGAAAACAACCGCGCTCTGGTCGCGCAGGGCTTCATCTCGCCCACCGGCCTGGAGACTTCGGTGTCGAACGAAGCCGCAGCGCAGGGCACGCTGGAAGCCGCGCTGGCCGCTGTGGAGCTCGCGCGCAAGGGCCGCGCCGATGCGACGCTGGTCGCACCGATCAGCGGCCTGGTCTCGCAGCGGCTGGTGCAACCCGGCGAACGCGTCGCGGTCGATGCACGCCTGCTGGAGATCGTCGACCTGTCGCAGCTCGAGTTAGAGGCCGCCGTCGCCGCCGAAGACATCGCCGCGCTGGGTGTGGGCAAGCCGGCGCTGCTCAGCGTTGACGGCATCGAGGCGCGCATTCCGGCCAAGGTGGCACGCATCAATCCGAGCGCGCAGCCCGGGAGCCGTTCGATCATGGCCTACCTCGCGGTCCAGGGCCAGCCCGAGCTGCGCCAGGGCATGTTCGCGACCGGCCGGATCGAACTCGCGCGCAAGTCGGTGACGGCCGTGCCGCTGTCGGCCGTGCGCACCGACGGCGCCAAGCCCCACGTGCTGCTGCTGCAGGACGGGCAGGTGCGCGTGCGCGATGTCGTGTTGGGACTGCGCGGCGAGGTGAACGGCCAGGCCTGGGTCGAAATTGCGTCGGGTCTCGTTTCCGGTGACGCCGTGCTCGCTACGAGCGTGGGCGCGCTGCGCGACGGTACCTCGGTGCGCCTGGCCGCGGATGCGCCGGCGCCACGCGCTTCCGCACCTCAGGCCTTGGCGGCGGGTTTGGCAACCTCACCGAATGCCGCATCGGCGGTCACGCCGGCGGCATCGGCGGCGGCCGCGGCGCGCTGAGCGCCGCCGCCGGCCCACTACCCATGTGGTTCACGCGCGTCTCGATCGGCAACCCGGTCCTCGCGACGATGGTCATGCTGGCCTTCGTCGTGCTGGGTCTGTTCTCCTATCAGCGTCTTAAAGTCGACCAATTCCCGAACATCGACTTCCCGACCGTCGTGGTGCAGATCGACTATCCCGGCGCGTCGCCGGAAATCGTCGAAACTGAGGTCACGCGCAAGATCGAAGAGGCGGTGAACACGATCGCCGGCATCAATCAGTTGTTCTCGCGCTCCAACGAAGGCTCGTCGGTCGTGATCGTGCAGTTCAACCTCGACGTCGAAGGGCGCAAGGCCGCCGACGACGTGCGCGAGAAGGTCGCCTTCGTGCGGCCGACGCTGCGCGAAGAAGTGAAAGAGGCGCGCGTCACGCGTTTCGACCCGGCGAGCCGCCCCATCTACACGCTGGCGATGACGTCGCCCGACGCCTCGCGCAGCCAGCTCGAATTGACGACGTTCGCCGACCAGGTGGTGAAGAAGCGCCTGGAAAACGTGCGCGGCGTCGGCTCGGTCACGCTGGTGGGCGCGCGCAAGCGCGAGATCAACCTCTACCTGCGGCCGCAGGCGATGGAAGCGCTGGGCGTCGGCGTCGATCAGGTCCTGGCCGCGGTGCGCAGCGAGAACCAGGACCTGCCCGCCGGCGCGTTGCGTTCAGCGCAGAACGAACAGATCGTGCAGATTCAAGGGCGCCTGGTGCGCCCCGAAGATTTCAAGACGCTGATCGTCGCGCGCCGCGGCAACGGCTCGGTTCGGCTGGGGCAGATCGCCGACGTGGTCGACGGCCCGGAGGAGGTGGAGAACCTGGCGCTGTACAACGGCGAGCGCACGCTCGCGATCGAAGTGCAGAAGGCGCAAGGCGAGAACACGATCGACGTCGTCGACGGCCTGAACGCCGTGACCGCGAAGCTCGAAACCCAGTTGCCCTCGGGCATGAAACTCGACCTCGTGCGCGACAACTCGCGGCCGATCCGCGTCTCGGTCAACAACGTGCGGCGCACGATGTTCGAAGGCGCGCTGCTCACGATCGGCATCGTGTTCCTGTTCCTGAACTCCTGGCGTTCCACCGTGATCACCGGGTTGACGCTGCCGATCTCGCTGATCGGCACCTTCCTGTTCATGTACGCGTTCGGCTTCTCGATCAACATGGTGACGCTGATGGCACTGAGCCTGTGCGTCGGGCTGTTGATCGACGACGCGATCGTCGTGCGCGAAAACATCGTGCGCCACGTCCAGATGGGCGCGAATGCGCACGACGCGGCGCTGGAGGGAACGAACGAGATCGGCCTGGCCGTGCTCGCGACCACCTTGTCGATCGTCGCGGTGTTCCTGCCGATCGGCTTCATGGGCGGCATCGTCGGCAAGTTCTTCCACGAGTTCGGCATCACGATCGTCGCTGCGGTGCTGATCTCGATGTTCGTCAGCTTCACGCTGGACCCGATGCTGTCCAGCATCTGGCACGACCCGGCGATTCACGTGGGCGCGGGCAGCGCCGGGACCGAAGTCGCTCTACGACCGCAGCATCGGCCGCATCACCGGCGCGGTGGACCGCTTTTCGCACGCCTTGGGGCGGCTCTACGAAACGATCCTCGGCTGGTCGCTGCGGCACCGCCTGGCGACCCTGGTCGTGGCGCTCGCTCACCTTCGTCGCCAGCTTCTTCATCATTCCGCTGCTCGGCACGGAGTTCGTTCCCAAGGCCGACTTCTCGGAAACCTTCGTCAACTTCCACACGCCGGTGGGCTCGTCGATCGAGGCCACCGAGGCCAAGGCGCGCCAGGTCGAAGCGATTCTGCGCGAGCAGCCGCAAGTCAAGTACACGCTCACGACGATCAACACCGGCCAGGCCAACGGCAAGATCTACGCATCGATCTACGTCCGGCTGGTCGATCGCAAGAGCCGCGAACTGAATGTCGACCAGCTCTCGGTGCCGCTGCGCGAGCGCCTGTCCCGGGTGCCCGGCATCACTGTCACGCATGTCGGTCTGCTCGACTGCGGTGGGCGGCACCAAGCCGATCCAGGTGTCGATCCAGGGCAGCGACTTGCGCGAGCTGGAGCGCGTGACGGCGCAGGTGCTGCCCAAGCTGCGCGCGATTCCCGGGCTGGTGGACCTGGACAGCAGTGCCAAGCCGAACAAGCCGACGCTCTCGGTCGCGGTGAAGCGCGACGCGGCGTCCGACGCGGGCCTGAGCGTCGGCGCGATCACGAACGCGCTGCGCGCGCTGATCGCCGGCCAGACGGTGGGCAACTGGCGTGCCGAAGACGACCAGAACTACGACGTCAAGGTGCGCCTGTCGCCGCAGACGCGCGACGCGGCCAGCGACATCGAGCGCCTCGGCCTGGTGGTGGGCACGCAAGCCGACGGGTCGCCGCGCATCGTTCGCCTGTCGCAGGTGGCCGAGTTTCGGGCCGACACCGGCGCGAACCAGATCAACCGGCGCGACTTGAACCGCGAAGTTGAAATCACCGCCAACGTGTCCGGGCGGTCGCTCGGTGAAGTGGCGGCCGACATTCGCAGAGGTGCTCGACAACACCGCCTTCGCGCCGGGCTACGGCTACCGCTTCGGCGGCTCGACGAAAGACATGCAGGAGAGTTTCGAGTACGCCGTCTCGGCGCTCGGCCTGGCGGTGGTGTTCATCTACATGATCCTGGCGTCGCAGTTCAAGAGTTTCCTGCAGCCGCTGGCGCTGATGAGCTCGCTGCCGCTCACGCTGATCGGCGTGGTCGGTGCCCTCTTCATGTTCCGCTCCACGCTGAACATGTTCTCGATCATCGGCATCGTGATGTTGATGGGCCTGGTGACGAAGAACGCGATTCTGCTGATCGACTTCGCGATCCGCTCGCGCGAAGGCACGGTGCGGCCCGACGGCCTGCACGGCACCGCGCCGGGAGGCCCATCGAACAGTGCTGCGCCTGGCGTGGGCATGTCGCGCCACGACGCGCTGATCTACGCCGCGCGCGTGCGGCTGCGGCCGATCATGATGACGACGCTGGCGATGATCTTCGGCATGGTGCCGCTCGCCTTCGCGCTCACCGAAGGGTCGGAGCAGCGCGCGCCGATGGGGCAAGCGGTCATCGGCGGGGTCATCACGTCGTCGCTGCTCACGCTCGTCGTCGTGCCGGTGATCTACTGCTACCTCGACGACCTGGCGAACTGGGCTCTGCGCAAGAACAAACCGGACGCGAATCGCCGCAATCGCATCGCGACCCTTGCGAAATAGAATGCGCGCTCCGCAGGCCCCGAACTGCACCGCACGATGCCGCCCATGAACATCGAACAAGCCCGCTTCAACATGATCGAGCAGCAGATCCGTCCCTGGGACGTGCTCGACCAAGACGTGCTCTCGCTGCTGGCCCTGGTGAAACGCGAAGACTTCTGCCCGCCGGCGTACCGCGCTCTCGCTTTCGTCGACACCGAAGTGCCGCTGCCCGGCGGCCAGTGCATGCTCGCGCCCAAGGTCGAGGCGCGCCTGCTGCAGGAACTGCATGTGCAAAAGCACGAGCAGGTGCTGGAAGTCGGTGCCGGTTCCGGCTACATGGCCGCGTTGCTGGCGCGTCGCGCGCAACACGTGATCACGCTGGAGGTTTTGCCCGAGCTGGCGCGCTTTGCCGCCGAGAACTTGCGGCGCGCCTGGATCATGAACGCCGAAGTGCGCCACGCCAGCGGCGCACGCGGCCTGGTCGAGGAAGCGCCATTCGACGTGATCGTGCTGTCGGGCTCGGTGGCGGAGGTTCCCGCCGCACTGTTGTCGCAGCTCAAGCTCGGCGGCCGGCTGGCGGCGATCGTCGGTCAGTTGCCGATCATGCGCGCCGTGCTGTTCACTCGCAGCGGCGAACACGCGTACTCGAGCGTCGACCTGTTCGACACCGTGGCACCGCGCCTGACGGGTTTTGACGAACCAAGCCGGTTCAGTTTCTGAAGCACCCCTCCAAGGATCATTCCATGCTGATAGCGCGCCTGTCTCCGCTTGTGTTGGCACTGAGCCTGAGCGGCTTCACCCATGGCGCAGCGTTCGCGCAAAGCCTGCCCGAGCTCTATGAAGCGGCGCGCGGCTATGACGCGGCGTACCAATCCGCCAAGGCGCAGGTCGAAGCGGCAAGGTACCGCGCAGCCCAGGCCGATGGGCGATTGCTGCCGAACGTCGGATTGAGCGCCGGCGCATCGCAGACCGAAACGAGTTCCCCCATCCCCCCGAGCGGCAGCAACGAGAGGCGCGGCCTCACCACCTTGCAGACCGGCGTGAGGGCGACGCAGCCGCTGTACAACCCGGGCTACTCGGTGCAGATCGAACAAGCACGGCGGTCTTATGAGTTGACATTGGCGGACCTGGAAAGCGCCGAACAAGACTTGATCGTTCGAGTCGCCCAGGCCTACTTCGACGTGCTCGCGGCGCAGGACACCTTGACGACGGCCCAGGCGAACAAACGCGCGATCAGCGAGCAGCTCGCGTCGGCCAAGCGCAACTTCGAGGTCGGCACGGCGACGATCACCGACACGCGCGAGGCGCAGGCACGCTTCGACCTGGCCGGCGCTCAGGAACTCGCGGCGGAGAACGACTTGCTGTCCAAGCGCATCGCGCTCGATGTCGTGGTGGGGCGCAGCAACGTCAAGCCACTTCCCCTGGCTGCGCCGGTGGCCCTGCCGGCCGTCGCCCCCGCCGATGTCAACGCGTGGGTCGGCGGCACCGAAGATCGACACCCTGCATTGCGCAAGGCGCGTCTGGCACTGGAGATCGCGACGCTGGACACGGCGAAAGCGCGCGCGGATGATGGACCGACGCTGGACGTGGCAGGCAGCTTCGGCGCGAGCCGCAACACCGGCTCCGGCGCGATTCCCGCGCCGGGAAATTCGCTGCAAGGCAAGCTCGAAATCCTGTTCGCGATGCCGCTCTACAGCGGTGGCTCTCTGCAGAACAGGGTGAAAGAAACGCTGGCACTCGAAGAAAGATCGCGCAACGACCTGGAAGCGGCGCGCCGCAGCGTCGCGCAAACGACGCGGGTCGCGTATTTCGGCTTGCAGTCGCTGCACGCACAGGTGAAGGCGCTCGAGGCGGCCGAGTCGTCGAGCCAGCTCGCGCTGGAAGCGACTCAGCTCGGCTACAAGGTCGGCGTGCGCGTCAACCTCGACGTGCTGAACGCACAGACGCAGCTGTTCACGACGAAACGCGACCTGGCCAAGGCACGCTACGACGTCGTCTTCAACGGCTTGAAGCTGCGCCAGGCATCGGGGCAGCTGCGCCCGGAAGACGTGTCGGCGGTCGATCGCCTGTTCCGCAAGTAGCACTTCACCCAGCCGGGCGCCGCACCGCGCGCCCGCAGTGAGGCTGAGACAGGCCGCCCTGTCCGCGTGACGCGGATTCAGTCTCTGCTCAGTCACCCCCAAGCAGCCGTGCCTGAGCCCCAGGTGCCGCACGCCTGCGCGGTCGGTGTTTCCACCCCCGAGACCAAGGGTCCTGAAGGCGCGCCGCGGTGAGGCGCACTTCACGAACCACGGGGCCAGACCCGTCCCCCAACACGCGGGGATCGAGCGGCACTGCCATGTCTGCCTGCATAAGATCGTCCTCGGTCAATCGAGCATTCTTTCGCCTCACTTAATTTCCGCTGTGCAGCTTTGAGTCTGGTCGCAGCGGCAGGAAACGGATCCGATGAACAAGGGCACGCTTGCGCAACAAGACAAGGCCATCCGCCGTTCCGGGCACACCCGAAGGGTGGCGCGGGTCGGGCGAGCGAGTTTGGCGCTGGCACTGGCGTCGGCGTTCGGCGTCTTCGCAGGGCAGGCGCACGCCCAGGCGGTGACGAGCCCGGTCTCGCCCACCGCGGCGCCCGCGGCAACGCGCGACGGACCCGTCGTCGGCGCGGCATTGCCAACGTCGACGCTCGGCGAAGCGCAGATCGAGTCGCTGCTGAAGATGGTGCAAGACACGCAGTTGCCCAACCGCGGTCTGCCGATCGACATCTTTCGCGAACGTGTGCTGAACGCGGTGCTGGTGCACCCGGATGTTCTGGCGCTGCGCGCGAGCCGCGCCGGCGCGAATGAATCGACGCGCGAGTCGGCCGCGGCGCGATTGCCGCAGATCGGCGCGCGCGCCGACATCGCCGACCACCGCGTGGGCCGCAGCACGATCAATGCCACGCCGGACCGGCACTATGAAACGGCGAGCGCGGGGCTGACGCTGTCGCAGACGATCTACGACTTCGGCACGATCGATGCCACGGTGCTGGCCAGCCAGGAGCGAGCCGCCGCGGTGCAGGCACGGCTCGACGGGCGCCGCGACGAGCTTTCGCTGCGTGCGGTACAGGCCTGGTTCGAAGTGGTTCGCACGCGCCGCTTGCTGGCGCAACTCCAGCTCAACCAGCAGTCGCTGGAAAACATGGTGAGTTACCTGACCCGCCGCTACGACCTCGGCGGCGGACCGATCAGCGACGTCTGGCGCGCCCAGTCGCGCCTGGCCGACGCGCGCGCGAGCCTGGCGACCGCGCAGACCCGGGTGCGCAACGCCGAGGCCGGATTTCGCGAAGTGTTCGGTACACCCCCGGGCGTGCTCGACCTACCGGCGCGGCCTGCGGTGGACCGCCAGGCCATCATCGCCAACAGCGAGGCCTTGGTGCGCGACTACCCTGGCCGTGCGCAGCGCCGAAGCCAGCCGCCGCGCCGCCGAGCAGGAACTCGAGCTGACGCTTGCGCCGCGAGCGGCCGCACCTCGGCTTGGAGATGAGTGCGCAGCGGCGCGACATCGCCGGGCGCGGCGAGCCCGGCAGCGACGTCAGCGCCGCACTGGTTCTGCGCTACAGCTTCTACACCGGCGGCGCCGACCAGGCGCGTGCCGCGCAGGCCGCGCACCGCGCGGTCGAAGCGGCGGAGCAAGTGCGCGGCATCACGATCCAGGTGGAGCGCGCGTTGACCCAGGCGCTTGCGACGGAAGACAACGTTGCCGCCACACTCGCGGCGCGCCGCGATGGTGTGCAGCTCGCGGTGCAGGCGCTGCGCGCGGTACGCGAGCAGTTCGCGAACCGGCGCGGCAGTTTGCTGGATCTGCTGAACGCCCAAGAAGAACTGCACGCCGCCGGCTTGGGCCTGACCGAGGCCGAAATCGACGAGGCCTTGGCGCGCTGGCAGGTTCTTTACTACAGCACCGCTTACTGGCCGCTCGCCGCCGCGGCACCGCCAGCGCGCTGACCCTGCGCCCAGGCCCACGCCGGAACCCCATTTCGCCATCCCCTCCAACCCTTCATCGGTCCGTCCAACACCATGCTCGCACCTGTCGAAAAACTGCCCGTTCCGCTGCCTGCCGGCGCCGGCACGGAACCCCTGTCATCGCCCCAGGCGAGCGCGCCCGAGGCGCTGGAGGCGTGCCTGCTGTTCCTGCTCGACCACTACGGCAAGCCGATGTCGCTGGCGGCGCTGCGCGCCGGTGTCGCGCGCCCGGAGGAGTTCTGGAAGCTGGAGCACTTCGTCGACGCGATCGAGAGCCTGGGCTTCTCCACGCAGACGGTGCACCTTGCCGAGCCGCCGTCGCCCGCGCCCAACGAGCCGCTGCTGGTGCTAGGCCACGACGGCAAGGCGCTGGTGCTGGTGTCGCGCGACGGACCCGACGACTACGAGGTGTTCGTTCCCGAGCAGGGACGCACGATGCACCTGAACTTCGAGGAGCTGATGGCCACGTACTCCGGCACCTGCCTTCGTGTGCACCCGCCGCTGCGCGTGCCGAGTTCGGAAGCCGGCGTGCCGCGCGGCCGGCGCGGCCACTGGTTCTGGGGGCCGATCGCGATCGGCCGGCCGCTCTACCTGCGCGCCGGGTTGGCGGCGGTCTTGACCAGCGTGTTCGCGCTCGCATCGTCGATCTTCTCGATGATCGTCTACGACCGCGTGATTCCGAACAACGCACTCGGCTCGCTCTACGCACTGCTGTTCGGTGTGGCCATCGTGTTCGGCAGCGACTTCGTGATCCGCACGCTGCGCGCCTACTTCCTCGACGTGGCCGGTAGCCGTGCCGACACGGAAATCGCCGACGCCGTGTTCGACCATGTGCTCGATCTGGACATGCGCTCGCGCCGCGGGCCCACCGGGTCTCTCGCGAACGTGCTGAAGGAGTACGAGACGCTGCGCGACTTCTTCACCTCGGCGACGCTGACGACGCTGTTCGACATTCCGTTCGCGCTGCTGTTCGTCGTGGCGATGTATTTCATCGGCGGGCCCATGGCCTGGGTGCCGGTGATCGCGATCGTGCTGATGGTTGTGGTGGGATTGAGCCTGCAACCGTCGATGAAGAGCCAGTCGCAAACGAGCCAGGAAGACAGCCAGAGCAAGCAGGCGGTGCTGGTCGAGACCTTGCATGGCCTGGAGACGATCAAGGCGCTCGGCGCCGGCGCGGTGATGCGCAGGCGCTGGCAGGAATCGGTGGCGCACCAGGCGCGCGTCGGCATGAAGATGCGCATGCTGGGAACTCTCGGCGCGAACTGGTCGAATCATGGTGTTCATGGTCGCCCAGGTCGCTACCGTGACGGTCGGCGTGTTCCTCGCGATGGACGGCCAGCTCGGCTCGGGCGCGATCATCGCCGGCTCCATTCTTGTGCGGCCGCGCGATCCAGCCGTTCTCGCAGCTCTCGCAGTTGATGATCCGCATGAACCAGTCGCTCGCCAGCTACAAGGCGCTGTGCGCAGGTGATGGCGATGCCGCGCGAACATGTGCCGGGCCAGCCGCGCCTGGCGTACAGCCGGCTGCGCGGCTCGATCGAATTGAGCGAGGTGAGCTTCCGCTACCCCGGCCAGCAAATGCCGATCCTGGACAAGGTCACGCTGCGCATCGAACCCGGCGAGCGCGTCGCGATCATCGGCCGCGTCGGCTCGGGCAAGTCGACGCTCACGAAACTGCTGCTCGGCATGTACCCGCCCGACGAAGGCAAGCTGCTGATCGGCGGCCACGACATCCGCCAGATCGACCCGGCCGACCTGCGCCGCAACATCGGCTCGGTGCTGCAGGACATCTGGCTGATGACGGGCACGCTGCGCCAGAACATCGCGCTCGGCGCGAACCGGCCGACCGATGAGCAGGTGATGCGCGCCGCCGAGCTCGCCGGCGTGCAGGAGTTCGCGAGCCTGCACCCGGAAGGCTACCAATTGAAGATCGGCGAACATGGCGAAGGGCTGTCGGGCGGGCAGCGCCAGGCGGTGGCGATCGCGCGCGCGCTGATCGGCGACGCACCGATGCTCATCCTCGACGAACCGACGAGCGCGATGGACCCGACCGCCGAGCGCCAGTTGCTCACGCAGCTCAAGTTCGCGACGCAGGGCAAGACGCTGGTGCTGATCACGCACAAGCCGTCGATGCTGGAGCTGGTGGACAAGGTGATCGTGCTCGACCGCGGCAAGATCGTCGCGCAAGGCCCGAAAGAGAAAGTCATGCGCGTCGCCGCAGTACCGCCGTCGCCGCCGAAGGAGCAGCATCATGAAGCCCACCGGAACACCGGACGCCGCAGCCGCCGCGCCGCAAACGCCCGACTCAACCCAGCCGATGCTCACACCCATGAAACCCGCCGTCAAGCCCACCCGCAAGCCGCGCGCCTTCGAGAGCATTTCGCGAGGCTTCGCGCATGGGCGAGATCAGCCGCGCTTCGAGCATCCTGCTGTTCGCCATCGGCGCCACGTTCGCCGCGCTCGTCGGCTGGGCCGGAGTCTCGGAAGTCGACACCGTGGCGCAGGCGATGGGCAAGGTCATCCCTTCGGCGCGCGTGCAGTTGATGCAGAGCCTGGAAGGCGGCCTGGTGCAAGGCATTCACGTCACGCAGGGCCAGTCGGTCGAGGCCGGCACGCTTGCTCGTCTCGCTCAGCCCCACGCTAGGCCGGCGGCGAGTTCGCAACACGGCGCCAGCAGACGCTGGCGCTGCAGGCGCGGCGCGTGCGCCTGCAGGCCGAGACCGAAGGCGGCGAGCCGAAGTTTCCCGCCGAGCTGAAGCGCGAGAGCCCGGAGTTCGTGAAGGTCGAGCTGGCGTCGTTCGAGGGCCGGCAGTCCGAGCAGGCGATGCAGGCGGTGATGTTCGAAGCGCAGATCGAGCAGCGCACCAAGGAAGTGGAAGAGGCGCGCATCGTGATGGCCACCGCCGAACAGTCGCCTTGAGCGGCGCGCGCGAGGAGCGCGTGATCATGGAAAAGCTCGTCGTCGCAAGGCCTGGAGCCGCGCATCGAACTCGTGCGCCTGGACCGCGCGATCTCCGAGACCGAAGGCCGCCTGTCGTCCGCCAAGGCGGTGATCCCGCGCGCGCAGCAGGCGATCATCGAAGCGCAAGCGCGCGCGCCGAGCAGCGTGCAAAAGCAGTTCCGCACCCAGGCGCGCGAAGAACTGAACCGCGCCACCACGGACCTGCGCGCGCTCGAGCAGGGCATGCCCGCGCTCGAAGACCGCGTCGAGCGCACCGAACTCAAGGCGCCGGTGCGCGGCATCGTGAACCGCGTCTTCGTCAACACTGTCGGCGGCGTCGCCAAGCCGGGCGAGCCGCTGGTCGAGCTCGTGCCCGCCGACGACCCGCTGATTGTCGAAGCGATGATCAACCCGAAAGACATCGGCTTCGTGCTCGTCGGCCAGATCGCGCGCGTGAAGCTCACCGCGTACGACTATTCGCTGTTCGGCGCGATGCCCGGCAAGGTGGTGCAGATCAGCCCGGACGCGATCACCAACGAGCGCGGCGAGTCGTTCTTCACTGGTGCGCGTGCAGACCGACCGCACGATGTTCGAGAACCTCGACAAGAAGCTGCCCATCATGTCGGGCATGCAGGCGCAGGTGGACATCGTGACCGGCGTCGAAGACGGTGCTGTCGTACCTGATGAAGCCGGTGATCGCGGTGCGGGAGAGTGCGTTCCGCGAGAGGTAGTCCGCAGGCAGACTCGGCGTTCGCACAGTCCCACAGCCCGCGAGGCGCGCAGCGCCCGCGGGCTTTGCCCTTTTGGGGCTCGATCTGGCGCAGGCAAGTTCAGGAATCGAATAGAAGAATGCCAGTGGGCATTGGCGGAGAACTTCGGTGGGCCTCCGCAGCGTGGCTCCATCTTCTCAAACGAGAAAGCCTCCTCAGAAGCAGGGACGGTTCACTGGACGAGTGGTGCCAGGAGTCGGCCGTGCCGATGACGCGGCGCGGGCAACTCGTGGACATGCGGGTGGGCGAGTCCAATCGCCTGGAGCAAGCGCCCAAGCGGGCCGCGCGCAGCATCCTGGGCGTGCTCAAGACACTGGACGATGAGCTCCTGCCGGAGTTGCGGCATCTGCAACGCCGCCAGATCATCAAGCTCGTGGCCGTGGCGGCGAGCGTGGCCCGGAGAACCAACCTACCCCGGAATGAGACTTCGTATCGAGGTAACGCCAATCCGCATCAACACGCCTTCAAAGGCCTTGCACGATGGCCACGCCGTTCGGCATCGTGATCATCATCGTCGTGCCCCGCATCGTGACACCCACAGGTGCCCGCAGCGTTGCTGGCAGCGCGCCGGCGGCAAAGCCGCTCTGCCCGGCCACCCCGACGATCGTCGCCACCACGCCCGCAGGCGTGATTCTCCGAACCGTGTGATTGTTCTGGTCGACGACGTAGAGGTTGTCAGCGCTGTCGGTGGCAATCGAGACCGGCCGGTTGAAGCGCGCCGTGGATGCTGCACCGTCAACGCTGCCAGGGCTTTGCGGCGCGCCGGCAAAGGTGCTCACGACGCCCGCAGCGGTAATGCTGCGTACCGTGTCGCTGGTGTCGCTCACGAACACGTCGCCCAGACTGTTGACGGTGATGCCCAGCGGCGCGCTGAAGCGTGCTGCCGATCCGGTGCCGTTCGCGAAGCTTGCGTCGCCGGCCAGGCCGGCCAGCGTGCTCACGGTTCCGGCGGTGTCGATGCGGCGAATGATGTGATTGCCGGTGTCGGCCACGTAGACGTTGCCGGCCGCGTCGACCGCCACGCCTTCGGGCAATTGGAAGCGCGCCGCCGAGCCCGAGGCGTCGGTACTTCCTGACTGGCCCGCGGACCCGGCGATCGTCGTCACCACGCCGGCCGGGCTGATTCTGCGAATGACGTGGTTGGCACGGTCGGCGACATAGATGTTGTCAAGGCTGTCGGCGGCCAATCCGACCGGCGAAGAAAACAGCGCCGCCGTACCGGTGCCATCGTCACTGCCGCTTGTTCCCGGCGAGCCGGCAAAGGTGGTCACCACGCCGGCGGCTGTTACTTTGCGAATGGTGTGGTCGAGCCGGTCGGCCACATAGACGTTGCCCAGGCTGTCGGTGGTCACCCCGGAAGCGCTGAGGAAGCGTGCCAGTTCCCCGGCCCCATCGGCATTGCCGCCAATCGCCACCGAGCCTGCGAGGGTGCTCACCGCTGACGTGGATATGACGACCTTTCGGACCAGGCTGTTGCCGGTATCGGCGACATAGGCGTTGCCCAGCGCGTCGATGGCCACGCCAAACGGGCGATAGAAGCGAGCTGCCGACCCGGAAGCGTCGGCCGTACCGTTCAACCCAGCCGAACCTGCCAGCGTGGTCACATCGGCGCCAGGCGTGATCTTGCGAACCACATGGCTGTCGAAGTCAGTGACGTAGACGTTGCCGGTGCCATCGATGCCCAATCCGGCCGGGCTGTTGAAGCGCGCCGCCGGTCCCACGCCGTCGAGGAAAGCGCCCTCTGAGGCCGAGCCGGCGAACGTGCTCACGGTACCGGTGGCGATGACGATCTTGCGCACCGTGTGGTTGCCCGTGTCGCTCACGAACAGATTCCCTGCACCGTCCGCGACCACGCCATGGGGGCCGTTGAAGCGCGCTGCGGCGCCGTCGCCGTCGCCTGAACCCGAGCTGCCCGCGCTGCCGGCCAGCGTGGTCACGCTGCCGTCCGGGGCGATTCTGCGAATGACGTGATTGCCACGGTCGGCAACGAAGACGTTGCCTGCGCCGTCCGTCGTCAATCCGGTGGGCAGGTTGAAGCGAGCGGCTTCGTCGAAGCCGTCGACGCTGCCGCTCAATCCCGGGAAGCCGGCAAGCCGGCTGACCACGCCGGCCGGCGTGATCTTGCGGATCGTGTGGTTGCCGGTATCGGCCACGAACACGTTGCCGGCACCGTCCACGGCAATGCCTTGCGAATTCGAGAATCGCGCTGCGCCACCCAGGCCGTTGGAGCTGCCCGCCAACCCGGCGGACCCGGCGAATGTGGTGACCACGCCCGCCGGCGTGATTCTCCGAATCGTCTGGTTGCCGCCGTCGGCCAGGTACACGTTGCCGGCGCTGTCGGTGGCCACGCCCTGCGGGCCGTTGAAGCTCGCCGCCGTGCCGTTACCGTCGGCGCTGCCCGCGCCGCCGAGATTGCCCGCGAGAAGAGCGATGGACCCCGAAACGTTGGCGCAATTCACGGCCACGTCGGTGACGGGCGAGCCTGACTTGCCGCTGCCATGGCTCACCGAGCAGACCTGGCCTGCGGGTTGGGTCAGCACGGTCACTGCATACGCGGACGTCGGCGTGATGAACTCGAAGCCGCCGTCGGCACTGAGGCTGAGGTCATCGCTGCCGTTGTTGCGCAACACGACGCTGCCCACGAGCCCACTGACCGCGCCGCCGATCGTGTAGTTGATGACCGGGTTCGTCGTGCAGGTCACGATCACATTGCTCACTGCCGCGGTGGCGGTGCCGTCGCCATTGGCGACGCTGCAAGTCTGGCCTTCCGGCTGTGCCGAAACCGTGACCGCGTAGGCTGTCACCCGTGTCGCAAATGCGAAGGGGCCACTCGCCGTGACGCCCAGATCGTCGGCATCGTTGTTCTGCAGCACGACCGTGCCCGCCAGACCCGAGACCGAGCCGCCGATCGCGTAGGGCCCGGTGGGCGCGGGCTCCGATCCCCCTCCACCCCCTCCACCTCCGCCGCATCCGCTGAAGGCGACCATGCCCGCTGCCACCAGAATCGCGAGCGCGGCTCGCCGGATCGAGTTCGAGTTCATGGAATTCCCTGCCCAGGTTCAGTTTCAGCCAAGGCAGTGAAACACAGCTCATGCGCGGACCAGCGTGCGAAGTTAACGCTCGGCGGGGGTGCACCCGGCACCCCCCGCGGACGCAGGGATCACGCCGAAGCGACACGCTCCCTGCGCCGCCGCGACCCAAGTGCGACGGCTGCGAGGCCGAGGGCCATCAAGGCGTAGGTCGAGGGCTCGGGAACACTCGTAGCCATGTTGATCTTCACGTCGTCGATGAGCGTCGTGTACTGTGTACCCGTGTAGAACTCCAATGAGGTGACGTTGGCACCGGCCGCGAAGGAAAGCGTCGTCACTGACCATTGGCAATACGTGCCGGTCACGTAGTCACTGCACGCTGGGGATCCGTCCAAAGCATTGTTTACAGCAAGCGACTGCGGACCGCCAACAGCCGTCGCCCCGCTGAAGGCCCGAAACTGGATGTCGGCCGACGAAGAGTAGCTGAAGGATATATCGAGGAGCGCCGACTGGAAGCTGAAAACGCCGGCAGCAGTGTTGCTGCTGCCTAGCTGGGCCGCCAAACTGAACACCATCACAGTGCCATCTTCTCTGTCGAACGCCCTTTCGTTACGAGTGGGCTTAGGACCGTTAAGGTTGACTTCTAGCTCAACGTTCTGGTCAAAGTAGTCCGCCGCAGGAGTATCGAACCCGTCCCGCAAAGCCTGGGCGCCAGCGAAAGTCACACCACTGCTGGCATAGAAGGTTGACAACTTTTCGGTGGCGTCAAACGTCGGAAGGTCAAGATGGAGGAACTTGACTTCCCCAAACGTGATTGTGTCCAGCGCGGCCGCCGCTGTCGCAATCGCGCACAACCCCACCCCAGCCACCCAAGGCTTCCATCGGCTCATCTTTTCTCTCCCTTGTTCTTGCCCGAAACCTGAACGATTTATTCAGCATTAAGGCCCCGTCGAAGCATAGTTGGCATCAAAGTTCAGGACAAGCCGAGTTGGTGCAGCGCCGGCCTATGTTCTAGGGGGGCACTCCCACACCCCCTTGATCGAGTGGCTGCGTGGCGTTGTCCACACGCTGCCCCACACGTATGGGAGTGCGTCGCTCCGGCATCCCCCCTAGATTGCCGCTATCGCCTGGCTGTCGATTGCCGGGTCTGCTTAAGCAACCATTCAACGGGACACCCAATGATCGATTCGACTGCGCCACGCTTTCCGCAAAACCCGATCTCACGCGCCGCGACGCTGTGGCCGCTGGCGCTCGCCAGCGCCTGCGGGCTGGCCGCATGCGGCGGCGGTGGCGGTGGTGGTGTGGTAGCGCCGACCCCACCTCCCAACCCACAGTCACTTCAGCCAACGCTGCGGTCGTCAACTACACGCAGACCGTGACCGTCACGATCAACGGAACCAACCTTGATCAGGGTCTGGACGTGAGCACTCCCGCGTGTGCCACCATGTCGCGCGGCACGGCGGCGCCGCTGGCGAGCAGCGCGACCACGGCGTATTACCAGTGCAGCGGCGCCGCCGCTGGCGCGGGCCAAGTCACGGTGAAACGCACGAGCGACGGCACGACACTCGCCACCGACACCTTCAACGTCAACCTGCCGCCGCAGGTGAAGGTCACCGTCGACGGCGGCGCGGGTGTGCAGGGCGAGTTCATCGTCACGCTCGCCGCCGATTCGTCGCTGACACCGACAACGGTCAACAACTTCCTCGCCTACGTCACCGGCGGGCACTACAACGGCACGCTGTTCCATCGGGTGTATGCCGATTTCGTGGCGCAGGGTGGCGGCTACGAACTGCCCGCGGCGGGTGGGGCGCCGCAAATTCGAACCCCGGCGCGCGCGCCGATCGCGCTCGAAGTGAACAAGGGCCTGTCCAACAGGCAGTGGACGATCGCCATGGCGCGGACCGCCGCGCCAAATTCAGCCCAAGCCCAGTTCTACATCAACGACGTCGACAACCCGCACCTCGACCCGAGCGCGACGAGCGCGGGTTACGCCGTGTTCGGCCATGTGAGCTCGGGAATTGACGTCGTCCAGGCGGTCGCAACGCGCGGCTGCACGCTCGCCGGGGAACGCGACTTTGGCCAGAGCTGCTGGCCGAACCCGAACGTGCTCATCACCTCGGCGATCCAGATCCGCTGAAGCCGCAGCCCTCGGGCGCCCGCCGCGCACCGCGGCGGGCGCCCGCTTTGCGCTTGGCCAGTCACAGGCAGCAGCCGCACGCAAGTGATCGCTGCACGCCCTTGCGGCGAAGCGCCTGCGGCTCTAAGCAAACCCCTGGCTCCTGAAGACAGCACGGGCTCGCGCCTTCGCCTGCCCCCCGATCGGGGGGACACGGCGAACATCGACGCAGCCATCTCTGAGCTTTAGACATTGCAGTTGCTGTTCCGTTTCGAGCAGATCTTTCACCTATACCACTCGCACACTTTCATCATCCGTTTATTCGGTTTGTATTGCACATTCTTCTGCACTTGCTTTCGACCCGCGGGCAACCGCCCCCCTAGCAGTTGGGATGGCTTAAGCAAACCTTTCGGCGGAAAGTCGGCCTCGGCGATTCAAGACATTCATCACGATCTTCTTCCATGAGGAGCGAGTCGCGAATGGATTGCTTTCGATCCTGGAGAACGGTTTTGGCAATCTTTAAGCACTTTCAACGCACGCCCCACGCCGGGCAATTCATTCAATCCACGGGAGCTACGCAATGACCACCATGATTCGGTCCGACCTTGACTTCATCCTTGCCCAGATCCGCATCGGCGAGCAGAACGCCGCCGGTGTCGACTTGAACACCCTTGTCGAAGACCCGCTGCTGCCCCACGGCGTTCGGCGCGTCGACGGCACGTTCAACAACCTGCTTCCGGGGCAGCAGAATTTCGGCGCCGCCGACCAGGTGTTTCCGCGGCTGCTGGCCCCCATTCTTCGCCCCGGCACTCCCGTGACGATGGATCTGAACGGCCCGGCACCAGACGTGCAAGTCATCGGCAGCGCCACCGACTACCTGCAAACCAGCGGCTTTGTCTTTGACACCCAGCCGCGCCTGGCAAGCAATCTGGTCGTCGACCAGTCGCCGAACAACCCCGCCGCGGTTGCAGCCGCCGGGGCAGGTGCCTTGCCGGTTCCGGGAAGCGACTCCTTCTTCATTCCCAACGTCGCCCCCGATACCGGCCTGTCTGCGCCGTACAACTCCTGGTTCACGCTGTTCGGCCAATTCTTCGACCATGGCCTGGACCTCGTCAACAAGGGCGGCAGCGGAACGGTCGTGATGCATCTCGCTGCCGACGACCCCTTGCGCACTGTCGGCCCCGACGGCAACCCGCTGACGAATGACCAGGTGATTTCCGGCGTCAACGACTTCATGATGGTGTCGCGCACGTCGGTGGTTGCAACGCATCCCGGCGCTGACGGGCTGCTGGGCACCCGCGACGACATCCGCGACAGCGTCAACCAGACCACGCCGTTCATCGACCAGAACCAGACCTACACCTCGCACCCCTCGCATCAGGTGTTCCTGCGCGAGTACGCCAACAACGGCGCCGGGCATCCGGTCCCGACCGGCCGGCTGATCGACGGCGCGACCGGCGGCATCGGCAACTGGGCCGAAGTCAAGACGCAGGCGCTGATGCTCGGCATCCAGCTGACCGACGCCGACATCGGCAATGTGCCGGTGGTCATGACCGATGCCTATGGCAACTTCATCCCGCACCCGACAACGGGAATGGCGCTGTTGGCGATGCCAGGCGGCATTTTCGTTTCGGGCACTCCCGGCGCGCCGGTCAGCACCACCGGCTCGCTGAAGACCGGCCACGCCTTCCTCGACGATATTGCGCACAACGCGGTGCCACGAGCCGGCCTGCTGCCCGACACCGACCTCGTGCCCAACAGCGCCCCGGAAGCCGGCCGCTACGACAACGAACTTCTCGACCGCCACTTCATCACCGGCGACGGCCGCGGCAACGAGAACATCGGCCTGACCACGGTTCACACGATCTTCCACGCCGAGCACAACCGCCTCGTGCAGCACATCAAGGAAGTGGCCGTGGCCGACGCGCAAGCGATGCTGGCCTCGGGCTCGACACAGGCTGCGGCGGTCGCGTTCCTGAACGAGTGGCTGGTCACCAACGTCGCCGCCGTGCCGGCCAGCGTGGCCGCGATTCCGGAGCTGAGCTGGGACGGCGCACGCCTGTTCCAGGCGGCCCGCTTCGGCACCGAAATGCAGTATCAGCACTTGGCCTTTGAGGAGTTTGCACGCAAGGTCCAGCCTGAAGTGAACCTGTTTGCCGGCTACGACAACAGCATCAACCCGGCGATCATGGCCGAGTTCGCGCACGTCGTGTATCGGTTTGGCCACTCGATGTTGACCGAGACCGTCGATCGCATCGACGTGAACGGCGTGTCCACGCCCATCGGCCTGATCGAGGCCTTCCTGAACCCGGTGGAGTTCGAGGCAAGCAGCGCGGGAAATGCCCTGGCAGACGCTGCCGTCATCGTGCGCGGCATGGCCAAACAAGTCGGCAATGAGCTCGACGAGTTCGTCACCGGCGCGCTGCGCAACAATCTGGTCGGCCTGCCGCTCGACCTGGCCGCCGTCAACATGGCGCGCGGCCGCGACACCGGCATTCCCGGGCTGAACGAAGCACGCCGCATGTTCAACGAGGCGACCGGCAACGACGCGCTCGTGCCCTATGTGAACTGGGTCGACTTCGGCCTGAACCTGAAGCACAGCGAGTCGCTCGTGAACTTCGTGGCCGCGTATGGCACTCACGCGAGCATCACCGGCGCGGCAACAATGGCCGCCAAGCGTGCCGCGGCGCAGCTGCTGATCAACGGTTCCGACGGCGGAGTGTTCATGAACAGCCCGGCCGCGACGAGCGGCCTGAACGACGTCGATTTCTGGCTCGGCGGCCTGGCCGAGAAACAACTCGTGTTCGGCGGCTTGCTCGGTTCGACCTTCAACTTCGTGTTCGAAGTCCAGATGGAGGCGCTGCAAGACCACGATCGCTTCTACTACCTGAGCCGCACCGCCGGCTTGAACTTCCTCACCGAGCTGGAAGGCAACTCGTTCGCGTCGATCATCGAGCGCAATCTTGGCGTTCGGCACCTGCCGGGTGACGTGTTCTCGACGCCCGCGTTCACTGTCGAAACGGGCAACATGGGAACAACCGGGGCGATCCTGGACGACCCCACCACGCTGGACCAGAACGAAGCGACGATGCTGAACCATCTGGGAGCGCCAGCCTTCGTGCGTGTCGGCAGCCAGATTCGCTACACCGGCGACCAGCACATCGTGATGGGCGGCACCGCTGGCAATGACAACCTGCGCGCCAGCGAAGGCGACGACACGCTGCACGGCGACGCCGGCAACGACCGCCTCGAAGGTGGCGACGGCAACGACTTCCTGATCGGCGGCGACGGCGACGACATCATCACCGACCTGAACGGCATCGACAACATCAAGGGCGGCAACGGCAACGACACCATCAACGCCGGCCCGGGCCTGGGCGACCTGATCCTGGCCGGTGCCGGCAAGGACTTCGTCACGCACGGCTTCGACCCGAAAGAAAGCTTCGGTGGCCGTGACGACGACTTCATCCTCGGCGGCGACGCCACCGACACCGTGTTCGGCAACGAAGGCAACGACTGGATCGAAGGCGGTGCGCAGGCCGACCTGCTGCAAGGCGACATGGGCGACCCGTTCCAGGCGAGCCGCGTCGTCGGCCACGACGTCATCATGGGCGGCGGCGGCAACGACGACTACGACAGCGAGTCGGGCGACGACATCATGGTCAGCGATGGCGGCACCGAGCGCCACGAAGGCATGCTGGGCTTCGACTGGGTCACGTACAAGGGCGACACCAGCGGCGTCAACGCCGACATGTTCTTCACCGGCCTGCTGCCGCCCGCACCGGGGCCGGACGCACTGCGCGACCGCTTCGACCTGACCGAGGGCCTGTCGGGCTGGAGGTTCAACGACGTGCTGCGCGGTACCAACGCGACGGTGGTCGAACTCAGCGCGATCGACGCCACGTCGGGCTTCACCAACTCGCTGGATGCCGCCGGCATCGCCCGGATCAACGGCCTGGCAGCAATCCTGCCGGTCGGCGCCACCTCGTTCGACGCCGGCAACATCATCCTCGGCGGTGACGGCAGCGACACGATCGAAGGCCGCGGCGGCAACGACATCATCGACGGCGACCGCTGGTTGAATGTGCGCATCAACATCCACGCCAATCTCGACGGCACGGGCGCGGTGATCGGGCAAGCCGACAAGATGGGTGCGGTGATCGCGAACAAGACCGGTGCGCTTGCCGGCACGGCTGCGGGCTTGACCTTGCAGGCTGCGATGTTCGCCGGCACGATCAACCCGGGCCAGTTGCAGATCTTCCGCGAGGTGACGACCGTCGGCAACGATGCGCTTCAGGATGTCGACGTGGCGGTGTTCCGCGATGTGGCTGCGGCCTACACCGTCAACAACGTCGGTGGCGTGGTCACCGTGACGCATACGACCCCGACCGTGGCGGCGATCGACGACGGCATCGACACGCTGCGCGGCATCGAGCGGCTGCAGTTCACCGATGGCACCGTCGTGCTCTCCGGGCCGCCGCTGAACACGCCGGCCGCCGCGGCACCGACGATCAGCGACACGACGCCGACCCAGGGCCAGACGTTGACGGCGAACCCGTTCGCCATCACCGACCCGAATGGCCTGCCCGGCAGCGCCGCGGCGTTCAGCTTCCAGTGGTTCTCCGGGGCGAACCTGATTGTCGGGGCGACCGCGCAGACGTTCACGCCGAACATTCTGCAGGTGAACACCCCGCTGAGCGTGCGAGTTTCGTTCACCGACCTTGACGGCAACCCGGAGACGCGCACCTCGGCCGCAACGTCGAACGTGACGCCGTTCATTGTCAACAATCCAGCCACCGGCGCACCGGTGATCAATGACACGACGCCCACAGAATTGGCGCAAGTCACCGCGAACACAGCAGGCATTGCCGACGGCAATGGGCTTGGCACGTTCAGCTACCAATGGCTGTCCAACGGTGTCGCGATCGCCGGTGCCGACGCAACCGACGATGCGGACTTCACGCCCCTCAAGCGGCTCAAGTCAACACGACACTGAGTCTTCGGGTTTCGTTCACCGACGGTGCGGGCAACGCCGAGCAGGTCACGTCGTTGGCGACCACGGTCGTCGGCAACAACTTTGCCGGTACCGCGGGCGTCGACACCTCCTCCGCAACCGTATTCGATGGCGTCGGCGCCAACGGCACGGCGGGACAGGACGTGCTGAACGGCGCGGCCAGCGGCGATACGCTTAGAAGTGATGGCGGCGACGACACGATCAACGGCGGCGGAGGCAACGACACGATGGATGGCGGAGCGGGCAACGACACCTACGTGGTGGCGCAGGCCCTCGACGTGATCATCGATGCTTCCGGCATCGATACGGTGCAGACCACACTCGCTGTCTATACGTTGGGCGCCGGCTTGGAGAACCTGACCAAGACCAACGGCGTCGCCGCTGCGACACTCCACTCTCACGGGCAATGCGGCAGCCAACGTCATTCTGGGCAGTGACGGCGACGACGATATCGATGGCGATGCGGGAGTCGACACCATGAGCGGAGGAGGCGGCATCGACTTCTTCATCTTCGACGATGGCGACCGGGCGTCGGCGTTGGCGCACGGGACATCATCACCGACTTCAACGCAACGGGGGAGGTGATCGACCTGAGCGCGATCGCAGGAACGTTTGCCTTCGTTGCAGGGGGTGGTGCCTTCGGAACAACCGCCACCAACCAGGTGCGCGCCGTGCAGGTGGACACCGGTGGTGCCGTTGGCGTCGATTCGACGCTTATTCAACTCGACAACGACCTCAGCAATGACGTCGACGCCGAGATCCTGTTGCAGGGCTACCTCACGCCAGTCGTGGCCGGAGACTTCGTGCTCTGACGGCCTTCGGC